>JAFVQJ010000004.1 GCA_017504945.1 Clostridia bacterium
CGTGGGGTGATAAAAATGATTGAAACGAAAATCAAACCGATACCGAAATACATCATCGAACGTATCAAAAAGGAAGATAAGAACTACCGGAATTACGGCTCCGGGCTTACTCGCTTTTACGCCTATCTGACGAAGAACGACGGCGAACTCGTCAAAGTTACCGTTGCCGTCAAAAACCGTTATAGTAAATGGCACTGTAAACAAGTCGCCGTTCATGGCGTTCACTCGGAAAGGTGCTTTATCAAAGATATCGTCTTTTACTATATCTCCGGCTATCACGTCGGGTGGTACGAAGAAGGCTTACAACGAGAGCAAAAATGGTACGAATCGACCGAGTGGGGCTGGCAGGAAGATAAACTTTTCGATCCCTACGCTCCTATCGTAAACAGCGAATATCTCGGCAAATTCCCCGAATATAAGTATTCGGCGGTAGAACTTTACAAAGGCGTCGATATATTCAAATATCTACGGTTATACGAGAAATACCCTCAAATCGAATATCTGATGAAAGCGGGATTTCACCGTATCGCTTTTTCAGAACAAATACTACGAAAAGTCGGCAAGGACAAACGCTTTTGCAAATGGCTGATGAAACACCGAGAAGACATAGCCTTCCACGATTATTACGTCGCCGTTATCCTGAAAGCCTATCAAACGGGTAAACCGATACAGTCCTTACAGGATTTCCACAAAAACAAACTTGCGCTTCAACACGACAGGTATCTCAAACCGGTACGGGAGTTCTTCAAGTCTGACCTTGAACGGTTCTTTGATTATATCGAGAAGCAAAAGATAACTACGAATTTGTACTTGGACTATCTCAACGCCTGTAATTATCTCGGCTTGGATATGACGGAAGACAAAAACCGATTTCCGCACGATTTCAAACGCTGGCACGATATCCGCATCGACGAATACGCCACCGCAAAAGCGATGAAAGACGCCGAAGAGCGAAGAGAACTATACGAACAATTCGCCGCCGTTGCCGAAAAGTATCTCGCTATGCAAGAAAGCAAAGACGGTTACGCTATCGTGATTGCAAGAAGCCCGGCAGACCTTATGAAAGAAGGAAACGCGCTGCACCACTGCGTGGGAAGTATGGGCTACGACAGAAAGTTTATCCGCGAAGAAACGCTTATCTTCTTTGTCCGTAACACGGCAGATATCGAAAAGCCGTTCGTTACGATGGAATATTCCTTGAAAACGAAGAAGATTTTGCAGTGCTACGCCCAAAGCAACACCAAACCCGACGAAACGGTTATGAACTTCGTAAATAATTCGTGGCTTCCGTATGCGAACAGGAAACTGCGGAAAATCCAAAAAGCGGCGGCTTAACGCAAAGGAGATTTTAATATGGCTACTTATTTCAGAATTACGGCATATCACCCCGAAAAAGATATGTCAATCATTATGGACTCGAACGGTATCTACGAAAAACTTTGGCAATTCTCGGCATACCTCGTATCGAAAGGCTTTAAGGTTTTGGAAGTCGGAAGCGAAGGATCTTTTACCGACGGAAATATCACAAGAGCCGAATACGACGCCGAAAAGATGATACTTCGGGCTTGTCAGAAAGGCAAACCTACTTATCGTGACGGAACGGTCATCGTCGAAGGTAAATACTATAAACCGATAAGCAACTGAAAGATGGTTGATTGAGAATACTACCTATCCGGGGAGTGGAAATTTCCGCTCCCTTTTGTTATGCTAAATTCGGACTACTTCAAGCGGTCAAACTCGCAAGGTTTTTGCGAGAATGGCGATTAGGCGTGTGCTTGTCTTGATACAAGTGGCGTCGCTGCGCTCCGCCAGACAAGCACACGCCCTGCAACCTGACAAAACCGACTAAACTCGGAAAAACGAAAGCCCGACGGATGCGAGGTCGCCGCTGAGCCGCTTGGCGATCCTTCGCATTATTCCCGTCGGGCGAATATTTTTCGTTTTTTAAGCCTTGTTTGTACGCCGTATAAGCGTCAGTTGGATTTGCGTAATTCTGCAATAACGGCGGGGCTTACTTCGCCCACATAGCAGCCCTCGTCAAAGCAGTTAAAGTCATCGAACAATAAGAGCTTCTTTTCTTCTTGCCCTACGGTGCAGACAATATCATCATCGAGGATATCCGAGATAAAATATTGAG
>JAFVQJ010000005.1 GCA_017504945.1 Clostridia bacterium
AGTTTATCTCCGGCAAAGAGGGAACGCAAGAGGAATTTTTCCATACCTTCAACACCCTTTATGAAAATCACCAGCAGATCGTCATGACCTCCGACCGGAAGCCCGGCGATATGCAGACTCTGCAGGATCGGTTAAGAGGCCGCTTTGAATGGGGCTTGCTGGCCGATGTGCAGCCGCCGGACTATGAAACCAGAATGGCGATCATTAAAAATAAGGCCATTTCCCTTGGACTGGAGCATGCAACATCCTTCAGTCTCGTTGTTTATATTGCAAAAAAATTCGATAACACCGGAATAAACATCGAGGACCTCATCTCTATAGGCACTATCGGTCTTATAAAAGCGGTAAATACCTTTAAGGCAGATAAAAGCATCAAGCTTGCTACCTACGCCTCGCGCTGTATTGAAAACGAGATCCTGATGTATTTGAGAAAAAATTCCTCTCACAGAATGGATATTTCCATTGACGAGCCGCTCAACACAGACGGTGACGGAAATGAGCTCTTGCTTGCAGATATTTTACAAAGCGACGAGGGGGACCTCGGAAAAAGGCTTGAAAACGAATTGGAATCAGAGCTTCTCAAAAGAGCCCTTGATTCTCTTTCACCGCGAGAAAAGCAGATAATGGAGCTGCGCTTCGGCTTTTGCGGCAGGGAGTTTACTCAAAAAGAGGTAGCCGATATGCTCAATATCTCGCAATCCTATATTTCAAGGCTTGAAAAGAAGATATTCTCAAAGCTGAAAAAGGAGCTTTTGAGAATTTCCTGATTTTGCCTTTCTAAAATTCAATTCTTCCGTCAATAATCGTTATATCGATTGTTACGGAGGAATTTTTTTGTATAATAAAGTTGAGCTTACCGGCGTAAATACCTCAAAGCTTCCCGTTTTGACCGAAGAGGAGAAAAGAGAGCTATTGGTCAAAATACGGCAGGGCGATATGAATGCCCGCGAGAAGTTTATAAACGGAAATTTGAAGCTTGTTTTAAGTGTTATCCAAAAGTTTTCAAACAGAGGAAAAAGCGCTGACGATCTGTTTCAGGTAGGTTGCATCGGACTGATAAAATCCGTTGATAATTTCGATATATCACTCGATGTTCGCTTCTCTACCTACGCAGTTCCGATGATAATCGGAGAGATACGGCGATATTTAAGAGATAATAATGCTATACGAGTATCCCGTTCGGTAAGAGATATTGCATACCGAGCGCTCTCGGCGAAGGAACAGCTTATGAGAACGGCAGGCAAGGAGCCAACGGTTCAAGAGCTTGCAAGAGCTGTAGGGGTAACTCCCGAAGAAATAACCGATGCGCTTGACGCGATAGCCGACCCGATCTCGCTTAACGAGCCCATCTCGGGCAATAACGAGGAAAATCTTTGCGTAATGGACGCGATACGGGATGAAAGCTCGACAGACAGCAACTGGATAGACGAATTGACTTTAAAGGAAACGATAAAAAAGCTTTCCGACAGAGAAAAAAAGATAATTGCCATGAGATTTTTTATAGGAAGGACTCAAACTGAGGTAGCGAAGGAGATAGGTATATCGCAGGCACAGGTCTCACGGCTTGAAAAGGGAGCGCTTGATAAAATCAAAAAAGAACTGTAAAAAAATAAACCCGATGGTATTCCATCGGGTTTATCGTTATATTTTACCGTTTTTTGCTCTTGTGAGCCATATATCAGCAATATCCATAGCTGCATAGAAATTGCTCTTCTCGGATTTCTTGATTATTCTGTCGGTAAGCTTGATGTCGGGATCGGTAAGCTGAAGCATTACCGTTATTTTCTTGGCAAGTGTTATATCTTTACACTTTGCTTTATCGGTCACCTGAAGCATTATTATATATTTGTCGGTAGGATTTCCGTAATAAACGGTATCGCCGCAGCGTGCCAAAGGCAGTCCCTTATATGTAAGTATTTCCTTGGTTTCTTCCATCGTACTGTTTCCTTTCATTTATTGAAAATCTTTCGGTCTGTTATATTATATCACACTTTTGCCGAACTATCAAGATAATCGGCAAACATTTTGTTAATATATTCGTCCATTCCCATAAGAGCGCCGTCAAGTTTGTCATCGTACTGCTGTCTGTCGGTGTTTTCCTCGGTGCTGTCGCAGACAGATTTAAACAGATAGCAATCTACTCCGTGTCTTCTGCAGGCAAATGCGACGGCATAGCCCTCCATATCGACCAAAACGTCACTTTCCACCTTGCTGTCGGGTCCAACAAACTCATCGGATGTAAAGAGAGTGCATTGCGGCAATACAATGTCGGTCTTAAGCGAAATAAAAGCCGTATCGTGCGGCAATGCATATTTTTCATAGCCCAAAAGGCAGCAGTCAACGTCACGCTTATACGCTTTATCTACCGAGAACAGCCCGCCGTGAAGGTTTTTCTTTCCCGTATATCCGCAAACGCCGAAGTTGACAATACAATCGCAGCTATATTTTTCAATAAGGTATTGCGTTGCCAATGCGGCGTTCAAGGTGCCGTATCCGCTGCTTACGATATACAGATCTTTAAGATTGTATATCTCAAACGGCGTTTTCTCTATCAGCTTAAACGGCTGCGATGCAAGAAGCGATTCGGACTCGCTCGCCATAGCTATTGCAACGCCTACACGCTTATAATTTTTTAAATCCATTTTACATCCTCCGTTAATCAAAAAGTCCGGTTGAGAGATATTTTTCTCCGCCGTCAGGCAATATTGCAAGATAAGGAAGCATACTTCCCTCTTTTTGCATTTTTACTGCGGCAACGAGAGCCGCACCCGATGAAATTCCGCAAAGTATTCCCTCAGTCTTAACAAGCATTCTCACTGCATCCGCCGCTTCGTCACCCGTGACGGTAATAACGCAATCAACGACGGTGTGATCGTAATTTTCGGGAACGAAGTTTGCGCCTATTCCCTGCAAGGTGTGAGCGCCCGCCTCTCCTTTGGAAATAAGAGGGCTGTCGGCAGGTTCAACAGCGATCACTTTAATATCACCGTTAAATGCTTTCAAGACTCTTCCGGTGCCGCAAAGCGTGCCGCCGGTCCCCACGCCGGCAACTATTCCGGCAATTCGACCGTCTGTATCTTCAATTATCTCTTTTGCTGTCGTTTTTTCGTGAGCAATGGGATTTGCGGGGTTAGAAAACTGCGAAGGAATAAACGAATCAGGGTATTTTGATGCAAGCTCGCTTGCTTTTTTAACCGCGCCCTGCATTCCTTCAGACGCAGGCGTCAAAACAAGCTCGGCGCCGTATGCTTTAAGAAGATCGCGGCGCTCCTTGCTCATAGAATCGGGCATCGTAAGTATCAAGCGATATCCCTTTACAGTTGCCGCCATGGCTAGCCCGATGCCTGTATTTCCGCTTGTAGGCTCGATTATTACGCTTCCCTGCTTTAAGATTCCTTTCTTCTCGGCATCGCAGATCATTTCATAACCGACTCTGTCCTTCACGCTGCCCGCAGGATTAAAACGCTCCGCTTTTACAAGCAACGGAACGTCAAGACCGTATGCCTTTGAAAATTTTTCCACTCTTATTATCGGGGTATTTCCGATAAGCTCTGTTATATTATTATAAATCATTTTTCCTCCAACGCCTTTTCCGCAGACAGTAACAGCATTTTTTCGTTTACCGTATGCTTGACCTCGTCGTGCCAATCAAGCGGTACGAAGCCCGTTACCTTTTTGAATTTTTCTATCGACAGTCTGAAATTGTCGGGATAATTCTTTGAATTTTTGAATTTACCCTCTTCGTCGGCGTAGGTGTGGACCTCGGCATCATAATGTCTGAACACCTCGTTTGCAAATTCGAACCAAGAGGCGTGCCCTGAGGAAGCAATATTGAATACGCCGTATTCGCCGCTGTCAAGAAGCTTATCCGTCATTTTGGCAGCCGTATCGGAGCAAACGAAGCTTCCCTTTTTAACGTCGCTTATTTTTACGATCCCCTCACTGCCGATAAGGCTCTCAAACGATGCAAGCATTCCGTTATCGCGCTCAAATGCTTCGCCAAGACGCAAAACAAGGCTTTTTTCGTTGATCAGAGCGAGTTTTTCAGCCTCAAGGAGCGTTTTGCCGTAAAGCGTTTCGGGCAATAGAGGAGTATCCTCTGTGATAACGTCCTTTGTATTTCCGTAGACCTTATAGCTTGAGAAAAGCACGAAGCTTGCATTTACCCTCGCCGCAGCAACTGCGGCAAGTCCTGCCGCATAGGCGTTATGCTTAAAAGCTCTGTCGGCATCCTTTTCGCATTCAGCCTCGTCGATTATCGGCGGAAAGAAAAGAACTGCATTGGGAGAAAAAGCTTCTATTTCGTCAAATACCTCTTCCTTTGACGTTATATCCATATATTCACTTGACGGGGCAAATACCTCGTATTTTAGATTAAAAAAACGGGCGATATTTTTAGAAAAATTGTCGTTCGTTCCCAAAATGAGCAGTTTCATAGCATTCTCCGTTGAAAATAATATATTTATTATATAACTTATTTCGCTTTTATGTCAATAGATTTAAAATAAAGATTGAATTTTAGTCTTTACGGTGATATAATATTTAAAGTTTTTGCAAAGGATTTTTTATGGATTTTAAAAAACTTTCCGTTGATGACGTCAATATAATATGTCCGTTTTTCGAATCATCCGGTCTTACCGCCTGCGACTATTCTGTCGGAGGCGTTTTTCTGTGGCGCGATTTCTTCGATACCCATTACGCGATAACCGACGACACTCTCGTTTTCCGTTATAAATATTTCGGCGGAATAGATTCATTTTCCGTTCCTATCGGTAAAAGCTGCAGCTCGGTCTACTCTGCTATTTCAAAGCTCGGCAACGAAACCGTTAATTTTTGCGCCGTTCCGAGCGAGCGTATAGACTGCATTAAAAAGGCATATTCGAATTTTGAAATATCTGCCACCGCTTCTCGCGATTGGTTTGACTATTTATACGAGCCTCAAAGCTTTATTACCTTTTCCGGTAAAAAATTCTCGGCAAAGAGAAATCACATAAACAAATTCCGTTCTCTTTACTCCGATTGGAGTGTAAAAGAAATGACTGAGGACGATATTCCCAATATACGCGATTTTCTTTCCACACTTCCCTCAAATGATGAGAGCGAGCTTTCGGTTGCCGAAAGCAGCGCGTTAAACGAGCTTCTTTATAATTGGTCCATCTACCGTTTTAAAGGACTTATTCTCTTTGTTAACGGGAAGATCGCCGCCTTTTCCGTGGGAGATATTATAGGCGACGTGCTTTTTGTTCATTTTGAAAAGGCAAACACGGAAATTACGGGCAGCTACACGGTAATTGCAAACGAATTTGCAAGAGCTTATGCAAACGGAGTAAAATTTATTAACCGCGAGGAAGATATGGGGCTTTTGGGATTGCGACAATCAAAGCTTTCATATAATCCCGTAGCTTTTTCGGAAAAATACGATATTACGGTAAAACTCAAATAAAAATCCGCCCGTTTCCGAGCGGATATTTTTATGCCAAAACGACCTTTACGTTCTTTGCTTTTATCTTTTTATCTCATTGTCGTCAGCCTTGGTGTCGGTAATAAGCATATCTACCTTTTCGATATCACCCATATTGATAAAGCGGGTAACGCCTACTTTGGTGTGGTCGGCAACGACGATAACGTTTTTGCTCTTATTTATCATTGCACGGTTGATATCGGTCTCATAGGGCTGATCGTTTGTAATGCCGGTGTCGGCGTTTATGCCGTCAACCGCAAGAAACAGCTTATCTATATTATAATCATTTAGCTGACGTATGGCCTGAATTCCGTAGGTTGCGCCGGTATCGGGATTAAAGTTTCCGCCAATAACGACAGTTTTTACGTTGGGATATTTTTTAAGCTCGTATGCAATGTAAATGGAGTTGGTAACGGCTATAACGTTAAGCTGTGAAGGAAGATATTTCGCTATCTGCAAGGTAGTTGTGCCTGTGTAAAGCATAACCGATTCGTTTGGATTGATTATTGATGCAGCGTATTTTCCTATTTTCTCTTTTTCGTCGATCTGCTTGACGGAATGGACGTCAAATGCGGACGAGAGACGCTCATCTCTCAGCACGGCCTTGCCGAAAAGACGCTTTATAACGCCCTTTCTTTCAAGAAATATAAGGTCGTTTCTTACGGTTACGCTTGAAACGCCGAATTTTTCTTTTATAACGCTTACCTCTATTTCATTGTTTTCACGTATCATTTCCTCAATGATATCTCTGCGCTCTGCAGTAGTCATTTCATTCACCTTTAATTTATATTACATTTTATTTATTCTTTTATTTTATTTTACATCATTTTTAATTAAAAGTCAACAATTAAAACATTTTAATAACGTAAAAAAACATTTATTATGCTTACACCGTAAACCTAAAAAGCTTTTTGGCAGCAGAAAAAAATATTTTTAAAATTTTTTCAAAAAAGCATTGACAAATCGGCAATTTGCCGTTATAATATTAAGGCACTTTGAAAGTGCGAACAAAATAAATGCGAAGATGGCGGAACTGGCAGACGCGCTACTTTGAGGGGGTAGTGAAGGTTTCTTCGTGAGGGTTCAAGTCCCTTTCTTCGCACCAAACGATATGTTTTTACATATCGTTTTTTATTTATAGATCGCTGCCACCGGGTAGCAAAATGCATTGGGCATTCGATATATACCGTTAGGTCTCAGAAGGTATATTTAGCGAATGCCGATTTTTTTAGGTGATATTATGAAGTTTAGCAATCCTTTTAAGGATCTCAAAAAATTCGATATTATTCTTTGGCTTACGTCGGTGGCTGTTATAATCGTTTCCTTTGCACTTTCGGGCGGAAGCGATATAGTTAATATGATAACATCCGTAATAGGTGTTACTGCACTTATATTCGTTGCTAACGGCTTGGTATTCGGTCAGGCATTGCTTATTCTCTTTGCCCTTCTTTACGGTCTTATTTCGCTCTATTTCAGCTATTACGGAGAGATGATCACCTACGTATTTATGAGTCTTCCCTGCGCCGTTATCGCCCTTTTTTCGTGGTTAAAGCATCCGTACAAGGATACCAACCGAGTTACCGTCAACAAGCTCAAAGCAATTCATTTTATTTTGGTTGCAATCGTATCTCTTGTAGGAGCCTTCATCTTTTACTTTATTCTCAAGGCTCTTAATACGGAAAACCTGTATATAAGCACCTTCTCAGTTGCAACGAGCTTTTTTGCCGCAACGCTTACCTATTTAAGAAGCCCTTATTACGCGATAGGATATGCGGTGAACGATATAGTACTTATTATTCTTTGGGTCTACGCCTCGGTAAGCGATATATCTTATCTCCCGATGGTCGCCTGCTTCGTAACCTTTCTTGCTAACGACAGCTACGGCTTTTACAACTGGAAAAAGATGCAGAAAATGCAAAATGAAAATTAAAAAGACAGCGGATATTCCGCTGTCTTTTTAATTACATTTTTTCTACAGTTTCTATGCCAAGCACGTTAAGCTGCATCTTCAAATAATCGTTTACCGCTTTGCAAAGCGCAAGTCTTGACGATTTCTTGTTTTCATCAGCCTCGTCGATTATTCTGCAATCGTGATAAAATCTTGAGAAGTCGCAAGCCGCAAAGTAGGCGTTCTCAGCTATTACGTTTGGTGCCTTCTCGTTTATTGCCCGCTGGAAAACGTCGCAGGTGAGGAGCATTCTGATAATTATATCACGCTCCGCATCCGACCAAATACCGCTTATTTTTTCGCCGCACTCCCCCGCTTTCCTCATTATTGAGTTTATGCGAGTTACGGTGTAGAGCAGATAGCTGCCCGTTTTACCCTCAAACGAAATAAATTTATCAATATCGAAAACGTAGTCCTTCGTGGGCTGATTTATCATATCACCGAATTTTATCGCCGCCATTGCGATCTTATTTGCCGCATCAAGCTTTTCCTCTTCGGATGCATAGGCGTTTTCGGAAAGCTTTTCCATAACCGCGGAAACAACCGAATTCAAAAGCTCCTCGAGGCGCATAACGCCGCCGTCACGGGTCTTGAAGGGCTTTCCGTCCGATCCGTTCATTGTGCCGTTTCCGAGGTGATACATATCGCAATCTGCATTTACTATTTCAGATTTCTTTGCGGCGCGGAACACCTGCTTGAAATGAAGCGCCTGACGCTTATCCACAACGTACCAGATAGCAGCGGGAGCGTAATCCTGCTCACGCTGTAAGATCGTTGCGAGATCGGTGGTGGCGTAGTTGCTTGAGCCGTCCGATTTCTTTACGATCACGGGAGGCATGGGAGATTTATCGTCATCATCGGCAACGTCGACTACCAAGGCGCCGTCGTCAACTCTCGAAAGTCCCTTATTATCGAGAATTTCAAGAAGCTCGGGTATGTATTTATCGGAGTCGCTCTCGCCGTACCAAAGCTCGAAGGAAACGCCTAACTTGCCGTAGTTTTTCTTAAGATCTGCAACGGAAATGCGCATTATCTCCTGCCATACGGCAAATATGTTTGGCTTTCTGTCCTGCAGGTCGCAGGTCATTTTGTGGGCAAGTTCCTTAAATTCCTCGTCCTCCTTCGATTTTTTGGAGGCAAAGGGATAGATTTCATTCAGGTCGTCAACAGTTATGCCTTCGACCTTGTCAACCGCCGGATCGAATTCGTCACAGAAGCATTTCCACTCGGGATGACGGACGTAAAGCTCGGCAATAACAAGACCGAGCGGCATTCCCCAGTCACCCATATGAACGTCGCCTATCGCATTATAACCGCATATTCTCGCCATACGCTTGAGTGCTTCGCCGAGTATTGCGGGACGGAGATGACCTATGTGAAGAGGCTTTGCAACGTTTGCGCCGCCGTAGTCAACGATGAGATTTTTGCCTGCACCCACCTGCTTTATTCCGAAATTTCCGTTGGAAATAAGCTCGTTTACACAGGAAACAAGATATTCGTCGGTCACCGTGATATTTACAAATCCGGGACGGACCGCTTCGACCTTTGTAAATATTTCCTGCTTTGAGGCAGCCTCTGCAACCTCGGCGGCAATATCAAAGGGCGCTTTTCTTGCTTCCTTTGCCGCGGCAAAGCAGCTGTTGCACTGAAATTGGCAAAGATCGGGACGGGCGGATACCGAAACCGCACCGTATTCTCTTTTATAACCGAGCGATTCAAAAACGTCGGCAATTTTTTCTGAAATGTTCTCAATTACGGTTAACATTTGATTATCTCCTAAAATATATTGTATATAATTATAACACAAATATGTTTTTTTGTCGAGGGAGATGAGTAAATTTAAACATACATCGTCATTTTGCACAAATTCGATTTTATTTTTTTGTTAAAATTAACGATATTTTAAAAAGCTACTTGACAAGCGACAAATTTATGTTATAATTTAACTATACTTTGAAAGGAATGATCATTATGAAAAAAACACTGTCAATCATCTTGGCACTCTCCCTCGTCATCTCTGCATTTGCGGCATTTACCTTTGCAGGCTCTTCCGCAGCGGCAGAAGCTGAAATCCCCTACATCGCTCCCGCAAGCGCACCCACCATCGACGGCACCATCGCTGACGGCGAGTGGGCAAACGCAAAGAAATTTACCATTGATCAAAACACATCCGGTTTTAAGACAGGAAGCGTTCCTTTTGCAACCGATTACTACTATTTTTGGAATGAAAACGGACTTTACGTTTACGTTGATGCAAAGGATACCGATATCGACCCCAACGTTTATACCAACACCCAGGTTCTTAACGGAACCGACGGTATTCAGATCGAAATCGATCCTATGAACAAGAAGAACGCAGGCTACAGCGATTCTTACATTTTCGACTTCGTACCTCAGTCAAACACCACCGACAGCCACGCTATCTGGTATGAGCACTTCCAGTATGCTACCGGAGCAGTAGAAGGCATTATCGACGTTCAGGGCAAGATAGATGCAAACGGCTACGTTATGGAAATCCTCATCAAATGGGACGCTTTGAGAAAGAACAATGAGGATTTCGTTGTTAAGACCGGTCTTAAGATGGGCTTCGGCAACATCATAATGAACGTTGAAGGCGGCGGTCTTTACGCTGACTACTCCACCATTTGCGACGCACAGTTCTTTAACACATTGGTTCTCGTAGGCGGTGAAGGTGTTGAGGTAAATCCTCCCTCATCGAGTGAGCCCGCTCCCTCCGAGCCCGACTCTTCTATCACCGTAAATCCCCCTGCCGAAAACAAAGGCGGTTGCGGAAACAAGGCATAAACAAGAATGATAAAAGCCGATGCGAAATGCATCGGCTTTTTTATTGTTGTAATTCCTTTGATAAAAGCTTGGCGGCAAGTTCAAGACATTTTACCGTTTCATCACTCAAAACGGAGCCGTTATCGGAAACGACTGCTACTATCGCGCCAACGGGTATCCCTTCGCACGATACGGTAAAAATTGCATTGACTCTTATATCATCATTGTCTTTTACAAGGATAATTCCGCGTTCCCCGGGTATTCGCAATAGACTTTTTCCGTTTTTTACAAACCCTGCAGTGTCGGCGCTTATTTCTTTTCCGAGAAGCTCTTTTTTACCCATTCCCGATACTGCAATTACTTTCTCATCGGTAATCACGGCAACGGTTGCATTTATTTCAAAATGAATCACCGTGGCGTATTTTTCGGCAATATCGGCAATACTGCTTATTATATCGTATTTTTTGAAGATCACTTCTCCGCCGTCACCTACGAATATCTCAAGGCTGTCGCCCTCGGTTATTCGCATCGTTCTGCGAAGCTCCTTGGGAATTACCACTCTGCCAAGGTCGTCTATTCGGCGGACTATACCGGTTGATTTCATATATAAATCTCCTCTTTTTTACAAATTTAGTGTGATATTAGTATCACACTTTTTGTAGAAATTATGAGTAGATTTTCCAATCGTTTTTTAATTTTTAAATCGATATATGAAAAGGGCGATGACTTAATTTGTCATCGCCCTAATTGAACAACTATAAGAAGTTTGCGTGATAAAATATCCTTATTGAGCCCACGTGCTGACATCAACGGAATACTCAAGTGTTCCGGGGGTATTTTCTGCCCCAAAAGCACGTAATAATTTGGTTTGCGCATAACCGAAGTAGCTTCTTGGCGCACGCCAAATGTCCGTCTTTTCAAGGACCGTTCGATACACCGGCATCACTGTAGCCGTACCTTTTACCGAGTTCAAATCACTAAAGGAAAAAGTATAGGCATAATACATAGTGTCGCTTATTTTTTCCACACAATAATACAGTTGATTTGTTTCGTCAGAAACAAATTTTAAGTTTCCTCCTGAAACCTTTTGGTTAGAAAAAATAAGACCATACTTGTCCAAATATTCTTCAAGCACGTGTTTATTGTCGTAATTTAAGCCATATCCTTTGTTATTTTCATTCAGAATAAGTTCAATCAAAGCCAAGTGATTTTCGCCGATTTCCGATTCTGTCGGAAGTATTTCTTCCGGTTTCCACTCAAAATCTGACAGAGAAACACTCAAATTTTCTTGCGCGTTTAGTGTGGTTTCATAGGTGTAATACCACGTGGCGAAAACTCCGCCTACAGAGGCAAGAACAAACAAGCTGCACAGAAACGCCGTATATCGCACTATACTTCTGCCCATTCGTGTTCCTCCTCTTTTGCCTCCTCGGATACGTTGTCTGCAAAAGTTGATGTGCGTTTATCGGTTGCTTCCTTAATCTTCTTTTCCACAATGGGAGTTGCAATCATAGCAAAAATTACAAGCAGAACGCAAAGCCAACCCGCAGGAGACTGCAAGAATAACACAAAACTACCGACAAAGGGGATACGAGTACCTTCATAAATTCCTTGCATCTGACTGTATAGCACAGGGAATTTGTCCGGATTCTCCACGGCGTCACCCTGAAGCAAAAAATGTCTTGCGCTTGGATGGTTTTCATTCGGCTCTTCAATGCCAACGATACGGTGAATGACATATATATCGTCTTTTTTATAAACTACGATATCATATAATTCAAGCTTATCCTCAGCAGGAAGGTGATTGCAAACCACGACATCAAACATCCGGAATTGATCGTTAAGATCATTGTCGGTCAGATATTTGTTCTCCGGATGTTTCTTTGACATAGACTCGCTTTTGACCACCTTAATAGATGGAATACCGTTAGCAGGGCGGTCTTCCGCCAAGTGAATATACACAGCAAAAGCGAATGTTGTTACAAAAACAGCGCACAACAAAAGCGAGACGATTCTGTTAACCCAAAGGAAAACTCGGCTTTCTTTTCTCTTTTTATTCAGTTCTTTTTTGATTGCTTCATCTCTGTGTCCGTGCCGAATCAGCTCCAACTCCATTTTGGTGATGGATGTGATTAAATAGGTAAACATCGCCGTCAAAAGCGAAAACACAATAAAACACAGAATAAAGACGTAAATGTCATACGATGTCATTTCCGCACCTGAATTTCTAAAACAAAAGATAAAACACCGATATAGCTATTTGACGGCTATATCGGTGTTAGATTTATACTTAGTATACTTAGTTAACAGTACCGTCAGTTACTCTGGCAACTATATTTCCTTTGAGGGCAGTACGGAAAGCATCATGCTCTGCCTTGATATCCAAAACGAAAGTCTGAGAGAGGGAAATCTGTTCCTTCAATGCATCCTCATTCAAAGTATATGTAAAGGTGCCATCGGCATTCTTTGTCCATGTAAACGTATTATCAAGATTTCCGTTTCCGGAATTCTTAAATTTAAAAATATCAACAGCTGTTCCGCTTTCGGAATAATTGCCATCGGCATCTATTTTATACTGCATAGGTGTTGTAACACCGAAATAAAGTTCGGAATTAACGGCATTGTCCTTAATAGCCTTAGGTGCATTTACACTCGGTGTGAAAGTTACCGTTAAATAAACAGGTTGGTCGTTGTTAGAACCAAAAACAAGTTCTGCCTCGTGGTTATCGTTTGCCTGGTCTACAGTAAGAATAAGATTGCTATCGATTTTGTAAATACCGTAAGTACCTTCAATAACAGCATCGGCAATCGTTACTTTGCTTTCTGCAAAGGCATCAATAATATCTGTTGAGCCAACATAGGACCAGGTTGCATACACACCACCAATAGTGAGCAACATACAAAGTGCAATTAAAAGACTAAGTTTTTTCATAAATAAGCATCTCCTTATCTTCCCGGAAACAGTTTAATCTTACCGGGTAACTTTATTATACTACTTATTTATGCGTAAATCAAGATGAAAATCAAGAAGATTAGAAATTTTTTACAAAACATAACGCCGAATGATTTTGAACGCTCATTCGGCTTTTCTTGTGACAGTTTGAATATTTAGTTTGACTGCTCAGAGAATGTATTTCTGACGCATATTTAGAATATCATTTTACTCCTTTTTAAACCGCCAAAACCTTATTTTGACACCAATATTTGTGATTAAACGAATTTTATACTGTGAGAATTTACTTTTAAAATAAAATGTGATATAATGAATTAAAGGCGGTGATTTTATGAAAAAATTCTGGGGATATGTGAACAATGGGAAATATTCAATTGGTTGTACAGGTCAAACGGTGTATCTGTACGATAAGGATAATAATGAAATCAAAAAATACAAAGACATTATTTACGCATATTCTCCAATGTTTTCTCCCGACGGAAAGATTTTTATTGTTAAATCAACCAATGGTTTCCTTGCCGTTTATTCTCTTGAATCCTTTGCATTGATCAAGAAAATACGCTATACAAAATTTGGTGATGACAACGGCTTCTGTTTTTCCCCCGACGGGCAGTTATTTATTAATATTGGATGTGGAGAGGATGTGTTGCACTCGGCTATATATATCTATAATACATCGGATTTTTCTTTAGCAAATAGAATTGATATAGATAACAAAATGATGGTTCACTATATTGAATTTGATAAAAACACAAATACGTATTATGTTTTAGGTTTTGTTCGCGGTGATGACGGAGTTTTAAAAAACGGTTTTGTTGCTAGATTTGAAAATCAACAAATAAATAACATGCTTCTGCTTTCTAAAGAAGAGTATACTTTTTTCCGTTCTTATAAATCGTTAGAAATGCTCGGTTTTACCGAAAAGAAATATCAGTGGACGTATATTGATTATGAGCTTCACAAACTTAAGTCTATGAATTATACGCTTGCAAACCTATACGCGCAAAAGAAAGCGGAGTGAAATTCACTCCGCTTTTTGCTATGTATCGGTCAAAATGTGCTGTTTTTCGCCAAAAATTTTTCATAAAAAATCACCCGAAAGCCTAGTAATTATAAGGCTTAATTGCACTTTTGTGTTATTATAACACGAGCCTCTATTCGGCGGACTATACCGGTTGATTTCATATATAAAAACTCCTTTTAAAATTAAAATACAACGCGCATCACAGCGCAGATTACTTTTCTATTTTCAGTTAGTATTTATCTTCTTCGGAGTTTTATACTTGAAAATCACTTATTTATATGCTAAGATAATTGTATTGAGGTGATAATATGGATAAAGAAATCGAGGTACGCATAAAAAAGCTTTATAGACGGGCAATATTTCTTATAATAACCGCCCCGTTCGGTTTTATATTTTTAATTTTTGCAATCGCTTTGTTATTCGCCGGATATTTTTTCGCTTCCGCTATATTCTTTACAATAGCGGCAATTCCGGCGGCACATCTTATATATTTGATCCGCGAGGCAAAGCGTGAAGAAAAGGAAGGAGGCTTTAAACCCGTTGTGTTAAATGCCGATAAAAGCTTTTCCTTTGATGACGTTGTAAGCATTTTCGAAGGGCTTACCGATGAAGAAAACAGGCTTTCCATCTCCGAAAGCGTTCGGTTTTACCGTTTTAATTTTAGCAAGTTTCTCAGATTACGCATAGTGCTATACGGAACAGACGATTTCAACAAGAAGGATTTCAACAACGCAAAGGACCGCATAAATAAAAAGGCAAACAAGGAATTTGAAATTTCGCAGTGGGGTTCAAGATATGACGACAGCAAAATGCGGTATAATGTTATTTATTCAAAATGTCTTACTGCCGATCTATATAGCTTTCTTTCCCAAAACGCAGAGCATAATTTAAGAAGAGTTGAAGGAATTATCAATTTTGCCGTGGTGGGAAACAAAATCATACTCCCGCCGCTGTTTGGCGATTGCTATGACGGTCAGATATTCAGATACAAAGAAGTTATAAAATTTATAAATCAAGTCTTTTTGAATTGTAAATCATAGCATGAGGTAATTGAATGAAAATATTACAAATAAACGACAGCGTTTTCCCTTACGTTGCTTATATTCCCGATGAGATAGGAGAAAAACCCGCTTTGCTTGTTCAGCTTCACGGCGCGGGAGAGAGAGGCAACGGCGGCAAGGAGCTTATGAAGGTCACGCTTCACGGTTTTTCAAAGGTTGTAAACGACGGGAACTTCAAAAACGCCATTCTTATTATGCCGCAGTGTCCCGATGACAGCACCTGGCTTGCGCGTATTGAGAGCATTAAACGGTTCATTGATGAGATGATCGAAAAATTCAATGCCGATACCAACAGGCTCTATCTTTGCGGATTGAGCATGGGCGGCTACGGCACATGGAACACCGCTACCGCATACCCCGAGCTTTTTGCGGCGATCCTTCCCTGCTGCGGCGGTGGGCAGGCGTGGGCGGCAAGCGCTTTGACTATGCCCGTGTGGGCGTTTCACGGAGAAATCGACCCCATCGTTCCGGTCAGTCACACTCTTGAAATGGCGGCCCGGTTAAAGGATAACCCCAATTTCAAAATGACGGTTTTAGAGGGCGTTGGGCATAACGCATGGGACTATGCTTTTACGGAAGAAACATTGAATTGGATATTATCACACAAAAAGAATATGTGAAATTCGCCTTGTTTTTATGTCTTTAATTATAAAATATCCGTCTTATTCTGCAAATACCTGATATCAACTGTATGTTATAATATTTAAAAAACAAGGATGTTTTATTATGAAAAAAACAATTTCGGCAATTATCTCTTTGGCAATTATTTTTTCCGTAGTTTTCTCTTTTGGCATTATCGGCAATGCTGACAACGGCACCATCGAGGGTTGGCAGGTAACCGGCGGCAAATGGACCGTTGCAGACGACGGTTCTCTTCAGGTCGTTACAAACGACAAGGGCGCTGCGATGAATTACTGCATTGCACTTAACGACCCCGCACTTTCTCTTACAGGCGATTATGAGATCACATTCGAGATGAATGCAATTCAATCGGGCGGACGTGCGCTTGTAAACTTTAACAGCGCAAAAAAGGAAAGCTTCTCCGGATATTTAATGGAATTAGGTTCTTACGGTGCGGTTTATTACGACATTGATGCAGATATTAAAAGTTCCATTCAACTTGCCGGCAGCAATACAATGGCAGGCGTAAAATACGAAGATAACAAAGGAAAACCCGCCTTTAACGAGGTCAAGTTCGTAAGGAAAAACGGAGTTGCTTCCGTTTATATAAACGGCACGGCAAATTATACCGATTATACCTTGGTAAAGGCCACTCACGACGGCACGTTGGTTTTAGGTCTTGAAAGCGACGGATCCATTGAGTGCGCATTCAGAAACGTCGTTATTAAAATAGGTGACAACGAGTATAAATACTTTACGGTGACCGAGCTTCCCGACAATTCGTCGGACACCCAAAAGCCCATCGTTTCGGTTTCTCAGGGCAACGAGGGCGGTTGCGGAAATAACGGCTGATAACAAAAAATCAAAAACGGCGATGATGTCTGTCATCGCCGTTTTATTCTATTTTACAAACAAAAATCCCCGAAAATTCGGGGATTTTTACATATTTTCTGTTATTTATAAGAGCTCTGCTTTGCGCTGGAGAAATCAACGTTACCGAGATATTCAACGCTGTCCATTCCGAGATAATCGCAAAGGTCCTTCATTTCGGCAACGGTATTGATATTTACGTTTATGCCGTTTTTAAGTCGGTCAGAGTATGCAAGAATTTCTTTTTCGCCGTGAGTATAGATCCTCTCGGCACCCTCTGCCTTAGGTGCGTCACGAAGCTCCTGAAGGAAGGTGGAGAAATGCTCCTTGATAGCTGCGGGATCGCCGAATACCTTGGGATCTATCGCCATAAAGCCGTGGCATGTGCCGCCCTTGCCGCCGATATGAGTATGGTTTGAGGTAATACCCATTGAGAATATAGAGCAGAATATCTCGCAAAGCATACCGTAACCGTAGCCCTTGTGGCTTCCGAGAAGCTCGGTGTCGCCGCCCAAAGGAACGATACCGCCGCCGTTCTTTCCTACTATATTCTTAAGTACTCTCTGTGCATCGGTGCAGAGTTTACCGTTTTCGTCAAGCGCCCAGCCGTCAGGAAGAGGCTTTGAGAGCTTATTGTATATTTCGAGCTTTCCTCTGGTAACTACAGTGGTAGATGCATCGAAGAAGAAGGGATAAGGCTCTGCGGGAACGCTCATTGCAATGGGGTTAGAGCCAAGCATCGCAAGACGGGCGTAGGTGGGAACCATTATTGCCTCGGAGTTAGTCATTGCAAAGCCGACAAGACCCTGATCGCAAGCCATTTTTGCATAGTAGCCGGCAATACCGAAATGGTTGGAATTTCTTACGCTGACTATTGCCATACCGGTGGTCTTTGCCTTTTCAATAGCCATATTCATAGCCTTGATCGATACGAGCTGACCCATACCGTCGTGAGCGTCGATTACTGCGGAAACGGGAGTTTCAAAAACTACCTCGGGCTT
Source organism: Clostridia bacterium (assembly GCA_017504945.1). GTDB lineage: Bacteria > Bacillota > Clostridia > Oscillospirales > RGIG5299 > RGIG5299. The sequence goes on from JAFVQJ010000005.1 coordinate 17,724, forward strand.
TGCATCAACGTGGATAAGCCCCTTTTCAATGCCCTTGTGATAGCGAACAAGTCTCTGCATACCGTGCGATTCGATACCGTAAAGATCGGAAAGCAAAAGTACGTCGGTTATCTGGTTTGCTTCGTCGACAGTAAAGCCGAATTTCACAAAAGCGTCGTTACAAAATCTTTTAAGCTGTTCATAAGAATATTTTACGTTGCTCATTTTTTCCTCCGAAAATTTATTATTAAATATATTATAACGCTTAATCTTTTAAATTGCAACAAAAATGTCAATTTTTGATATATTAATTTTATATCGATTCCAAATAAAAAAGTTTCAATAATTTTGTTAAATTTACAAATTGTTTAATATTTTCGTATTTAAAAGTGCTATAATTATATTTAACTATTTATAAACCGCGGAGGCTTATTATGAAACTCAAAAAAATTGCGGTTTTGGTCGTGGCTTTCATTCTTATGATCACTGCTTTTGCAGGCTGCGCAAAACCCGAAACTATGGCAACAGTTAAAGATGCGGACGGCAACGTTGTCGGCACCGTTTCCTTTGACGAATATCTTTTCTGGGCGTATTACAACTATGCATATTACGATGCATACTATGAGAACTATTATTACTATTTCCAAACCTATTTTAAGGATACTCTCGACGACATCTACGATCCCGATGCCGAAGAGCCCATTACCGTAAATCAGTTCCTTACCGACAGCCTTGTTGGCGATCTCAAGCAGCAGTTCGTTATTCTTAAGTTATTTAACGAATACGGTCTTACCTTCGGTGCGGACGAGATTACCGACGTTGCAAGCTATTATAATTCTATGGTTTCCAACTACGGCGAGACTACCGTTAAGAAGATACGCGCTCGTCTTGGCATGAACGAAACTCAGTTCAAGGAAATGCTTCGTTCTCTCGTTAAGATCTCCTGCGTTCAGGAGCATCTCTTCGGCGAAGGCGGCAGCATGGCTGTTACCTCCGAGCAGGCAAAGGCCCATCTTCTTGAGAACTATTTACAGGTAAAGCACATTTATATCGGCACCTCCTATACCGTTACCGAGGACGAAAAAAAGGTTACCAAGACACGTACCGAGCAAGAGGTCCAGGAGCTTGTTGATAAGATAAAGAGCGAATATGAAGCAAATCCCACTCTCGAAAATTTCCTAAGTCTCGTTGAGAAATATTCGGAGGATACCGGTTCTATTAAGACCACCACTACCGATAACGTAACTACTCACGACAAGACCTATTGCTCCGCCACCTACAATTCTTCCTTCGGTGCTCTCTCCGTTACCGAATACGGCGGATACGTTTTCGACAAAGAGTACAATAACTTTTACAGCGAGTTTACCGATCTTGCAAAGGAGCTTAAAGAAAACGAGATAGGCACCTGCAAGGTCACCTCACAGTCTACCGACAATAAGGTTACCGGTATGCATATCATCCTCAAGCTCGACTTGGCAAAATCGGAAAGCACTGTAAACAAGATGATGGAGGTAAAGGACGATTATGAAACTCCTTACATCAACATCATCACCGAGAACAAGGTATTTACCGACCTACTCGATGCAGAGATAGCAAAGCTCACCTTCGAGTTTGACGAGGCTCTTCTCGAAAAATACAGTATGAAAAACTTAAAGAGCATATAACTTACCGTTTCAGAGTCCGGAATTGAAAAATTCCGGACTTTTTTCTTTATTTTTTTAATAAAGTATCTTGTTAAACCAGATATTTATATGTTATAATATTAATATAATAGCGTAACTATGGAGAAAATTATGTTGGAAGCGATTTACAATCTGTGGAATTTCATCGTCAGCACCGTTATGCTGATAAGGCTTCAGGATATTATCGATATCCTTGCGGTAACATTTATTTTTTATCAATTAGCGAAATTCTTCAAGAATACCAAGTCAACACAGCTGTTGAAGGGTATTCTCATTGTGATGCTTTTAGTCGGACTGTCGACAGTGCTCGGTCTTAATACGCTTAATTTTCTTCTTTCCTCCACACTTCAGTTCGGTGTTTTGGCGCTTATTATTCTTTTCCAGCCCGAGATACGCAGAATACTCGAGCAGTTTGGCAAAAAGGGCGTAAATATCTTAAAGTTTATGAGCGATGACAGCAAGGACTCGTTATACACCGAAGAATTGATCGACAACGTTACCAAGGCGGTATTCAATCTTTCGGCAAACCGTACCGGCGCACTTATCGCTTTTGAAAGAGAGATATATCTCAAGGAGATATGCGACACCGGAACATATATAAATTCCGATTGCGCTCAGCTCTTGCTTGAAAACATATTCTTCCACAATTCGCCTCTTCACGACGGCGGCGTGGTCGTTTCAAAGGGCAAGGTTGCAGCAGCAGGCTGTCTCTTCCCTCTTTCCGAAAATAAAGATATTTCCGCAGAGCTCGGAACAAGGCATCGCGCAGGATTGGGACTTTCCGAGGCAACAGACAGCGTGATCATTATCGTTTCAGAAGAAACCGGCGCGATCTCCGTTGCAATTAACGGCGTGTTAAAAAGAGGCTTTACCCGAGAAATGCTCCATGAGCAGCTTTCACAGTGCTTGTTACCCGCCACTGAAAAGAAAGAAAAGAAATTCTTCAAAGGCAGGGCTAAAAAATGAGTAAGGTAAAAGAATTTTTCAACAGCTTTCTTAATAACAACGGCGTTCTTAAGCTCATTTCCTTTATTATCGCCTTTATATTCTGGTTTATCGTTGTAGGAATCGAGTCTCCCGAGATCGAAAAGGAATACAGAAATATTCCCGTTTCAATATCGCTTGACGGCACTGTTGCAGAAGAAAATAATCTTATGCTGACAAACAACATCAACGCGACTGTTACTGTTACTCTGGTCGGTGAGCGCTCGGTAATTGCGTCTATCGACCGTTCAAGCATCAAGGCATCGCTTGATCTCTCGCAGGTAATAGGCGCGGGACAGTACGATTGCAATATCATTATTGATTGCGATAATATCGAAATGCTTTCAAACGTCAAGTCCAACATAAAGTTCTTAACGATAAATTTGGACAATAAGGTTTCAAAGAGCGTTGATATCAGCGTTATCACAAACGGCTCCGTTGCAGAAGGATATATTCTCGATTCGGTAAAGCCCTACCCCACCTCGCTGTTGGTCACCGGTCCCGAAAGCATAGTAAATTCCGTTGTTTCGGCGGCGGTCAGCCTCGACGTGAGCGATATAAGCTCTACCGCAGTTAAAAACCTTCCCTTTACCCTCTATGACGCCGACGGTAACGTTATTTCCAGCCCGTTGCTCTCGTTTGATACCAATCAGATAATGGTTACGGCAAACGTCTATAAGACCAAAGAAATAACCTTAAATTATAATATCATCAACACCTCCGGCGGAAATGATGCCGATTTTATCACAAAAATAATCTCACCTCAAACGCTTCTTATCTCCGGTGCGGAGGACGTTATTTCAAGAATAAGTTCACTCGATATCGGAACGCTTGATGCCTGCGGCGTTGCCGATGCCGGCTTCAGCGAGGATATAAAGCTTGTGCTTCCCAACGGAGTCAAGGTGGTTGACAATACCTCGTCGGTAAACGTATCGGTAAGCTACGACGACGTTGAAACAAGAGAACTCAGCATTGCCGTTACCTCTGATGACATAATCAAACCCGACGGCAGAAACGTTACCACAAAAACCAAGTATATTACCGTTGCAATTCGCGGCAGATCATCAGACCTTGACAAGCTCGTGCTTGATGATATCAGTCCCGTTATCGACGCTTCACAGCAAACTGTTAAAGGCAACGTTAAGATACCCGTTACCTTCGATCTTCCCGAGGACCTTTATATAGGCGTTAAGGGCGAGTACGAAATAGCGGTAACAATAAAGTAATTTCAAGGCAGTATGTATTTGCATACTGCCTTATTTAGATTAACTTTTCGGAAAGGAGCTTAAAAGGTGAAAAGAGAAATACTTGCACCCGCAGGTGCATTTGAACAGCTCGAAGCGGCGGTGCGCTCGGGTGCAGATGCGGTTTATTTGGGTTACGGCAGCTTTAATGCAAGACGAAACGCAAAGAATTTTACCTTTGACGAGCTCTGCAAGGCGGTTGATTACTGTCACGTAAGAGGAGTAAAAGTACACGCGGCACTCAATACCCTCGTCACCGAAAAGGAGCTGAGATCGGCTTACGACGATATAGTTTCGGTTGCAAAGGCGGGTGTAGACGCGGTCATAGTACAAGACCTCGGCGTTGCAAAAATGGTAAAGCAATTTGTGCCCGAGCTTGAAATGCACGCTTCCACTCAGCTCTCCGTTCACAATGTGAGCGGCGTTAAGCAACTTGAGGAGTTTGGCTTTAAGCGCGCCGTGCTTGCAAGGGAGCTTTCGCTTTCGGAAATAGAGGAGATATGCAAAAGCACCGATATTGAAATCGAGGTCTTTATTCACGGCGCCCTTTGTATGTCGTTTTCAGGCTGTTGCTATCTTTCGTCGGTATTGGGTCAGCGAAGCGGAAACAGAGGTCTTTGCGCACAGCCCTGCCGTCTTGATTTCAAGCTTGAAAACAAAAATTACGCCCTTTCTCTCAAGGATATGTCGCATATAAAATACATTCACAGGCTCGCGGAGGCAGGCGTATGCTCATTCAAAATTGAGGGACGAATGAAGCGTCCCGAATACGTTGCCGCAGCGGTTTCGGCGTGCAAAGCAACAATAGACGGGAAAGAGCCCGATTTGAAAACTCTTCAAGCCGTTTTTTCACGCTCCGGATTTACCGACGGATATATAACGGCAAGCAGAAACTCCGATATGTTCGGCCACAGAAGCAAGGAGGACGTAACAGCCGCCGCATCCGTTTTAAAAGAAATTGCCGCCGGATACAGAAACGAAGCGAAACGCGTGGCAATAGACATTAACATATCTGTTAAAAAAGAGAGCGAGGTCTCACTTCTTGTTTCCGACGGAAGCAATTTTGTTTCGGTAAAAGGTGATATACCCGAAGATGCCGTTACGAGAGCGATTACTCAAGATGACGTAGTTAAGCAAATAGGCAAAACAGGCGGAACTCCGTATTTTGTAAACAGTATTGACGTTTCGGTTGATGACGGTTTGACTCTTTCCCTTTCACATTTAAACGCTTTACGAAGAGACGCATTGGAGCGCTTATCGGCCTTAAGATGCAAGAAAAAGGATTATAAAATATTACCGTTTTATTTACCGGAAAGGCAAAAGCGCGTATTTTCGCAAACGAAATACGTTATAAGGGTACTAAAGTATTCCCAGCTCGAGTTAATTGACGGCAACGCCGCAATCGTTTTACCGCTTAAAGAAATTACGCGCGAGGCATTAGACAGATTTAAATTCATCTGTGCCGAATTACCCGCTCTTATTTTCGGCGAGGACGAAAGCAAAATTTCGGCGCTTATTGAAGAGAAAAAGGCATTGGGACTTAAATATTTATGGTGCGAAAACGTCGGTGCAGTCTATCTTGCGAAAAAAGCAGGGCTTACCGCAATTGGCGGATACGGCTTAAATTTGATAAACTCAAGCGCCGTCGAGGTTGCCTCCGAAATGGGCATTAAAGCCGCCGTCGTTTCATTTGAAACAAGTGCTTCAAATTTAAATTTGCTTAAATCCGATATTCCCTTGGGCATTATTGGCTACGGACATTTACCGCTTATGAAAATGCGCGCCTGCCCTAAAAGGAGCAAAAACGGTTGCGGCGATTGCAAGGGACACGGTGCCGTTACCGACAGAATGAATATTCGCTTCCCTCTTTTATGCAATGAAAGGCGATTTACAACTCTGTTGAATTCCGTTCCTCTATACGTTGCCGACAAAGGCATTGATGCCGAATTCACTCTTTTATATTTCAATACGGAATCGCCCAAAAGAGTTGCCGAAATATATAAAATGTATAGGCAAAACGCTCTTCCCGATTTTGACAGAACCACCGGGCTTTATTTCAAAAGCCTTAAGTAAAGGACAAAAATTATGAAAAAGATAGAATTACTCGCTCCTGCGGGAGATATGGAATGCTTGAAAGCCGCGTTCAAATTCGGAGCCGATGCGGTTTATATCGGCGGTCCGTTTATGCAGCTTCGCGCCGCTGTTAAGGGTTTTTCCTTGACAGGTATAAAGGAAGCCGTTGAATATGCGCACTCGCTTAATAAGAAGCTTTACGTTACCGTAAACTCCTACGCAAAGGGTTATGAGTTTGCAGATATTGGTAATTACGCCAAAGAGCTTTATTCCGTTGGCGTTGATGCAATAATCGTTTCAGATCTCGGAGTTATCTCTTATCTTCGTAAAGAGGTTCCCGACCTTGAAATACACGTTTCAACCCAGGCAAACTGCCAAAACTCCGAGGCGGCAAGGGTGTATTATTCCATGGGCGTTAAAAGAGTCGTGCTTGCCCGTGAAATGACGCTAAATGAAATTAAAAGCTTTGCAAAGGAAATTCCAAATGACCTAGAAATTGAGGCATTTGTGCACGGTGCAATGTGTATGTCTTACTCGGGAAGATGCTTTATAAGCTCGTATCTTACCGGAAAGAGCGGCAACAGAGGTGAGTGCACACAGCCTTGCAGATGGCAGTATCATTTAGTCGAGCAAACGCGTCCAAATGAGTTTTTCCCGATTGAAGAAAGTGAAAAAGGCACCACCATTCTCTCCTCTCGCGATATGAAATGCATTGATTTTATTGACGAGCTTATCGATGCGGGAATAACCTCATTCAAAATTGAGGGCAGAATGAAGTCGCCATATTACGTTGCAACGGTCGTAAACGCTTACAGACACGCCATTGACAAGACCGCGCCGATCGAGTTGCTTTCTGCTGAGCTTGACTGTGTAAGCCACAGGCCTTATTCGAGCGGCTTTTATTTCGGTGAGCTTGAAAGATACACGCCCGACGACGATATGGCTTACAAGCAGGATAAAATATTTGCGGGCATTGTTAAATCTTACGAAAACGGAAGAGCAACACTTGAGCTTCGCAACTTTTTCTCCGAAGGCGACGTATTCGAGATAGTTTCGCCTAATTCGATAGGTCTTTCCTTTACCGTTACAAATATGGCAGACTCAAAGGGTGAGCGCATAACCTATGCTCCCCATCCCACCGAGCTAATTACGATAGACTGTCCTTACCCGCTTACAGAGGGCGATATTTTAAGAAAACGGTAACCGTATAAACAAAAAATGTGCAGAACCGAGGTTCTGCACATTTTTTATACCTTATTTAAAATATAGTTAAGTCTGCCTACCAGCTTATCATCCTTGAAATAAAGACGCGGAACACGTTTTCCGATAACACAGCAGATCTCATATTTAATAGTATCAGCAGTCTTTGCCATTTTTTCCAATGTGGGAGCCTTATCGCTTCCGTCACCGAAAATAACCGCCTCATCGCCCTCGCAGACGTCGGGAATTCCCGTTATATCTATAATACACTGATCCATACATATCTTTCCGAGTATTTTGGCAGGTCTGCCGTTTACGGTTACCTTATATTTTCCCGAAAGACGTCTTACAAGTCCGTCGGCGTAGCCTATTGGGAGAATTGCTATTTTGCTGTCGCGTTCGACCGTTTCGCTCCTGCCGTAACTTATCTCTGCCCCTTCCTTCACATTTTTTATCTGCGATACCGCAGATTTAAGTATCATTGCCGGAGTGAGCTTCAATTCGCATTTCATTTTGTCGTTCGGGAGTAATCCGTAAAGAATAAGGCCGGGGCGAACCATATCGAGTGCATACTCGGGATAATTTATTATTCCTGCGCTGTTTAAGCAGTGCCTTATTCCGCAGCTTACGCCCTCGCGGTTTAGCGCGCCGAGCATTTCTGAAAAGCGAAGGTACTGCATACGGGTATATCCCTCATCCTCGCCGTCGGCATCCGAAAAGTGAGTGTAGGTTCCCTCTATTTCAATGCCCTGCATTTTGCTTACTTTTTTTATCTTTTCAACGCTTTCGGCTTTTTCGGCGGCGGTCGACGCGGTAAAGCCGAGTCGGTTCATACCGGTATCTATCTTTATATGCACCTTCGCCGTTTTGCCGTATTTAACGCTCTCCTCCGATATCCTCTCGGCATTGTAGATATTGTAGACCGTAAGAGAAATATCGTTTTCGAGTGCAACGGGAATAAACTCCGCAGGAGTATAGCCGGTTATCATGATCGGAAGGTCGATCTTCGCATTTCGAAGCTGCATAGCCTCGTCTATGCTTGAAACGCCGAAGAAATCGGCGCCGCACTCTTTAAGCGCAGAAGCAACCATAGGCGCACCGTGTCCGTAGGCATCGGCTTTTATCATTGCCATAATTTTGACACTTTTGCCTGCAGAAGCTTCAATGTTCTTTCTTATTTCATTGAAATTTTTTGCTACCGCGTCAAGCGATATCTCCGCCCACGCTCTTTTCAGTATGCTTTTCATACAATACTCCCTACATCCGTTACCGTGTGCTGTCACTGTTTTCATTTTGCGAAGCTTCGGGTATAAGTAATTTGAAGTTTTTGACCGTTATATAATAGCTGTCTCCGTTGTCGAGCGATATCTCAAACGATATCGGAAGAAGACTGTCGGGCGACAGAGTAACGTTAAAGCCTTCGCCGTCGTATATTATCATTCCGCTTTCGTCCGCTCGCAGTTCAAGTGACTCGAAGCCGTTATCGACTGTTTTAAGCACCTCTATTATCTTGCTGATGCCGCCCTCTATGGGAATCGGAAAGCGGTTTAATGAAAGCTCGAAGCCGTAGTACTTAAGCTTTACGTCGTTGCCGTTGAATATAACGGTAAAGTTCTTAAGCAGCTCGGGCTCGGTAAAATTAAGCTCAAAATAGTCGGGCTTTAAGCGAGATACCGTAAAATCGAAGGTTGAATCTTTTGTTTTTACCGAAAGCTCCGCCTCAAATCCGTCGGCATTTTTGTAAACGTCCTCAGGCTTGGCGGGCTCATTCGTACAAGCCGACAAAATGACCGAAAAGGTCAACAGTAATGCGGCGATCACCGCAGCGGTCTTTTTCATACCCTTTTCTCCTTAAAGAAGGAAAAGGCATTATTCCCTCTCCTCCAGATATTTCACCGTGCCCGCAAGCTCCGCCAAAATATCGGAAGGTAAAAAGCATCTTTGCGGTATTCTTTCAGACGCTCTTTCGGCAGTAAGTCCGTGAAGATATACTCCAAGCTCTGCGGCTTCAAGCAGATCGACCTTTTGAGCGGCAAAGCCGGCTATCAGACCTGCAAGAACGTCCCCGCTTCCGCCTTTTGAAAGGGCGGACGTGGCAAAGGGTGCTGTTACCGTTTTTCCGTCGGGCGCGGCTATTACTGTATATGCGCCCTTAAGCACCGTTATGACTCCGTTTTTCCTTGAATATTCCGATGCCGCGGCTTCTCTGTTTTTTTCAATATCCGAAACGGATATTTTCAAGAGCCTTGAAAATTCAAGAGGATGCGGTGTTATTACCGCGTTTTTACAATTTTTAAATGGCTCATTTTCTTTTGAAAGAAGATTTAATGCGTCGGCATCTATTATTTTCGGAATATCTGTATTTTCAATTACGCGTTTAACGACACTCTGCACCTCGTCGTTTACGCCCAAGCCGCAACCGATAACAAGTGCGGTCTTGTTTTTTGAAAGAATCTCTATTTCCGATGCGGCTTCTATTGAAAGCTTTCCGTCCTTTTCCGAAAGAGGTGCAAATATCGGCTCGTTTAGCTTGCACTGCAATATTTTAAGCGCCGATCTCGGCGCGGCAACGGTCAAAAGTCCGACACCGCTGCGAAGCGCCGCCATTGCGGCAAAATAAGCCGCTCCCGTCATATATTCGGAGCCGCAAACTGAAATAAGAGAACCGAAGGTTCCCTTATTACCGTTATTCGTTCTTTTGGGTAATATCGAAGCGATATATTCCTTGCAAAGTGTTTTGCTCATCACTTCACGAATACGCTTCTTGCGCGAAACGCCATATCCTTAACTACGTCCTCGTCTGCCTCGAATACTACCATCGTTTTGGTGCCGTTGTTGTTAAAAACGGCGTAATAGGCATTTTTCGTTTCCTTTGAAGAAACTATATAATGCTTTCTTCTTATCGAACCGTTGGTTGCAGACGGGTCAGAAGCGGCGTTAAATGCCGCTATCTTCTCACAGGCGGAAACGTCGAAGGTGATTATATCCTTGCGGTTTTTCTGACCGTAGATAACGTCGATATCAAATTCGCCGTTGCAGTATGAATATTCGTATTCAACGTTTGTGTATTTGAAAAAGTACCAAGCGCCGTATGCCGAGAGAGATGAGATAAAAAATGCAAGCGCGAGGCTGTATATCGCGATAAAGCTGAAGCAGAAATAGACCACTATTCCGCACAGCGCTATGATAAGCGATTTTATCGCAAGGTCTTTATTATCCATCTTCTTTTTAATGAGCTTTTCAGTATATAGTTCCATTTTAACTTCTCCAAATAAATGTTTTTTATATTATAATCTATTTTTCGGTTAATTACAATATTAAAAAAACTTTTTAAAATTTGTTTATAAATAGCTTACTTTTTAATACTCTTATCTTTTGGCTTTACAAGACAGAGAATCAAAAGCAAAACGGCAAGGCACACCGCAGTTATAATTACGGCATATTTTACCGTGTTGTTTTCGGAGTTATCCGACTCCGACGAGGCAGGCGGTTCGGAGGGTACAACGCTTGATTCCGGCTCCGAGGGAATTGGCGGAGTGGGCTCTACCCAAGTTGTAAGGCATTGCTCGGGAATATTTTCAAGAAAATCGTTCTTCAAAACATCGGGACCAACCGTTGTGGAAAACAAGCCGAAAAGCCCGTTTCCGTAAGCCTTGCGATCGTCAAGCGACATAGTGAAATACGCCACCTGCGATTTATGCTCCTCATATCCCTTTTGAGCCATATCGTAGGCGTTCATTCCGCCGAAGGCTGAAAGCTCTTTTTCCTTCCAGTTTATAAATATCTCGTTTTGCTGATAAAGGTGCAAATAGCACTTTTTGGTTTCCCATACGCCGTATTTCTCAAAGCTTTCTTGGAAGCGGGTTGCGTTGTTTGCAACGGTAAGCGCCTGCTCCGACAGCACCTTGGCGTTAAGAATATGGGCACCGTGACCGTATTCGCCGTCAAGATCATGCCCTATAATTACCTCGGGCTTGAAGCGGCGGATATTCTCAACGAGAAATTCCAATACCTCTTCCTCGGGGTAATAGGACAGCGCTTTTGCAAGATTTTTGCAGTATTTATCAATGAACTCGGAAATTACGGGATAATTCGTAACGCCTACCTTCCACAGACCGTTTACAAGCTCGTGATGTCTGTCATAGGTGTGTTTCATAAGATAGACGACCTGTATCTTGTAGCCAAGCTCGCCCGCATAGTAAGGCATCGTACCGCCAAACCAGAGATGCTCGTCGTCGGCATGGGTGGGAAGTAAAAGAAAGTCCGCTTTTTCGCAGGGCGGCTCCCACACCTGAACGAAATCGGGCAAGGTGCCCTCACTCAAAATATAAACGTCGGCAAGATGACCTTCACCCGACCAACTGAGTGTGTATTCCGTTCCGCCCGAAAGTGCCTTATACTCGTGCCAGAAGCCGTATTCTCCGCCTTCGACCGTTTCGCTCTCGCCTTCCATTTTCCACATGGGCGGCGTGTGGTTCCAGATAAGGTAAACGCCGTAAATAGCGGTATCGGAGGTGATCTTAAGCTCGAAGCTTTCCTTGGTCGAGCATTCGGTGCTTACCTTGCCGTCTTTAAGCCTAGATATCTTGCCGCTTCCCTTTATAAGCTGGATCTCACAGCTATCAGTTATATCCTTTGCAACGCCCTCTTCGCTTGCAGAGGTCGAAACTGAAAAGGAGAGCAAGACCGATATTATCATTAAAAAACATATTATACGCTTCATAAAGCACCCCAAAGGATTGATATTCAAAGTATAACATTATTGTTATATTTTGTCAAGTTGAGGGAGCCTTAAGGTGCTGTTTATGCTCAATTTAAAAGCAACGGTTTGCACAAAAGGTCAGTTTTTGTCGTTTATTATGACCTTTTGTCCAAAGATTAAAAGAGTGAGATATTATATAATGTTATGGATTTTGAAAGAGAGGTGCGGTATGAAAAGGCTGTTTTTACTCTTCACAGTAGCTTTCTTTGCGGTATTTTCGGCTTTCGTGTATGCCGCAAAGATAAATAAATCGGATATTATTAACGGAAAGTGGTCTTACGACGGCAATAGCTACTCCACCGTTGCGATAGCTGACAGTGAGCACTCACTCGTCAGGCACACCCTGAGATACGGAAGCTATAACGGAGATATACGCTTTAACTTCAGCACCTTTGCCTTGAACGGCAGCAACGAGTATTCCGCAGTATATTTCGGAAGCTTCAATAAAGACGTTTTTACCGGAATTGCCATAAAGCTCAACGCCAGCGGTATTACCGTTTCAGAATACGACGGCGACTCGTCGCTTGACATAACTCCTACCCTTCCCAAAAACACCGTAAATACCGTAGCGGATAACGGCAGCTATATGTTGAATTCCGTAACGGTAACGTTTAAAGACGGTTTGCTTTCCGTTTCGGTAAACGGAAAAGACATAATTTCCGATTATTTCACCGATGCCTTCGTCGACAGCGGAAATATATATTTGGATTGCAACGTAAACAGCAATATTTCCGTTACCTTCACCGATATATCGGAAACTGCGCTTTATCCCGCACCCGTTATTCCGTCGGTGCCGGAATCAGGCGAGGCTGAAAGCATTCCCTCCGATTACGGCAACGATTCCTCGCAGTCGGATATGAGCGGTATTGGCGGCGGTGAGGATCTTATCATAGGCGATTACGATAACGGCTTAAAAAGCGTTGCCTTCTTTTCTCTTTTGCTTATATCGATCGCCGCGGTGCTGTTTTTCGTGTTTTCCGTTGCCGATCTGGTCAAAAGAGGTAAAAATTGAATTTCAAAAGGATAAAGGATTTTTTCCTTTATCCTTTTTTATTTGAAAATTTCGCATTTGTTTTTTAGCTTTATAAAATCGTAGTCCTTTGACAACAGCTCGCACACCTCTCGCTCTTCCTTACTCATTCCGTTATCCACAATTACCGTTTCAACGGCGTTGCCGTTATCGCGGTAGTTTGCCGCAACAAAAGACAACTCACGGATCGCCATCTCGGCGTTTTTTGTCTGCTCTCCTATTTCAATATAGAGCTTTACGCCGTCTAAACGGTATTTTTTTGCCGTAATGAGCTTATCAAGTAAAATTAAGATCAAAAAGTTAAACAGCATTGCGCAAAAGATGCAACCGAGCAATTTAAAGAGAGCTTCTGTCATATAAACCATTCCTTTCTTAATTTATCTTATGCTTTTTAAAGATATTTTGATAAACTCTTTTCAAAACGCTATTTTTATGTTATAATTTTATCTATATATTCGATTTTATATCAGAAAGGCTACTCCCGATATGAGTGATAAGTCCAAAATCCGAAATTTCTCAATAATTGCACATATAGACCACGGCAAGTCTACCCTCGCCGACCGTTTGCTTGAGGCAACGAGCGCCGTTTCGAGCCGCGAGGTCGACGAGCAGATGCTTGATAATATGGAGCTTGAAAAGGAACGCGGCATTACAATAAAGGCGCGTGCCGTAAGGCTCGACTATAAGACTGCCTCCGGTGAAGCCTATGAGCTCAATCTTATCGATACTCCCGGTCACGTCGACTTTAACTACGAGGTCTCTCGCTCTCTTGCCGCCTGCGAGGGTGCACTGTTGGTAGTTGACGCATCACAGGGAATCGAGGCGCAGACTCTTGCAAACACTTATCTTGCAATAGAGCACGATCTCGAGATAGTTCCCGTTATAAATAAGATAGATCTTCCTGCCGCCGAGCCCGAGAGAGTCGCTTCCGAGATAGAAACGGTCATAGGCATTCCTGCGATGGATGCGCCGAAGATATCGGCAAAGACAGGTCTTAACATTCAAGCGGTGCTTGATAAGATAGTTGAAAGCGTTCCCGCTCCGAAGGGCGACGAGAAAAAGCCCTTAAAGGCTCTTATCTTCGACTCATATTACGACAGCTACAGAGGCGTTATCGTTTACATAAGACTTATGGAGGGTACCATAAAGAAGGGCGACAGAGTCAAGCTTATGGCTACCGGCTCCTATTTTGACGTAGTTGAAGTAGGCTGTATGAGACCGTTTGGATTAGAGGAAAGACCCGAGGGACTTTCTGCAGGCGACGTTGGCTACTTCACCGCAAGCATTAAGGACGTTAATGAAACTGCCGTCGGTGACACCGTTACAAACGCCGACGATCCCGCAGAGAAGCCGCTTCCCGGTTACAAAAAGGTAAATTCCATGGTATTTTGCGGCATTTATCCGCAGGACGGCGCAAAATACGATGCTCTTCGCGACGCGCTTGAAAAGCTAAAATTAAACGACGCCGCTCTCAATTTCGAGCCCGAGACATCTACTGCTTTGGGCTTTGGATTCCGTTGCGGCTTCCTCGGACTTTTGCATCTTGACGTTATTCAGGAGCGTCTTGAGCGCGAATTTATGTTGGACCTTATTACCACATCTCCGAGCGTTATTTACAAGGTCGTTATGACAGACGGCTCCGAAAGACTTATTTACAATCCCGTCGATTACCCGAAGGACAGCATCTTGTGTGCATACGAGCCCTTCGTTAAGGCTGATATAATCGTTCCGACAGAATACGTGGGCAACATTATGGAGCTTTGTCAGGACAGGCGCGGAGTTTTCAAGAATATGACTTATATCGACACCGACAGAGCCAATCTTCACTACGAGCTTCCTCTTAATGAAATAGTTTACGACTTTTTCGATGCCCTTAAATCGAGAACGAGAGGCTATGCTTCTTTTGACTACGAGCTTTCGGAATATAAGGAATCGAAGCTCGTTAAGCTCGATCTTCTCTTAAACGGCGATATAGTCGACGCCTTCTCTATGATAGTTCACGAGGAAAAGGCATATGCAAGAGGCAGACGAATTGCCGAAAAGCTTAAGGAGAGTATTCCCCGTCAGCTCTTTGAGATTCCCATTCAGGCGGCTATCGGCGGAAAGATAATTGCACGTGAGACCGTTAAGGCAATGCGAAAGGACGTTTTGGCAAAATGCTACGGCGGTGATATAACCAGAAAGAAAAAGCTTTTGGAAAAACAAAAGGAAGGTAAAAAGAAAATGCGTCAGATCGGCTCCGTTGAGGTGCCGAAGGAGGCATTTTTATCGGTACTCAAGCTTGATTAAAGGAAATGCGGGGCTTTATTTGCATTTTCCCTTTTGTAACGGCAAATGCGATTATTGCTCGTTTTACTCGGTCGTTCCGTCAAATTCGCTTGTTGACAGCTATACCGACGCGCTTTTAAACGAGATAGCAAAATGCTCAAAGGAATTTGATGGCAAAAAATTCGACACCGTCTTTATAGGCGGCGGAACTCCCTCTTTAATAAGCGATAGCAATGCGGAAAAAATATTTTCCGCATTGTTTAGTCATTTCGATATTTCGGAAAATGCGGAATTTACAACCGAGGCAAATCCCGAAAGCCTTACGGACGGATACTTAAGCACCTTTGTGAAATACGGCGGAAACAGACTGAGTCTCGGAGTTCAAAGCCTTTGCGACAAGGAGTGTCTTGCCGTCGGAAGAAGGACCGATAAGGAAAAGGTCTTTTCAGCAATAGAGCTTGCGAAAATGCACGGAATCAAAAACATTTCCTGCGATCTTATTTTAGGGCTTCCCGATCAAACGATAGAGAGTCTTTTTTACAGTATTGACACCTTGCTCGATCAGGATATCAAGCATTTATCGCTCTATAGCCTTAAGATAGATAAAGGTACTCCGCTTTACACTAAAAAAGACATTCTCTCTTTCCCCGATGACGATGCTGAATTTGAGCTGTACCACAGCGCGGTTATCCATTTGGCGTCTCGCGGGCTTAAAAGATATGAAATATCGAATTTTGCCCTACCCGACTTTGAGTCAAAGCACAATTTGAAATATTGGAATCAGGATGAATATTTGGGGCTCGGTCCCGCGGCGCACTCGTTTATGAACGGAAGACGCTTTTATAATGAAAGCGACCTGAAAAAGTACGTTGGCGGCAGCTGCAGAGTTTATGATAACGACGGAGATATTGAGGCAAATTCGGTTGAAGAAAGACTTATGCTCTCTTTAAGAACACAAAAGGGCTTTCCCGTTTGCGATTTTCCAAAGCATTCGGTTCACAGCGTTTCCCTTCTTCACAAACAGCTTATCTCGCACGGGCTTGCCGAAAACAACGGTGAATACGTTATTTTGACCGATTCGGGTCTTTGGGTAATGAACGAGATAATTTTAAGGTTCATTGAGTTGATATAATTACTTACAGTTTTTTCCAATTTGTGTATTTTACACATATTTTCGACATTTTTATTGTAAATTTTAAAATAAGGCTTGCAAAATGTTGCACAAAATTGTATAATAGTTATTGGTAATATTGAACAAAAAAGGTACCTTTGAAAGGATATGTAGTCATGTCTAACAGATTGTTCCAATCAATAGTTTTTCAGCTTAAAAATGCCGTTGACAGAGTTATCGGCGTTCTCGACGAGAACGGTACGATAATATCCTGTACCGAGCTTTCCTATATCGGCGAGCAGCGCTCCGGAATTATTGAGGAGCTTTCATACGGTATGGAGCAGCCCGTATTTGAAGGCTATACATATAAAGTAATAGGCATTTCCGCAAGACCCGACTACGCCGTTTTCGTTGAGGGTGAGGACAGATTTGCTTCTGAAATTGCCGGTATCCTTTCAATTTCTCTCGGCTCTGTTAAAGAGTTTTCAGACGAGAGATTTGACCGTTCAAGCTTTGTAAAGAACATTCTTCTCGATAATATTTTGCCCGGCGAGATAACTCTTAAGGCAAGAGAGCTTCATTTTGCCATCGAAATCGAGCGTTGCGTTTTGGTCATACGTCTTATGGACAAGAGCGACGTTTCAGCATACGACGTGCTTCAGAGCATCTTCCCCGACAAAAACAAGGACTTTATTATAAACATCAGCGAGACCGATATTGCGCTTGTTAAGGAAGTTAAAGTCGGCACCGAGCCCGAGGATCTTGAAAAGCTTGCAAGATCTATCGTTGACACTCTTCACAGTGAGTTCTACACCAAATCGGTCGTCGGTATCGGCACCGTCGTTAAGAACCTCAACGATCTTTCGCACTCCTTCAAGGAGGCGCAGGTCTCACTTGAGGTCGGCAAGGTATTCGACACCGATAAGAGCATAATCTCTTATAACAACCTCGGTATCGGAAGACTTATTTATCAGCTTCCCATCACCCTTTGCGAAATGTATTTGAACGAGGTATTCAAGCGCGGTACCATCGATTCGCTTGACTATGAAACGTTATACACCATTCAGAAATTCTTCGAGAACAGCCTGAACGTTTCGGAAACCTCAAGAAAGCTGTTCGTTCACAGAAACACGCTTGTTTACAGGCTCGAAAAGATACGCAGAATTACAGGTCTTGACTTGCGCGAATTTGACCACGCTATCGTTTTCAAGGTAGCGTTAATGGTCAAGAAATATCTTGAGTCCGACGTTGTTAAGTTTTAACCGTCTTTTCAAAAGAGCCGTATCAGGCTCTTTTGCTGTTTATTAAGCAAAAGTGATAGTTAATTGAAAAACCTTTGGGAGAGTTTCTATGATAGAATTTTGCAACGTAGAAAAGCAATATTCCACCGGCGTTTTGGCGCTTTACGATATAAATTTGAAGATCAAGGACGGCGAATTCGTTTTCATCGTCGGTGCTTCGGGTGCGGGAAAGAGCACCCTTATTAAGCTACTGATGTGTGAGGAGCATCCCACATCGGGAAAGATCGTAATCGACGGAATTGACCTTTCTCAGCTTCGTCACAAGGACATTCCGATATACAGACGTCAGCTCGGTATAGTTTTTCAGGATTTCAGACTCTTACCTAACAAGACCGTTTTTGAAAACGTTGCATTTGCAATGAGAGTTACGGGAAAATCCAACAAAGAGATCAGACAGAAGGTTCCCAAGCTTTTGAATATGGTCGATCTTGCCCATAGAGCAAAAAATTATCCCAATCAGCTCTCGGGCGGCGAAATGCAGCGCGTTGCCTTGGCAAGAGCGCTTGCAAACAACCCCAAGGTAATTATTGCCGACGAGCCTACCGGTAACATCGACCCTTCCCTTTCGCATGAGATCATGAGCTTGCTCGCGGGCATCAGTAAAAGAGGCAATATAACCGTTATCGTCGTTACGCACGAAAAGGAGCTTGTTGATAAGTTTAACAAGCGCGTCGTTTATATCAGCGACGGTACCGTTGCCGCCGATCACGAAGGAGGCTACAGCGATGCGCAATAACTACGGTTCTTCCAATTTTTTGAGCGACGCCTTTGAGAATATTCGCTTAAACAAGCTGCTTAGCACCGCTACCGTTTTTATTTTCGTTGCCTGCTTTATCGTCACCACCTCTTTCAGTATGCTTATTCTGAACATTAACAGGCTTGTTGACGAGATCGCGAACAACAACGAAATAGTTCTTTTCCTTGATGACGACAGCGAGGAAACGCTTGACAATATTAACGAGATAATTGCAAGTAATTCCTTTATTGACCGTAATAATTGCCAATATATCACGGCTGACGAGGGATTGAAAAATCTTATAGAGGCACTCGGTCCCGAGTATTCACAGCTTTACGATGAGTTTAAGAACGATAATCCCATACGTGCTTCCTACGAGATAAAGCTTAACGATATAAGCTACACCGATGATATTGCTTTGCTCTTTCGCAATATCGACGGCGTCGGTGAGGTAAGAACTCAACAGATTCGTATTGACGAGTTTATAAACATTAAAAACGTTATTTCGCTTTTGTCGCTCTGGCTTATCATCATTTTGATAATCGTTTCGATATTTATTATTTCAAATACTATCAAAATGACCATTTACGCCAGAAAGACCGAAATAAATATAATGAAATTCGTCGGTGCGACCGATGCATTTATTCGTATTCCTTATATTATAGAGGGTATTATTTTGGGGCTTATTGCCTCTGTAGTTGCCTTCTTTGCACAGTGGCTGATATACGAAACTCTTATTCTCAACGGTCTTTCAAAGCTCGCTGTATTTACTCCCTACGATTTTGCATACTTTGCACCCGCAATGATCATTTTATACGTAATTGCCGCAGTTTTGTTCGGCGTTTTCGGAAGTCTTCTCCCCATGAGGAAATATCTAAACGTTTAAATTGAAAGGAACGATACTATGAAGAAACGATTATTTATACTCGTTATTGTAACCGTGCTCTTATCTACCGTTCTTACACCCTTTACCGCTTATGCGGTCACCGAAGAGGAGCTTCAGCAGCAGATAGCCGAAAAGGATAACGCAATGAAGAAGCTCCGCGCAAGCATTGAGACCTTGAACGCCGAGTTAAAGGACGCCAAGGCTGAAAGCGCGGCTTTAAAAAGCGATATTGATAATCTAAAGAAGGATATTGCCGAATTAAACAAACTTATTGAGCCGGCGGAGGAAAAAATTACCGAGCTTCAGGCAACGATAACCGTCCTTGAAGGTAAGATATCCGAATATAACGACAAAAAGACCGAGCTTGAACAACAGATAAGCGACTGTGAGGATGCTATAAACAACGCCGAAGGCACATACAACGACAAGCGTGAAATGCTCAAGATGATAATGCGAACGGCTTATGAAAACGGTTTTCACGAATCGGTAAGCGGCATTTCGATATTGCTCGATGCAAACTCACTTTCCGACTACGTTGAGAAGATGGAGGCAGTTGACAAGATCGTTGACGCTACCAAAAGCTCGATGAGTGAGTATTTGAACGCGATAAACGATAAAACAAAATATAAAGAAACGCTTGAAGCTTCCAAGACCGAGCTTTCGGTGCTTTTGGATTCACTCGAAGCCGATACGAAGAGCTACAACGATACTCTTGCAACGGTTGAAAGCGAAAGAGATAAGCTCGAGGACAACAAAAACAGCCTGTTAAAATCGCAAAACGAGCTTAACAAAAAGCTCTCCGACAGCCAGGATCTTGAGGACAGTATAAACGATAAGCTTGCAACTCAAAAGGCGCAGCTTACGAAATATCAAAAAGAGATGGCACAGCTCGAAAAAGAGCTTGAGGATATACAGAGCGTCAATACCACCGGTGCGGAAAAGTATTTTCTGTGGCCGCTTTCAAAGAAATACACTATCACCTCTTATTACGACGATCCCGAATATTACGAGGTCTTCGGCGTTCACCACTATGCAATCGACGTTGGCGGATATAAAATATCCGGCACGCCTATTTACGCAACAAAGAGCGGAACGGTTACCAAGTCGGCTTATCAGGCCGGAGGCGCCGGCAACTACGTTATTCTTGACCACGGAAACGGCGAGCTCTCTTATTACTATCATATGACCGAACGTTCTGTTAAAAAGGGCGATACCGTTAAGCAGGGTCAGACTATCGGTACGGTAGGTACAACGGGTAATTCAACAGGACCGCATCTTCATTTTGCAATTAAAATCAACGGAAAATGGGTTGATCCCCTGCCCCTTGTAAAGGACAGCCGTCCGAGCAAGTGATTACACAAAGGATTTGATCTGTATGAAAAATACTTTTTTGAGAATAAGCACCGTAGTTTTCGTGGCTATAATTTCGGCTTTTCTCGGACTTATTATCTCTTACAATTATCTTAACTCCAAATTTATTTCAACGGGAAATAATATCCAGAACAATCAGGAGTTTATTACAAAGATCCTGAAGGTCGATGAACTGATGAAAAACAGATTTTTCGGTTCTTTGACCGATGCCACCGTTATTGACGGTATGATAGACGGTTATATCAAATCGACGGGCGATTTATTCGCAAGCTATATTCATAAGTCTGATTACAAGAATTACCTCAAATATGCGACCGACGGCACCGTTAACACCGTTGGAATAATCGCTTCTCCCGACAAGGACGGAAATCTTTCGGTAAAAACGGTTTTAAGCGGTTCTCCCGCTTACAAGGCAAAGCTTCAGACGGGCGACGTTATTACCGAGATAAACGGTTCCTCCGTAAATAAGATGAGCTATCTTGCCGCGCTCGGAAAGCTTGTGCTTTCTGCCGACGCCACCGTTGATATCACTTGGCTGCGTAACGGTATGTCCTTCAGCGCAACTCTTGAATTCAATTCGGATTACAGCGGAAAATCGGTTGTTTACGGAATATTTTCAAGCGAAAACAGCAATTTTGTAAATGCTGACAGCTCCGAGGATATAAAAAGAGTTTTATACGTTTCAATAAAATATTTCGATGCAACCACACCCGATATGCTCTTAGAAATAGTTTCAAAGGAAAGCGTTGCGGGGCTTCCGATAATTATTGACCTTAGAAACAATTTCGGCGGTGATATCGACAGTCTGCAAAAAAGCGCCGATATTTTCGTCCCTGCGGGAATACTCTTTAACGTGGTTACAACGGCAGAGCCTGCCAACGACGATAACAGCACTCCTTATTATTCCGATCAGAATGAGGTCTCGGTTCCTATCGCTGTATTGGTCAACGAAAACACTGCCAAGGAAGCAGAGGTCTTTGCCCTTATTATTAAAGAATATGAAAAAGGAAGCATTATCGGCACGAAGACCGCAGGTATCGCTTCGATTCAGTCTTTAATTGACCTCGGCGACGAAACCGCTCTTTGCATTACCACACGCTGCTATTCTCTTCCCAAGAACGGCAGCTTTAGCGAAGCGGGTATTACCCCAACCTACGAGGTCGCGTCATCAAGTGTAAACTTCGAGAAGCTTGCAACGAAGGACGATGCCCAGCTTCTCGCCGCACTTCTGAATTTCGGGCTTAAATATGAGGAGCAGCCCGCTGATCCCAACCTACCAGAAGTTCCCACAACGTAAATTAAGATCCCGTAATACTCATGTATTACGGGATCTTTTATATATTTGCAATTTCAAATTCTTTTACTCCGAAGCTGTAACTCATAAGGTCGTACTGATCGTAAAAAACTATCAGTTTATTTTCCTTTAAATAAAAGCTTTGCGGTTTAAAAAGCCTGCTTACTCTCTCCCTCCAATCAGGCAAGTAGCTTTCGTTTCCGTCTTTTATTTCTCTTTCTATCTGCTCCGTTACCGAGCTTATTACATCTTCCTTGCTTTTAAAATAATCGTTTACAAAAAACCTGTTTCCGTTGCTCATATTTCGGTTAAACGCTTTATAATACAGGCGACTTCCCTCGTCACCCGTGTCCTCATCGTATTTTACCAACACGGAAAGCTTGCCGTTTTCCTCACTCATAACAACGGCGTTATAGCTTATATAAAAGCCCGAAAAGTTATCCTCTCCGTTATTTGTACTGTCAAACGCAACAGCCGCCTTCGGATAAAAGCTATCCTTTATTTTTTTAACGTAAAGCTCGGCATCTGCTTTCAGCTCTTCATTTATTTTCGATATGCCGTTTTCGGTACCCGTTATCACCGGATATACTGCCTTATATTCGACTATCGGCTCATTTTTGTAATAAAGCTTTTCGGCAATGGTTTCGTAATTGTATGCCATAAAAAATCACCTCATAGCATTATATGAGGTGATCTTTATTTGTTACATACAAATTTCCGAAACTATTCTGTTCATTTCGGGAAGCTTTTTATAAACGTCCTCCGCAAAGGCAAGCTGTGAACGTGCTCTCACGAGATTGTGCATTCCGTAATCCTTTGTAAAATATACGTCGCCGAGTATGTAATCGGTCAAAAACCTTGCAGAAAGCTCACAGGCAAGGGTGTAAACGCCCAAGGCAAGACTGTTTTTCTCCTTTTCGCTTAAAAAGTTGCCTGCTTTTTTGATGTATCCCTTTGTAAAGGCTTTAAACTTGTCAAGATCGAGAGAGACGAGTGAATAGTCCTTTTCATCTTCCTTACAGCTGTTGCAGGCAGAACGGACGGCGTCGCCGAAATCGTGAGCGGCAAGACCCGGCATAACGGTATCAAGGTCTATAAGCGCAAGTATCTCGTTGCTTTGCTCGTCAAAAAGGACGTTATTGCATTTGGGATCGTTATGCACTACCCTGCTTGGAAGATCAAGAGAGGAAAGCTTCAATATTTCCGATTCGTTTTTTCTGAACTTCAGAACGTCATCCATAGCCTTTTGTGCTCTTCCGAAGGGATCCTTTTCTACGGCTGCATACAGGTCGGAAAGACGCTTTTCGGTGTTGTGGAAGTCAGGTATGGTTTCATTTAGCTGTTTTGTGTTGAAATCGGAGAGCATATAATGAAAATTGCCTATTGCATAGCCTAAATTTTCAAGAAGCTCGTTGCTGTCGGGCAATTCGTAGGTTACAGATCTGTCGACGAATTTATAGCAACGGTAATAATTATCATCATCGTAATAACAGCTTTCGCCGTTTTCCGATTTTAAAAATTCGAGCACCTTTCTGTCGGGATCGACCGACATTGAAAGGTATTTTTCCTTAATGAATTCCGTAACGGAGGTTACGTTTTTCATAAGCACCTTCGGATCCTTGAATACATATTTATTGATCCTTTGAACAATATATAATTGCTCACCGCCGTTTTCCTCAACCGTTAACTTATATGTGGCGTTTATATGGCCGTTATTCAGTTTTTTGATCTCGCCGACGTCGCCGTCTATGCCGAAAAAGCGGCACAGCTTAATAAAGTTCATCTGTAACACCCGTAAAAATTTATATTTAATATTTTAACATATATTTTTCAACCTTACAAGTATATTTTAATATTTATATATATTTGTTTGTTAATTATTTTTTTACTTGACGAAATACAAAAAACAAAATATAATTAAAATAAAGGAGTGATTTTATGAAGATCATTTTTTCAGGTGCCGCAAGAGAGGTCACGGGCAGCTGCCATCTTATCGAGGCAGCGGGACATAAAATTATGATAGACTGCGGCATGGAGCAGGGTGAGGATCAATTTGAAAATCAGCGTTTGGAGGCACATCCCAACCAAATCGACTGCGTGCTTCTAACTCACGCACACATTGACCATTCGGGAAATCTGCCGTTGCTCACGAAATACGGATTTCGCGGAAAAATAATTTCTACACGCGCCACCGCAAAGCTCTGTTCTATAATGCTTCGCGACAGTGCGCATATCCAGACCTTTGAGGCAGAATGGAAGAACAGAAAGGCAAAAAGAAACGGCGACGGTGAAATAAAGCCTCTTTACGATATGAATGATGCCGAGGATGCGATCAAGCTCTTCGAAACGGTTGAATACAACACCGTTGTTGAGCTTTTTGACGGCATTAAAATAAGATATACAGATGCGGGTCATTTACTCGGTTCTGCAATAATCGAGATCTTTATTACAGAGGACGGCAAGGATAGAAAGATCGTTTTTACGGGCGACCTCGGAAATACCGATCAGCCGCTTTTAAACGATCCGAGCCGCGTTGCCGATGCCGACTATCTCGTTATTGAATCGACCTACGGCACACGTCTTCACGACAAGCCGATAGACTCCGTTACTGCGCTTGCCGCGATCATTGAGCGCACCTTTGACAGAGGCGGAAACGTCGTTATTCCCTCCTTTGCCGTTGGCAGAACACAGGAGATACTCTATTTTATAAGAAAGATAAAGGAGCAAAAGCTCGTTAGAAATCACGGTGATTTCCCCGTTTACGTTGACAGTCCGCTCGCGGCGGAGGCAACCAACATCTACGGCCCCGATTTTTCTGATTTCTACGACAAAGAGGCTTACGAGCTTGTCAGCAGGGGAATAAATCCCATTGGTTTTTCAAACCTTCACATTTCTGTAACGAGTGACGATTCAAAGCTTATCAACGCCGACGTTGAGCCGAAGGTGATTATTTCGGCAAGCGGTATGTGCGAGGCAGGAAGAATCAGACACCATTTGAAGCACAATCTGTGGAGGAGCGAATCGACCGTTTTGTTTGTAGGCTATCAGGGAGTGGGAACGCTTGGCAGAGCGCTCGTTGACGGTATTTCAAAGGTAAAGCTCTTTGGAGAAGAAATTGCCGTGAAAGCGGAAATTGCGGTTTTACCCGGAACCTCTTCGCACGCCGACAAAAAAGGTCTTATCAGCTTTGTAAACGCCTTTAAGAGTAAGCCGCGTATTTTCGCCGTCCACGGTGACGAGGCGTCTTGTGTTGCAATGACGGAGGAATTTATTTCCTTGGGGCTTGTTGCAAGTGCTCCTTATTCAGGAGAGGAATACGACCTTATCAGCGGCAGCAAGCTTAAAGAGGGCGAAACGAGAAGATGTAAGAAGTCAACAGCCCTTCTTAAAGCCCAAGAAGCTAAATCCCCTCTTTGTTAAGCTTCAAAAAACTGCTGCTCGTCTTATGGCAATAATTGCAAAGAGCGAAGGAATTCCCAACAAGGAGCTTCGCCAATTCGAAAACGAATTGGATACGATATGTAACAAATTTGAAAGATAAAAAACAGCCGTGAAGTTAAAAACTTCACGGCTGTTTTTTAAATGCTTCCCGTGTGAAAGTTTTCGTATTTTTCAACACGTCTGCCTTCATTCTCGTCGAGCGAATAGAAGAGCAAGGAAATGCACCATACACCCGAAATACCTACTAGGGTGTATATTATTCTTGCAATAAATCCGAGATTTCCGCTAAACAGCCATTCAACGAGATTGAAGTTGAAGAGTCCTACCATGCCCCAGACGAGCGCACCGATTATTACGAGCGCAAGGGCGATCTTGTTGATTACTCTCATTCAAACAACTCCTTTACGGTTATTCTTTGCCAAACCGCTCTATTTATGCAAAGAAATTGTTTACCGCCATTACGCTGAAGATAACTGCCGCGGCGTCAGCCGTAAGTGCCGCTGTAATTATTTTCCACATACCCTTTACCCTTCTCCCTTGGGTATAGACCGAAACGGTGTAAAAGGTGGTTTCCGTTGAAGTGGTCATTATTGCCGCCATAAGTCCGATGTTGCTGTCGGCTCCGTATTGCGATATAAGATCGCTCATATAGGCGATCGAGCCGCCTCCCGAAAAGGGTCTTAATATCGCAAGCGGCAGTAGCTCTGCAGGCATTTTGATGATATTACATATCGGCGACAACGCCCTTGAAAGCAGCTCTACCGCACCGCTTGCCATAAAGAACGATGTTGCCGATATTACAATTATCAGCGTTGGTAATATTCTCATCACGGTTTTTATTCCGTCGCTTGCACCGTCGGCAAAGTCGGACATAACTCCTCTGCCCTTTATTTTTCCCATTATGAGAATTATTGCCGTAATTATCGGCACTATAAGATTCAGCATTTTTCTTTTTTTCCTTGTATCTTACTTAAAAGGAAAAATACCGAAAGACCGACAATGAGAGACAGCGCCGAAACTGTCCACACCGAAAAAATGATAGAGAACGGCTCGCTTGCTCCGTTTGCCGCACGGACAGCCGCTACCGTTATGGGAAAAAGCTGGAGTGAGGCGGTATTAAAGAGCATAAAATAGCCAAACTCCCTATAATTTTTTCCGTTTAATAATTTGTCGGAGGCGGCAATGCCGGAGGGAGTTGCCGCATTGCCGAGTCCAAGTAAATTAGCCGATATATTTTGGGATATTTTGTCTGCCGTATCCTCATCTTTTGATGCTCTTTTGAAAAAAAGCTTTAATACGGGGCTTAATATACGCTTCAGCTTTTGCGTCAAGTTACTTCTTTCCGCCACCTTCAGCAAGCCCGACCAGAGTATTATAAGTCCCGATATCGAGATAACGAGCTCTACTGCTCTTTCGGCTCCTCCCAAAAACGCCGACGCCGCCTCGGCGGAGCTTCCGTTTAATATTGCCGTTACGGTTGAAATAATAATGAGTGAAATTATCAGCGCTTCAAGCATATTTTTTGCCCCTTTCTTACTATTAAATATGCCGACAGCGCTTTTTATATGTAATTAAAATGAAAATGCCGTGAATTATTGTTCTTTGTCTTGATAATTTGTATTTAATTTGTTATAATACTATATATATTTAAATGAGGAGGCATCTTTAATGAGCAATGAAAAAAAAATATTGGCAAAGCGCTTCTTTTTGGATGCGATCCTTTGCGTTTTTATCTTCGTCTTTTTAATAAACGGCTATAAGCTTCTCGGTTGGGCTTATGACAATTATGAAACGGACCGCATAATCGAGGATATCTACGGCGACAACGGCAATAACAGCAATAACGGTCAGGTAATTATTAAGCCAAATCCTCCCACAGTTTCTTCGCAGCCGAGCGATTCGTCTGTAACAAGCTCCGACACTACCGATGCTTCTACAGAAAGCTCGCAGACCTCGTCGCTCAGCGATTACGAAATAATTTATCAAACGATGTATAAAGACCTCACAAGTCTTAAGGCGAAAAACAAGGATACGAAGGGCTGGATAAAGGTTGCGGGACTTCCAAAGCTCGACTATCCCTTCGTTCAGCACAAAAAGAACAATCAGTATTATCTGCTTTACGATTTTAACAAAAAGCGTAACGATGCAGGCTGGGTTTTTGCTCACACCGAGGTAAATTTCGAGCATCCCAACCCCAATAATATGTTTACGGGACACGCCCGTCTTGACGGCTCTATGTTCGGTTCTCTTCGCAACATATTCAAAAAGAGCTGGTACAGTAATTCGAGCAATCACTACGTTTTTATCACCACGGAAACCGACGAGCTTGTTTTTCAGATCTTTTCAGCCTATCACACCGATATTTACAGCGGTTATGACAGGCAGATATTTACCTATGAAAAGCAGTTTGACAATTGGGTAAAGAACGTTGTTCAGAGCAACGAGGTCGCGGCGCTTGATTACGGTGCCACCACCGAGGACATTATTATAACTCTCAACACCTGTAACGGCGCCTTCGGAACGATAGAAAGGATCGCAGTTCACGCAAAGCTCGTATATTCCAAAAACGACCCCACCCTTGAGAGCTATAAATATGAATTTAAAGAGCTTCCCGATTACAGCTCGTGGCCGAGCTTGCCAACCCCCTCTTTCCCCACGATAAGCACTCCGAATGAGGAAGCAGCCTCGTCTGACGTGGCTGACAGCTCGTCGAATACCGCTTCGGTATAAATGAGGTAAATATTATGAAATTTTTAGCACTTGCTTTAACTGCGGTATCGGTAGTTTTGATGATAGTTTTTTTCAAGCTCTCTGCCGCAATAAACAGAATGAGAAGTAATGCAAATCTCGGCGATGCAGAAAGAGCCGCAATTTACAAAAAGATCACGGCTCTCGTTTTGGTAGGCATTGGCATTGCTGTCTGCTCTGCTACCTCGGTATTGCTTTTGCTTCCGCAGGGCTGATCATTCGCAAGACAGCTCAACCAAATGGGCAATCGATGCAATTGATTCCTTTTGAAGAAGCATCATGGGTGACATAAGTGCTCCCGTGCCTATAAATAACGCTCTTTTTATCCTTCCCGATATCATTTCGGGAAGGATTTTTGCGCACAAAACGGTTGCCGAGCAGCCGCAACCCGAGCCGCCCGAATGAACGTCCTGACCGTTCATATCGTAGATAAGAAGTCCGCAGTCGGTATAGCTTTCACCAAGCTCGATTCCCTCTCTTAAAAACAGGTCGCGCGCAATGTCGGAGCCTATTTTCCCCAAATCTCCCGACAGAATGACATCGAAATCATCAGGCTTGGTATTTGTATCCTTAAAATAGTTATAGAGTGTATCAAAAAATGCAGGAGCCATTGCCGCACCCATATTATTGGCGTCGGTTATTTGCAGATCGACTATTTTTCCAACGGTGGCACGCTTAACGCTTATCGGATAGCTTCCCTTTTTATTCGAAAGAGTTACGGCACCGCTTCCGGTTACCGTCCATTGTGCAGAGGGCGGACGCTGTCCGCCGTATTCGAGCGGAAAACGAAACTGACGTTCTGCCGTGCAAAAATGAGATGATGCCGCAGACACCGTGTTATTTGCAAATCCGCCGTCGATCAGCATTGAGGCGAGCGCCATTCCCTCCGCCATAGTAGCACAGGCGTTAAACAGACCTATAAAAGCAAGCCCCAATTCTCGCATACAGTAGGACGTTGCTGTGCATTGATTTAAAAGATCTCCGCCAAGAGATAGCTCGAATTCGCTTTTATCAAGACCGCTTCGCTCCATTGCGTATTTTATTGCCATTGACATAAATTCCGTTTCGGCAAGCTCGTAGCTTGGCTTGCCTGCAAAATCGTCGTTTGTTTTGAAGTCAAACAGCTTACCGAGCGGTCCGCGCGCTTCCTTTGAGCCTACGGCAGAGCCAAATCCGGTTATATAGACGGGCGACGAAAATTCCACCGTTCTTTTTCCTACTCTTTTTGTCATTTTTTCATCCTCTTTTCTACTATTATTTTGACTTTAATAAATAAAAATATTCTATTAAAAAATAATAATTATTTTCATTTTTGTGATTGACAAATTTTATTTTGTATTGTATAATATATACAAGGTTTACACGACTGACGGAGCCAGCAGATAACTGCGATGGAGTGTAAATGATAAACAGCCGACCGTCTGGGCAAATCGGAGTAATACCGGTTTGCCTTTTTATATTCACCACGGAGGTAAAAGCAATGGAACACAAAAATTGGAACGGTTTTGTAAAAAACACATGGCAGGATGAGATCAACGTAAGAGATTTCATTCAGTCTAACTATACAGAATATCTCGGTGACAGCAGCTTTCTTTCGGGAGCTACCGAGCGTACCGACGCTCTAATGGAAAAGGTGCGCGCACTTTTTGCAGAGGAGAGAAAGCGCGGCGGTGTTTTGGATATTGATACCGAAACGGTATCGTCGCTTACCGCATATGCACCCGGATATATTGATAAAGACAATGAAATAATCGTGGGCATGCAGACCGACAGCCCCTTAAGGCGCGGTGTTAACCCTTTTGGCGGCATAAGAATGGCGCGTCAGGCATGCGAGGCGTACGGCTATAAGCTGAGCGACAAGATCGAAAAAGAATTTGAATTCCGCACCACACACAACGACGGCGTTTTCCGCGCCTACACCGACGAGATGCGCGCCGCAAGAAAGAGTCACGTTATTACCGGTCTTCCCGACGCCTACGGCAGAGGAAGAATTATAGGCGACTACCGCAGAGTTGCTCTCTACGGTGTTGACAGACTTATTGAAGAAAAGAAGAAAGATAAGAAAAACCTCGCAAACGGCGATTTCAGCGAGGAAACGGTTCGCCTCAGCGAAGAGCTCCATAAGCAAATATCCTTCCTCGGTTATTTAAAGGAAATGGCGGCAATGTACGGCTTTGACATAAGCGAGCCCGCTTCAAATGCGCGCGAGGCTATTCAGTGGACCTATTTTGCCTACCTCGGCGCAATAAAGGAGCAAAACGGTGCCGCAATGTCGCTTGGCAGAGTTTCCACCTTCTTCGATATTTATTTTGAGCGAGATATCAAAGCGGGAATCCTCACCGAAGAGGGCGCACAGGAGCTTATGGACGATTTCGTTATCAAGCTCCGTATTGCAAGACATCTTCGCACTCCCGAATACAACGAGTTATTCGGTGGCGACCCCATGTGGATAACCGAGGCTGTCGGCGGAATGGGCAAGGACGGCAGAACGCTCGTTACCAAAAGCAGCTTCCGTATGCTGAACACGCTTTATACTCTCGGTTCTTCTCCCGAGCCCAACATTACTATTCTCTGGTCGACCTCTCTCCCCGAGAATTTCAAGAGATTTTGCGCAAAGGTCTCGGCAGATACCGACTCTATTCAGTATGAAAACGATGACGTTATGCGTCCCCTTCACGGCGACGATTACGCTATCGCCTGCTGCGTTTCCGCAATGGAGATAGGCAAGCAGATGCAGTTCTTCGGAGCACGTTGCAATCTTGCAAAGCTTCTCCTTATTGCTCTTAACGGCGGATACGACACCTCGAGCGGAATTCATATAGGTCCGCAAATGGAGGTAATTAACGGCGATACTCTTGATTACTACGTCGTAATTGAACGTTTTAACGTATATATCAACTGGCTTGCCCGCCTTTACGTAAATACCATGAACGTTATCCACTTTATGCACGATAAGTATGCCTACGAGAAAACTCAGATGGCTCTTCACGATACCAACGTAACGCGTTTTATGGCGTTTGGTATTGCAGGTCTTTCCGTTGTTGCCGACTCGCTTTCGGCAATCAAATTTGCCGCAGTTCATCCCATTAAGAACGATGAGGGCTTTATCACCGAGTTTGACACTGTTGGTGATTTTCCCAAATACGGCAACGATGATGACAGGGTTGACTTTATGGCAAGAGATATAGCTCACACCTTTATCAGTGAGCTCAGAAAGACTCCCACTTACAGAAATGCCATTCACACTCTCTCGGTGCTCACAATAACCTCAAACGTTGCATACGGTAAGCACACCGCTGCAACGCCCGACGGCAGAAAGAACGCCGAACCCTTTGCTCCCGGTGCAAATCCGATGCATAACCGCGAGGAAAACGGTGCTCTTGCATCGCTTAACTCCGTTTCGAAAATTTGCTATGCCGATTGCCGCGACGGAATATCCAACACCTTCTCGATCACTCCCGACGCTCTCGGAAAGAATGAGGATGAGCGCATTTCCAATCTCGTTACCGTACTCGACGGCTATTTCTCAAGAAAAGCTCATCACTTAAACGTTAACGTTCTTAACCGTGAAACACTTATTAAGGCGTATGAGAATCCCGACGATTACCCCAATCTCACCATAAGAGTTTCGGGCTATGCAGTTAACTTCAACAAGCTTTCGCGTGAGCAGCAGCGTGAGGTAATCAGCCGCACCTTCCACGAAAGAGTTTGAGCGTTATGATAAGCGGAAGAATCCACTCCTTTCAAAGTCTTGGCACCGTCGACGGTCCCGGAGTGCGCTTTGTGGTCTTCTTTCAGGGCTGCAATCTGCGTTGTAAGTGCTGCCACAATCCCGACAGCTGGGATTGTAACGGCGGTGAGCTTTACAGTGCCGACGAGGTCGTGGCAAAGGCTTTAAGATTTAAAGGCTATTTCGGCGACAAGGGCGGAATTACCCTTTCGGGCGGCGAGCCGCTTTTGCAGTCGGATTTCGCAGCCGAGATCTTCAGGCTTTGCAAAAAGGAAGGAATAAACACCTGCCTCGATACGTCGGGAAGCATTTTAAACGATTCCGTTAAAGAGCTTTTAAGTGTTTGCGACAGAGTTTTGCTCGATATTAAATATACCGACAGCGAAAGCTACAGGCAAAACGTCGGTTGCGAGCTTGAAGCGGTGATAGAATTTCTCGATTATCTCAATGCGAAAAAAATTCCCGTTACTGTGCGTCAGGTAATAATTCCCACAGTGAACGACAGCAGAGAAAATATTTTGAAGCTGAAAGAGATAGTTTCTGCGCGTCCCGTTGTTGATAAGATCGAGCTTTTGCCCTTCAGAAAGATCTGTCAGGTAAAATACGATAATATGTCGATACCCTTCCCTTTCGGATCTCTGCCCGAGCCAGATGCAAAGATGATGGCTGAATTGAACGAAATCATAAAATAAATTAGAGGCTCTGCTTTTGCAGGGCTTTTATTTACAATTTGTTGATTTACTCACTGTCTTTTTTGTGTTATAATTAAATATAGGAGATGAATTTATATGTGGGAAAAAATATTGAATTTTCTTATTGATCTTGCAACGTCGTTTGGCATCAAGCTCGTTGGAGCTATCTTTGTTTTGGTTGTTGGCTCTAAGATAATAAACGTGTTTGTCAAGTGGCTCAGAAGGTCGCACAAGCTCGACAAAATGGATTCGAGCCTGCGCTCTTTTATTTCGAGCTTTTCGCGCATCGGTCTTTATATTCTTCTCGTTATCACCGTTGCGATGATACTCGGTATTCCTACCACCTCGTTTATTACTGCGCTTGCATCCTGCGGTGTTGCAATAGGTCTTGCCATGCAGGGATTTTTGAGCAATTTCGCAGGCGGTCTTATGATACTGATCTTCAAGCCCTTTAAGGTCGGCGACTATATCGAAACGGTTGAGGAATCGGGTACCGTTGAGGACATTTCGGTAGTCTACACCGTTTTGGTAACGCCCGACAACAAGCGCGTTACCGTTCCGAACGGCTCACTTACAAATATGGCTATCACCAATTACTCTGTCAAGGATACGAGGCGCGTTGACCTCAAATTTACCGCATCCTACGATAACGATGTTGAAGCGGTTAAAAAGGTCATATTTGATACCGTTTCGGCTCATCCTCTTATTTTAAAGGAAAAGGAGCCGTTTGTAAGGCTTAACGAGCATTCCGACAGCGCCCTTACCTACAGCGTTAAGGTTTGGTGCAATAACGCCGATTACTGGACCGTTTATTTTGATCTCGTGGAAGGTGTTAAAGCTGCCTTTGACAAAAACGGAATTGAAATACCCTATCCCCAGATCGACGTGCATCTTGATAAATAAAAAAATCCTGCCCGATATTTTCGGGCAGGATTTTTGTTTACATTTATATTACGGTGTGGTATAATGGAAGAAAAGGAGCGTGATATTAGGTGTTTGATAAGTTTTTCAGGAAACACAATAAATTCAAAGAATCTAAAAATCAAGCAGTTTTTACCTGTTTACATATTATCGAAGAAAACAAACCTATTCTATATGTTAAGCACGATGATGAGGGTGATTGGCAATTTCTATGCGGAGGCAAGCACACAACAGAAAATGCTCGAATAATCGCTCTGCAAGAGATTATCAATATTGATCCAAGTGTTAGCAAAGTATCAAATCTCAAATGCGGACAAACTGCTGTTAGAGAAAGCAAAGAAAGCGAATGGCAGTTATTATGAAAACAGTAAAAGGCTCGCCTGTTGGCGAGCCTTTTTGCTAAAATAATGTGGTTATCCAGTAAATAATCCCATACACAACACTTGCCACCGTACCGAAGACGATGACGGGGCCCGCGATGGTGAAAATTTTGGTGCCGAGTCCCAAGACGATGCCCTCGCTTTTAAACTCCATTGCCGCCGCGGTTACAGCGTTTGAAAAACCCGTTATCGGCACAACCGTGCCGGCGCCCGCATGCTTCGCAATTTTATCGAATACTCCGAGAGCGGTGAGAAAGGACGCTAAAAATATAAGCGTTACCGATACCCACGTCCTTGCGGCTTCCTCCTCAGTAAAGTTGGAATATAGAGTAAAGAGAAGCTCTCCTACAACGCATATCATACCGCCGAAGACAAATGCCTTGGGAATATTTTTATAGCTGTGGGTCGAAATATCGTATTTTGATGCTATTTTTTTATATTCTTCTTTTGTTACCATTTAAAAAACTCCCTTTACCGTTATTATTTCGGCAAAGGGAGCTTTTATTCATATTGCGGTGGAATTGCCGTTCGTTTCCGGAGAAACGGTGAGTATTCGCACGTCGGATGCCGATTGCTCGGTGGTTCTGATAACTATATCCTTTATGGCGTTTGCATCGGCGGAGCTTAACGTTTCACAATCGACGATAACGGTGGTATTGTTTTTATCCACGAAGGCTATGCAGTCCTTATAGCCCTTGGCTACAACGAGCTGCTCGATCTTCACCTGCTGATTGTTTGAAAGAGCAAGTCGGGTAAGTTCCTCGGTCGCGGACGCCTTGCTTTTGCTGTCGGCGTTACCGTTTATTATTGAGTTCAATTCAGAAACTGCGGTGTCGTATGCAGCTTTTCTGTCAATTCTGGCATTTATGAAATACTGTTCGTTGGGATCCTCTTCCACGTTGCTGCCGTCAACGAGAATTGATTCTCCGAGCGTTTTGCCGCTTTCCTCGCTATCGCCGAAATACCAGTTCAAATAGATCGAGCCGCACAGGCAAAGTGCCAGCACTATGAAAAATCCTGCCGATCTAAAGCTTTTCTTTTTCTTTTTTACCATATCGATTATCCCCTTACGATTTTTTTATTACGCATATATTGTTGCTCGAAACTCCCAAGAGTGCCGATGCCGCCGTTATTACCGAGCTTTTTACAGACGGTATATCGGCGCCGTCGCAGACTATTACCACGCCCTGTATCTGCGGCAAGAGCTCCGTTACCGTGAGCGCCGATTCGCCGCCGTTTCCGTCATCAATTATTATGTATTTATATTCATTGCCGTCCTTTATCTCCGATTTATTACCCGCCGTGTCGGAATCGTTTACCGTTATTTGCGAGCTTTTCAATTCGGTGGCGTAAACGTATTCTATGCCGCTTTTAAGGGTTATCATAATTTCGCAGTCCCCTGCCCCTTTTATGCTTTTAACAATTCTTTTTAACTGCTTTTCGAGGTCCTCACGGTAGTTTTCGGCAGAAACGTTTACTTTTGCGTCGGTTTTAGTTTTTGCCGTCGGAGTCGCCTCTGAAAGAAGGATAAGCAACACTCCCACGGCAATCAAAATCACCGCTGCTTTTTTATTAAATAACTTGTTTTTTATTGCTTTTATATCAAATTTTAGGTTTCTGAACATTTTTCTCACCAAAAAATTATTATATCTTCGGAAATTTCAAGTTCGTCGCACAGAATACGCCGTGCCGCTTCTTCGTTACTGCAGTTTAATTTTACTGCAATAAGATTATATTCTCCGTTTTTTTGCGATATGACAGTTTCGAGCGAATATACCGAAATTTTTTTACTTAAAAGCCTTTCTTTAAGCTCCGCTTCGACTGCAAGCTTTGCGGCAGATAATCCCTTTTCGTTTGATGTAATCTCGTCAGATGATGAAAAATCGAAGCTTGAAAGTGTCTTTTTAAAGCTTGACAGCTCAAATCCGAGGTCACCGTTTATTATAGGTGAAAAGATCAATACGGCAAGATATACCGACGCCGCTGCTCTTATAAGCCTTGCCGTTTTTTCCGACGGCGTTATAATATTCAATATGCCGAGAAGCAAGGAGGAAACCGCTATTGCGGATATCCAGTTTTTTAAGAAGTCCACCGTTATCCTCTCCAAACTATCATCAAAACGGTAATGCAGGTGACAAGGCACGCCGCAGTGCCTGCCGTGAGGGCAATTATCATTGAAAAGCCTCCTGCAACGTCCTTGAGGCAACCTGAAATGCGGTTGTTTCCGCAGATATCGGAAAAATACGCGCACAGTCGCATAATTGCATAGCGCACCAGTACCGACAATGTCGGAGCAAGAGTTATTGACGCTATTATCACTACTCCGAACACTCCCGTAAGCGTCTTTGCCGACGTGGCGCACGCCAGAAAGGTATCTACCGTTTCACCTATCTGACCGCCGATTGCCGGAATTATATTTATAATTGCTGTCTTTATTCCGCTTTTTGCCACGCTGTCACCCGTCATTGCAATAACCCCCTGAAAAGACATTACCGCCGTAAATACGGTGAGCATTACCGCAATGACCGCCAAGACCGACTTTTTAAAGAATTCGCATACGCCGCTGAGATCGACCGCCGTGCAAAGCGCTTTTGAAACACAGAGTGCAAAATAGAGGTTTATTGCAGGCATTATTACCTTTGACGAAATAAAAACTATTATTTCCGCCGCTGCAATCAAAACTGCTTCGGAAAGAACCGCTCCGCCGGCTTGTCCCGACGCGGCAAGCAACGCCGTTGAGACCGGCATTAAAAGCTTTGAGAAATCGGAGATGCAATTGATGGCAACATCGGCATTTATACAGCTTTCGGACAGCTTTGAGGAAACAAAGAGCAACACCGATACCGTTGCCGCAGTATTGACAGTCGACTCTATTCCCCTTGAAAAATAGCTGCCGCCGAGCATATTGAATATTGACGCCGCAACCGTTATTGCGCTGATAACACCGAGTGTATTGAACTCATCTTTAACTGCTTTAAGAGCAATATCGGATATGTATTCGAAAACAGAAGAAAACGATATTTTTTCGGTCATATTATCGGGAGTGATTCCCGTTTCGTTATCGTAAAGACCGTTTGCGCCGCTTTCTTCAAGAACATCGGAAACAGAAAAGCCGTTTGCAGTTGCCGTTATGCCAAACATAAAAGCGGCAACAAACAGCGCAAATACAAAAAGAATAGGTCTTTTCATTTTAACACATCCAATTATTCGGTAACGTTTACAATAAGGTCGAGTGCCGTTTTAAAGAGCGGCAACGACGTTA
The DNA here is from genome assembly GCA_017504945.1 of Clostridia bacterium. GTDB lineage: Bacteria > Bacillota > Clostridia > Oscillospirales > RGIG5299 > RGIG5299. Next base: position 54,819 of record JAFVQJ010000005.1, read on the forward strand.
TTACGATTGCCGCCTTACCGACCAGCTCAACCTTTGTCGCGATTGCATTTTCTCCCGCATCGCGACAGCTATCGGCTATGAGTTGAACGATAAAGGCTATTGACATAAGCTTGATTATTATTGCAAAGCCCTCGGGATAGGCTATGCTATCGGAAATATTATCAAGAAATCCGATTACTGTTTCTAACCGCTTTATTACAAATAAAAATATCGCCGTTGCACCTGCAAGAGAAACCGCCAATGAAAGCTCCGGTCTTATTTTCTTTAGCCATACGGCTATAATTACCGTAAATACCGATGCAACGAGAACGGATACTATCTCACCGTAGCTCATAATCCGAACATCGACCTTACCGTGTCAAACAGCAGCTTTATCTCGTCAACAACGGCAAGCAAAACTATTATCAGTCCCGCAATGGTTACCATCATCGCGTGTTCTTCTCTGCCGCTTTTTATCAAAAGCTGATTAAGCACGGCAACTATTATGCCTATTGCCGCTATTTTGAAAATTACGTCGATCTCCATTTTTTCCTCCGCGCAATATCATATAAGCAGTATGTAGAGTGAGAGTCCTGCCGCAGCTCCGAGCATTTTGTAAAGTTTTTTACCTTTATATGCTTTTTCTCTGACTGTTTCGGTGGTTTTTCGGTAATTTAACAAAAAATCGTCGATAACCGTTTTTTGTTCGGCAACGCCTCCGTTTCCGAGCCTTTGAAACAGCTCTTTTATCAAGCGCGTTTGATCGCTATCGGTCTTTTTTGTAAATTCTGCCATTTCAAGCGCTTGTCTTACAGAGCTTTGAACGGTTCTTTTATCTGACATATTGCAGTAAAGCTCCTTAAAAAAGCTTCCGCCCGTTTGCGATATCCTTTCAACCGTTTCGGGAAGCGGTGCCCTGAATTGCTCTATCTCGTCGCGCAAGCGCTCAACGTCGGATATTATTTCCTCGTTATATTCAAGCCGCCTTTTAAGCTTTTCCGACTCTGTCGAACCGATAATTACCGTTCCCGCAACAGTAAATAGTGCCGCCAGTGCTTTAACAAATAAGCTCATCTCTGTTCACCGTTTCCTTTATCTTCCCCGCTCTTTCGGGGCCTTCTAAAAATATTATCTTCTTAACGTTGCTTATCCTTATCATATCCAAGAGTGCCTTGCGGTTCATAATGTCTTCTCTACTGTCGGCGTGTGCGGTGAGGATTACCGCTGCTCCGAGGCGCAGGCAATCGTTTATGGCGGATAATTCCGAACGATCACCTATTTCGTCGCAGATTACTACGTCGGGCGTGAGGTTTCTCACGGCTACCGTTATACCGTCTGTTTTTTTGTAGTATGAGAGGATATCTGTATTGGTGCCAAGGTCAAAGCCCTGCATCTCGCCGCGCTCGTCTATTACCGAAACGCGCTTGCCGCGCTCTGAAAGCTTTTTTGCAAGGGCTTTTAATACTGTCGTTTTTCCGCCGCCCGCCTTTGATGCAATAAGAAGCGACGGCAGGTTATCCGACAGATCTATAATTTTTAATATCTCGTCGGCTGCGTTATCTATAAAACGCGGTATTCTTATATTTATTGAAGTTATTTCCCTTACCGATGATATTTTGCCGTTTTCATATACTGCGGTGCCGCAGACGCCCGCACGGTATCCCCTGCCGAAGGTGATAAAGCCGCTGTTTATTGCTTCGGAATATGAGTATTCCGATTGGTTACATATTAAACGTATTACATTTCTGACAGTTTCCCTTGAAACTATATAGTCAAGTGATATGCTTCTGCCGTTTTGGGTAAGGCAAAGCGGTTTGTTTGCTCTTATTCGTATTTCGCTCGTTATTTGCTTTTTCTCCGCTGAGACGGCATCCAATACCTGCCGAAGCTCTGCCGGCATATAGCTTAAAACGCCGTTGTAATCGCTGACGTCCATATATTTTGCATCTCCTTTTTTCTAAATATATGGCGCACCTTTTTGAAATATAACAAAAAATATCCCAACAGAAATTTCTGTTGGGATATTCACTGTTTTTCTTTATACTACCGTGATTATCTCGCCGTTTAATATTCTTTCGCAGTCGGCAAGCACCTTTTCCACCATATCGCCTCTTACGGTGAAAATTCCTTCACCGTTTACCTCGGCGTAGTAGCGTGAGGAATCCACCTTATAATATTCGATAACGACCTTAGTGCCGTCCTTCTTATTATAGGTGATTCTGGCGTGAAGCTCCTTGCTGTGGCTTCCGTCCGCCAAGCCGTTTTGGGTTGCCGAGAATATCTGCTGATATAGCTTTTTGAATTCCTCGGGAGGAAGCTCGGTGGTGCCGTGAAATACCTCGAGATTATCGAAATCGTCGCCGCAGGTAAATTCGTAGCTCTTTCCGCCACCTTCAATTTTAAGGCTCGCAACGTTTTTAAGAGCAACTATGCCTACCATTGAATAGGCAAATTTATTTGCGCCTTCTTCTACGAAGTAAAGAGAATCTGCCGAAACGGTGTAGATAAGATCTCTTCCCTCAAGCATTACGTAATAGACGTTTGCCATACTGTCCTTTTTGCCGATAAATATAGTTACGTTACCGTTTTTGACGGTGAAGGTCATCGGCTTATCAAGACCGTATTTTTTGAGGTTGGCTTCAGAGGTATCGTCGCTTATTACCTCGGTTGCATTAAGCTCGGATATTGCTTTTACGAGGTTTTCAATATAAACGCCGTTTACGTCGTATTTAAAAGGAGTTTTCAGCTCGAGCTGAGTTTTTATGTTTGCCTCGGCTTTGTTGGTTGCCTCCTCATACTCCTCGTTGCTCAGCTTTATTATATCGATATCGTGAGAATCGGGGCGCAAAAGAGTAAATCCGTTAAAGCTTGCAATTTCAAGCTTTCCGAATATATCGGTGGGATAAAGCTCGGTTCTCTTTACAGTGAAATACTCGATGGCGTAGGTTGAAACAACATAAACGTCGGCACTATCGGAGGTGTTGGCGTAATAGCTGCCGTCGGGCGTTTTTCCGCCGACGTAAAGACTGTGCTCGCTTCCGTCGTTAAGCACGGCGGTAACGGTTATTACGGGAGCATCAAGTCCGTAAACGGAGAGCTTTTCACTATCTGACGAAACGAATTTTGCACTCGTCATGTTTGCAATATAATTAAACGACGAGGACGCCGCAGAGGAGTTGAGCTTTTCCTTTTCATTTCCCTTTAAAACGAGATATGATGACGACTCCTCTTTGATTCGCTCAAGAATAAAGCTGCCGTGTTCGTTTTTGATCTCAACCGTTTTGAGATCGTCCTTTGAAAATTCGAAGAATTTATGTCTTGCGGCAGAGGAGGCAGAGTCGGATGACACCGCGCTCGAGCCGCCGCCTTCGTTGTTATTTATTCCCGTAAGCACTACCGTTGCAACTGTCATTACAACGAGGACTAACACGGTTACTATTAACGTTACGGTATTCTTTTTTATGGTGAACACCAACCTTTCGGGGAAAATGATAAATTACATATGCTTTCTCTTAACGTAAACGACTACCGCCGCAACGCCCAATGCCAAGGGTACAAGAGCCAGCATCGCTAAAATGAGAGTGTAGACTGTGGTTGAGGTGATATTGAGAACGTTTGACGAGAGGTTCTTGGGCATAACGCTTATCTCAATTGAATCGTCGCCTATCGTGTAGTTGATAAGGTCCTTGACGTATTCGCCGTTTGAGAAGTTGGGGCTTCCCATAAAGGGCTGGCTTATCATTGAGGTGCTGCCGAGTACCGCAACGTGACCTACGTATCTCTGCTGCTCTTCAACGTCCCAGAAATATCTGGTGGAAACTGCGCCGAGGACCTTTTCGCCCTTTACGTCGGTATCCTTGTTAAATGCGAGATAGCTGCTGTCGACCTCGGTGCCGTCAGTGGGAATTGGCTTGGTGTATGCCTCATCGTGAGTCGAAAGGATCTTTTCAACGCTCAAAATATCGCCCTTTGCCTCGAGAAGCTCGAACGATTTTGTTACCTGCTCAAACATTACCACCTTCTGCGCAATGCTCTTGCCTATCGTCTCGTGCACCATCTTTGCATTCAACACGCGAATAGACTGTGCGGTTCCGTTTGAGGTATATGAATAGTATGCGGAGCCCTTGGAGGAGGTATCAACAACGTATTCGTCAACGGGAACGATGCAATATTCCTCAAGGAATTTATAGAAATTGGGCATATTGGGCGCGTTGTTATCGAGAAATACGTAGAGAGTTCTGCCAAGGTGATATTCGCTTATCTTATCGGAGTTTTGCATAAACGCCTTTAAGAGAAGTATCTCCGACTCGCTGAAATCCTTTTTCGGGTTGATTATTACGAGTGCGGCGGAGTTTTCGGAGAAGGCGTCGGTCTGGTCAAGTGTAACGGTGTTGACACCGAAGCCGTTAGTTTTGAAGAATTCCTGCAAATAGCTGCCCGAATCCTCCTCGTGACCAGTGAGGAAATGAATATCTCTTATCTCCTCCTGCGTTACGTAGATGATCGCGGCAATTACCGCTCTCTCTGCATCGAACTCGGCGGATTTGTTATCGTCATCGGTTACGATAATATCGTTTATGCCGATAAGCTTATGGCGGTTGGTATCCTTACAGTAAACTACCATGATCGAGGAGGAGCTTACCGTTATATTTCTCTCTGTGAAGAAGGTGGGGTTTACCGTGGGATCAACGTAATCAAGTCCGACCTTGCCGCTGTGCTTTTCAAAGTTTTTGAAAAGCTCGGTAAGATAATCGGTCTTATAATAGCTGCCCATATAGTTTTGCATAAGGCTTTCGACCTTATCCATTTCCTGAACGAGAATTAGCTCAACTTCCTTATCTACCTCTGAAAGATAGGCAGTGGTATCGCCCGAGAGATTATAAAGCTGCTCGGTGGTGAGGTCTGCCTTTAAGGGATACATCTCTACGATGACGTTTAAAAATACGTTTGCAACGATTATCGCAACGATTACGCCGACGGTGATAAGGGTGGAGACGGTGCCGATCCTGTATTTTCTGTATTTGAGAGCCTTCTCATCGTAGCCGCTCTCAATATCTTTTTTGGTAAATATATCAAATAGTTTCATTTTTGCACCTCACGTCAGCTCCATCTGCGTTTTTCCAGCACGCGAGCGGTGAGGAAAAGGAAGACGGCGGTTACACTCAAATAATAAAAGACCGTTGAAACGTTTATTACGCCGTATGCAAACTCGTAATAACGCTCAAAGATGGGAATAACGTAGATTATTGCAGTAAGCACGCTCTGCCAGAAGGAGCTTATTGCCGTCATCATTCCGATAACTATCGAGATGATGCTGCTTGAAAGCATAAGGCCTACAAAGGTAAGGAAGGTTACTATTGCGGCAACTATCTGATTCTGGGTTATTGAGGAGAAGAAGGTGCCGATTGCAATGAGAGCCGCTCCCAAAAGGAGATAGCCTACGTAGCTTGTGAAGATAACGCCCCAGTCGGGTGCGCCGGTAAAGCCGACTACCATTACAACGAGAAGCGTTTCGGCAAGGCAAAGGCAAAATACCGCAAAGGCGGCAAAGAATTTGCCGAGCACTATTTCAAAAAGACTTACGGGAGCGGTTAACAGAAGCTGCTCCGTTTTGGTCTTTCTCTCCTCGGAGAAAAGGCGCATACAGAGTATTGCGATTATGAAGGCCACAAACATCGTAAGTCCGTTAAAATAGCCGGTGAGGTCATCGGTGCTGACCTGCATCATAAACATAACCTCTGAAAGCAGGCCGAATACCAGCATAATGATATAGCCCATAGGAGAAAGAAACCACGAGCGGAATTCTTTTTTAAATATTGCACTCATCTCTTTTTACCTCCTACCTTGTTGTTGGGGCTGTCGACCAAGCGAATAAAGGCGTCCTCAAGGGTTGCATCAAGGGGCTTTGAGCTTAAAAGCGGCCAGTTTTTCTTGGCAAGCTCGTTAAACAACATTCTTCTTACGTCAATATTAGGCTCAGATTCAATTATGAAATCGTGTGCGTCGCTCTCTATCTTGGTGGTCTCCTCGCAATAGCGGATACCGTTTATAGATTTAATAAGCTTCTTTACGTCGGATGCGGGACCCGCAACTCTTATTGAAAGACGGTGCGCGATGGTTGAATCGTTTGAAAGGTCGTTGGGGGTTCCGTCGGCTACCAGCTTACCGTCGGCAATAACGAGAAGTCTTTCACATACTGCCTGTACCTCGGGAAGAATATGCGAGCTTAAAATTACCGTGCGGCTTTTTCCGAGTCGCTTGATAAGCGAACGGATCTCGATTATCTCTTTGGGGTCAAGACCTACGGTGGGCTCGTCGAGTATAAGCACAGAGGGATTTCCGATAAGTGCCTGCGCCAAACCGACGCGCTGTTTATAACCTTTTGAGAGGTTTCCTATTATGCGGTTATAAACGTCCTTTATCTTGACGACCTCCATTATCTCGGCAAGATGCTCGTTTCGCTTCTGATCGCATTTTTTGAGATCGTAAACAAAGTCGAGATAATCCTTAACGGTCATATCGAAATAGACAGGAGGCTGCTCGGGGAGATAACCTATCTGCTTTTTGCACTCGTTGGCATTATCGTAGATGTCAAAGCCGTTGAATGAAGCGGTTCCCGAAGTGGGCGAAAGGTAGCCGGTGAGAATATTCATTGTTGTGGACTTTCCCGCACCGTTGGGGCCGAGGAAGCCGACTATTTCACCGTCGGGTATGGTAAAGGATACGTCGTTAACGGCGATCTTCTGGCCGTATTTTTTAGTAAGATGGCTTACTTCGATCATTTCTTTTCTCCTTTATTCTTCCTTTTTGGATATTTCTATTCCAAGCTCAACAAGGCTCTTTTCGGGAACCTCGGAGGGACATTCAGTCATAAGCTCGGACGCGTTTTGCACCTTGGGGAATGCGATAACGTCTCTTATCGAGGGCTTATCTGCGAGAAGCATTACGAATCTGTCGAGTCCGTACGCCATTCCGCCGTGAGGAGGAACGCCGAAGGTAAATGCATCAAGCAGATAACCGAACTTTGCTCTTGCTTCCTCTTCGCTTATTCCGATCGCCTTGAACATTCTCTTCTGAAGGTCTTCATCGGAAATTCTTATGCTTCCGCCGCCGAGCTCAACGCCGTTTAGAATTATATCGTATGCTTTGGCTCTTACCTTATCGGGTGCAGACTCGATAAAATCGGCATCCTCATCCATGGGTGAGGTGAAGGGGTGATGCATTGCAACGTAGCGGTTTTCCTCGTCGTCGTATTCAAACAGGGGGAATTCCGTTACCCACAAAAGTTTGAAATCGTTTTTCTTTATAACTCCGAGCCTTTTCGCTATCTCACAACGGAGTGCGCCGAGAGAAGCGAAAACGGTCTTGGGCTTATCGGCTACGATGAGGATAAGGTCGTTATCCTTGGCGTCGAAAGCGGAGATGATCGCGTTTTTCTCATCTTCGGTTATGAATTTAACGAAGGAGCTTAATATCTCGCCGTTTGCAAGCTTTAACCAGGCAACGCCCTTTGCGCGATAGGTTTTTGCAAATTCGTTTAAGCTGTCGATCTCTTTTCTGGATATCTTGTCGGCATATCCGTCGACCTTTATACCTCTTACGGTGTTTCCGCAGGCAACTGCCTCGGCAAATACCTTGAAGGTGGAGTTCTTGACAACGTCGGTAATATCCTTTATCTCGAAGCCGAAGCGAAGGTCGGGCTTATCGGAGCCGAAGCGGTCCATTGCCTCGCGATATGGCATTCTCAAAAAGGGTGCTTCTATCTCAACGTTTAAAACGTCCTTGAATATCTTCTTAATAAAGCCCTCGTTTACAGAAATTACGTCATCAACGTCGACAAAGCTCATTTCAAGGTCTATCTGAGTGAATTCGGGCTGACGGTCGGCTCGAAGATCCTCGTCTCTGAAGCAACGGGCGATCTGCATATAGCGGTCGTAGCCCGATACCATAAGAAGCTGCTTATAAAGCTGCGGCGACTGAGGGAGCGCATAAAAGGAGCCGTTGTGAACGCGGCTGGGAACGAGATAATCTCTTGCTCCCTCGGGAGTGCTTTTGCAAAGTATTGGAGTTTCTATTTCCAAAAAGCCGTTTTCATCGTAATAATCTCTTGCGAGCTTGCAAACTCTGTGACGCATTACGAGAGCTTCCTTAAGCTCTGCCCTTCTCAAATCGAGATAGCGGTATTTCAAGCGAAGCTCCTCGTTTGCATTGCATTCGCCCGTTATCTCGAAGGGAGGAGTTTCCGCCTTTGAGAGTATGCTCAAATTGCTTGCAAGTACCTCGACGGCACCGGTTGCCATTTTGGTGTTGGCGTCGCTTCCTCTTTCGCGGACGGTGCCGCTTACGCAGAGGACGTATTCTCCTCTTACGCTGTTTGCTTTTTCAAAGAGAGCCTTATCGACGGTATCGTCAAAGGTTATCTGACATACACCCGATACGTCTCTTAAATCTATGAACAAAAGACTGCCGAGATTGCGGCGCTTTGCGACCCAGCCGCAAAGAGTTACCTCATTGCCTACGTCGCTCTTTCGTAAAGCTCCGCATTTTGCAGTTCTTTTTGCATGCATTTTTTCTGCCATTTTTATTACCGTCCTTTAACCACCGCGTCGTAAATACCGTCAAACGTTATTTCTTCCGACTCGCCGGTCTCCATATTTTTAAGCCTTAAGGTATTGGTCTTTATCTCGTTATCGCCTATTACCGCGGTATATCTGTAACCGTTTTTGTCGGCGTAGCGAAGCTGTGCCTTCATTCCCTTTCCGCAGATATCGAATTCTGCCGAAAGTCCTTTATTTCGAAGCTCGAAAACGAGCTTTGCGGCGGTATCCAAACCTTTTTCGCCCATATTGGCAAGGAAAATATCCTTTTTCTCGGAAATATCCTCGAATAAGCCCTGCTTTTCCATAACCATTATTATTCGCTCAATGCCCATTCCGAAGCCGAGTCCCGCAAGCTCCTCGCCGCCTATCTCGGAGGCAAGTCCGTCATATCTGCCGCCCGCAAGAAGCTGGGACTGAGCGCCGATCTCTTTGCTCGAAAACTCAAAAACTATACCGTTGTAATAGTCAAGTCCTCTAACTATCCTGTCGTCGACCACGTAGTCTATTCCGATAAGGTCGAGCTTCTCACGAAGCTCATCAAAATCACTTTTGCATCCGTCGCAAAGGTAATCGAGGATCGAGGGAGCGTCTTTATTTACCGACTTGCATATTTCCGACTTACAGTCGAGAATACGAAGGGGATTTTTCTCAAGTCTTGAAAGACAGGTCTCGCAGAGTGTGTCTTTATAATCAGAAAAATATTTTATGAGAGCCTCTTTATATTTCGCTCTGCATTCCTTACAGCCTATGGAGTTTATTGATAGCAAAACGTTTTTAAGGCCGAGGCGCTTTAAGACGGTGTCGCCGAGCGTTATTACCTCAAGATCAGCCGCTACGCTCTTTGCGCCGAATATCTCAACGCCGAACTGATGGAATTCGCGAAGTCTGCCCGCCTGCGGCTTCTCGTAGCGGAAGCAGGGTATTTCGTAAAAGAGCTTTAGGGGCATTGCGCCGCCGTAAAGTCCGCTTTCAAGCACTGCTCTTACTGCCGATGCCGTTCCCTCGGGACGAAGCGTTATGCTTCTGCCGCCCTTATCGCTGAAGGTGTACATTTCCTTTTGGACGACGTCGGTCGTGCCGCCGACACCGCGCTCAAACAGCTCGGTATGCTCGAAGGTGGGAGTTCTTACTTCCTTTAAATTAAAGTCGAAGGCGACCTGCCTTACCGTTTTTATTACCTTATTCCATTTTTCTGACTCGGGCGGTAAAACGTCCGCCGTGCCTCTGGGTGCTTTCGTTATGAGTTCCATATGCTTTTCCTTTACTTGTAAAGTCCGCGCCCTTATCGGGAGCGGACACTTTTTTATTTATTTTTTCGGATTTACGATATCGCGCCAGCCCAGGTCTCCTCTTTCAAGCGCCATAATTATTATTTCAGCGGTTGCAACGTTGGTTGCAACGGGAATATTGTGCATATCGCAAAGTCTTAAAAGGGTGGTCTGATCGGGCTCGAAGCCGGTGGTCGAAAGAGGATCTCTGAAATAAAGCAAAACGTCTATTTCGTTATAGGCTATCCTTCCCGCTATCTGCTCGCCGCCGCCGTGACTGCCGCTCAAAAACGACTGTATTTTCAGGCCTGTGGCGTCGGAGACAAGCTTTGCGGTCGTGCCGGTCGCACAGAGATTATGCTTGCTCAAAATACCGCAATAAGCAATACAAAACTGAACCATCAATTCCTTTTTCTTGTCGCTTGCTATAAGTGCAATGTTCATATCGTTTTATCTCCTTATTTCCAAAATCGAAATAGCGGCGTTTCAACACCGGTTATTCTCTTTGCCACGTTCCTTATTGCAGTTGCCTGCATTTTTGCCTTTTTGCAATCGAGGGTAAGCTCTCCTCTGTTTGCTCTTACTGACGTTTTAACGTCCTCGGGAACAAGTCCCAACAGTCTTACGTTTACCGTGTCGATAATTTCGTCGATATTATTAAGCTCTGCTCTTTTTATCTCCTTCGGTCTTACTCTGTTGACCACGAGATAGATATCGTTCATACCCTTTTCGCGAAGTATAGAGCAGGTACGCTCACTGTCTCTCACCGATGAGTTTTCGGGAGTTACCACCAATATTACCGAATCCGCCGCCTTGGCAGCCAAGGTAAAGCCTCTGCCTATGCCCGCCGCGCAGTCGACGATTATGTAATCGAAGCTTTCTCTTACCGCTTGGGTGAGCTTTTCAAGTGAGTCATCCGAAAGCTCGGATATTTCGGAAAACTGCGGTCCCCCGAGAAAATAGAGATTTTTGTGAAGTGGGTGTACAGTGATCGCGCTTTCGAGCGTTGCGGTACCGTTCAGCACGTCGGTAAAATCGAAGGGAGTGGAGTCCTGCATACCGAGCGCAAGATCGAGATTGCGAAGTCCCACGTCGAAATCAATTACGAGCGTTTTTCTTCCGAGATCGGAAAGCGCCGCCGAGACGTTTGCCGAAAAGAAGGTCTTACCTACTCCGCCCTTGCCCGAAAGCACTGCTATTACTCTTCCCAATTCTCTCACTCCTTAAAGATAAATATAATATATTATATAATAACATAAATCAGCGGTCAAGTAAACTGTTTTTTGTATATTTCCACAGATTTTTTTGACTTTTTTTCATTCCATTTCACCAAGCAAACACATTGCAGACGCCAAAACGGCTATCGCCGCCGTTTCGGTGCGCAATATCCGCTTGCCGAGTGTTATTTGAGGAATATTTTTTTCACGGCAAAGAGAAAGCTCCGATTCGCCGATCCCGCCCTCGGGACCGATTATATAGCTGAAGCTCTTTGTACTTTCTTTCGATATAACGTTACGAAGCGATGCGCCGTCGGTTGCCTTTTCATAGACCAAAACGGTGTTTTCCGCCTTTGAAAGTGCCTCGTTTAAGCTGTCGGCGATACAAACGGAGGGGACGATCGCTCTGCCGCACTGCTCTGCCGCCGAAGCCGCTATTTTATTATAACGCTCAAGCTTTGCTGTTTTTTGCTTATTATCAAGCTTAACGATACTTCTTTCGGCGGCAAAAAATACTATTTCGTAAACGCCGAGCTCAACGCATTTTTGAATAATCAGCTCGCTCTTTTCTCCCTTAGGAAGCCCCTGAATAAGCGTTACTCTTACCTTCGGCTCGGTATCGGTCTCGCACCGCTCGAGCACGGAGATATATGCGGCGCTTTTGTCGATATTATCTATAACTGCGGTGTAATTGTTTTCACCGTCGGTTATCTCTATGATATCGCCCGTTTTTGCGCGAAGCGAGCGTGTGAGGTGGCGGTAGGCTTCGTCGGTTATTTTGGCTTTTCCGTTTTCTGTTTTTACTGAAAATCTCGGCATATTCTCTCTCCGTTTACTTTGATGCTACAAACTGATTCCAACCGTCGAGGCTTCGGTGCTCTTTAACGGTAAATCCGTTATTCAACAGGGCGGATCTCACCTCGTCGGCACGCTCGTCGATAATTCCCGACACCATAAAAATGCCGTTTTCCTTAAGGAATTCGCCCGTAATCGCGGAAAGTGCGATTATTACGTCGGCCACGATATTTGCAACTATAACGTCGTATTTTTCATTTTTACCGACCATTATTTTTTTGTTCGAAAGGACGTCGCCTGCAATTATTTCGAAATTATTGCCGTCAAGGTCATTTAACTTGAGGTTGTTTTCGAGAGTTTTGTAAACGCCGTCGTCGATATCTATTGCACGGACGCTTTTTGCTCCGAGCTTTGCCGCCGCTACGGCAAGAATTCCGCTTCCCGTGCCGAGATCGAGCAGGTCAGTATCGGCATTTACGTAGCTTTCAAGCGAATCAAGACACAGACGGGTGGTGGCGTGAAGTCCCGTTCCGAAAAGTTGACCGGTTTCAAGCTTTACCTCGCTTCTTCCGTCGGGAAGGTCGCCTTCTATCCATGCGGGACAGATGTAAAGCTTTTGACCTACACAGAAAGGTTTGAAGTATTCCTTCCACTTATCCTTCCATTCCGAATCGTCTCTTTGGTTGGTTTCAACCTTTAATCTGCCGAATCTCGCTTCTTTATCGGTCTTTTTGAGCTCGTCGGCAGCCCTTTCTATTGATTTGAATATTTCAAAGCCGTTTTCATCGCAGGGGACGTAGGTCTTTATATTGGTTTCACAATGCTTGCTTTGCATAAGCTCATCATCGACGTAATCCCAGCGCGAGCGGTTGTTTTCAAGAAAATCGAGAAAATCACTCTCGTCTTCTATTACGATTCCCTCCGCTCCGCATTCGAGTACGATGCGGCTTACCTCGTCTATTCCCTCTTTTGTCGTGTATACGGTTATTTCGGACCAGTTCATTTTTGCACCTCGAAACGTTATTGTACTTATTATATAATATTTGGCGAAAAATAGCAAGAAAAAACCTCTGCCGAAGCAGAGGTTTTAAATATTTTTGTTTAATTATTTGCCTGCGGTCATCTTTGCGATCTCTTCTGCAAAGTTGTCGTTTCTCTTTTCGAGACCCTCGCCTCTCTCGAAGCGAACGTAGCTCTTTATTGCGATCTTGCCACCGAGCTTCTTGCTCTCGTTCTCAAGGAACTTGGAAACGGAAGCGCCGTCGGGATCAAGGAAGTATGCCTGATGAGTAAGGCAAACGCCCTCGTAATACTTAACGAGCTTGCCGCCGACCATCTTCTCGATGATAGCGTCGGGCTTGGAAGCGTTCTTGGGATCGTTTTTGATCTGAGCGATGATGATTGCCTTTTCCTTCTCAACAACGTCTGCGGGAATGCAGTCGGGGCAGAGGTACTGGGGATTCATAGCTGCGATCTGCATGCTGATGCCCTTACCGATCGCTGCGAGCTCATCGCTCTCTGCGAGGTCGGTATCGAGAACAGTCATAACACCGATCTTGCCGCCGCCGTGAATGTAAGAATATACCTTACCCTCAACAAGCTCAAAGCGACGGATATTCATATTCTCGCCGATGGTGAAGATCTTATCCTTAAGAGCCTCCTCAACGGTGCCCTTATCGCCTTCGATGGGAAGGGTCTTAAGCTCCTCAACGCTCTTTGCCTGATTCTTAACTGCGGTTACTGCGCAGTTTCTTACAAATGTCTGGAATTTTTCGTTCTTTGCAACGAAGTCGGTCTCGGCGTTTACTTCGATGATAACGCCCTTGCCGTTTTCAATATAGCAATCGATTACGCCTTCCGCAGCGATTCTTGTAGACTTCTTAACAGCAGCTGCAAGGCCCTTCTCACGAAGGTAATCGGTTGCTTTGTCCATATCGCCGTCGCACTCGGTGAGAGCCTTTTTGCAGTCCATCATACCGCAGCCGGTCTGCTCTCTTAATGCCTGAACGTCTTTAGCTGTAAAATTCATTTTTCTTACCTCACTCAGTTATTTTCTTCGAGGTCGATGCTCTCGTCAGCTTCGTCAGCAACGTCAGCGGTCTCGCCCTGGTTTGCTTCGATAACTGCATTTGCAAGAGTTTCAGCTATGAGCTTAACTGCTCTAATAGCATCGTCGTTTCCGGGGATGGGATAATCTATCTCATCGGGATCGCAGTTGGTGTCAACGATTGCAATGATCGGCACACCGAGCTTGCGAGCTTCGGATACTGCGTTTCTCTCTTTTTTGGGGTCAACTATAAAGATAGCTGCGGGAAGCTTGTGCATCTCGCGGATACCGCCGAGATATTTCTGAAGCTTCTCTGCTTCGAGCTTAAGCTTTACTACTTCCTTCTTGGGAAGAAGATCGAAGGTGCCGTCCTCAGCCATTTTATCAAGCTGGTTGAGACGCTCGATTCTCTTTCTGATGGTCTTGAAGTTGGTGAGCATACCGCCGAGCCATCTTGCGTTGATGTAGAACTGACCTGCTCTCTCAGCCTCGGATTTGATAGAATCGGTTGCCTGCTTCTTGGTGCCTACGAAAAGGATCTGACCGCCTGCAAGTGCGGTGTCTCTTACGAAGCTGTATGCTTCCTCGAGCTTTTTGACCGTCTTCTGAAGGTCGATGATGTAGATTCCGTTTCTCTCGGTGTAGATGTACTCCGCCATCTTGGGGTTCCAGCGTCTGGTCTGATGTCCGAAATGAACACCGGCTTCAAGAAGCTGTTTCATTGCTACTACTGCCATTTGTTTTTCCTCCGTGAGTTGTTTGTCCGCCCTCGTCGTTTCTCCGCGCAATCTGCCGCATTAAAAGATTTTACGGCAAACACCCTGCGCTTTGATCGGAGTGCGTACGTTATAGCCGACATATTATACCACAAAGAAATAGCTTTTTCAAGCCCTTTTTGCATTATTTTTTGTGTTTTTTGCAGATTTTTGCAAAATAACCCCCCGAGGGGCGTTTTATTATTTTTCAATCGGCAAGGCTGTTACCGAGGTGAGAATATATGCGCTTTTATCGGTGTTTAAATCAAATTCGAAAGCATAATCTCCCAGCTTCTCGTTATCTATTGATTTTTCTGTGAATAAGTAGTATAATTATAATGATTGACTATGCTCACAAAAGGAATGTAAAAAATGTCTGACGTAATTTTAGAAGAAAAAGAGATAGCAGCCGTGAATACCGAGGAGTTAAAGCCTCCCAAAAAATCATTTTGGAAAGGATTTTTCTCGGTTTTCGGAAAGGTAATGTCCTGCTTCGGCGCTTTTATACTGACGGTGCTTATAACCGCTTATGCGGCGGGCTGTCTTATTTGCTACGGCCCCTCCCCTGCCGCAAAGGACTTTTTCGTGCTTACCGTTACCGAAACGAGTGCGCTTAAATTTCTTGCAAACGTTTATCTTCCGCAGGCCGAGATAGACGAGATAATCGCAGGCTCCGAGGAGATGGGCGGCGGAGAGATAACCGAGCCTCCCGTTATTCCCGAAACTCCTCCCGCGGAGGGTGAGCCCATTGAGATAATAACAGTCAAGGGCGATCTTTACGTCGGCAAGCTTATGATAATAAAAGACCCTTCGAGAGTCAGCATTTACAGCATTGATAAGTTTGACGTCGAAGGCAGAGGCGAAACTCTTATGGAGATATACAACAAGACGGGCGCCATTGCCGCAATAAATGCGGGCGGATTTTACGATCCGCAGGGTGTTTCCGACGGCGGTATGCCTCTCGGCTACGTTTTCAGAGATGGCAAGCTCGTTTCGTTCCTTGCTTCAAAATACGACACTATAATCGGCTTTGATGCCGACCACAGACTGATAATCGGCAGAATGAAGGCGAAGGACGCTCTTGCCAAGGGCATCGTTGACGCCGTAAGCTTCGGTCCCGCACTCGTCGTCAACGGTAATCGCGCAAAAATAACCTCTAACGGCGCGCTTCATCCGAGAACGGCAATAGGTCAGCGTGCCGACGGCGCAATTATGTTTTTGGTAATCGACGGCAGACAGCCTCACAGCATTGGCATTTCGCACAAGGGGCTTCAGGACCTTATGATAGAATACGGCGCGATAAACGCCGCAAATCTTGACGGCGGCTCCTCATCTATGATGATATATCAGGGTGAATATCTTAACAAGCACTCCTCGGTTACCGGTCCCCGTCCCATTCCCACAGCCTTTATTATTAAATAAGGATGACAGAATTTTATGAAGATGTCTAAATTCAAAAAAATATTTCTTATATCGTGGGCGGCGCTTTTAGTTGTTTTGTCGGTCGCTCTCACCGTTTTCGGCTTTTTCTTGAACGATTTTGAGAATAACCGTCCCGAAAAATTTTGCGAAGAGCTTTTAAACGCTTACAAGACCGCCGATTGCGACGTTATTCTTCCCTATTTTTCCGAAGCTCCCGCCGCCTTTGGCGTCGATGGCGTTTTTGAGGAATACATTAACAAATATCTGCCCGCAGAGGAGCTTTATTACTACGAGCAAAGCTCGGCTACCGACGAGATAAAGCAATACGACTTTATGGTGGGCAGCAAGAAATTTGCAATGCTCAAGCTTGCCCCCACCGGTGAAAAAAGCTTTTTTAATCAGATATGCTACAGTCCCGTTTCTTTTGAGGAGTTTCCTCTTTTCGAATACACCATTACCTTTGCTGACGGCATTTCCGTTTCAGCCGACGGTTCTCCCATCGACTCGAAATTTTTGACCGAGCCCACGACTCTTACCGACAGCTTTACAAAGATAGGAAAGCCTGAATACCGTTTAAACAAATACGTTATAGACGAGTTTACCTATATTAGAGATTTTGCTCCCGTTTCCGACCTTGCGACCTCGAGAGTCGACGTAAGTGAGCTTGAAAAGGAGTTTTATCTCTCTACCTCGGACACCGAGGCGGAAGAATTAAAGGCTTTTTGCCGTGAGTTTTACAAAAAGTATGCGGTTTACGTTACCGTTGCCTATCAGAAGATCGCAAAGGTGTATCCCTATCTTCACGAGGACAGCGATATCGGAGCAAGGCTTGCCTTGGTTGACAACCGCTACGGCGAATATCCCAGAAGCTACACCTTTGAAAACGAGGTATTTTCAAATCTTTACAGATATTCAGAGACCGACTTTTCCATCGACGTCAAGTTCGATCTCGTTTTGGTCAAGCGCAGTTCCACAAGGTCCTGTGCCTTTAACGGCAAGATTTTCGTATCCATGACCGACGACGGTTTCAAGGTCGTCGATATGGAAATGATAAGCGAATGATCCGAATAAGTGGTAGCGGACTATGGAAAACGATATTTTCTTGCCGGGTGTTTCGCCGGAAACAATAAGCATTTTCCCGAAAAATCACTATTGCGACTATCCTATTTCTTCAACTATGCATTTTCACGATTTCATTGAGATAATGATTTCGGAAAAGGGCTCTTTCGAGGTCATAGTTGAAGGCTCCGCTTACAACTTCAAGCCCAATACAGCCATCATCTGCAAACCCTACGAGATGCATTGCACCAACATTCCCTCTCTTACCGAGTGCGATTATTTCGTTATTTGGATATATGCGAAAAACGATGCCTTTTATAAGCATCTGCTATCTCACGAAAACGGCAAAAATAACCAGATAGAGCTCAAGGAAAAGGATGCCGACAAAATAATAAAATTTTGCCGCAATGCAAGCTCGGGATACTTTTCGAAGGACACCGAGTTTGAAATGCTCTCGGGATATTTTCATCTGCTTTCCTGCCTTAACAGCGACGATTTTTCGGAAAGCAAGCATTTTCCCGCACTTTTTACCGATATTATAGATTACGTTGACGAAAACTATAAAAGCATCAAGTATATGCGTGATATTGCAGAGCGTTTCGGCATATCTCAACATTATCTTATACGGCTTTTTAAAGAAAATCTGCATATTTTGCCCAAGGACTATATTGAAACAAAGCGAATGTCATCGGCAAAGACCGACATTCTGTTCGGAATGAATATTACCGAGGCTTGCTTTAAAAACGGATTTTGCGATTACTGTTATTTTATTAAACGCTTCAAGCAGCGCTTCGGAATTACTCCGAAGCAGTGGCAAAAGCTTCAAGAGGCAAACAAAGGATAGGTCTTTATGAAAAAAAGGATTCTTACAGCGTTATCCGTGTTATTTTCGGCTATATTCGTCTTTTCGTCGGTAATGCTGATAATTGAAGTTACCACGGAAAAAAGCGACATAGACGATTACAACAGGCTCGAAAGTTTGACTGCGCCTACGTCAAGCGATGCTTCATCGTCGTACGTTAATTCCGGCAGTTCCTCGTCAGGCGTTGATTCCGAAGTCTCTTCGATGGTGCAGGCTCCCCTTCGCGAGCTTTCGGAGCTTTTTGAGCTTAATAAGGATTTTTACGGCTGGATAACGGTAGAGGATACTCAAATATCCTATCCCGTTATGTATGCGCCGAATAATGTGAACAAGTATCTTCGCAAGAATTTCTACGGCAAGAGAAGCAACGCCGGCGTTCCTTATATTTGGGAGATTTGCAGTCCCGAAAGCGACAATCTAATAATCTTCGGTCATCATTTGAAAAACGGCACTATGTTCAGCGACGTTGCCAAATTCGTTGATGCAGATTACTTTGCTTCGCACCGTTACATTACTCTGCAGACCGAGGTCGGATTGACTCGCTACGAGATCTTTGCGGCTGCAAGACTTGAGCACGACGATATATGGTATAATTTTACCGATGCCGCCGACAGCGCGGAATTTGACTCAATGATATCTTATATAATGAATAAAGCGGTGAATAAGACTGCCCTGCTTCCGCAGTACGGCGACAGTATTATTACCCTTTCCACCTGCACCACACCCTCGTCTAAAACGGCTCGCACGGTAGTGATCGCCGTTGAAATATGACATAATTATTTAAGCACAGTTAAAAGGAGAACTATTATGAGCAGCTTTGAAGATCTTCGCATTGTTGACAATTTTTATCAGACGTCGCTTTTCTTTCCGATGCCTACCGTAATTATCAGCACTCTTTGCGAGGACGGCACGACCAATCTCGGTCCCTATTCACTCGTTCAGCCCTATTACGTTGCGGGCAAGGATTATTATGCAATGCTTTTATGTTGCAGAAATTCCTCAAACACGGCGCAGAACATTTTAAGAAACGGCAAATGCGCGATCAATTTTATCGACGACAAGCCCAAAACCTTTAAGGAAGCGGTCAAGCTTTCGTGGCCCGGCGACAAGCCGAGCGAGAAAATGCCCAAATGCAATTTCAAGCTTGAAAAAAGTATGATAGAGGAGACCACGGGCGAAGTAAGGCCTATGCTTCTTACCGACGCCATCGAAGCAATAGAATGCACCTGGATGAGAGAGCTTGACGGCGCTGACAAGGATGCTGCAGGTGAGCTTAACGGCTACGAGGGTCCCTACCACGATTTCAACGGTATAACGAGCAAATTCGGCGCACATTTTATTTTGAGAGTCGACAAGATCGTTATGAAGAAAAAATACCGTGACGCCATTATAAACGGCGTGCGTGCAAAGGATTTCCCTGCCCTGCCCGTCGACTACGGTTATCGCGACAGCAAAAATTTCTGGTTCCACAGAAAAACAAGAATGAGAGCGGAGCTTTTGCAGATGCGTCAGGCCTCGCTTGAATCGGTAAGATACGCCGCAGACCGTGCAGACGACAAGGTAAAGTTTACCGACGATGCCTTGAAGACCGTTTTGGCTGTTCCGCGCGTATTTTTACCTCTTGTCTTGAAGGGCTGTGTCGATTGGGCAAAGGAAAACGGCGTTGAGCTTATCACCGCAGAGCATATGCAGATAATCAACGACAAGCGCGCCAAGGAAAAGAACAAAAAATGATTCGCGGTTGCGGAGAAGCTTTATGACGAGAGAAGATTTTATAAAATACTGCCGTGATATTTACGGCGTCGTTCCCGATTTTCCATTTGATGAGGATTTTGAGACCGCCGTTTTCAGACATTTTGAAAACAAAAAGTGGTTTGCACTCGTTATGAAGGTTTCGCGCCGTAAATTCGGCTTTGACTGCGACAGTCCAACCGACGTGGTAAACCTTAAGCTTCCCACCGAAATGACAGGCTCGTTCGGCACAAGCGACGGGGTTCATCCCGCTTATCACATGAATAAGCTTCATTGGATATCGGTAATTCTTGCCGATGCGCCCGACGATGCCATAAAATTTCTTTTGAATTTGAGCTTTGAGGCAACGCTGAATTTCAAAAAAAGAAAATAACGATAATAAAGAGGGGCTGACCGCGAGGTCAGCCCCTGTTACATTTTCTTCTGTTCGAGTAATTAACGTTTGCGAGTTAGTATTAAAGATAATTTACCGCCAAGATCACGATACTCGTGGCGATCATAACAATACCAACCACGCGGTTTAAGGTTTTTGCGTTTGATTTGTTGGCGATTTTTGCAGCAATTCTTGCCCAAAGCAGCGTGAACACAACGCACAGCACAAGGCAGAGAATATCGGGAATTCCCCCGATCATAAAATGGCTGATGCCTCCCGTAAGAGCCGTAAACGCCATAATAAACACGCTTGTGCCGACCGCTAAATGCATAGGGTATCCGAGGAAAGTAGTCAGAACAAGAAGCAACATCATTCCGCCGCCCGCACCTGCAAATCCGCAGATAAAGCCAACGAAAATGCCGCCGACGATTGCCTTGATCAGCCTGCTTTTGGGAGAAACAGCTTCGAGTTGCTCCCTCGTTTTATTGACGGGCTTTAAAAGAAAGCGCAGTCCAATGATGATCA
>JAFVQJ010000001.1 GCA_017504945.1 Clostridia bacterium
TACGATTTTGGGTATATCTATATTACAAACGGAATAGTAACCGCCATACAGGAGAAATAACAAAAACCGCCCTATTGAGGCGGTTTTATTTATTCTGCGAAAAAAATTTGAAATTTCCCAAAAAATTTTTGGAAAAGGCCTTGACTTTTGTGTAGATAAATGTTATAATTAAGGTACAGTCAAGGGAAACCGAGGCGAGTATGGCAAGAGAAAGGGAAACGGTATGGACGAGCAAATGAATGTTGGCGAAATGCTCCGAGAGGTCACAGAGGAAAATCAGACAAGAAAAATCCTCGACATTATGCGTGAGTGCAAAGACCTCAACGAGGCCATAGAAAAGGTAAAGGCTCTACTTAACAAGTAAGCAGAGCCAAAGGGTAACCACCAAAGGGAAAGCGGAACTTGCCTCCGCTTTCTCAAAGGGGGTGTAAACATTATAGCACACAATTTCAAAAAAGGCAAGAGGAACGGAGGAAATAATTACGGCTTATGTAAAAAAGACGGACAACCCCAATATGGGACGACCGACGACCAACCCCCGGACCGTTGGGCTGAACTTGCGAATTTCACAATCCGAAAACGAGTTGTTGGAAAAATGTTGCAAACTCACAGGACGGTCCAAAACCGATGTTGTTCTGAAAGGCGTTTCGCTCGTCTATAAGGAACTTCAAAAAGACCGCAAATAAAAGAAAAACAACGGCAATTCTGCTCCGTGGAAAGAAAAGAATTACCGTTGCCCGAAACAACCCGTGAAAGGGCGATTTCTGTATATAATTATACACCAAAATATCGCTCCTGTCAAGGGTACACAGAAAAGTTACAATTTGAAAAGGAGCGTATTTCTATGAAACTTCACACCATCAAAAACCTCGGCGAAAAGCCTGTCAGCAGAGAGGAACTCCGCAGCTTGTTTGTTCTCGTTGACGACCGCTTTGAGAACGGAAAGCCTACAACATTCACAAGCCGATTTTCTCCCGCAGAAATCGTGGAACGACTCACGACGGCCCCGGAGGACGGTGCAATGGCTTCGGCAATCGTCAGCAGACTCTCGCTGATGAAAGCGGAGGCGGCCGTATGACCGCCGTTGCAGAGCGGGCTTGCGAGATACTCGAAAAGCAACCCGGTATTACCGTAGAGGAGGCTCAACGGAAAATCACCCTCGCAAAAGACACCTACGACTGCCTCTATTCGGATTTTATTCAGAGGCGGAACGCCCTGCAGAGCATAGAGGTATATACACTTGTTGTAGAAATGCTTGGGCGGCGGAAATAATTTTTTACAAACTAATGCCACGATACGGGGCGTAATTGTTCCACGTGAAACATATTTGTCCCGCTTGGGGACGCAGGAGGAAAGAACAATGAATAAATATGAAGAAATGAAAGCAAGACAGCAGGAGGAGGTCAACGCCTCGCCTATATTCTTCGCCTTTGGCAAAACGCAGCTTATCGAGGGGATGAAGAAAATCGGACTTTCCGAAACGGACACCGACAAGATATGCCACATTGGAGGCGGCGGGTATATCAAGAAAACCGACCTCCCGGCACTTAAAGCGATGTTCGCCCGCCACCGTGAGGAACGCGCAGAGGCGGTAAAGGCAGACACGACCGGGAGAGGCTTTATATTCGATATGTTCTATACAGAACTGAACAATCACGAATTCGGCTACACAGGCGAATACGACGACACCCTCGAAGCCCTCGGCTACACCGAGGAGGACCTCGACAGCAACCCGGCATTGAGAGAGGGCTTTGACTACGCAATCGCAAAGATACTCGGCTACAAGGAGGAGGAATGATTATGGAAATCAAAATAACAGTAGAGCGTCGCCGCTCATCGGTTACGCAGGGTATGGCAGACGTGCTTATCAACGGTGTTAAGGTTATGGACTTTGGCGACACCATAGAACTCATCAAGCCCGGCGAGGAATACCACGGTCCTATCATTGGAGGTTGGGCGAGTAAGACCCCGGACACCTCGTTTATTCTCGGTATGCTGTATCACCCCTGCGACAACCTTTATCACATCAGCGATAAGGTGAAAAAGGCTCTTGAAGACATACAGGCGCAGGAGGAGCGGAACGCGCCCGTATTTACGGAATTGCAGAGAGTCGCCCAAAAACAGGGGTGGCCGATGAAGATAAAAGCCCGTGGCGAGGTTGCGTACCTCGTAGACGTGCAGAGGCTCACAGGGAACGACATCGCGCCTATCTACCGTTTCCCCGGAGGCGATAGCGTCGTGAGCGATAGCGAGTTGATACCATACACCGAGGAGGCGTAATCGGGAATTTCCGTCCCGAAAATGTCGGTTTTCTACCCGAAAAAAATTCAGAGCATTAAAAAGAGGTGCAAATCGACGCAAAAACACATCAATAAGCACCATTTTGGCGACACCAACAAAATGGCGTAATCGGGTTTGAAACTACCAAAAGCAGAGTTTCAGACCCGAAAAACGCCGTTTCCGAGGATAACCGTCCCGAAAAACCCCGTAAACAGGCATTTGCGGCGATATTCGGGAAATCAATCCGCAAAGTAAAGTAGAGTATATAAGAAAAGAGTAAATCAGAGTATAGGAGATAAGAGTAACGATATACCCGCCGAAAGACCGCCGCCCCGGAACGGAGCGTCAAATCTCATTGATAACATAGCGGTACGTATTCTTCGGTGCCGACGTCGGTAAGTGTACCTATTACCTCGCTCTGCGAAGCGGCAAAGCGCTGCGAAAGATATCTCATTGAAGCGCCGAGCTCGCCGTCGGGTCCGCCGAAGGCTGAAATAACGAGCTTCGCCGTATTGGGATTGGGATTTTTTATCTTAACGGGATACTGCAATCTCTTTTCATAACAAAACATTAAAAAATATCATCCTTTCTTTCAGAATTGCCACGGCCACGGACAGCACAGCCACGAATACTTTTTATCCTGCAGGCTGTTTTGCGTCATCGCACCGAAGCGGCTCTCGTATTCCTTCAAATAGCCGTCTTTCTTTATAAGACACATATTGTAATACTCAAGCGCCTCGTCGCAGGTGGGATGCGTATCGAGAAACAGACGGGTATCCTGCGCCGCCATATCGTAAGCCATAATTTTTCGGGTAAGCAGAGTTTTATCGTCCACGGTTCTTTACCTCCTCAAAATAAAAGGGCTTATCAAGCTCTTTAAATACCGTTGCACGCGTTATTGCAACCTCAACGTCGTAGATATCTCTCCACGCCTGCATAGGAACGTAGGCGATCGCAAGAGGAAGCCCCTCCCTGTCAAACGGCATCGCAAGCGACACCTTTGAATTTGTTTCGGGGGATCTTACCGGTCCGCACTCATCCTTTGCACCGACTTTGGCAGTCTCGACCGCAGGGGAATATGCTGCGCCCGAGAAAAAGCCCGTATCGGCGACAGACGCCTTTTTTGCTTTGGCAGAAACGTAATCG
This sequence comes from Clostridia bacterium, assembly GCA_017504945.1. Classification (GTDB taxonomy): domain Bacteria; phylum Bacillota; class Clostridia; order Oscillospirales; family RGIG5299; genus RGIG5299. The sequence continues at coordinate 3,427 of JAFVQJ010000001.1, forward strand.
TCGCTGTCAAAAAACGATTTGTAATCCATTATCTTGCTCCTTCTTTTTTGTTTTGACATTGCTGTCTGCTTCAGTATATGAAGAAAAGGGCAAACGGGTGATTTTCTCTCATTACATATATATTTATCATTGACTTTTATTTTCAGTTATGCTATTATTAAAAAAACAGTCACGGAGGTCTTGTAAATGTTTAAAAGGATAATTTTAATGCTTACCGCTTTTGTCACTCTTTTGGGATTTTCATCATGCGGCGGAGCTCCGAAAAAGAAGGGCTTTTCACAGTTTGAAATAACCTATTATCACGGTCCGCAGGGCTCTGCCGTTTTAAACGAGGAGTTTTGGAAAGCGATTTCCGAGTGCGGCTTCACCACCGTTCCGCTTGAGGATAACTCTCTTGCAAACAACAAAAAAGCTCTCGAATTTATGAGAAAATACGGTCTTACCTGCTTCTCTCTTTGCGACTCCCGCATAAAAGCCGCGATCACTCTCGGCACCGAGGGAATTACCAAGGAAGAGGTTGAGGAGCTTGTTCAAAAGGTCATTGAAAGCTACGCCGAGTACGACGATATTATCAAGGGCTGGTGGCTTTACGATGAGCCCGGCTCTGACAAATTCGAGATACTCTCGATAGTTGCCGAAGCGTTTAAGAAATACGACCCCGAGCGCGAGGTGTTTATCGACCTTTTCCCTAACTATGCAAATTCTGAAAGTCAGCTTATTGCAAAGGACTATGCCGATTACGTAAACAAATATCTCGAAGCCGTCGATCCCGGCTACCTTTGCTACGACCATTATCACTTTTTGAAGGACAGCGCTCCGAGAAAGGGCTTTTTCAGCAACTTTGAGTTAATAAGAAGTGCAGCTCTTGACAAAAAGATCGATTATATGTCGATAATTCTTCTCACCGAACACATGGGATATGCAAACCTTACCCGCAACCAGATAGAGTGGGAGGTAAATATGTGCCTTACCTACGGCGCAAAGAGGATTTCCTATTTCACCTTCTATCTTATAGCGGCTTATATGAAAGAGGGCTGGGACAACGCCTGTATGGACTACACAGGCAAGAAATATCCCCACTACTACGACGTTCAGGCGATAAATGCCCAGATACTGCCGCTCGGAAAAGAGCTTTTCAATAAGACGTCGGAGGCGGTATTCCACCTTGAATCCGACCCGTCTGCATTGGAGGAGGGCTCGGTTGCCTACACTCCCTACGGCAAGCTCGGCGCAGTTACCGGCGAAGGCTTCGTTATCGGATTCTTTAACGATAAGAGCTTTATGATAACCAATAAAAAATACGAGGAGGGCGACGTCGGCAAAAATACCCTTGTTTTTAACGACGTTGCAAACGGACTCGAGTATTTCGATACCGACTCGGCATCGTGGAAGGAATACACCGAAAAGGATGCAAACGGCAACTATATTTTTGAAGCCGACGGCGGCAAAGGAATTCTCTTCAGAGTTAAATAATTAACCAAAAAATAAAAAACCGCGCGATATTCGCGCGGTTTTTTTATTTTAGCCTCTTTTGCCGGTTTTTATTTCGCCGTGGCGCGCCTCGTAGGCTTCAATAAGGTCGCGTATAAGCACGAGTATCTGACTGTTTGCACTTCTGCCCTCGTAATCGGCGATAACGTGTAATTTATCGAGCATTTCCTCTTCAATTCTGATTGATAAGCTTTTCGTTGCCATAAATAGCCTCACATTAAATATATTTTGTATTTACTTTACACCTATTCTGTGGTAAAATGTTAAAAATAAACACATTATATATCTAAAATACATCTACGGAGGTAAATATGAAGCTGGCAATAATAGGCTCGCGCAGTATAACGCGAGTCAATATTGAGCAATACGTAAACGGCGAAATCACGGAAATCGTATCGGGCGGCGCCTTTGGCGTTGATTCGATTGCAAAGGCATTTGCAATGCAAAGGAAAATAAAATATACCGAATTTTTGCCGAAATATTCTGTTTACGGCAGAGCGGCGCCGCTTAAAAGAAACGAAGAGATCGCAGAATACGCAGATGCCGTTCTTGCTTTGTGGGACGGTTACTCAAAAGGCACGGAACACACGGTCAAATGCTTCAAACGGCTCGGAAAAAAGGTTTATCTTATAAAAATAAATTCCGAATAACGCAAAAACTCCCGAATTTGCGCGGATTTTTGGGGTGGGTGGGGTGCGCACCCGCTTGATTTTTCGGTTCTTTTCCTCGCTCAAGCCGCGGGGGCTTGCCGCTTACGCCTCTTCCCGCTCAAGCCGCGGTGGCTCCCCTTTTCTCAAAGATGAGAAAAGGGGGAAAAGAATCTTTTTAAGGGGAGTTTCCCCTATGCTCACGAGAATAAAAAGGGTACAAAACGCCTTACGCTTAAGCGAAATGCAAACGTCGCTTCGCTCCCTTTGCTATTTCTTATGCGTAAGGCAAGAACTCACAAAACCAAAGGCTCTTGCCTCGCTCGCACCTACCCCTCTTTTGGTGCGCGTCCACACTCGGTTAGTTGCCCGAGGGGTGAGGTGAGTGACGCAAAACATTGTGTTTTGCATAAACCTCCTTTCGCCTTCACACCTTCGCAGGCGCAAAGCGCCAAGAGGTGTGCGAGTGAAAGGGAATTTTTGCTTTTCTTACTCTCACGAACCGAGGGGAAGCTCCCCTCAATAAAGGATTTTCTTTTCCTGTTTCTTGTATCCTTACAAGAAAGGGGCGCCCCACGCGCAGTGGGATTTTCAAAAAGGGGAGCCACCGCGGCTTGAGCGGAAACAGGCGCCCCGCGCGTAGCGGAAATAAACACCCTCGGATTCGTCGGGTAAAAGCGCATGCCACCGCCGACACCTTAACCGTTCATTAAAAAATCTCCTGCCCTTTCGGCAGGAGATCAATCTTCAACATATTCCATTATATCTTCAATTTTACAATTTAAAGCGGCGCAAAGCTTATCGAGCGTCTTTGTTTCAATATTTTCATTTGCCTTTAAACGACGTACGGTCTTGCTGTCTATTCCGCTTTTTTCGCGCAAATAATAGGTGGAAACACCCTTTTCTTTCATAGTTTTCCAAAGCTTATCGAAAGTTATCATATAATCCCCCTCTTGACAATTTATATTATGGGGGTTATAATCTAAAATATTAAGGGGATATAATCCCCATATTGCAAAAAGGGTGAAAAAATGAAGGAGAAAAGCTGCTGCTTTTCGGGTCACAGAGTAATTACAGGCAGTTTAGAGCAAATTGTCGGCGTGCTTACTGCTGAAATCAAAAAAGCAATAGAAAGCGGATTTGAAAATTTTATTTTCGGCGGTGCGGCGGGCTTCGATACAGAAGCCGCATATACGGTAGTGAAGATTTGAAGAAATAAATTAAGGTGTCGGCGGTGGTTTTATTCTGTTCGATAAATTGTAATTTGTTAAATAAGTTTTTTTATTGCTGCTAAGATTTCATCTTCGGCATCTTTGCCATAGGCATAGAGTGTAAACATAATTCTCGTTCCGTCATTTAACGTCAATGTGTGAAAAAGAGCGTCTTTTGCAATAATTTCATCACCTTTATGAAACTCGCTCTTAATAGAGCGGATTTCATTTGTGTTAATAATAGTTCTACTAAAAGAGGTTTTCTCGTTTATAATTGTACCCCTTGGCAATACAATTTTTTCGTCATCTATTGTTAAGTACCTACTTTTTTCCGCAAAAAAGCAGGAGAGAAAAAGAATGCTCATCAAACCACCAGGCATTGTTAGTCCAATTTGTAATCCAACATTTGATGAATGCGCAAGAATGCAAATAATTCCCGCAATTAAAACTGCAGCACTAATAATGGTAAGGATTGCTAACCATTTTGTTGCACAAGATGTGTATCTTTTCATTTCATATACTCCCATTCGAAAAATTCTTATTTATCTTTCTGTTTATCGCCGGTTTCGCCTTTGTTTTACAAATGCCATATCAAATTGGAAGTGATATGCTGACCGTGTCAGCGTGATATTGTTGCAAGCAACAGTGATATTGCTCCGAGTTGCTTTGCAACTCTGTGGTCGCAGTGATATTATATTCGCCTCCCAAGCTCGCGTAGCGAATATCACTCGGCGATAGCCGAATACCACTGCGATGCAATAGAACTCGCCAGAGGCGAATATAACTGTGGCACCTGCTCTACGGCAGGTGCCACAAAGGGTGGGGCTTTTAGATTTAATTAAAGCACTGCGGTGCCGTCGAATATCTTAACGGTGTCGCCCTTTAAGGTAACGACCTCGTCGGTGTAGTTTACTATAAGCTCGCCGCCGTGTATCTTTACCTTTATATCCTCGCCCTTTGCCGCGTAGCCGTTTAAGACCGCCGCAACCGCAGCCGCAGCCGCGCCCGTGCCGCAGGACCAGGTCTCGCCGTTGCCTCTCTCCCAGACTCTCATTTTGAGGGTATGGTCATCAAGCACCTTAACGAACTCGGCGTTCACTCTTTCGGGGAAGATCGAATTGTTTTCAAAGATAGGACCTACTTTTTCGATATCGAGTGTTTCAACGCTGTCGGTAAATACAACGCAATGCGGATTTCCGAGCGAAACGCAGGTGATGTTATAGACCTCGCCGCCGATATTGACGGGCTCGTTTACTATTTTATCTCCGTGAAGAGCAACGGGAATAAGCGCGGGCTTAAGCTCTGCCTTACCCATATCAACCGAAGCAGAGGTTACCTCGCCGTACATCTTGTAAAGCGAAACGTTCTTTATGCCGCTTGCGGTTTCAATCGTCATCTGCATTTTGTTTACCTTGCCGCTGTCATAAAGGTATTTTGCAACGCCTCTTATTGCGTTACCGCTCATAAGACCCTCGCTGCCGTCGAGGTTATACATCTTCATCTTTGCGTCGGCTATCTTCGAAGGATAGATAAGCACAATTCCGTCGCCGCCGATGCCGAAATGTCTGTCGGAAAGTCTTACGGCAAGGCCCTCGGGATTGTTTATCTTCTGCTCGTAGCAATCGAAATAGATATAGTCGTTGCCGGCGTTCTGTATCTTGGTGAAATTGAGCTTCTGGCGCTCGGTCCTCATCTCGTTGATGTTTACAAGCTCGATGGAGCGCTGGCTGTAACGGCTCTTTATGCAGGAGGCAACCGCGCCTGCGGTGTCGAGCGAGGTGAGACAGGGAATTGCTCTCTCAACCGCTTTTCTTCTTATCTTAACGCTGTCGCGCTCGGGGATCCTTCCCTTGGTGGAGGTGGAGACAACGTAGCTTATCTTGCCGCTTTCGATAAGACTTAAGGTGTTGTTCTCGCTCTCGTGGATCTTATCCACCTTTTCAGCCGCTATGCCCGCCTTATTGAGAACTGCCGCGGTGCCTGCGGTGGCGTAGATCTTGAAGCCGAGATCGTAAAACTGCTTTGCAATTTCGGCAATTTCGGGCTTATCGCTGTTTCTTACGGTGATAAATACGCCGCCCGACTTGTTAAGCGAGTAGCCTGCCGCCGCAAGACCCTTATAAAGAGCCTCGTCCATGGTGGCGGCGATGCCGAGTACCTCACCCGTTGACTTCATCTCGGGACCGAGGTGGGTATCTAGGTTCTGAAGCTTTTCAAAGGAGAATATCGGAACCTTGACCGCAACGTAGGGCGAAACCTTGTAAAGACCGGTACCGTAGCCCATATCCTTTATCTTTTCGCCGAGCATTGCGCGTGTTGCGAGGTCTACCATGGGTATTTTTGTAACCTTGCTTATGTAGGGAACGGTTCTCGAGGAGCGGGGATTTACTTCTATAACGTAAAGCTCGCCCTCGTAGATAACGTACTGAATATTGATAAGACCCATCGTCTTGAGATCGACCGCGAGGTTTTTGGTTACCTCAACGATCCTCTCTCTCATCTCGTCGGAGACGTTCCACGCGGGGTAAACGGCAATGGAGTCGCCGGAGTGAACGCCCGCTCTTTCAATATGCTCCATAATGCCGGGGATAAGTATCTCCTCGCCGTCGCATATTGCATCGACCTCTATCTCGGTGCCGCCCATATATTTGTCTATAAGCACGGGGTTTTCAATATTCTGTGCAAGGATTATCTTCATATATTCCTTGATATCCGCCTCGGAGAAGGCGATTATCATATTCTGACCGCCAAGAACGTAGGAGGGACGCATCAGAACGGGGAATCCCAGTGCCTTTGCCGCCTTCAAAGCCTCTTCCTCGGTCATAACGGTATGACCTGCGGGACGGCGGATATTGTTTTTCTCCAAAAGCTCGTCGAATCTCTCTCTGTCCTCTGCGGCGTCGATGGAATCGGCGGGGGTGCCGAGGATATTCTGACCGTTTTCGGAGAGGAACTTGGTAAGCTTAATAGCGGTCTGACCGCCGAATGCAACTACAACGCCCCAGGGCTTTTCAACCTCCAAAATGCTTCTTACGTCCTCCTCGGTGAGAGGCTCGAAGTAGAGGCGGTCTGCGGTGTCGAAGTCGGTTGAAACGGTTTCGGGGTTGTTGTTTACTATAACGACGTCGTAGCCCGCTTCCTTAAGCGCCCATACGCAGTGAACGGAGGCGTAGTCAAACTCTATGCCCTGACCTATTCTAATGGGACCCGAGCCGAAAACGATTACCGTCTTTTTATCGGTCTTGCGGTTTGCCAAAAACTCCGCCGCCTCGTTTTCCTCGTCGAAGGTGGAGTAGAAATAGGGAGTCTCGGCGGAGAATTCCGCGGCGCAGGTATCAACCATCTTATAAGAGGCAAATCTCTTGTTCTTTATCTTTTTGCCCGAGAATTCCTCAATTATACCGTCGGTATATCCCGCGTGCTTTGCTTCCATATAAAGCTCGTCGGTAAGCTCCTTGCAGGAGGCAAGACGTCTTTCAAGCTCTATCATTCCGAGGAACTTATTTAAGAACCAACGGTCCATTTTTGTTATTTCGTAGATCTCGTCAACCGAAACGCCGCGCTTCAAGGCTTCCCAGATGAAGAAAATTCTTTCGTCGGTGGCAAGCTTTATGTTTTCGATCACCTCTTCGGTGGTAAGAGCGGCGTATTTGGGGGTGTTCATCGAGGGATGCTTTATCTCGGCGCCGCGAACTGCCTTCATAAGCGCCGCCTCAAAGGAGGAGCCTATCGACATTACCTCGCCCGTTGCCTTCATTTGAGTTCCGAGGGTGCGGGTCGCGTAAACGAATTTATCAAAGGGCCACTTGGGGAACTTTACTACGATATAGTCGATAGACGGCTCAAAGCAAGCGGCAGTCTTGTTGGTTATTTTATTTGTTATCTCGTCGAGAGTGTAGCCGACCGATATCTTGGTTGCAACTCTCGCAATGGGGTAGCCCGTTGCCTTTGAGGCAAGCGCCGAGGAGCGCGAAACTCGGGGATTTACCTCGATTACCGCGTAGTTGAAGCTTACGGGGTCAAGCGCAAACTGAACGTTACAGCCACCCTCTACCTTAAGCGCCTGAACTATATCTATCGCGGCGGTGCGAAGCATCTGAAATTCCTTATCGGAAAGGGTGAGTGCGGGAGCAACGACGATAGAGTCGCCGGTGTGGACGCCGACGGGATCGACGTTTTCCATCGAGCAGACGGTAATTGCGTTGCCTGCGCTGTCGCGCACGACCTCGAATTCTATCTCCTTCCAGCCGCTTATGCATTTTTCAACGAGCACCTGATGAATGGGAGAGAGGTTAAGACCGCCCTGGCAAATCTCCTCCATCTCCTCGTCGTTGTGGCAGATGCCGCCGCCCGAGCCGCCCAGAGTAAATGCGGGACGGATTATAACGGGATAGCCTATCTCGTTGTGAACGTAAGCCATACCGTCCTCAAGGGTGTTAACTACCTTCGAGGGAATGCAGGGCTGACCGAGCTCGTCGAGAGTGTCCTTAAAGCGCTGACGGTCCTCCGCTCTGTCGATGGTCTCGGGATCTGCACCGAGAAGTCTTACTCCGTGCTTTGCCAAGAAGCCCTCCTTTGCAAGCTGCATAGAGAGGGTAAGACCCGTCTGACCGCCCATGGTGGAAAGAAGCGAGTCGGGCTTTTCCTTTTCGATTATTCTCTTTATAACGGGAAGAGTAAGCGGCTCGATATATACCTTCGAAGCCATTTTCTCGTCAGTCATAATGGTAGCGGGATTGGAGTTTATCAAAACTACCTCTATACCGTCCTCCTTAAGAGCACGGCAAGCCTGCGCGCCCGCATAGTCAAACTCTGCTGCCTGACCTATAACGATGGGACCCGAACCGATTACAACAACCTTTTTGATATTTTTATTAAGCGGCATATTTTTAACCTCCGTAATTTACTTCTATTTTGAAAAAGCGTCAAGAGCAAAATAACTCTTGACACTTTTAAACTAATCGTTAACTATATATTCTTCTCTCTCTGCGCCGACGGAAACGTATTTAACGTGAACGCCTATCGACTTCTCGATAAATGCTATATAATCGACCGCCTCTTTGGGAAGGTCGCTCATCTTGCGGCAGGAGGAAATGTCACAGTTCCAACCCTTTTTGTACTCTATAACGGGGGTTGCTCTGTTCAACTTATCGCCGAAGGGGAATTCGGTAATTCTTTCGCCGTCGACCTCGTAGGCAACGACAACGGGAATCTCCTTCATATAGGAGAGAACGTCCATTTTGGTAAGAGCTATCTCGTCTGCGCCCTGAACTCTGGTGCCGTATGCGGTAGCAACGACGTCAAAGCCGCCGACACGTCTCGGTCTGCCGGTAGCTGCGCCGTATTCGCCGCCCGCATCGCGAAGAGCTTTAGCCTCGTCGCCAAACATCTCTGCGGTGAAGGGACCCTCGCCAACGCAAGAGGAATAAGCCTTTACTATACCGATGGTGTTATCTATCTTAACGCCGGGAATACCTGCGCCGATAGGTCCGTAGGCGGCGATGGTGGAAGAGGAAGAGGTGTAGGGATAGATGCCGAAATCAATGTCGCGAAGAGCGCCGAGCTGTGCCTCGAACATAATTCTCTTGCCCTCTTTTACCGCCTTGGTGAGATAGACCGAGGTGTCGCAAATGAAGGGCTTAAGAACGTCGCCGTACTCCTTGAGCCAAGCGGACATCTTCTCATAGGTAACTGCCTCTGCGCCGTAGCCGTTTTCAATGGTGAGATTTTTCCACTCGATTATGCCGGGAAGACGCTTTGCAATGTAATCAGGGTCAAGAAGATCGCCCATACGGATAGCCTTTTTCATATACTTATCGCCGTAAACGGGAGCAATACCTCTTCTGGTGGAGCCGAACTTTGCATCTGCAAGACGCTCCTCCTCAAGACAGTCGAGCATAACGTGATAAGGCATACAGATAACGGCCTTATCGCTTATCTTAAGATTATCGGGAGTTATTTTAACGCCTGCGTCGGTAAGTCTTTTCATCTCCTTGCAGAGATGCTCGATATCGATAACCATACCGTTACCCATAACGTTTACTATCTCGGGACGCAAAATGCCGCTGGGCAAAAGGTTAAGAATGAATTTACCGAGATGATTTACAACGGTGTGGCCTGCGTTATTGCCGCCCTGATAGCGGATAACGATATCCTGTGCCTCGGAAAGAAGGTCGACCATTCTGCCCTTGCCTTCGTCGCCCCAGTTGATGCCGACTATAGCTGTTAACATAACAAATTCCTCCGTTTTTTCTCAAAAAAACGCTTTTGTGCGGTAAAACCTGCCCAAAAGCGTCGTTCTCATTTTTACCTTTAAAATTATACTACAAAAGCGGCCTTTTGTCAATAGTTGGATATAATATTTATTAAATAATATAATGGGGATGTAATGGAGGAGCTGTTTTTACTCCCGCCACCGCGCGAGGCGGATGTTTTCTCTTTATACCACTCAAAGCCGCGGGGGCTTGCCTTTCTTGTAAGGATACAAGAAAGGCAGAAAGAAAATCCTTTATTGAGGGGAGCTTCCCCTCGGTTCGTGAGAGTAAGAAAAGCAAAAATCCCCTTTCACTCGCACACCTCTTGGCGCTTTGCGCCTGCGAAGGTGTGAAGGCGAAAGGAGGCTTATGCAAAACACAATGTTTTGCGTCACTCACCTCACCCCTCGGGCAACTAACCGAGTGTGGACGCG
>JAFVQJ010000002.1 GCA_017504945.1 Clostridia bacterium
AAACGGCCGTTGGAATAATGCTCCCGATGATTTCGAGTTGACGTTATATCCCAAAATACCGATGTCCGGCGAATAATCCTGCGGACGGTCCTCCGGGGCTGTCCGCTCTCTTTCTCATTGATAACCTATTGGGACAGACGAGCTCGGGCATATCGAGATGGTAAGCAGCATAGTTTATCAGCTTACTCGCGGCCTTACTCCCGAGGAGATAAAGAAGAGCGGCTTCGACGCCTATTTTATCGAACATACGACGGGCATCTACCCCGTAGCCGCATCGGGCGAACCCTTCAACGCCGTGGGCTTTCAGTCGACGGGCGACATCATTGCCGATCTTCACGAGGATATGGCGGCGGAGCAGAAGGCACGGAAAAGCTACGACAACCTTATAACGCTTATCGACGACCCCGACGTGCTTGACCCCCTTAAATACCTTCGCGAGCGCGAGATAGTGCATTTCCAGCGCTTCGGTGAGGCGCTTCGCGTAGTGCAGGACAACTTGAATCCCAAAAACTTCTACTACACAAACCCCTCCTTCCCGACAAAAAGGTTAGGATAGTAACATCTCCGCCCGAGAGGGCGGAGATCTTGTTTTTATAAAACGAGAACCACGCGACTGTCGCGTGGTTCAAAAGAGGTCAACCGGGTGAAAAAAGTGAAAGCCTTTATAAAAGCTCCTTTAGCCATTGGTAATGCTCGGTAAGAGCGGTAACGAGCAGGGTGTTATCGCCAAAGAGCGAGAAATACCACACCTCGAAGAGAATAAACACGATAATTACGGGAATTGCGAATTTAAGCGCCCTTTTGCAATGAGTTTTGATCGAATCGAGGGTGAGGTCAAAGTCCGCAAGGCAGTAGAAGGCAATAACTCCGTAGACGATGATATACCACGGGAGCAGATAGCGTGATTCCATCTTGGTAAGACATGAAACGGCTCCCGAAAGAATTATCGCAAGGGTGGGCGCAAGGCAGAAAAAGCCGTGCTTTGCCCGCTCCCTTTTGTTTTTCGTTACAAAATATTTGTAAATGCAGTAAAACACCGTAACGACGAATACAGAAAGAAGCAGATGCCCCGTAAAAAGCCTTGCGAAAAAGCCGCTCACAAGGTCGGTAACGTAGGAGGTGTTGTAGGTTGCCGACATTCCGAGAAAGGCGCCGTTTATCCACGATTTAAGATACCAGTCGGGATGCTTAAGAACGTCGCTGAAATAATCTCCGTAGCTGAAAAGCTTCTGATATTCTGCGTGGGGAGTGTTGGGATAGATCGCGGCGTATATCTCGTGGGTGGGGAAATCCTTAACGTAGAAATCGACCTTTTGCATAGTTGAAAGACCGTGCGCGTTGAAGAGCAAAAGGGGATAATTTTTGTTTTCCGCCGCAATGGAGTAATACTGCGTTTGGACCTCCCACGAGGGAAGGTTGAGATGCTTATGATTTATTGCGACCTGCGGAAGCATAACGAGAACAACGCCGAGAAGAAGCGCCGAAAGTTTAATTGCCTTTCGCAAGCCGTTGACTGTGATTCTAACGGCAATGTGCATTTTCTCCGCCTTTTCGGTGAGAAAACCGAAAAATCCGCGCGTTATGCCGAAAAAGGAGTGCTTTTCCCTTGTAAAAAGCAGCTTGAGAGCAGTGAGGGCGAGCATGGCGTAGAAAAAGATGAGATAGCTTTGGCGCAGATTGTAGGCAAGCGCCGCGCCCGCACCGCAGAAAAATGCGGCAAAAAGACCGAGCCTTCCGTCATCGAGCTTTAAATATCCCGCAAGAGAGATGAAAATGAAGCAGATAGCAGGAATATCGGTCAAGGGATGGGCAAGGTCGCCGCCCCAGAAGGCAACGAAGAAAACGGAGAAGAACAAAACGGAAAAATAGTTGTATTTTTTCTTGAATATCCTGTTGAAAACATAGGGTGCAAGGTAGACCAAAATTGCCGAAACGAAGATAGAATTGCAAAAATAGTAGGCGCAAACGGGGTCTTCAAAGCCGAAAAAGGCTCCGACCTTAATAAAAATGAAGACCATAAAGGATATTGAATAGCCTCTTGCGAAAGAGGTGAAATTTGCAAAGTCAAATTCCCCACCCTCGGGGACGAAATGGTAGGAGGAAAGCCAATAGCCGTAGGCGTCGCCCGTGAAATTCGGGGGCTTATTGGTAAATGCAACGAAATAGAGCGCGACGGCAAGAAGCACAAAGAAAACGAAGCGCAAGACTCCGTCAAAAAGCTTCTCTCCAGCCGTTTTTGCACAGAGAGGGCTTTGATTTTTGTCTTTAAAGATCGCCGAGAGCTTGCAGACAACACTGCCTGCAGACTCTGTTATTTTTTCGGTAAAGCCGCGAATATCGGGCACAGGTAACGCCTCCTTGTGTTTTTTGCTTCAAAAAGAAGCAAATGCTTTGCAAAAATGGCAAAAAAGCCCTTGGTTGCGCTTTTGGCAACCAAAGGGCTTATCTTTTCTTTTTTAAAAGACTGCAAGACTGAAACCGCATTTAAAAGGCTCATCGGTCTTACTCCTTTAAATTATTTTACACCGAGCTCGGAAAGTGCTTTAAGCACCTTTATCGCCATTCTCGAAAAGCCGAGATCGTTGGGATGGCAGCCGTCGGTGGTGCAGCCGTCCTTGAAGCGACCGTCGAAGATATGCTTGCCGTCAACAAATGCGACCTTGTCGCCGCGCTCCTTGGCGATGCGGTAGGTATTCATAATTATCTCGCGGCGGGCAAAGTCCTCCGAGTCATCGCCTCGGTAGTCGGGCTTTGAAAGAATTACTATGGGAAGAGAGGGGTTTTTCTCTCTCACTCTCTCATAGCAGGCAAGATGGGTCTCTTTTAAAAAGTCAACGGTGGGACAGTTGTGGTCGTAATCGTAAACGAAGGCGGTGAGATCGAGGGTGTTTATGTAGTCCGCCATAATAAGCTCGCCCTGACAGCTTCCCGAAAATCCGAGGTTTACCATAGGCGCGTCGAGCTCGCGACAGACGATGGTGGGGTAGGCCGTGCCGGGATGCGAGCAGCAGCCGCCCTGCGTGATCGAGGAGCCGTAGAAGCAAATGGGCTTTTCGTTTTTAAAGGGGGTGGGGGCAAGAAGTCTGCTTCCCTCCTTGACGCCGACGGATATCGAAACCACCTCGGCGTAGGTGGGAAGATTTAAGGTTATCTCCTTGAGTCCGGGCTTTAGAGGTATTGTAACGACGTTTTCCTTTTCATTTTCGGAGGGGATAATATTGGCGTAATATTTTTTGTTTTTGCCCTTGCCAACGTAAACGTCCATACCGGCAAGACCTATCATGGAGAAATGAGGGTAAGGATAGATCCCCGAAAGAGTCGATTTTACCGCGAGGGTATCGGAATCGGTCTTGAAGCGGATCATACCGCCCGTCGAGCAGACCTGCATATTTTTAACGCCCCAGAAAAGCTTGGGGTCCTCGGCAAGAGCGGTGGGAAGCCTTCTGTAATTTCCGTTTTTCTCTTTGTTTGGGAGCCCCGAAAAGTCAAACGGGGGCAAATTTGGGTCGAAATATACTATTCCGTTTTCATTTGCTATCGGAACGGCAAAATTCTTATCTACGTCGGTAAGCTTCATTGCAAAAACCTCTCTTATTACTGCTTTTCAAAGGTGAAATTATACTCGCCCTCGTCATCGTCCCACTCAATAGTGAGCAAATAGAGGTTTTCGCCGACCGATACGATATCAACGCCGCCGGCGTCGGTAACGGTTATTTTAAGGATAAAGCTTCCGCTTACTTTTGTAACCTCGTTTTCCGAAACGGAAACGTCGGATATCGCGGGCTGTGCCCACGCGCCGTAGGTGTCAACGGGGGCATTGCCAAGAGTTTCCATCATAACGACGTTGTTCGTCTTGACGGCGTTTGCAAAGGCAGTTGCCTTTTCTTTTATCTCTTCGGAGAGGTCAAGCTCCGAGGCAGAGGAGCTCGGAACGCTTGATTCGGGCAGAGAGGAGGGATCCTCTCCGCCGCCGCAGGAGGCAAGCGAAAGTGCAAGGATCAGTGTGAGAAGCAAAATAACGTATTTTTTCATAAAAATTCTCCTTTATAATATCGAAAGCTCTTTTAAGAAAGCCTCCAGATTGTCGGCGGCGCATTTTACAAGCTCGCCGCAGGGACGCTTTTTGTAATATTCAGAGCTTCGTGCCTCGGGCGCGATGCCCTTTTTGACCTCGATGCCCTCAAGAAGCTCGCGGCAGATGATAGTGCCGTTTTCTTTCTTGAATCTGTCGGCAAGCTCGCGCACATTTGCATAGAGCGCCATTTTGCCCTCGCTGTCCTTCGGGTCGGTGTATTTTTGAGTGAGTCCGAGAATAATGAAGCTTCCCGAAACGGCGCCGCAGACCTCTCTCATTCTTCCCATACCGCCGCCGAAGGGAGCGGCGATCGCGGAAAGCGACTCCGACGGAATATCAACGATATCGGAAAATGCAAGAGCAACTGCCTGCGAGCAGGTATAGCCCTCTTCAAAATAGTTTTTGGCGATCTCTCCGCGCGTCACAGTCAGTTCTCCTCCTTTTCAAAGCTCTTTGCGCTCTCGGTGAGAAAGCCCATAAAGCTCATATATACCTTCTCGGGATCGGCCTTGAAAAGACGGCAAAGCGCCTTTGCCTGCCCTATGCTCGGCATATAAAGGGTAGATTCGAATATCTTCATGCTCTCGTCGTTAAGACCGAGCTTTACCATATAGCCCATGGGGACCTCTACGATATCAGCCGTTACCGACTCCTTGCGGATTATAGCCGCGAGGGTGTTGGCTGCGGAAACGTCCGCCTTGTCGCGTATCGACTTGGGAATGTGGCGCTCAAGCTGTGAGAGCGCCGAAAAGCCCTTTGCGGTGGGGCTGTAATAATCCTCGCCGTCAATATCGGTCTTATCCATAAGACCGTCCTTCACAAGCTCCTTTAAGCAGCCTGTCATATCGAAATAGTTGCAAAGCTCCTCATAACGAACCGTGTCGGTTATTTCGGTGAGAGTCATTGGACGGCGCACCGAAATGAAAATATAAAGAAGCAAAAGCTTTAT
Organism: Clostridia bacterium; assembly: GCA_017504945.1. Taxonomy (GTDB): domain Bacteria; phylum Bacillota; class Clostridia; order Oscillospirales; family RGIG5299; genus RGIG5299. The sequence continues at coordinate 5,025 of JAFVQJ010000002.1, forward strand.
CTGCTCGGGGTCGTTTAACGAGCCGAGGTTGAGATCCTCATCAAAAAATTTTTTCATAACATTACCTCGAAATATTGCAATCACTTTGAAAAAGTAGTAAAATAATAAAAATTATTTCACTACTTAATAATACATTATTTTTTAAGATTTGTAAAGAGTATTAAGACAAAAAGGAGATATAAAAATGTCAAAAAGAAACAACGGTATCGGAAAAATGACGGCACTTGCCCTACTCGGCGCAATAGTAGTCGTGCTTCAGATAATCTGCACCTTTATAAAGTTCGGCCCCTTCTCGATAACGCTCGCTCTCGTGCCCGTGGTCATCGGCGCGGCGATCTACGGCTGGAAGGTCGGCGCAGGGCTCGGATTTATCTTCTCGGCGGTCGTATTTATAAGCGGAATAATCGGCTGGGACGGCGGCTTTATCAATATGATGATGCAGTATAATCCGGTGGCAACCGTTCTTGTCTGCTTCGGCAAGGGAACTGCGGCGGGGCTCGTTGCGGGGCTTTTATACCGTCCCGTTTCCAAGGCAAACGACACCGTTGCGGCAATCGTTGCGGGCGCCGCGGCACCTATTGTAAACACCGGACTTTTTGCGGCAACGATGCTCACCGTTTTCTCGGGATTTCTCTCGCAAAACGCCACCGCGGGCGGCTATGCATCGCCCGTCGTAATGCTCTTTACAGCGTGGATAGGAGTCAACTTTATCGTTGAATTCGCCACTAACCTCGTGCTCAGCTCGGTAACGGTAAAGATCGCTCGACTTTTTGCAAAATAAATTTTTGGAAAAATCAATAAAAGCAGGGCAAAATCGCCCTGCTTTTATTTTTTTCATTTTCACTTTAAAATGCTTTTAAAGGCTCTGTTTTGACAAAAAAACGCCTGAATTTTCACATAACTTCCCATTGAAAACGAGGTGTAAAAATTGTAAAATGCTTGAAAACGGGCGGTTAAAAAAGAGTGAAAAAACCGAAAGTTTGTTGAAAATGACGAAAGCCACAGATTTAAAATGCAATTAAAATAACTTTAAAATTGATTTAAAATAGAAATCTTTTGGGTTAAGAAATTTCAAAAATGGCAAAAAACGGAAAAAACGGCAAAAAACGACCTTTTTGAAAAGCCCGAAAGGATTGACAAATCGCATAAAAGGTATATAATTATAATACTGAAATTGTCGTTTCAGCGTCTATCATATTCCCTGAAAGGATTGAAGCAAATGCAAACAAAGAGAAAGCTCTCAAGGCTTTTATCGGTTGTGTTGGCGGTATTTCTCGTATTACCGCTTGTTTTCGGTTGCTATGTAAACGCTGCCGAAAAGCTCTACGGGGCAGAAAACCCCTACACCGATGAGCTTATCAAAGAGCTTATGGACATCCCCTTCTACTCGGTGTTGAAGAGGAGCTACGATAAGGCGGGCTACAGGGCTCCCTCCGATGCTCCCGAAAACACCATAGTCGTCACACCCGACACCATTACCGGCGAGAACGGTGAAAAGGTAACTCTTTCAAACAGAGGCCCTGCCGACGACCAGAAAAACGCTTTTTACTGGACCTACGATAACAAGACCGTTACCTGGACCTTCGAGATCACCGAAGCCGGTCTTTATCAGTTTGCTCTTGATTACTATCTCGAGCCCGGTAAGGGTGCCGACCCCGTAAGAAAGCTCCTCATTGACGGCGAGAAGCTCTACTACGAGGCAGATAACCACATCTTCTACCGCTACTTCGCCGATGAGAACGGCGACGATCGCGTTCTCAATACCGACGGCGATGAGATGCGTCCCCGCGCACTTGAGATAAACAAGTGGCGCAACGTTGATATAGTTGACTATTACGGCTTCTTCTCGATGCCCATAGCCATCTACTTCGGCGAGGGCACTCACACCGTCACCATGGAGTATTACTCGGGTGATATGGCAATCGGCGATCTTACCGTTTCTCCCATGGAAACGTTAAAGAGCTATGCCGATTACAAGGCTGCCCTTCAGGCTGACGGCCTCTACAAGCAGGCAACTACCATCGAGCCCATCACCTTTGAGGCTGAGTTCCACACCGAGAGAAACGGAAGCGCTATCCGCCGCGAGGCAGACGGCGACCCCGCTTGCTCTCCTTATCAGTGGGATAAGAAGATACTCAACATAATCGGTGCAGGCACGTGGTATAAGGCAAACAAGGCTATCACCTGGTCCTTCAACGTCAAGGAGGCAGGCGTTTACAAGATAGCTCTCCGTCAGTTCCAGGCTTATAACGATAACATCTCTTCCTTCAGAAAGATAGAGATAGACGGTGAGGTTCCCTTCGCTGAGTTTGCAGAGTACGAGTTTGAGTACAGCAGCAACAAGAGCTGGAAAAACTACACTCTCAGCATCGACGACGAGGCAGTTTACTACTACTTCGACGAGGGCGAGCACACCATCACCATGACGGTAGTTATGGGCGATTATACCGAGCTTATCCAGTCTATCTACTACGATATGCAGCTCATGACCGACTTCATGAACGATATCCGTCAGATAACCGGTGCAAACCCCGACTATAACTACGACTACGGCTTCTACGACGGCGACGATAAGAGAGGCTTTAAGGCTAAATTCCAGATGATGAGCGACAGTATGGCGTGGAAATACGATTTCCTCGTTGAAAACTCCTCAACCGGAAAGATCCCCTCGATGGCTAACAGCTTTAAGTTCCTTAAGACCTCGTTTGACACCGCTATCAAGTACGAGTACCGCATTGCAAAGCTCTACGATACCGACTTCCTTAGCGCTCAGTCGAGCCTTTCGACCTACTACTCGCAGTTACAGTCACAGAATCTCGCGATAGACGACTTTACGATATATAACGACGGCTACAAGCTTCCCAAGAGAGAATCTACCTTCTGGCAGAAGCTTTCCTCCTCAATTAAGAACTTCTTCCTCTCCTTTACCAAGGATTACGACAGCATTAAGGGCGTTCAGGGCGCAGCCCAGCCCGAGGAGATAGTTAAGGTATGGATCGCCCGCGGTATCGACTGGGCAGAGCTCTTTAAGGAGCTTGCCGATACCACCTTTACTCCCGAGTCGAAGATAGGCGTTCAGCTCTCCATTATGCCTGCCGGTCAGCTCACCGCAGGTGCTACCAACGCTCTTATGCTTGCAATAGCATCGGGCAAGAATATCCCCGACCTCTGCGTATCCTCCGATATCGGTTCTCCCGCAGAGTTTGCGGTTCGTGAAGCGACCTACGACCTCTCCACCTTCGAGGACTTCGATATCGTTAGAGAGTGGTTCCTCGACGTATGTATGAATCCTCTTACCTACAACGGCGGCGTTTACGGTCTTCCCGAAACGATGGACTTCAAGGTATTCTTCTACCGCACCGATATATTCGAGGAGCTCGGTCTTGAGGTTCCCGAAACGAGAGAAGATATATACAATTATATAATGCCTGCTCTTTACCGTCAGCAGATGACTGTGGGCATGGGCAGAGACGAGCTCACCTATATCCTTCAGCACGGCGGCAGCCTCTACACCGAGGACCTTCTTTATTCGGGTCTCGGCACTCCCGAGGCATACCTCGCAATGAAGGAACAGACAGACCTCTTTACCAAATACGCTGTTCCCGTTCAGCAGGATTTCTACAACCGCTTCCGTACCGGTGAGACCCCCTGCGGTATCGGTACCTTCGCAACCTACATTCAGCTTAAGGCAGCGGCTCCCGAGCTTAACGGACGTTGGTCCATCGCTTTGCTTCCCGGACTTGAGAAGGTAAACACCGAAACCGGTGAGACCTACGTTGACCGCAGCCACAGCGGTTCTATCGCAACCGCATCCTTCGTTATGGCAACCACCGAAAAGCCGAACGAGTGCTGGGCACTTCTCAAATGGTGGATGAGCGAAGAAACTCAGACCGAATACGGCGTATCTATCGAGGGTATCGTCGGTGAAAGCGCAAGATGGAACTCGGCTAACCTCGAGTCCTTCGATAAGATGAACTGGAACGTTGAGGACCTTCAGGTAATTCAGAAAACGAGAGAGTGGGTATATGAATATCCCTACATCCTCGGAAGCTACTTCACCACCCGTCATCTTACCAACGCATACACCAAGGTCGTTATGAATCACGAAAACCTCAGAGACGCGCTTGAGTCTGCGGTAAGAGATATCAACCGCGAGCTTAAGATGAAGCACGAGGAATACGGCTTCGGACATCTTTACGAAACGGAGGGAGTTTAATTGGCAGCATCACCTCTTGCAATGAAAAAACCGAAACACGGTCATCTTGAGAAGAACTGGGTAGGCCTTCTTTTCTTCCTTCCCTTCTTTATTCTTTTTGTAGTATTTACTATAGCTCCCGTTGTAGTTGCCATGGGTCTTTCCTTTACCAATTATAATATGATACAGACCCCCGATTTCAGCGGCATTACCAACTACAAGCTTTTGTTCCTTGATGACGATATATTCATCCTCTCGCTCAAGAACACCTTCACCTTTGCGATAATCACCGGCCCCGTAGGCTATTTGATGTCCTTCGTTTCGGCATGGGTCATCAACAACCTCAAGTTTAAGACCGGATTCGCACTTGCATTCTATATACCCTCAATTACGTCGGGCGTTGCGATGTCGGTTATTTGGCTCGTCGTTTTCTCTCCCGATAAATACGGTTACCTTAATAACTTCCTTATAAATATGGGACTTATTTCGGAGCCTATCGCGTGGACGCAGGACCCCACTCAGCTTATGACGGTTATAGTTATTATCCAGATATGGATGAGTATGGGCGGCGGCTTCCTTGTATTCCTTGCAGGTATTCAGAACCTCAACAGAGAGCTTCTTGAGTCCGGTAAGATAGACGGTATTAAGACCAAGTTCCAGGAGCTTCAGTACATTATCCTTCCCTCGATGAAGCCTCAGCTCCTTTACGGTGCTATCAACTCGGTCACCGGCGCACTCGGCGTTTACGATATCGCGGTTGCGGTTGCAGGCTTCCCCTCACCGAACTACGCGGTACATACCATAGTTGCTCATCTTTACGACTACGCCTTCGTAAGATTCCAGATGGGCTACGCCTCGGCAATAGCAATCGTACTCTTCGCAATGACCTTTATTATAGGTAAGATCATTATGAGAGTACTCAGATCGGAATAAGAAAGGAGGAGCAAAGTTGAATTACGAATCTACAAAGGTTATAGTAAAAGAACCTTTCAAAAAACGCGTTGTCGAAAAGATGAAGGATATACGCAGAGGATTCAGACATATCACTCCCGGCTGGGTAATGCTTTACGTATTTATGCTTTTGCTCGCCGCCTTCTGTCTTCTTCCCATCGTATATATGATATCGGCTTCCTTGAAGCCCTACGATGAGCTTTTCTACTTCCCTCCGAGATTCTTCGTTGAAAAGCCCACCTTCGACAACTTCACAAACCTTTTCTCCGCTCTTTCAAACTCCACCGTTCCCTTTACCCGTTATTTGTTTAACAGTATCGTAATCACGGTGGCGACCGTTACCGGCACCTGCCTCGTTTGCTCGATGGGCGCTTACGGTCTTTCAAAGTTTAAGATTCCGGGCGGAACCGCAATGTTCAACATAATCATTGCAACTCTTATGTTCTCCCCCTACGTAACGAGAATTCCTTCCTTCCTCGTAGTTTCAAACCTCGGACTACTGGACTCCTTCTTCGGAATAGTTATAGTTTCGGTCGGCGCATCGAGTAACTTCTTCCTTATGAAGCAGTTTATCGACCAGTATCCCTACGAGCTTATCGAGGCGGCGAGAATAGACGGCGCAGGCGAATTCAGAATTTTCTGGAAGATCGTTATGCCCGCTCAGAAGCCCGCACTTTCGGCACTTATAGTTTTCTCCTTCGTTGCATCGTGGAACGATTATTTCACTCCCCTTATATTCCTTTCAAAGCAGTCGATGAGAACTCTCCCCTTGGCACTTCAGAGCCTTGCGGGCGGTGCAGGTGCGGCAACTCTTGCAACTGCAGGTATCACGGCGGCGGCGTCGCTTCTTATGACCCTCCCCGTTATAGTAATATTCGTTATAATGCAGCGTAAGGTTATTGAAACGATGACCTATGCGGGCATTAAGGGTTAAGGAGGTACTGAAAATGAATAAAACAAAACGCATTGTCAGTGTTCTCCTCGCAGCGTTTATGCTCATAGCACTTCTTACCACGGGCGTCGGCGCTGCAAGCAACAGCTACATTCCCAACGGAACCGACGGCAAGACCTCGATTCCTACCACCTACAGCGTTGAAACCGTTATAATGGAGATCGAAGCCAAGCAGCAGTTTACCTATTATAAGGTAACCGGTAGCCACAAGGTAACCGACGACGAGGGCTTTACCTACGAGGTAAACGATTGGACCGAGATCACCGTTGACGTCGGCGACATTATTGAAATGACCTCTCCCGAGGACCTTTTCATCGACAGTAAGGACAATATGTACGTTGCCGATACCAAAAACGGCAGAATCCTTAAGTTCAATCGCGAGATGGAGCTTCTCGGAATCTGGGGCGGCGCATTCTCCGATAACGAGAAGGTCGCAAAGAACGGTAAAAACGAAAAGAAGGTCATCGTTGAAAACGAATTCGTAGGATTTTACGATCCCAAGGGCGTTTTCGTTGCGGATTTTGAAAACGATACCATCTACGTTGCCGATACCGGTAACAGAAGAATAGTTGCCTTGAATCAGGATGGCTCCTTGGTAAGAATTTACGGAATACCTTCATCCGACCTTATCACCGACGACGATATCAAGAATAACTACTCTCCCGCTAAAATAGTTAAGACCAAGACCGGCTACCTCTACGTTGTTGTTAAGGAATCGGTTATGACTCTTGACGATAACAACGTTTTCCAGGGCTATTACGGTCAGTCGGCTGTTGCCTTCGACCTCGAGCTTGCCATCTACCGCGCGCTCGGCCTTCAGGAATACGTTGACAGAAAGGCAAAGACCTACGCAAGCTTCTATCTTAACATCAACCTCGGCAGCGACGGAATGATCTACGCCGTTACCCAGGATAACCTCGGCGGCGAGGTAAAGAAGCTCAACTCCGTAGGCGATAACATTTACAAAAACTACGGCGGTGTCGGTGGCGGAAGCATCTACGATTCACTCGTAGCAAGCTTCTTCTCAAACCAGACCAACCCCTTGGCACTCCTCTTTGCAAAGACCAACCTCCTCGGCGAGACCTTCTGGTTCGGCGAGCGTGTTAACGAGGACGGCCTTTACACCTTCCCCGTATTTGCAGATATCTGTGTTAATAACGACGGAATAGTAACCGTTTTGGAGAGAAACAACGGCAGACTTTATCAGTACGACGCAGAGGGCAACTGTCTCACCGTATTCGGCGGACTCGGCGCTTCGAAGGGTACCTTCGAATATCCCGAATCACTCGCTACCGACTCGGAGGGCAACATCTACGTTCTTGATAAAAACCTTAACTCCATTCAGATATTCAAGCCCACCGCATTTATAAAGCTCGTTCACAAGGCTGTTAAGCAGTATTCCGAGGGTCAGTACGACGCAGCGTCGGAGACCTGGAAAGAGGTTCTCAAAATGACCTCTACCTACGATATGGCTCACGTTGGCCTTGCAAAGACCGAGTTTAAGGACGGTAACTACGAGAACGCAATGAATCTTTACTATCTCGCACAGGACCGTGCAGGCTATTCGCAGGCATTTTCCGAGTGGCGTCGCGAGGCATTCAGAAACTACTTCCCCATCATTATAATAGCAATAGCCGTGATAGGCTTTGGCTGCTATTGGTTGGTAAGAGGTATTGCAAAGACTGCCGACCTCGCACTTTCCTTCTCCTCCGAGGAGGGCAGAAAGAAATGGTCGCCCAAAAAGAATCTTCAGGTGTTCGTGGGTACCATTCGCTCACCCTTCAAGCTGTTTGACAGCGTAAAGGGTGCAAACGATAAGCTTATGTGGTGGCCTCCGATATTGGTATTCGCGCTTGTGGTCGTTGTAAGAATCGCTTATATCTTCCTCGTTCACTATCCGCTTGCAGATATCGAGCCGAGAAATGCAAACATTCTTCTTGAAATAATCAAGATGCTCATAATGCCTATAACCTGGGCAGCTGCTTCCATAGCAGTTACCTCGATATGGGACGGCGAATCCAAATTCAAAGAGATATTCTACGCTACCGCAATGGCACAGGTGCCTTACATCTTTGTAACCACCCTCCTCATTCCCTTGAGCCGCGTGCTTTGCCAGGAAGAGTTCGATATCTTCAGCTCACTCATTCAGATAGCAAGCTACTGGGTAATATTCCTTATGCTCGGTTCGCTCAAGAGCCTTAACGACTATCCCGTAGGCAAGACCATTAAGGTTGCAATAGTTATCCTTATAATGATGGTCCTTATCTGGCTCGTTTGCATACTCGGCATAACCCTTATCGGTCAGGTTATCAACTTCTTTGAGAGCATAGCTCTTGAAATACGAATGATGTTACTGTAAAGGAGGCAATGAATAATGAAATTTAAAAAGTTTATAGCTGCATTAGCGGCATTTGTAATGATCCTTCCCCTCTTCTCATTCATGGCCTCTGCCGACACCAAGGCTGACAAGGTCGTTTACGACTTCCCCGCAGAGAGCCTTGCCGAGCTTGAGATCGACTTCGATAATCCCATAGCTACAAGCGGCAACCTCAAAATGTATTTCGTTCGCTTTGCAGGTCTTGCAAAGGAAACGCTCACCACGGCGGACGAGGTCATCGTTGACCGCCTTATCGGCATTAAAAATGCAGTTTTCGTTGAAGAGGTAGATCAGGTAAGACCCTCCGGTCTTCGCGTAGGCGCTCTCGTTGTTGCCGAAAGCGGCATTTTGAGCGATCTCCAGAAGGCAAGCTTTAAGGAAGGCACTCTTATCACCGAGATAGACGGCGCACCCATCACCTCCGTGGCAGACTACGTTGCGGCGATGGAAGCTAAAAAGCTTGGCGACAAGATAAAGATCTCCTACGTTCAGATAAAGGATAACAACAACCTTACCGCCAACGAAACCCTTACCGACAAAGCACCCGATGCTACCAAAAACATCTTTATGCTCGAATATATGAAAGAGCATCTTAAAGATACCGAGCTCGGTGTTGCTATCGGTGATCTCGTAATTCCCGAGGGTATGACCGAGGCGGAATTCAAAAAGCTTCTCAAGGTCGAGCCCGGCGCTATAATGATAGGCGCGGATTACACCATTGAGATCAAAAAGGCAACCGGCTCGGCGATCATCGATCCCGCAACCGGAAAGGCACCCGAAACCAACAAGGTAAACGTCAAGGACGTTGCAATAAACACCAAGCAGGATTTCCTCGATCTCTACGAGCAGTTCCTTGAGGACTACGAGTATTATAAGAGTCTTCGCAAGGAAAAGAACACCGTAACCGTTAAGTTCACCTTCAAGTACATTTACTATCAAGAGCTTAACGCCAACGTTACCGCAGGCGTCCAGACCGACGCTCTCTTCGTTCTCGATTCGCAGAATGCAGAGGCACCTTATCTCTGGCGCTCGTCAGTTGACGAGACCGAGTATCAGCTCGATACCGATGCAGTCATCGACCGTTGGAAGGGCATGATGAGATCTCTCGTTCTTCTCTATGCAGACCAGCTTCGCTCCGAATCGGCAACAGGTACCAAAACTACCTACGCCTCCGGCGACAGCGACAGATGCAAGACCTCCTACACCGTTAAAAACGGCAAGCTTGTTTACAGCATGGACTTCACCGATGCGAAGATATCCTTCGATATCGAGCTCGGTCTTACAGACGGCACCTTCTACGCCAAGGTCCTTAACGACACCATCAGGGAATACGGCGAGGGCGAGACCGCCAAAAAGGTAATCGATATTGAGCTCTTACCCTTCTTCGGAGCGGTAAACAGCGTCAGAAACGGTTACTCCGTCGTTCCCGACGGCTCCGGCATGATGATAAACTTTGCAGAGAACGTTAACAGCATCTATGCAAAGGAATATGCATTCTCGGTAGGCGGCTCCGATATTCTCGATATGGATAAATATCTCAAGAATCAGAATCTTCTTGAAGATACCAACCTTCCCGTTTTCGGTATGGCAAACCTCGATAAGAAGGTAGCCTTCGTAGCATACTCGGCAACGGCTGACGCCGAGGCTTCGGTAATCACCTCTCCCGCAGGCTATGCGGTCGACCTTTACCGTTCTTCGCTCCGCTTCCGTTACCGCTACGTAACCGATATTCTCGCAACCAACATTACTGCGATAGGTAACTCCATTGACCGTACTCAGCAGAATTTGAACATCAAGAGAATAGCGGGTAAGAAATACACTGTTGACAAAGCCTGCACGCAGGACCACGAGGTCCGCTACTCCTTCCTTTCGGGTGATGCGGCAAATTACAGCGGAATGGCTAACGCCTACCGCGACTACCTCGTAAAGACCGGCAACCTCGTTGACAATATAGCGGATAATGACGATCTTCCCATTATGATCGACTACTTTATGGCAACGTGGGAAAGTCAGATACTCTTTACCAAGATAGTTAAGATGACCTCATTTGCCGATGCAAAAGAGATCACCGAAGAGCTTTATAACAACGGCGTTACCAACATCTACGCCAACTTCGTAGGCTACGTTAAGGGCGGCTACGGCAAAAACCCGAGGATATGGCCCATTGAAGGTGCAGTAGGCGGCGCAGGCGGCGCAAAAGCCTTTGCGGCTTTTGCAGATGCAAAGAATATTAAGACCTTCCTCTCGGTTGAGCCCATTATGGCCTCTCTTGAAAACGGCGGCTTCTCAACCAAGAACGAAATCGTAAACTTCGGTAACTCGGTTGCGGTATCCGATAAGAAGGGCGATAAATACTTCCTCAACGCTCCCGCAGTTGTAAAGAAGCTCAACGCCTTTGCAAAGAATATTGATTCCATCGGCTTCAGCGGCGTTGCTCTCGAGACCATGGGCAACTTGCTCCTTCAGAACTACAAGGGCTCCACTCTCACCGAGACCAGAACCGACACTATGAACCGTTGGGACGGCATACTCAAGACTATGGCGGAAAAGACCGATATGCTCGCAGTCGAGGGAAGCTCGCTTTATACCCTCAAATATTCCAACCATATAATTGAGATGCCCTCGAAATCATCGGAATATCATATAACCTATAAGTCTATCCCCTTCGTACAGCTCATAATCCACGGCTACGTTACCTATACCGACGAGCCCATTAACCTCTTCTACGATCAGGATGTTCAGAGACTTAAGCTTGTTGAGTACGGCTGCATTCCTTATTATAAGATAACTAAGGAGCCCACCGAAAACCTCAAGCTTTCCAACTACACCGACCTCTTCTCGTCGGAGTATGCACAGTGGAAGGATGACATCATTGCATTCTACGCTCTTTGCAACGAAAAGCTTGCAGACGTTTGGGATCAGCCGATGGTTTATCACGAAAATAACGGCACTACGGCGATAGTAAGATACGCAAACGGTAAAACGCTTGTTATCAACTACACCGATGCCGCACTCGAGATCGAAGGCGTCACCGTTGGCGCATACGATTTCGAGGTTAAATGAAAAGGGGTGAAGAAGAATTGAATAACGAAGAGAATAAAAATCTTAACGAGGCGGAGAACATCGCTCCCGTTTCGGAAAAGGTAGAAAACAAAAAGGTTAAAGCTCCCAAGGCTCCCAAAGAACCCAAAGCTCCCAAAGCACCTAAGGCTCCCAAAGCCAAGAAAGAGCAAAAACCCTATAAAGACCCCTCTAAATTTACCGTATGGCTCAAGAGAAAAATAAATCTCGAAAGAAGAGCAGCGCTCGAAGGCTATTTCTTCACGTTGCCTCTCACTATCGGACTTCTCATCTTCTTTGCCTTCCCCCTTGGCCTTTCGCTTGTTTTGAGCTTATCTGAGCTTGAAAAAATGGTTGGCTTTGAAATGCACTGGGTAGGCTTAAAGAACTATACCGACGTATTGTTTAACGACGTAAGCTTTACCAAGGCGCTCAGTGAGGTATTCGCTGATACATTCATAAAAATACCTCTCATCATAGTTTTTTCGCTTCTTCTTGCAATAATAATAAGCAGAAACATAAAAGCAAAAGGCTTTTTCCGAGTCGTATTCTTCCTTCCCTTCATTTTGGGAACAGGCTACGTTCTCGAGCAGCTCTACTCACTCGGCGTTGTATCGCAGGCACTGTCACTCGACTCCTCGTCGTTGATACCGCCTTCGGTCATCGCCTACCTCGGCGTCGACTTCACCGCCATGGTAAACTCATTCCTTAAGATAATCGTTTCGGTTCTGTGGTCGTGCAGTGTTCAGATACTTATGTTCCTTTCGGGACTTCAGAGCATTTCACCCACCCTTTACGAGTCCGCCGGCGTTGACGGCGCAACCGAATGGGAAAAGTTCTGGAAGATAACCCTTCCCATGATAATGCCCATAATGGTCGTTAATATCATCTACTCGATATGCGACTCCTTCGTCAACGTTGAAAACGGAGTTCTCACTCTTATTAAGAACCTCACCTACGGCTCAGGTCAATCGATGCCTCAGGCAGCGGCTATCTCTTGGATATACACACTCGTTATTATGATATTCGTAGGCATTGTCTTCCTCTTCCTTGGAAGAAGCTACGGAGCAGATACTACGAAAGGAGCGGATGAACGTGCAATCAGAAAAGCTAAAAAACGTCGCTACAACTGGTAAAAAGAAACTTTTTAACCGCGAACCCAAGCCGAAGAAGCCGCGTATGACGTGGGATGAATTTGTTGTAAACTTCAAACGCAAGGCAAAACAGCCTCGCTTCTGGGGATCTGTTGCCCTTAATATAGGAATGTATATCCTTCTTATCGGCATTGCATTCATCTTCCTCTATCCCTTTATCTTTATGATAATAACCTCTCTCAAGAGTAACGCCGACCTTATCGACCCCACTATCGGCTGGATTCCGAGAAACCTTCGTTGGGAAAACTATTCGATGGCGTTCCAGATGATGAACTTTAAGGGCTATATAGGTAACTCGTTGCTTATAACCGCAGTTTGCACCATCGGTCATCTTATTTCCTGCACCTTCGTTGGCTACGGTCTTGCGAGATTTAAGTTTAGAGGACGCGGAATTCTCTTCTTCCTCGTAATCTTGACCATTATCGTTCCCATTCAGGCAACGATAACCCCGAGCTACATCATGTTTGCTAACATCAAATGGCTCGACACCTTCTTACCCACCTTCGTTCCCTCTTTCCTCGGTCTCGGACTTAAGGGCGGTCTCTTCGTATTCCTTGCGAGAAACTTCCTCTTAAGCCTTCCCAAAGAGATGGAGGAGGCAGCAAGAATAGACGGTTGCGGCTTCCTCGGAATATTCTTCAGAATAGTTGTTCCGATAGTAAGACCCCTTCTTCTTGTTATCCTCGTTCTCTCGATTGTTTGGCATTGGAACGATTACTATGAGCCCTCGCTCTATTTCAAGCAGAATATGCAGCCTCTTTCGTCGGGCATCAAAGAGCTTATCACTCTTTCGAAGCTCACTCCCGAGGAAATGGAGCAAAGACTCGGCCGTCCCGTTACCGACGACGATATTATAAATACCGCAACGGTTATGGCGGGCAGCTTCATTACTCTTACACCCCTTATCGTAATGTTTATGTTCTTACAGAAGCAGTTCGTTCAGTCTGTTGAAAGAACCGGTCTTGTAGAATAATAACCGATCTCCGCCGACGTGTTACGCGTCGGCGGAGAAATCAAATACGATAGCAAAATAAGACAATAACAGAAGGAATGGTGTAAAAAATGATAATAGACGCACACGCACACATTGGAGAGATAACGGACTTCCTTTGCTTCGACCCCTCGGTTGAAAATCTCCTCAAGAGAATGGAAGAGCTTAACATCGACGTAGTTATCAACGCCGACTATTACGGCCTTGAGGTGCCCGATTACGATCGCGGCATTGAAAAAAGCAAATATCTCTACAAGATATCAAATAAGAAAATAGTAAACTTCTTTAACTATAACCCCAAGCATATGGAAAAATGCCTTGAGGTAATTGAAAAGTATCACGATGACCCTGCATTCGTGGGAATAAAGATTCATCCCTCAATGCACCACATCTTTGCAGACGACGAGAGCTACCGTCCCGTTTGGGAGATCGCAAAGAAATACGATCTTCCCATTATGTCGCACACATGGGCTCTCTCCGACTATAATCCCCGTCAGAAATTCGCAGTTCCCGGTCTCTTTGAGAAATATATCAAGGAGTATCCCGATGTCGATTTCATATTCGGTCATTCGGGCGGAAGAACCGAGGGCGTAAGAGAGGCGGCGGCTTTGGCTGCAAAATATGCAAACGCATACCTCGACATTGCCGGCGACCCGTTTGAGTACGGCGTCGTTGAGTACCTCGTAAACAACGGCGGTGAGGATAAGGTCATCTACGGAACCGACGTTTTCTGGTTCGACTTTTCCGCACAGCTCGGTATGGTGCTCGGCGCCAATATTTCCGACGAGGCAAAGGAAAAGATCTTTTCCAAAAACGCTCTTAAGGTATTTAAGAGATTGGCTTAAAAAATGTAAACGGGCAGGTAAAACTGCCCGTTTTTTATATTTGTTGACATAATTTAAAAATTGTGCTATACTATATAACAAGTGAATGCAAAATTTAATTTATCAAGCGCCGGCTCCGCTCTTGCGGAGGACGAGGACGGGACTTATCGAAATTTTCGGCGGATGGTCCTGCGGTTTGAGGCAATCGTCAGACAGAGGCAAAAACTTTCGCGAGAAAGCAACAGATCCTGCTGTCGCGCCTTTTGCATTCACCTTAGCTTTGGGGCAAAGCCCCGCGGCAAGTGAAGCACGCCTTTGAAAAACGCACTTTTCAAAGGCAGGCTTTGTTGTTCTTGCCTGAAAAAAGAAAGGTGGATTTTTTTATGTGCGGAATTGTTGGTTACAGCGGAAAAAGAGATGCGGTGGGCTTGCTTACGTCGGGCCTTTCCAAGCTCGAATACAGAGGCTACGACTCGGCAGGTATTGCCGTTTGCAAGGCTGACGGCACCGTTGAAATGGTAAAATCAAAGGGCAGGCTTGCCATTTTGGAGGAAAAGCTTGCCAATAAGGGACTTTCGGGAAACGCGGGCATCGGTCATACCCGTTGGGCTACCCACGGCGAGCCCTCCGATGCAAATTCGCATCCCCACAGAAGCGGTAGAGTAACTCTTGTCCATAACGGCATTATTGAAAACTATATGCAGCTTAAGGAAGAGCTTATTGCAGAAGGCAAGGTATTTCTTTCCGATACCGACACCGAGGTTGTCGTTGCGCTTATAGACCGCTTTTATGAGGAGGATCCCATTGAAGCCATCTACAAGACTACGGCGGTAATTCGCGGCTCCTATGCTCTCGGCGTAATGTTTGACGATATCCCCAACACCATCTACGCCATAAGAAAGGATAGCCCCTTGGTCATCGGCGTAGGCAAGGACGAGGTAATAATTGCCTCCGATATTCCCGCATTTCTTTCGGAAACGAGAGATTACTATTTGCTTGACGAGGGCGAGCTTGCAATAGTGAGGGACGGCACCGTGTCGTTCTGCGATGCAACCCTTGCGGAGCACAAAAAGGAGCTTCTCACTGCCTCGTGGGACGTTGAGGCGGCAGAAAAGGGCGGATATCCCCACTTTATGCTCAAGGAGATGCACGAGCAGCCCAAGACTCTTAAGGATACGGTATTCCCCCGTATCGACGAGGCGGGAAATATCCTTAAAAACGAGCTTAAGGACACCTCTTATATAAAGCGCATACATATCGTCGGCTGCGGCAGCGCAATGCACGCGGGACTTTTGGGTAAGGCGTTTATTGAAAAATATGCGCGCGTGCCCGTTTCGGTTGAAATAGCTTCGGAATTCCGCTATGCAAACCCCGTTCTCGGCGAGGGCGACGTTATCGTGCTTATCTCGCAGTCGGGCGAAACGGCAGACAGCCTTGCCGTTATAAAGCTTGCAAAGGAGCTAAATATTCCCACTGTCGGCATAGTAAACGTCGTGGGCTCTTCAATAGCAAGAGCGGCAGACACCGTTATTTACACCAACGCAGGCCCTGAAATTGCGGTTGCCACCACCAAGGCGTACACCGCACAGGTATCTGTGCTTTATCTTCTCGGTCTTCGCCTCGCGGCAGACAGAGGCACTATCGGCACCGCCGATTACAACGCCATAGTTGAGGCGCTAAAGCTTCTTCCCGAGGCGGCAAAAAAGGTGCTTGAAAACGAGGAGCATTACAAGGAGCTTGCAAAGGAATATTTCGAGGCGAGAGATATGTTCTTCATCGGCAGAGGACAGGACAGCGCTCTTTGCTGTGAGGGCTCCTTAAAGCTTAAGGAGATATCTTATATGCACTCCGAGGCGTATGCCGCAGGCGAGCTTAAGCACGGCACTATCTCGCTTATAAGCGAGGGCGTTCCGGTCGTTGCGGTTGCCACCACCGAGGCAATGTTTGAAAAGACGGTAAGCAATATCAAGGAGGTTACCTCCAGAGGAGCGGACGTTATCTTCGTAACCCAGTTTGACGACGTCGGCGGCTTCTATAAGGATAAGATCGCTCTTCCTGCAATTCACGAGGCGATAATGCCTATTCTTGCAATAATTCCGCTTCAGCTTTTTGCATATTACGTTTCAATAGAACGCGGATGCGACGTTGATAAGCCCAGAAATCTCGCAAAATCGGTAACTGTTGAATAAAAGAAAAATCCCGCTTTCAAAAGCGGGATTTTTTATTTTTGATTTACGCCTTCTTCTTTTTAAAAAGGGCGGAAACAAAATAAGAAAGCAAGATTGCCAAAATCGGCAAGACGGTAAACGCTACCATAAAGAAGCCGTCGTGATTTACCTTTGCAAATATGGAAAGACCGATGGCGATAGTTTGTATCGGTGAAATTATTGCAAGCGAAACGGCAAGCGGCTTTTTATTTATAAAAAACCAAACCGTAATTGAGATAACGGTGATCAAAATCGCGCCCGCGGCGGCAAACGTCGCCAAAGCCTCACTGACGGTGGGCCTTTCGGGTAAAACGGTTATAAATCTTATAACGGAGCCTGCAAGCGAAGCGGCAGACAGCGCCGAAAATACGATTATCGAAAGGGTGCACGGCTTTCTTTGAAGCTTGAATTCATATCCGTAAATGCCGCGGTAAACAAGAAGCTGAACGAGAGAAATAAGGAGATACCACACGGATAGCATTAACAGCCCACCGAAAAGAAGGGTAATCAAGCCCGAGCCAAGCTCTGCCCAGACTTCCGGCGGACCAAACAATCCGCCCGTTGCATTTTCGTCAATATGCAGAGAAGACTGATAAAAAGCCCAGAAGACTACGGTGATCACGTTTAAAAGCGTCGCGATAATATAAACCCACTCGGTTTTTCTGCTTTTTTGCATCGTGGCGAGAAAAACGGGAGCAAAGAAGGAGCCGACGCTGAAAAACAACATTGCGAGTAGAGTGGCAATCATTGCAATAAGCAACTTGCCCGGATCGAAATTATTGAGAACGAAAATTGATATGCCGACATAAACGGGCAAACCTGTCCATAAAATAAGAGAAATCACCGTTACGGCGACAGCCGCGCCTTTTTTGTTACCTGTGTTCATAATATCACTTCCTTTATTGATGTAATTTCATTATACATAATTCGAGCAATATTGTCAAGAAATCAGAGGGCAGATTGTTATTTGTTTAACAAACTTTTAAAAAATGCACGTTTTTTGACGATTTTGCTTGACAAATAACATTTAATCGGTTATACTTTAAACACAAACCAAAAGTGTATGAAAGGACCGATCAAAATGAAAAAAGCAATAGCGGTATTTTTCGCAGTGTTGATGCTTTTATCGTCTCTTGCAATGCTCTCTGCTTGCGGCGGCGAGAAGGTAACGGTCGGAGAGGGCCCTTTGGGTGCCTATACTCCCGCAATAACCGTTTCCTATGCAAGACCTTATTGGGCATCTGACGAGGCAAATCTTACCAAAATGGGCTGGAGCCTTACCGAAAACGGCTGGTTCGACATTATCAAGGAGCAGCTCGGCGTTAAAATAAGAGTCGAGTGGTCGCTTAACGACTACGGACTTTACGTTGAGCGCTTGAGCAATGCGATTCTTGAGGGCTCTATTCCCAATATCGTCGATATCAGCGCAGGCGAGGGCGCATATCTCTCACTTCAGGCTCTCCATGCAAACGATATCGTCGCACCGCTTGACGACGTTATGGAGCAGTATATGTCGGAGGCGGCAAAGGAGCTTTACGCACTCGCGGGTCCCGAGATATTCTACCCCGCAACCTTCGACGGCAAGACCTACGCTATCTGTCAGGTAGCGGCAGGCGAGGGTACTGCAAAGACCTTTTACTATATCCGTCAGGACTGGCTCGACAACTTAAACCTTCAGACTCCCTCCAATTACAGCGAGCTTGAGGCGGTAATCGAGGCATTTGCCAAAAACGACCCCGACGGTAACGGTGAGGACGATACCTTCGGTATGACGGTAAACTCCATTCAGTCCACCGAGCTCGATGCTTATTTCAACGGCTACGGAGCCTACCCGAACATCTGGGTAGAGGACGATAACGGAAAGCTTTACTACGGCGCTATCGGCGACGAGATGAGAAAGCCTCTTGACAGACTTTCCCATATGATAAAGTCCGGTTGGGTAGATTACGCTCCCTCTTCGGGCGCAAATATTTCGGGCGATTTTATGACCGGCAAGACGGGTATCGTTATCGGTCAGACAAACTCGATACTCACCCTCACAAACCTCTATAAGAGAAATCCCGATGCAAAGATAGCGGTCGTTCCCGCCTTCACCGAGGACGGTGAGACTGCGGCGGTCGTTGCAGGCACCAACTCGTACAGATATTACGTTGCAAGTAAGGAATTCAAATATCCCGAGGTCCTCATTAAGCTCAACAACTTTATGCTTCATATGACCGACCTTGCTTCAAACGATATGGATCTTTACCATCAGTATTTCACCATTGAGGACGGCTCTGTTCACGCCTACAACTACGCTCCCGTCGTTCAGGAGGACTATCCCTCAAGAAACTACAACAACGCGGTGCTCGTTGAAGAGGCACTCATTGCAAACGACAGAGATATGCTCGATACTCAGCTTCAGCTTATGCTCTACGACTGGGTAAAGGAATATGAGGAAAACGGCAGAGAAAGCTATCGCGGATACGCTCTCCTTTACGGAATAAACGGCGTTCAGAAGCTTCAGGGTCTTTTCTTTGAAAACGATCTCTACGTTCAGAACAAGTTCGTTTCCGTTCCCACCGCCACGATGGCTACCCATCAGGTAGATCTCGACACCATTGAGATAAGCGGTCTGGGACAGATACTCGTAGGCGAGCAGCCCCTTGATTATTTCGACGTATTCGTTACCGAATGGAAGAACATCGGCGGCGACGACGTTACCCGCGAGGTAAACGAGTGGTATCAGAGCATTAACGGCTGATAAATAAATACAAATATAAAACCTCCGCAAAAGCGGAGGTTTTTAGTTTATAGTGGCATATAAAGTGCGTTGATTGAAATAGCGGATAGCTTGCCGTTAACCATATGAAGATACATAGATTCGCCGCCAATAAGCTTATAATAGTAGATAATGGTTCCCCAACCCACGTCGCCTTGGGCTTTTCCTATTGCCGAAACGATTTCTTCGTAGGTCATGCCTGCCTTGAGTGCTTCGAGTGCCTCTCTTTTTGAGGGGAGGTCAAGCATGGGACGCTTTGGGTCAAAGCGCTCCGTGTCGTAAATAATTTCGTCACGCTCAATGGCAAGAAGGGCCGTTGTAAGCGAAGAATCCGAAACCCTGTAATATCTTGTTACTGTTTTACCGTTTTCCAAATGGTAGGTTATTTTAACGTGATAGCTTAAATTGAAATTGGAATAGTAGGAGAAACGGATATAGGGGATTTTTTCTTCTGCTGCAAGTTTGTGGAATTTTAAAAGCTTTGAAATTTCTTCGTTCGTGTAAAGGGTAACTGCAAAGGAGTCTTTGCCGACTGAGGAAACCTCTGCTTTTACAACTTCATTTAACTCAGGACGGTAAGAGGAAAAACCAAAAAATCCAAAAAACATTGAAGCGATAATTGCAAAGATAACCAAAACAGAAATAACGGGAGCTTTAAAGCCTTTCCAAAACTTATAAATAGAGGCGCTGCAAAGTCCGTAAAGCAAAAAATAAAAAATGAAAAATGCGGCTGTAAAAATTAACAAACGAATAAAGTGGTTTGTTTCAATCAGAAGCAATACAGAAGCAAGCGCAAACGAAATTATAACGGAAAAGGCTATCGAAAGAGGCTTGCAGGCATTTGGCTTTTCGGCTATCTCGGCGTTCCTTTTGCAAAAGGCAAAAAGTGCGGCAAAAAAGGCTGCAATACCTATGGCAAAAAGGAGCAAAACCAACCAAAGATCAACCGAATGTACCGGGATTGGGGGATTGGAAGACGAATAGGAAAAACCAAATTGCGCAAATTCGATAAAGTCGTTTGCAAACACCGTGAGAAGTGAATAACGTGCAGTAATCAGTAAAAAGTCGCTTACGGTTAAAAAGTTGATCGAAAAACCGAAAATATCAGGTGAGTGGCTTAGATTTGCGCCGCTTAAATATACTACTGTTATATTGTTGAGGGCAAAAAACAGAGCTAAGGTGGAAACGGTTAAAAATATGCCGAATGAAAAAAACTCGGTTTTGCGTCCAACGATAGCGGCAACAAGCACAGAAACGGAATAGACTGCAAAGGTCATGGAAACCATTGCGGCGGTAATTTCAAGGCTGTCACTCCATATAGTCGGGTCGGGCTTTGAAATTATAACTACTTTTAAAACGGTTGCTGACATTGCAATAATTATCGGCAAAACAAGTGATAAAAGACCGTAAAGATAGCGGGAGATAAAAAGCGCGGATCTTTTGCCGCCGGTTATGAGCATTGCGGTCTGGTGTCTTTTGTTAAAGAGGAAAGAAAACGAACAAGCTGCTGTAATTAAAGCAAGTATAACAAAAACGAAGGGAAAAAGCGCGGCAATCTGATCGTTATAAAGATCAAATGGCCCCGGAGTTGTTATGTTTTCAATAAAGCGGGGTGTACGGTTTGTTATAGGAATCAAAAAGGTCATTACCAGTAAATTCAAAATAGGTATCCACCAAAGCGTTTTTGCGTTTTCCAAAATACCGGTGCGGTCAAATCTTTTATGAGAAGATATTGCAAACTTCATTTTTATCCTCCTCCGTTTCGTATTTGAAAATTTCGCTTAAGGTAAGAGATGATGCCTCGAAAAGCAGTATTTCGGCGTGAGCCGAAAGTGTTTTTTCGATTTTATCTCTGCTTTCGTTGCTGTCAAAGGAAAGAACGTTGCCGATAACGCTTAGGTTTTTGCAGTTTATACCGAGAGTATAATTTTCGGCGGGCGCGGTAGAAAAGCCAATGCTGTAACGGAAAACGGAATTTTTAAGGGCGAAGATCTCGTCGCTGTAAAGCAGACGTCTGCCACTTAAAACACCCACCGTGTCGCATATCCTCTCGACCTCGTAAAGATCGTGCGATGAGATCATAACGGTAAAGCCCGTTTCCATAACGTATTCGTTTAAAAGATCTCTCACGGTAATGCGCGCCGCGGGGTCGATACCGTCGAATATCTCGTCAAGCAAAATATATTCCGCTTTTGAGGAAAGAGCAAGAATAAGAAACGCCTTTTTCCTCATTCCCTTTGACAGATCTGAAATTCGGGTAAACGGCTTTAAGCCAAAAAGTGAAACGAGCCTGTCAAAAGCCTTATCGCTCCAGTTTGGATAGACGCATTTGTAAAATTCTTTCATTCCGTTCAGGGTTGAATGACGAATAAAATAAGGGTCGTCGGTGAGATAGAAGCATCTTTGCTTGAAATAGGGATTGTCAAAAACGGGCTGCTCATCTTCGCCGCACGATACCGTTACTTCGCCGCTGTCGGCGCGGTAAAGTCCCGAAATAATATTCAAAAGGGTGGTTTTTCCTGCACCGTTTAAGCCAATAAGTCCGTAAACGGTGCCGTCGGCTATTTCAAGGCTGATATTTTCCAAGACCTTAAGATCATCAAACGATTTTGAAACAGATTTTATCTTTATCATTTTAATTCTCCTTTCAAACAGGCTTTCTTTACCGTTTCGATTATCTCTTCCTCTGTCATACCGTAGGAGAGAGCCGCCAATACGGCGCAAGACAGGTCGTTTTGCGCTTTTGAAATTACTGCGGGGTTTCGGTAGGCTGTGGCGGAAAGGTAGCTGCCGCTTCCAACCACGGTTGTAATTACTCCGTCTGCTTCAAGCTCGGAAAAAACTTTTTTCACGGTGTTTATATTAAGATGAAGCTCCGAGGACAAAACGCGTAAGGACGGAAGTTTATCGCCTTCCTTCAAAACGCCCGCCGAAACAAGCGCTAATATCTGGCGCTTTATCTGCTCGTATATAGGCGTTTGTGACGAGTGGTCAATTATAAACAACAGCGCCCTCCTCCTTTCAAAGTGTGCTATCTCTGATATCACACTTATTATAACATAAACTGATTGTGTTGTCAATATATTTTTTGAGAAAAATAAAAGCAGGCAAAAATATTTTTGCCTGCTTTTATCTATATTTATATCTATCTTTATTCCTTTGAAATAAGGCTTTCGCCGTCCATTACCGAGGGCTTGTCGATCGAGAGGATCTCAAGCACGGTGGGGGCGATGTCGGCAAGTCTGCCGGTTTCCTTCAATTTGCAGGGGTAGTTTACCACAGAGAAGGGAACTACGTTGGTGGTGTGAGCGGTGAAGGGCGAAACTCCGTCGGGCTCGAGCATCTTTTCGGCGTTGCCGTGGTCTGCGGTGATTACCATAATGCCGTCGACCGACTTAACTGCCTCGTAGACCTTCTGCACGCACTCGTCAACTGCGATAACAGCCTTTTCAGCTGCCTCGTAGACGCCGGTGTGACCGACCATATCGCAGTTTGCGAAGTTGATAACGATGAAATCGTAGCTTCTCGCAGTGATCTTTTCGCAAACGGTATCGCATACCTCGTAGGCGCTCATTTCGGGCTTTAAGTCGTAGGTCGCAACGTCGGGAGAATCTATAAGTATTCTGTCCTCGCCGCTGTAAATGGTCTCAACGCCGCCGTTTAAGAAGAAGGTAACGTGAGCGTATTTGGTGTATTCTGCGATGCGAAGCTGGGTAAGACCGTGCTGACTTACAATAGCGCCCAAGGGGAGATCGAGAGATTGGGGCTTGTAGGCTATCTCAACGTTCGGCATAGTGGCGTCGTACTGCGTCATGCAAACGTAGTAGAGATCAAGCTGCTTTGCTCTTTCAAAGCCGTCGAAGCGGGGATCGACGAAGGCGCGGGTTATCTCTCTTGCGCGGTCGGGACGGAAGTTAAAGAAGATCACCGAGTCGCCGTTTTTAACGGTCGCGTTCTCCTCACACACGGTGGGGACGATAAACTCGTCGGTAATATCGTTCTTGTAGCTTTCGCGGCAAACGTCTGCGGCGGAAGCCTTTATGCCCTCGCCAAAGACCATTGCATCGTAAACTCTCTTAACGCGCTCGAAACGCTTTTCGCGGTCCATAGCGTAATATCTGCCCGAGATGGTGGCGATCTTGCCGATATTCTTCTCGGCAGTTACCTTTATAAGCTCGTCAACGTAATTCTCGCCCGAGGTGGGAGGAACGTCACGTCCGTCCATAAAGCAGTGGATATATACCTTCTCAAGACCCTGCTTTTTTGCAAAATCAAGAAGACCGTAAAGGTGGGTGTTGTGGGAGTGAACGCCGCCGTCGGACAAAAGTCCCATAACGTGAAGGGCAGAGCCGTTCCTTTTGCAGTTTTCGGCAGCGCCCAAAAATGCGGGATTTTCAAAGAAATCGCCGTCTTTGATAGACTTTGATATTCTCGTAAGCTCCTGATAAACTATTCTGCCTGCGCCGATGTTGGTGTGTCCTACCTCGCTGTTGCCCATCTGACCCTCGGGAAGACCTACGTCCATACCCGAAGCGTGTATCTGCGTGGTGGGATTGCTTTTGAATATTTTATCGATATTGGGGGTGGTCTTTGCATTTATGGCGTTGCCCTTGCCTTCGGGCGCAATGCCGAAGCCGTCGAGTATCGTGAGAACCAATGGTCTTTTCATTTTATCTGATTTGATCCTTTCAGTAACTGATATTACAGCTTATTTTGCAGCTGCGGCAACGATTATTGAGAAGTCTGCGCTCTTTAAGGAGGCTCCGCCGATAAGTCCGCCGTCAACGTTGGGCTTTGAGAGAAGCTCTTCGGCGTTTTTGGCGTTCATAGAGCCACCGTACTGGATAACTACCTTGTTTGCAACTGCCTTGCCGTAGAGAGAAGCAATGCAGGAGCGGATAACGCCGCAAGCCTCGTCAGCCTGCTCGCTCGTTGCGGTCTTGCCGGTGCCGATCGCCCAAACGGGCTCGTATGCAACGATTATGCCTTTTGCCTCGTCAGCCGAAACGCCCTTGAAGGCGATCTTTATCTGACGGCGAAGCACCTCTGCGGTGATATCGTCCTCTCTCTCGGAGAGAAGCTCGCCTACGCAGACGATGGGCTTTAAGCCCGCTGCCAAAGCGGCTTTTATCTTGAGGTTAACGGTCTCGTCGGTCTCGTTGAAATACTGACGTCTTTCGGAGTGGCCGATGATTACGTATTCAACGCCGAGGTTAACAAGCATATCTGCCGATATCTCGCCGGTGAATGCGCCCGATTTTTCAAAGTGAAGGTTCTGTGCGCCGATCTTTATGTTGGTGCGCTTTGCAGCCTTGACTGCGGCGGTGAGATCGGTGAAGGGAACGCACGCGATAACGGTGCATTTTGCGCCTTTAACGAGGGGAGCAAGCTCCTTTAAGAAGCTGTCTGCCTCGGAGGCGGTCTTATTCATTTTCCAGTTTCCTGCAATAACGGTCTTTCTCATTGTATAAATACCTTTCTGTCTTTTTACGCGCCTTCTGCTTGCCAAAAAAGCAAGCAGAAGCGGTAATTTTTATTTTGTTTTCTTTAAGCTTATTTGTCGTTTAAGCAAGCGATGCCGGGAAGCTCAAGACCCTCGAGGAATTCGAGAGATGCGCCGCCGCCGGTGGAGATGTGAGTCATCTTGTCTGCAAAGCCGAGCTTCTGAACTGCCGCTGCGGAGTCGCCGCCGCCGATGATGGAGATAGCGCCGCTCTCTGCAACTGCCTTTGCAACGGAAATGGTGCCGTTTGCGAAGTTTGCCCACTCGCTAACGCCCATGGGTCCGTTCCATACTACCGTGCCTGCGCCGAGAATAGCGTCGGAAAAGATCTTGGAGGTCTTGGGACCGATGTCAAGACCCATCCAGCCGTCGGGGATCTCGTCGGAATTGATTACCTTGAATTCGGAGTTCTCGTTGTATTCGGTTGCAACTACGTTGTCAACGGGAATAAGGAAGTTTACGCCCTTTTCCTTTGCCTTGTCCATAAGACCCTTTGCAAGCTCGATCTTATCCTCCTCGCAAAGAGAAGTGCCGATGTGGTGACCGAGAGATTTAAGGAAGGTGTAAGCCATACCGCCGCCTACGATGAGGGTGTCTACCTTTTCGAGAAGGTTGGTGATAACGCCTATCTTATCGCTTACCTTTGCGCCGCCGAGGATCGCAACGAAGGGACGCTTGGGATCGTTAAGAGCGTCGCCCATGATCTTGATCTCCTTCTGAATGAGGTAGCCGCAAACTGCGGGAAGATAATCTGCAACGCCTGCGGTTGAGGAGTGCGCTCTGTGAGCGGTGCCGAATGCGTCGTTAACGTAGATTTCTGCAAGAGAAGCCAAAGCCTTTGAAAATTCGGGATCGTTCTTTTCCTCTTCCTTGTGGAAACGGACGTTTTCAATAAGCATAACGTCGCCGTCCTTCAAAGCGGCTGCCTTTGCCTTTGCATCGTCGCCTATAACGTCGGCTGCAAGAGCGACCTCTTTACCCAAAAGCTCGGAAAGACGTGCCGCAACGGGTGCAAGAGAATACTTCATATTGAATTCGCCCTTCGGTCTGCCCATGTGGGAGCAGAGAATGAGCTTCGCGCCGTTGTCGGAGAGATATTTGATGGTGGGAAGAGCCTCGACGATTCTCTTATCGTCGGTGATAACGCCGTCCTTAAGAGGAACGTTGAAATCGCAGCGTGCAAGGACCTTTTTGCCCTTAACTTCAATGTCTTCTACTGTTTTCTTGTTGTAATTCATTGTTATTACTCCTTTTTATATACCTTATATAAAATAAATTATTACCAATCAAATTGAGTAAGCTCGCCCTTTTCAAGAAGTCCCTCGTAATCTCTCTGGCGAAGCGCCTCGTAAAGAACTATCGCAACGGAGTTTGAAAGATTTAAACTCCGAAGAGTGTTTCTCATGGGAATTCGGAGAGTGTTATCGGGATTATCCTTTAAAAGCTCCTCGGGAAGTCCCTTCGTTTCTTTACCGAAGATTATATAGAAATCGTCGGGGTAAACGACATCGGAATGAGTTTTTCTTCCCTTGGTTGAGAGGAAAAATCGGGGCTTTCCTTTTGTTTTTTCGAGAAAATCGGAAAGGGAGTCGTAATAGGTTATATCGAGCTTGTCCCAATAATCAAGACCGGCGCGCTTTAATTTTTTATCGTCTATCTCAAAGCCCATCGGCTTTACGAGATGGAGCCTTGCGCCGGTGCAGGCACAGCTTCGCGCAATGTTGCCCGTATTTTGCGGTATCTCGGGCTCGACCAAAACGATGTTTATCATCAGAACGCGATCTTTTCCTCAATGTAAGCTTTAAGCTCGGAAACGGGAATTCTTACCTGCTCCATGCTGTCGCGGTCACGGACGGTAACTGCGCCGTCTGTTTCGGTGTCGAAGTCGACGGTGATGCAGAAGGGAGTTCCTATCTCGTCCTGACGGCGATAACGCTTACCGATAGAGCCTGCCTCGTCGTATTCAACGTTGAAATGCTTTGCAAGGTCTGCATAGATCGCGGTTGCCTGCTCGGAGAGCTTTTTGGAAAGGGGAAGGATCGCTGCCTTAACGGGAGCAAGTGCGGGATTGAAGCGCAAAACGGTTCTTACGTCGTTCTTTTCGGCGTCGATAACCTCTTCGTCGTAGGCGTCGCACAAAACTGCCAAAACGCTTCTCTCAACACCCAAAGAGGGCTCGATTACGTAGGGGACGTAGCGCTCGTTGGTCTCGGGATCGAAATAGGTCATATCCTTGCCCGAATGGTTCTGGTGCTGGGTAAGGTCGTAGTCGGTTCTGTCGGCAACGCCCCAGAGCTCGCCCCAGCCGAAGGGGAAGAGGAACTCAAAGTCGGTGGTTGCCTTGGAGTAGAAGCAAAGCTCATCCTTATCGTGATCGCGAAGGCGCAAATTCTCCTCCTTAAGACCGATGGCAAGAAGCCAATCGCGGCAGAAGCCTCTCCAGTAATCAAACCACTCGAGATCGGTGCCGGGCTTGCAGAAGAATTCAAGCTCCATCTGCTCAAACTCGCGCACGCGGAAAATGAAGTTTCCGGGAGTTATCTCGTTTCTGAAGGATTTACCTATCTGACCGATGCCGAAGGGGATCTTCTTTCTCGAGGTCCTCTGAACGTTCTGGAAGTTTACGAAGATACCCTGTGCCGTTTCGGGACGGAGATATATCTCGTTTCTGTTATCCTCGGTAACGCCCTGGAAGGTCTTGAACATAAGGTTGAATTTTCTTATGTCGGTGAAGTTGCTCTTGCCGCAGTCGGGACAAACTATATTGTTATCCTTTATATACTGAAGCATCTGCTCGTTGGACCAGCCTGCACACATAACGCCGGTATCCTCGATGAGCTTATCGGCTCTGTGACGTGAATGACACTCCTTACAGTCCATAAGAGGATCGGAGAAGCCGCCGACGTGACCCGATGCCACCCAGGTCTCGGGATTCATAAGAATAGCGCAGTCAAGTCCGACGTTTAAGGGGGATTCCTGAACGAACTTCTTCCACCACGCCTTTTTGATGTTGTTTTTAAGCTCAACGCCCAAAGGACCGTAGTCCCAGGTGTTTGCAAGGCCGCCGTATATCTCGGAGCCTGCGTAGATAAGACCTCTGCCCTTGCAAAGAGCAACTATCTTTTCCATTTTCTTTTCGGTGTTTAACATTGTGTTCTCTCCATATCTAAATGATGATAATAATATATATCTATTAAGTACCGCATAATATAATAGAGATAAATGGCGGTTTTGTCAAGCGGTTTTGCAAAAAAACCGCAAATTTTTAACGAAATTTTTATAAAAAGCGGCTCAATTTGCAAAAAATCACTGTTTTGAAGCCCAAGACTCGTAGGTGACTATCGGCTCTCTCTTGTGCCGGCTTCTTCTGTGGTAGCGCTCGATGACCTCGAGATCGCGCGCATCGCACTCGCCCTTTAACAGATAAGAGTCTATCGCGGCGTAGGTAACGCCCATCTCCTGTTCGTCGGTCTGCCCCTCGAAAAGTCCCGCCGAGGGGGCTTTTTTGATTATCGACTCGGGCGCGCCGAGGTACTCCAGAAATTCATATACCTCGCATACGGCAAGGTCGGAAATGGGGTTGAAATCGTAGGCGCCGTCGCCCCATTTGGTGTAGTAGCCCATATGTATCTCGCTTCTGTTGTCGGTTCCGGCAACGAGGTAGCCCTTCGACTGACCTATCGCGTAAAGCGCCGTCATACGAAGGCGGGGCGCGATATTGACGTTTGCCTCCTTGGTGACCTCACATATTGAGGAGATCGCGGCAAGCTCTGCCCTTTTGGCTTCGGTGAGGTCGATAACGGCGGTCGCGATGTTAAATTTTTCAGCAACCTCTCTGCCGTCGTCGGCGTCAATCGTGAAGTTTCTCTTCGATTCGCAGGGCATAATAACGCCCAGAACGTTTTCGGTGGCTTTTTTGCAAAGAATGCCCACGAGGGCGCTGTCCTTACCGCCGCTGTTTCCGAAAACTATTCCCTTCGCGCCCGTTTTGGCAAGAAGGTCTTTAATAAAAGCTACTCTCTTTTCGGTTTCCTTTGCATAATCTCTCACAAAAAATCAACTCCGTAACGTTTTTTGAAAAATGCTGTTTGCGCATACATCAATATTTTACCATAAAAGAGGTGTTTAGGCAATATTTTTCGGAAAAATAGGAGTTTTTTAAAAAAAGACTTGCAAAATTTAAAATTATGTGGTATAGTATCAATACCTATCTTTTCGGATGGTTATTTTTTTGATCGCAAATTACGAAAAGTATCAGGGAGGCTCAGATTAGGAGGTGCCGACATGAGAGTTAAAATCACATTGGCTTGCACCGAGTGCAAGCAGAGAAACTTCGACACGATGAAGAACAAGAAAAACACACCCGACAGAGTGGAGCTCAACAAGTATTGCCGCTTCTGCAAGAAACACACCCTTCATCGCGAAACGAAGTAAGGAGGAAAGCAAATGGCAGATAAAAATGCTACCGCAAAGAAACCCAATATCTTTGTGAGAATGAAAAACTATTTCAAGGAACTTTTCTCCGAGATCAAGAAGATTACATGGCCCACACCCAAGCAGATTCTCAAAAACAGCGTAATCGTTCTCGTAGCGGTTGTGGTATCCGCAGTTGTTCTTGGCGGACTCAACTGGTTGCTTGCATGGCTCTACGGTGAGCTCATCATTTTGCTGCAGGCAATATTTTAAGAGCGTCAGCGCAAGACTGGAGTTTGTATAATGGATGGAGCATTATGGTATGTAATCCATACCTATTCGGGTTATGAAAACAAGGTAAAAGGAAGCCTTGAAAAGTTCGTCGAGAGCAAAAAGCTCGACGGCGCGATCTGCGACGTTCGCGTTCCCACCGAAACGGTAGTTGAGACCAAGGAAAACGGAGACCGCAAGGAAACCGAGCACAAGCTCTTTCCCGGCTACGTTCTCGTTAAAATGGTGCTCACTCCCGAAAGCTGGTATCTGGTTCGCAACATTCGCGGAGTTACGGGCTTTGTAGGCCCCAATTCACGTCCCGTTCCGCTTACCGAAAAGGAAATTCAGGCAATGGGCGTTGAGAAGATGGTAGTAAGCGTAAGCTACGCCGTCGGCGACGAGGTCAAGGTGCTCACCGGTCCTCTCGAGGGATTCGTGGGTGTAGTTGACACTCTCGATATCGATAACGATTTCGTTAAGGTAATCGTTTCGATGTTCGGAAGAGAAACTCCCGTAGACCTTAAGCTCGGCGAGGTCGCCGCCATCGAAAAATAATCGTGTTATTAAGGCGAGCAATCGCATTAATGATCCGGAAGCGGATGCTTCCGCAGTGGGAGAGAGGTAAAATTTTAATGCCTTTCGCCGTTTACCACACTTGAATATCTAAGGAGGTGTTATTCATGGCACAGAAAATCGTGGGATACATTAAACTTCAGATCCCCGCAGGAAAAGCCACTCCCGCACCGCCCGTTGGACCTGCACTCGGCCAGCACGGTGTAAACATTATGGCATTCACAAAGGAATTTAACGAAAGGACCAAGAACGACGTAGGTTTTATCATCCCCGTCGTCATCACAGTATATGCCGACCGTTCCTTCTCCTTCGTAACCAAAACTCCGCCCGTATCAGAGCTTATTAAAAAAGCCTGCAACATTCAGAGCGGCTCCGGCGTACCTAACAAGACTAAGGTCGCCTCACTCACCAAGGCTCAGATCGAAGAAATCGCAAAGACCAAAATGCCCGACCTTACTGCTGCAAGCCTCGAAACGGCTATGAGCATGATCGCCGGCACGGCGAGAAGCATGGGTGTAACGGTTAAAGACTAATCTTCGCATCCCGTGCACGTGGGAGGATTTATCCGAAAAACCACTAATTTAGGAGAAAGAAAGACATGAAACGAGGAAAGAATTATCAGGACAGCGCAAAGCTTATCGAAAAAGCTAAGCTTTACGAGCCCGCAGAGGGCATTGCGCTTGCCGTTCAAACAGCAAAAGCTAAATTTGATGAAACACTCGAAGTCCACGTAAGACTCGGTGTTGACTCCCGTCATGCCGATCAGCAGGTAAGAGGCACCATCGTGCTTCCTCACGGAACCGGCAAGACTGTAAAGGTTCTTGTATTTGCAAAAGGCGATAAGGCTAAAGAAGCTATGGAAGCCGGAGCAGACTTTGTTGGAGCAGAAGAGCTCGTAGCAAAGGTACAGAACGAAAACTGGTTCGATTACGACGTAGTCGTTGCAACTCCCGATATGATGGGCGTTGTAGGTAGACTCGGTAAAGTATTCGGCCCCAAGGGCTTAATGCCTAACCCCAAGACCGGCACCGTTACTATGGACGTTGCCCGTGCTCTTAAAGAGATCAAGGCAGGTAAGATCGAGTACCGTCTTGACAAGACCAATATCATCCACTGCCCCATCGGCAAGGCTTCCTTCGGCGCAGAGAAGTTGAACGACAACTTCAACGCACTTATGGGCGCTATAATCAAAGCAAAGCCTGCCGCTGCAAAAGGCCAGTATATTAAGAGCTGTGTTGTAGCAGCTACCATGGGCCCCGGCATAAAGCTTGCAACCGGCAAGCTCGGTAACTAACCGAAAATTTTAAAGCACCCGAAAATTCGGGTGCTTTATTTTTTGTCATCAAAAACAAAAAGCCACCTATAAAGGTGGCTTTTATTTATAAATTCTTATTTGAATTTACGCTTTCTTGCAGCTTCGGACTTCTTCTTTCTCTTCACGCTGGGTTTTTCGTAGTGTTCCCTTTTGCGAAGTTCGGAAAGAGTACCGTCTTTCGAGCAAGATCTCTTAAAACGGCGCAATGCGCTGTCTAAAGATTCTTTATCTTTGAGATGTATTTCTGCCATGTCTGGTTCCCCTCCTTCCGAGATTTAAGAAAACAAAAAATTTTTCTCATACGAGATACACCGACAATTATACATTTATATAATCAAAATGTCAAGTAAAAATTAAAAAAAAGAGTAAAAAAGGCTCAAAATCGTCAAAAAACAGATGCCAAAAGAGCAAAACTGTGCAGGATACACAAAAATTTAATATTTCGTTCACTAATATTTTTCTTGACAAATCGTCAAAATAGTTATATATTATATGCGTTAGCACTCGACGAGTGCGAGTGCCAAAATCGGAGGTGAACGGCTTGGAGCTTTCTGAAAGAAAAAAGCGCTTGCTCAAAACGGTAATAGAACAGTATATCGCAACGGGTGAGCCTGTCGGCTCGAAGAATGTTCAGGCGGTCTTTCCCGAGGAGCTTTCCTCGGCGACGATAAGAAACGAGATGTCGGAGCTTTCCGAAATGGGCTTTCTCACACAGCCGCATACCTCGGCGGGAAGAGTTCCGTCGGTTGAGGGCTACCGCTACTTTTTGCGAAACCTTATGCTGCCCGACGTTTTGAAAAGCGACGAGAAAAAGAAGATCGACACGATGGTCAGAGAGCTTACCACCGATATGTCGTCCCTTCCGAAGCGCTTTGCCACGGCGGCAAGCGAGCTTACGGGCTGCACGGCGGTGAACGTAACGCCGGTAAAGACGGCGCCTATCTCGCACTTCGAGGCAGTCGCGGCGGCTAAAAACCTCACGGCGCTTCTTGCGGTAAACTCGGCGGGAACGGTCAAGACCAAGATAGTTATGAACCTTTCCGATATATCTGCCGAGAGCGCGGCGGTCTTTACGAGAATTCTGAATACTCATCTTTCGCTCTCATCTCCCGAGGAGATACGTCCCGAGATGTATATCACGGTTGAGAAAGAGGTAAGAAAATACTGCCCCGAGATGATGATAATGATGCCCGCCGTAAAGGAAGCGGTAAAGGAGCTTATGGGCTACGATATAAGCGTCGGCGGAGAAACGAAGATATTTTCATATCCCGAATTTTCCGACGTATCGAAGGCAAAGGCTTTCTTAAATCTTCTTAACGAGGAAGAAAAAATAACGCGCCTTGCGCTCGATCTGCCCGACGGAATAAATATTGATATAGTAACAAACAGCGCACTTTTGCCGCCCGAGGGAATGAGCGTTATCTCAACGGCATATAAAGTAGGAGAGCTTACGAGCGTGCTTTGCGTTTTCGGCCCCAAGCGAATGAACTACGCCGACATCAAGCCGAAGCTCGGCTATTTTACAAACGCGGTGAATGATATGATAACGAGATCGTTTTTCGAGGAAAACGGCTCGGAACAGAAAAAGCTTGAAATGTAGGAGAGTAAAATGGACGAAGAAAAGGTAACAAACGAGGAAATAAACGAAAAAAAGCCCGAAAAGCCCAAAAGGAAAAAGACGAGCAAGGAAGCGGAATATCTGCTTGAGCTTGCCGCGAGGGACGAAAAGTATTTAAGGCTTTTGGCGGAGTACGATAACTACAAAAAGCGCACCGTTAAGGAGCGCGACGCTATCGAGCTTTCGGCAAAGGCAACCACGATGTCGGCAATACTTCCCCTTGCCGATAATATCGAAAGAGCAATAAACAGCAAGGGCGACGCCGAAAGCATAAAAGCCGGTATAGAAATGGCTCTTAAAATGTTTTTCGACGAGCTTGTAAAGCAGGGCCTTGAGGAAATACCCACCGATATCCCCTTCAACCCCGAGCTCCACAACGCGATAATGCACGTTGAGGACGAAAGCTGCGGCGAGGGCGAGATAGTTCAGGTCTTTCAGAAGGGCTACCGCCTCAAAGATAAGGTAATTCGTTACGCAATGGTCAAGGTTGCGAACTGAATAAATAAATAATAATTCATTTAATATACGGAGGAAAAAATCATGGCAAAGATCATAGGAATCGACTTAGGCACAACCAACTCATGCGTTGCAGTTATGGAAGGCGGCGAGCCTACCGTTATCGCAAACGCCGAAGGCGCAAGAACCACCCCCTCGGTAGTTGCATTTTCAAAGACCGGTGAAAGAATGGTCGGTCAGATAGCAAAGCGTCAGGCAATTACCAATCCCGACAGAACCATAAGCTCCATCAAAAGAGAGATGGGCACCTCTTATAAGGTAGAGGTAGACGGAAAGAGCTATACTCCCCAGGAAATTTCCGCAATGGTGCTTCAGAAGCTCAAGGCTGATGCAGAGGCATATCTCGGCGAGAAGGTAACCGAGGCGGTCATCACCGTTCCCGCATACTTCTCCGACACTCAGCGTCAGGCAACCAAGGACGCGGGCAAGATAGCCGGTCTTGAGGTAAAGAGAATTATCAACGAGCCCACCGCGGCAGCCTTTGCATACGGCATCGACAAGGAAAAGGACCAGAAGATAATGGTCTACGACCTTGGCGGCGGTACCTTCGACGTTTCTATTCTCGATATTGGCGACGGCGTTTTCGAGGTTATGGCAACCAACGGTAACACCCGTCTCGGCGGCGACGACTTCGATGACAGAATTATGAAGCACATCGCAGAGGAATTCAAGAAGGAGAACGGCGTTGACCTTATGAAGGATAAGATCGCTCTTCAGCGTCTTAAGGACGCCGCAGAGAAGGCAAAGATAGAGCTTTCCGGCATGCAGCAGACCTCTATCAATCAGCCCTTTATGTCGGTTGACGCAAACGGCACTCCCTTACACCTCGATATGACTCTTACCAGAGCAAAGTTCAACGACCTCACCAGAGATCTCGTTGAGGCTACAATGATACCTGTAAAGCAGGCTATGAAGGACGCAGGTCTTACTCCCGCACAGGTAGATAAGGTTATCCTCGTCGGCGGCTCAACCAGAATTCCCGCCGTTCAGGAGGCAGTTAAGGAATATATCGGCAAGGAGCCCCACAAGGGCATCAACCCCGACGAGTGCGTTGCTCTCGGCGCGGCAATTCAGGGCGGCGTTTTGCAGGGCGACGTTAAGGGAATCGTTCTTCTCGACGTAACTCCCCTTTCGCTCGGCGTTGAAACTCTCGGAAATATCACCACCAAGATAATTGAGAGAAACACCACCATTCCCGTAAAGAAGAGCATGGTATTCTCCACCGCGGCAGACAATCAGCCCGCAGTTGACATTCACATTCTTCAGGGCGAGCGCGAAATGGCAAAGGACAACAAGACTCTCGGTCGCTTTAGCCTCGACGGCATCGCTCCCGCTCCCAGAGGCGTTCCTCAGATCGAGGTAACCTTCGATATCGACGCCAACGGCATAGTAAACGTTTCGGCAAAGGATCTCGGAACCAACAAGGAGCAGCACATCACCATCACCGCCTCGACCAATATGTCGAAGGAGGAGATAGACAAGGCTGTTAAGGACGCAGAGAAGTTTGCCGAGGAGGACAAGAAGGCAAGAGAAGCCGTTGAAGCAAGAAACAGCGCAGAGCAGCTTTGCTTCCAGATAGAAAAATCTCTCGATGAGGTAGGCGACAAGCTCACCGACGATGAGAAGAATCAGATAAAGGCGGAGATCGAAAAGACCCGCGAGGCTCTTAAGGGCGACGACGTTGCCGCTATCAACGAGGCAAAATCGGCTCTTGAGAAGAAGTTCTACGAGTACGCCGCTAAGATCTATCAGCAGCAGGCTCCCGCAGATGCAGGCGCGGAGAACGGTCAGGTAAATTCCGACGGCACCGTAAACACCGATTTCACCGATAACGGCGAAGCAAACAAATAAAAACGAACTGCATACTGTCGGAGATCTTCTCCGACAGTATTGCGCGAGGTAGACTATGGCAGAAAAAAGAGATTATTACGAGGTGCTCGGTCTTTCAAAGGGAGCATCTGCCGACGAAATAAAGAAGGCTTACCGCTCGCTCGCAAAAAAATACCACCCCGACTTAAACCCCGGCAACGCCGAGGCGGAGGTAAAATTCAAGGAGGTAAACGAGGCCTACGAGGTGCTCTCCGACGACACCAAGAAGGCAAAGTACGACCAGTTCGGCCACGCAGGCGTCGATCCCTCCTACGGTGCGGGTGCAGGCGGCGGATACGGAGGCTACGGCGATTTCAACGTTGATTTCGGCGATATCTTCTCAAGCTTTTTCGGCGGCGGCGGAAGAAGGCAAAACCCCAACGCCCCCGAGCGCGGCGAGGACCTTCGTTATAACGTGATACTTAACGTGCGCGAGGCGGCGCTCGGCTGTAAAAAGACGGTGGAATATACCCGCCGTGAAAAATGCTCCGAGTGCGGCGGAAGCGGCGCGAAAAAGGGAACCTCACCCGAGACCTGCTCGGCGTGCGGCGGAAGCGGTCAGGTAAGACGTCAGCAGAACACAATGTTCGGCGCATTCCAGACCGTTACCACCTGTAACGTCTGCGGCGGCACGGGCAGAGTTATAAAGACCCCCTGCGACAGCTGCAGAGGCTCGGGCAGAATGAGCAAAAAGATAGTCCGAGAGGTAGATATTCCCGCAGGCATAGATAACGGTCAGACTCTTCGCGTTGAGCGTCAGGGCAATTCGGGACTCAGAGGCGGCATTGAGGGCGACCTGCTCATCACCGTTTCGGTGGGAAGAGATTCCTTCTTTAACCGCGACGGCAACGATATAATCTGCACCTTGCCCATAACCTTTATAGATGCGGCGCTCGGCGTTACCGTTGACGTTCCGATAATCGACGGCGGAAGCGAAAAGCTCAATATCCCCGAGGGAACGCAAAACGGCACGGTGCTGCGAATGAAAGGCAAGGGCGCGGTGATTTTGGGCAGCAGCCGCAGAGGAGATCAGCTCGTAAATATCATAGTTGAAACGCCAAAGAGCCTTAACTCGAAGCAGAAGGCAATACTTAAGGAGTTCGACGCCATCACCTCCGATAAAAACTACGAAAAGCAAAAGAGCTTTCATAAGCACAGAAAATAAAAGAAGATCAGACTCCAAGCGGAGTCTGATTTTTTTGCTTTGTATTTAAATATTTACAAATAAATAATTTCAAAAGCTATTTAAAAAGGCGAAAAAATATAGTATAATATTATATAACTATGTCTATTTGGAGAAAACACTATGCGATTTGACAATATCCTGCTTCTTTCAGATCTCGACGGCACCTTTTTAAACGACGAGGTAAAGCCCGTTAAAGCGAATATCGATGCGGTAAACCGCTTCGCCCAAAACGGAGGACTTTTTTCCGTTGCCTCGGGCAGACCGCCGCAGTCGGCTCTTCGTTATATCTCGGAGTGCAAGGTAAATTTTCCCGCGGTAACCTATAACGGTGCAATGGTCTACGATTTTGAAAAGAAGCAGCCCGTTATGTCGCTCATGCCCTCCGATGAGGCGCGAAAAATAGCCTACGACGTCTATCTTCGCTATGCCGATAAGGTGGGCTTTCTTGCCTACTACGAAAACGATCTCGTTACAATAAAGGCAAACGAATACAGTCTCGTTATGAAGCCGTTTGAGGCTCTTAACTTCAAGGAGATAACCGATTATTCTCTTTTCCCGAACGGAATCTACAAATATCTTTACGTTGCACAGCCCGAAACGATAAAGGAGATGCTTGCCGTTTTCGAATCGGAGTATGCCGGCAGACTTCGCTTTACAAGTGCGGGCAAAAACTTCATTGAGCTTTTAGCCCCAGGTGCAGATAAGGGCTCGATGATGGAAAAGCTCGTCAAAAGCCGTCCCGACGTAAAGACGGTGATCGCAATAGGCGATTATTACAACGACCTTTGCATTTTGGAAAAGGCTGATATAAAGGTCGCGGTAAAGGGCGCTCCGAAGGAGCTTCTCGATATTGCCGACTACGTTACAAAAAAGACCAACAACGAGGGCGCGGTGGCAGACCTTATTGACAATCTGGAGGAGATATTAAGTGGAAAAGCTCGATAAAATATTGGCTTCCGTTCAAAAGCCCGCAAGATATACGGGCGGCGAGTTCGGCGAGGTTATAAAGGATATAAACGGCGTTGACGTCCGCTTTGCCTTCTGCTTTCCCGACAGCTACGATATAGGTATGAGCCATCTCGGAATGAAGCTGCTTTATTCCCTCATAAACGCAAGGGAGGACAGTTACTGCGAGCGCGTTTTCGCGCCTTCCTTGGAAATGGCGGAAAAGATGAGAGAGGCAGGTCTTTCGCTCTTCTCTCTCGAAACGAAGTCGCCTCTTCGCGATTTCGATATAGTCGGCTTTACCCTTCAGTATGAGCTTTCGTTTACCAACATTTTATATATGCTCGACCTTGCGGGAATACCGTTTTACTCAAAGGAACGCGACGAAAGCTGTCCGCTTGTCGTGGGCGGCGGTCCCTGCGCGGTAAACGCCGAGCCTATCGCAGATTTCTTCGACCTCTTTATGATAGGCGACGGCGAGGAGGTCATGAACGAGCTTATCGACCTTTATAAGAGCTGTAAGCTTTCGGGCTTTAACAAAAGGGAATTTTTAATAAAGGCGGCGGGAATTGAGGGCGTTTACGTCCCCTCGCTTTACGAAATAAGCTATAACGACGACGGTACCGTGGCTGAAATAAAGGCTACAAACGGCGCGCCGAAAAGGGTAAAAAGAAGAATTTTAAAGGATTTTTCGGGAGCCTTTTATCCCGACAGCTTCGTGGTGCCCTATTCCGAAACGGTGCACGACAGAGCCTGCATTGAGGTAATGCGCGGCTGTATGCGCGGCTGCAGATTCTGTCAGGCGGGATATATCTACCGTCCGCTTCGCGAGAGAAGCGCAAAGAGGAATAACGCGCTTGCAAGAGAGCTCGTTAAGAAAACGGGCTATGAGGAAATGTCGCTTCTCTCCCTTTCAACGAGCGACTACTCCGAGCTTGAGCCGCTTTTGGATAATCTCTACTCTTGGACCGACGAGGAAAAGACCTCGATATCGCTCCCGTCGCTCCGAGTTGACAGCTTTACGAGCAAGATAAGAGATAAGATAACCGGCGTTAAAAAATCGGGACTTACCTTTGCGCCCGAGGCGGGCACTCAAAGGCTTCGCGACGTTATAAACAAAAACGTAACGGAGGAGGAGCTACGCCGCACGGCAGATATTGCATTTTCGGGCGGCTACACCTCATTAAAGCTCTACTTTATGATGGGACTTCCCACCGAGGAGCTTTCCGATCTTGCGGGAATAATCTCCCTTGCGGGCGAGATAGTCGACCTCTTTTACAAAAACCCCAACAGGCAAAAGGGCAGAAGTCTTGCCCTTTCGGCATCGGTCTCCTGCTTCGTCCCGAAGCCATTTACCCCGTTCCAGTGGGAGCCGCAGGACAGCGTAGAGGAGCTTATTGAAAAGCAAAGGTATTTAAGAGAGCTTCCCCGCTCGAAGAAGATATCGG
Organism: Clostridia bacterium; assembly: GCA_017504945.1. Lineage (GTDB taxonomy): Bacteria > Bacillota > Clostridia > Oscillospirales > RGIG5299 > RGIG5299. Next base: position 44,156 of record JAFVQJ010000002.1, read on the forward strand.
TTTCCACCCATAAGCCCTACGTTTCGGCAATAGAGGGCGTTTTCGCAAGAGGCGACAGACGTCTTGCAAGGGTAATCGAGAGAGCCTACAAAAACGGAGCCGTCTTTGACAGCTGGGACGAGTATTTCTCTTACGACCGCTGGATAGAGGCACTCAAGGCAGAGGGTCTTACGGCGGAGTTTTACGCAAACAGAAGAAGAGATTTTGACGAAATTATGCCGTGGGACGTTATCGACGCCTGCATTTCAAAGGAATTTTTAATAAGAGAAGCCAAGGCGGCGCACGAGGGAAAAACCTCGCCCAACTGCCGCGAAAAATGTATGGCTTGCGGTGCAGGCTGTAAAAACGGAAGGGTGGGAGAGCTGTGAAGCAGGACGCGATAAAGATAAGAATAACCTTTCGCAAAACGGCAGCGGTGAGATACGTTTCTCATCTCGATATGATGCGCGCCTTCAAAAGAGCGCTTCGCAGAAGCGGTCTTCCCATAGTCTACACCGAGGGCTTTAACGTCCATCCCGTTATGATATTCACCCCTCCTCTTTCGGTTGGATATTTGAGCGAGTGCGAGCTTCTTGACATAGGTCTTACGAAGGACGTTCCCTTAAAGGATATACTTTCGGCGCTTTGCCGCTCACTTCCCGAGGGCTTTATGGCAACCGAGGTAAAATATGCGAAAAACAAGATATCCGATATTTACACCTCCGTCTACGAGATTGCATCGCCCGAGCTTTTGGGCAAAAAGGAGGCATTTTTGAGCTTTGCCGCTGAAAAGGAGATAATAATTTCAAGGTCCACCAAGGGCGGAGAAAAGACAGTAGATTGTGCTCCTTTTATTAAAAACGCCGCCTTCGAGGAGGACGGCAAAACGGCAAAAATAACACTCACTCTTCCCTCGAATAACGATATTTCGGTAAATCCGAGGCTGGTAATCGAGGAGTTTATGAGAAGAGAGGGAGTAGCGGCGTCGCCCGACTACAAGAGAATTGCGCTTCTTGACAAAAACGGCAATTCTTTTTAACTAACATCGGCATAAAATAATATAAACGGTAAAGGAGACTCTGAAATGAACAACGATTTTATAAACGACGTAGCCGATAAGGCAAAATGCGCGGCGGAATACGCGGGTAAAAAGGTCGGAGTGGCTGTTGATTTCGCAAAGCTCAAAATAAAGGTATTGGAAATTAAAAACGCCATTGAAAAGACGTATATTGAAATAGGAAAGCTTTCCTACGGCGGCGAGAAAAAGGGCGTTGACAACAGCGAAAAGATAGCCTCACGGCATGCAAGGCTCGACGAGCTTTTCAAGGAGCTTCACGGGCTTGAAGCGGATATTGCCTCTGTAAAGGGTAAGGATGTCTGCGCGCGTTGCGGCAAGGCAAACGCAGATAATGCAAGCTATTGCAGCGGCTGCGGAGCCGATCTCAAGGGCTAAAAGGAAAAAGGAAGTAAAAAAGGAGGTGCGGAAAATGGATATTAAGGTAGGCGACGTGGTGGAGATGAAAAAGAAGCATCCCTGCGGCGCAAAGACCATGAAGGTGCTTCGCGTGGGGCTTGACTATCGCCTTGAATGCGAGGGCTGCGGCAAGATAATATTCGCTCCGCGCCGTCTTATAGAGAAAAACATTAAAAAAACGGTGATTGCCGCGCCGAATGAGGACGGTGCAAACAAATGACAGATAAGCTTAACGCCGTTTCGAAGAAGTTCGAGGCGCTTGAGGCGCGCCTTGCCTCCTCCGATGCGGTAAGCGATATGAACGAATATAAGCGTCTTATGAAGGAGCATAAGGAGCTTTTGCCCGTTTACGAAAAATACTCCGAGTATAAAAGAGTGGAAGCCTCGCTTTCCGAGGCACGTGAGATACTCTCGATGGGCGACAGCGAGCTTAAGGAGCTTGCCGAGGCTGAAATAGAGGAGTCGGAGGAAAAGCTGAAGGTTATAGAGGAGGAGCTTAAGATCCTTCTTTTGCCCAAGGACGCAAACGACGATAAAAGCGTTATCGTTGAGATACGCGGCGGTGCGGGCGGAGAGGAAGCGGCTCTTTTTGCCGCCTCGCTTTACAGAATGTATTCGATGTACAGCGAATCGAAGGGCTTTAAAACAGAGATAATAAACTCAAACGAAACGGAGCTCGGCGGCTATAAGGAGATATCCTTTATGATAGACGGCGTAGGCGCGTTTTCAAGGCTCAAGTTTGAAAGCGGCGTCCACCGCGTTCAGCGTGTTCCCGACACCGAGAGCGGCGGAAGGATACACACCTCAACGGTAACCGTTGCGGTTCTTCCCGAGGCGGAGGAGATAGAGTTTGAAATAAACCCCGCCGATTTACAGATAGATACCTACAGAGCGTCGGGCGCAGGCGGTCAGCACGTTAACAAGACCGAATCGGCAATAAGAATAACCCATATTCCCACCGGCACGGTGGTCGAGTGTCAGGACGAGAGAAGTCAGCACAAAAACAGAGAAAAGGCACTTCGCGTGCTTCGCTCGAAGATATGCGAGAGAATGCAAAGCGAGGCTGACGCCGAGATAGCCGCCACAAGAAAAAATCAGGTAGGCACCGGCGACAGAAGCGAGAGAATAAGGACCTATAACTTCCCGCAGGGAAGAGTTACAGACCACAGAATAGGTCTTACGATATATAAGCTCGAGGCGTTTTTGAACGGCGCGCTCGACGAGATGATAGACGCGCTTATCACAGCCGACAGGCTTGAAAAGCTGAAGGAAGAGGCATAATATTGGAAACACGGCATTTTCTTTTGCAAAACGCAACGAAAACCGAATATGAAAATGCAATAAATGAGATCGCGCTTATTTTAAAAAGCGGCGGTCTTGTTGCCGTGCCAACCGAAACTGTCTACGGACTTGCCGCCTCGGCACTTTGCGAGGACGCTGTAAAAAATATATTCACGGTAAAGGGCAGACCGCAGGATAACCCCCTTATCGTCCACGTGGCATCTCCCTGCGACATGGAAAAATACGCCGCCTCGGTGCCGCCTCTTGCAAAAAAGGCAATAGAGGCGTTTATGCCCGGTCCCTTTACGGCAATATTGCCCAAAAAGAGCGTTATTCCCTCTGTTACCACGGCGGGAATGGACTCGGTGGCGATACGTTGCCCCTCTCACAAGATAATGCACGATATAATAGACCGATTGGGCGAGCCTATTGCGGCGCCCTCGGCAAACCTCTCGGGAAAGCCCTCCCCCACCGATTTTTCCCATTGCGTAAACGACCTTGAGGGAAGAGTCGAGGGAATCGTTGACGGAGGTGCCTCCGAGGTGGGCGTCGAATCTACGGTAGTCTCCTTCCTCACCGAAAAGGCGGTAATATGCCGCCCCGGCGCAGTTACCTTTGAAATGCTGTGCGACGTATTGGGAAAGGATAACGTAACCGACGTTTCCGACGAAAAGACAGATAAGCCCATCTCCCCCGGCATGAAATACCGCCACTATTCTCCCTCGGTGCCGCTTTACACCGTGTCGGGCGAAGGCGCGGCGGACTATATAAAGCAAAGAGCGCAAAACGAAAAGGGTATTGGCTTTATCGGCTTTAGCGAAAGCAAGAGCGAGGGCGCTCGATTTTTCGATTTCGGCTCGGTGAAAAAGCCGAGAGAGCAGCTTGCAAGGCTTTTTGCAATTCTTCGCGAGGCAGATAACGAAAAGGAAAGCCTTTCGTTGCTTCTTTGCGAGCGTCCCGATAAAAAGGGCGAGGGAAGTGCGGCGCTGAACCGTCTTTCAAGAGCGGCTTCTCACAAAAATATTGAAATTCCCGTAAAAATGCCAAAGATTATTGCAATAACGGGCAAAAGCGGCTCGGGTAAAAGCTCGGTAGGCTCATTGGCGGCCAAAGAGCTTGATTTTGGTTATATCGACTGCGACAGAGTGGCAAACGAGGTCATCTGGAGCTTTGCACCCCTTACCGAGAGAATAAAAGAGGAATTTGAGGTAAACGGCAGAAGCGAGCTTTCGAAAAAGGTGTTTGCAAATAAGGATCTGCTCTTGCGGCTCAATTTCCTTTCTCTTCCCGTTGTTATCTCGGAGATAGACAGGCTGATATTCGAGCTTGTCAAAAGCGGCAAAAGAGGCGTTATAGTTGACGGCGCAACCGTCATCGAAAGCGGATTTTCGCGCCGCGCCGATAAGACCGTTTTCATAAAAGCGGATAAGGATACCGCCATTTCACGTATAATGAAGCGCGACGGCATTGAAAAAGATGCGGCGCTTGCCCGAATAAACGCCCAAAAGCTCGATGGCTTTTACGGCGAGGCGTCGGACGTTACAGTTGAAAATAACGGCGCTGTTTCCGATGCGGTTGCCGCTCTTATCGCGGAGATAGGGCTATGAAAAAGGGCAAAAAACGGATAAGGAAAAGAGCGGGCGGTATATCGTTTTTTGCGGCGCTCATTACCGCGGTGTTTTTGCTTTTTCTCCTTTGGCCAAGGATCTTTCACGAGGCGCAAAAGCTTTCGCATCCCCTTAAATATTACGAAACGGTAATGAAATACTCGAAGGAATTCGAGGTATCCCCCGAGCTTGTCTTTGCGGTTATAAAATGCGAAAGCGGCTTTAACGACCGCGCCGTTTCGAAGGCGGGCGCAAAGGGGCTTATGCAGATAACCGACTCGACTGCCACGTGGATAGCCCTGAAGCTCGGCGAGAAGGATTACGATATCTGGAACGCCGACACGAATATTCGCTTCGGCGTCTGGCTCCTTTCTTATAATTTGAAGGATTTCGGAAAAAATGAGGCCATCGCCGCCTACAACGCGGGGCGCGAGAGGGTAAAGGAATGGCTTTCCGATAAGGCGCTTTCAAAAGACGGCGTAACTCTCGATGCAATTCCCTATCCCGAGACCGAAAACTACGTTAAAAAGGTGCGAAAAAGCGCAGATAATTATAAAAAACTATATTTTTCATAGAGAGGAAAATCAAAATGGAAGAAAAGACCACCGGCGAATTGCTTTGCGAAAGGGTTATGAAAAAATCAAAGAGCGTTTACGACACGGCAGACGAAAAAACTCTTTGCGAGATAAATGCCTTTGCAAGCGAATATATGTCATTTAACGACGCTTCAAAGACCGAGCGCGAGGCGGTAACCTTTGCGGTGGAGGCTGCCAAGGCGGCGGGATATACCGAATTTGACCGCAAGAAAAAATACGGCGCGGGCGATAAGATCTACGAGATAAACAGAAACAGCTCGATAATTCTTGCCCATATAGGCAAAAAGGATCTCGAGGAGGGCATAAACCTCACCGCCGCGCATATAGACTGCCCCCGAATCGACTTAAAGCAAAATCCCGTTTATGAAAACAGCGGACTTTGCTATTTCAAAACTCACTATTACGGCGGTATCAAAAAATATCAGTGGACCGCTATGCCCCTTTCGCTTCACGGCGTTATCGTGAGAAAGGACGGCGAAAAGGTAACCGTTAAAATAGGCGAGGATGCGGGCGATCCCTTATTTACCATCACCGACCTGCTTCCCCACCTTGCGAGAAATCAGATGACGAAAACTCTTGCCGAGGCTTTTACGGGCGAGGACTTAAACGTTCTTGTCGGCTCGGTTCCTTTTAAGGACGATAAGGCTTCGGAGAAGGTAAAGCTCAATATCCTTTCGATACTTTTCGAAAAATACGGCATAACGGAGGAGGATTTCGTTTCGGCAGAGCTTGCAATGGTGCCTGCGCAGAAGTGCTGTGATATCGGCTTCGACAGAGCGCTTATCGGCGGCTACGGTCACGACGACCGCTCCAACTCCTTTGCCGCTCTTCGCGCCCTTCTCGATATTAAGGAAACTCCCGAAAAGACCGCCGTGGTAATACTTACCGACAAAGAGGAGATAGGCTCCACCGGCAACACCGGTCTTCAGGCGGCTTATTTTGAGAATTTCATCAAATCCATCTGTCGCGCACACGGCAAGGACGAGGTAATTTGCTTTAAAAATTCAAAATGCCTCTCGGCAGACGTTGCCGTTTGTCTTGACCCCAATTTCCCCGACGTCGTTGAGGCGGCAAACTGCGGAAAGCTCCATTACGGCGGCGTTATGGCAAAATATACCGGCGCAAGAGGCAAGTCCGACACCTCCGACGCCTCCGCTGAAACGGTTGCATATTTCAGAAGGATTTTCGATGAAAACAACGTAAGCTGGCAGACGGGCGAGCTCGGAAAGACAGATATGGGCGGTGGCGGTACCGTCGCGCAGTACCTTGCTCACCTCGATATCGACGTAGTCGATTTCGGCGTTGGCGTTCTTTCGATGCACGCACCCTTCGAGGTCATCTCAAAGGCAGACCTTTATATGACCTATAAGGCGTTTGAAGCCTTCTATAAAAACTGAAAAAATCCCCGCCTCTTTCGAGGCGGGGATTTCGTTTATTTGCACAAAGCAAAAGGGCGGATTTTATGCATAATGCCGAAATGTTTGCCTGCCGATATAAATTTATTGACGGGCGGTAGGTAGTATGGTACAATGGAAATGGAGAAATCTTCCTCAAATTTTCGAAAGGGGTGAGTCCAATGGTGCATTTGTAAGAGGAAGAATCAACCGTCACAAAATTTAATAATTAAAAGGAGTAATAGAAATGACGTATTTGAAAAAATCATTGGCTCTGCTTACGGTAATAACGTTACTGTTTGTATCCCTCTTTTCCTTTTCAACAGTTTCCGCAGAGGAAATAACCGCAGATGAAAATATCGGCGGTCTGATACCAATTACCCCAATAACTCCTCCCGGCGAGGACGATGAACCCGACCTGCCAAATAACCTTCCCGAAACAGACCCGATAGAGGACGGCGCGGTCTACAGAATAAAGAATTTGCAAACGGGCAGATATTTAACGTTGGAACCAAACGCCAACGGAGTTTACGATGCAACGTTAAATAATATCGGCACGGCAAATTATAACGGCTCCTCGGCGCAGGAATTTAGAATAGAAGATAATTTCGGAACGTATTATATAAGAGCAATAAAGAGCAGTAACGGAACGAACAGACTCGTTGACGTTTACAGCTCAAATATTAACCAGATAGTTGACGGTGCAAACGTGCATCTGCACCCTCCGGGTGACGAAAATTCAAGCCAATGGCTGATAGAATATAATTCTACACTCGGAAGCTACGTAATAAAAATAGCTTGTAAGCCGAATCTTGCAATAACCGATGTAAGCGGAGATGCAAAAATAAATACTTTTCCAAAGACAGAGCCAGAGCCTGAGGCAGCGCTCGTGCAATATTGGATATTTGAGCGTGTTACGGAAAGCGTTTCTAATATAATTTCCGGCGAAAAATACAGAATAAAAGACCTGAACAGCGGATTGTATTTATCGGTATCCGGAAATGATGCTGATCTTTCCAACGTTGAGCTTGCAACGGGGAACATTTCTTTGTTAAATCAGCAATTCAGAATTGTTTACGACGAAGCAAACGAAATGTATTATATCAAAGCTATGATGAGTTCCAATGGAACTAACCGAGTTTTGGATATTTACAGCAACCCCAATTCGCTTCCCGTAGATGGCAGAAACGTACATATTTACGTAATTGAATTGTTTGAAAATTATAATTCCTGCGGTTGGCAGATCAAAAAGCTTGGCACAGATGAGAACGGAAACGAAATAGTAAAAATAGTTTCCGACTATAACAATAGCCTTGCACTTACCGCCGCAAACGGTGGAACAACAGCAGGAACAAACGTTCGGGTAAATACCTATACAAACTACGACCACCAAAGATGGGTGATTGAAAAGGTAGTTACTGTAAGAACCGTTAATATTACATATCAAGGTGATAATAAAATTAAAGTAGGTAATACAGCGGTAGAATCGGATGAAACGTTGCAATTATCCATAAATCAATACGGTTTGACTACGAGTGATTTTGAATGGAGGTCAAGTCGCGAGGCTGTTGCCGATGTTAATAATAACGGTGTAGTTGACGGAAAAGCAGAAGGTGCGGCAACTATAACAGCAACTTGCACTGTTAACGGAATTTATTATGTTGGTACTGTGGATGTTAATGTTTTCAGATCAATTGCAGATTTGCAATCCATATTTCCGGATAGAAAATATTGGAATCATATTGCTGATTCAAATGGAAATCCTTTGCCAAATAATAATCCTGATGGAGTAACGGATTTTCCGTGTTTACATCATCATTTGCCGTGTGAATGCGGGGGGGATTGTGATTGTTCAGAACTTTATGGAACTTGTGGTTGCTCTTGTAGTTTGACTACAGGTTCATGCGGTTGTAATTCTTACGGAAACGGAATTCAATGCCTTGCATTTGTAAACAAAGTTGCAAATAAAATATTTGGTTATGGAGCATATACAAACCTGACGAATTCTGTTAATGACCTTAAATGGGAAAAAATAACAACAACCAATATTCCGACAAACATTAAGCCTGGTGATATTATACGCTATGGTGGTCATTCTATTATGATAGTGTCTATTGATAATGCACAACAAAAATATACCGTTGTAGATTGTAATAGTGATAATCATTGTATTATTAGATGGAGAACTGTAAGCATTAGCAAAATTACAAATGTCAAATATATCTATTCTGCTCCATTTGCATGGGAATAAGGAGGAAAACACCATGAAAAAATTACTTACGTTGCTTACCGCGCTTATTTTGCTTTTCGGAATGGCCGCCTGCACGGTAACGGAAAATAATTCAAGTGAACCTCCTGCAAGCTCTGTTGTTACGCCGAGCAATCTCCCCTTCGTTCCCGAAACGAATATGGGAGGATTCGGAAGAAGCGTTTGGGCAAAAGCTCCCGTTGTTTGGGAAAACGAAAAAATATATTATATGCGTAATCAAAAAGCTATTTTTTCGACTACGAGTATTGAGAAAATATACGGAATTGATACGGGTTATATCGGTAGTTTGGTTTTATATGACGGATATCTCTATTTCATTGAGGAAAGCACCGAAGATTACAACTATATAGTAAAGATAAAAACAGACGGAAGCGACAAGACAGTTTTGTATAAAACAGGGGCGGAATTATCGGAGTTGTTTATCTATGAGGGCTATTTATATTATAAATTCTCCGGCGGTACCGGTTATGTCCGTTATAGAATTAAGCTTGACGGAAGCGAACCGGAAGAAAAAACCAACGATTTTTCCCCGTTGGGAAACGGTTGGATATATAAGCCCGGAAAGATTAACCCCGATTTCACCAGGGGGCCGGGCCAGTTTATCTGTGGGGACGAGGTATTTAAAGAGGAAGACGTTTGGCACGGAGAATACGGAAATGGATATATCTCTTTTAAAGAAAATATTTTTTACTATGACGCGGAATTGAATCAATTTGTTTTTTACAGCATAAGAAACACGGAAAACAAAACGTTCGTATCCTTGCCGGTTGCGCCGAGCTCATCGCGTAATAATATCTTTATCAGCAACTGGATCTTCTATACAAACGAAAACGAAGAGCTTTGTAAGATAGATATAGAGGGTAACGGCTATGAGGTGATAGCAAAAAATGTTCAACAATTTGAGGTCTGCGGCGAATGGATATTGTATTATACAACCGATAACGACGTGGGACTTGTCAAATATGACGGCACCGAAAATAAGATAATTCAGTAAAATAAACACCCCCGCCTCTTTCGAGGCGGGGATTTCGTTTATTTCCCCAAAATTATGTAGAGCAGTGCGAGAAGCAGCTCGTTATCGGTGTTGTCCTTTAAAAGCATAAAGGCAACGGCGTATAAAAGCAGATCGCTTGTGTCGCTTGCTCCGAAAATTCCCGAAAGCAACGAGCCTATCGGGCTGCGCTCTCTCGCGGGCGGCGGCGCGTCCTCCTTTTTCCTTGCCGCCTGCTCGTCGGATATCTGCATATACTCCGAAACGGGAGTGTGATAAAGCTGCTTATCACGCTCGGAAAGAGGCAGACCGCTGTCGGCCTCCTTGCTTATTCTCTTTGCTTCCTCTATTGCCCTTTGCATAAGCTCCGAAATGTCGTCTGCCATAGCGTCACCCTCTTTTTCCGAAAAGCTTTTCGGGAGTTATTCCGAGCGCCGATGCCACCTTGAAGATGCGAAGCATTCTTATGGCACCGTCAACACGGCCCTGCCGCTCGGGCGAGATATACGGCTTTAACGAATTTAAAAGAGATATCTTGCCCGTATCTACCGAATTGAAGCTCGAAAAAAGCGAGCTTGCGGTGAGAAGAAACGACGGGTCGAGCCCTGAAAAGAGCGAAGCCATATCGGAAAGCCCCGAGAGATCGGGAACGCTTTCCTCTTTTTTCTCCTGCTTTTCGCTCTCGCCCGAAAGCTCTGCCGCAATTCCTTTAAGCATCTCTACGCTTTTTGGGTCGGAAAGCAACGAGGAAAGCATTTCGTTAATATCGTCCAAACGGCATCGCTCCTTTGACAAACGCTGAATTTAGGTATATAATATTACCGTTACCTTTTGGTGAGAAAGCTTTTTAATATCTGCTTTGCCTTGGGATTTGAAAGTATGACCTTTAAAAGCTCGGGGTTTTTAACAAGGGCGGCGACCTTTTGCTTGTCGGCGTCGGAGAGCCGCAGGTTGAAGCTCTGCTTAAAGGAGTCGTTTTTCATCATTTGGGAGATATCGAAATCGCTTCCGAGCGCCTCCTTTATTACCTCGGATGCCTTGTTAACCTTGTCGGGTGAGCTGCTTTGAAGATCGTCGAAGAAGTTGTCCGACATAAAATCACTCACTTTACTTTATTTTTGAAGGGGATGACAGCTCTGAAAATAGTTGTTTTTTCCGACAGCCACGGCAACAGCTCGCAAATGGTAAACGCCGTTTACGATGAAAAGCCCGACGCCGTTATCCACTTGGGCGACGGCTGCCGCGACTGCGACGCTCTGTCATTTTTTGAAATACCTATTTACAAGGTATGCGGCAATAACGATTTCTGTGCAGAAAACAGAGAAAATATTTTAACGTTTTCGGGGAAAAAGCTGTTTTTTACCCACGGACATTATTATAACGTAAGAAGCTCTCCCTCGGCGCTTATCGAAAGGGCGATGTCGCTCGGAGCCGACGCGGTGCTTTTCGGACACACTCATACGCCGCTTTCGGAGAATACCGGAAGGATAACGGTTTTGAATCCCGGCACGGTCGGCTATAAGGGAAGCTACGGCGTGATAGAAATTGAGAACGGAAAAATTAAGACCGATATAAAAACGGTTTAAGGAGAAATAATTATGGCAAAGGAAAAAAGATTTATAAAGATTCACGAGGAAAGCAGCTTCACCACGGGCAAGACGGTGCTGGTTGACAGAGAAACGGGCGTTCACTATCTCTACGTTTCGTCGGGCTACGGCGGCGGACTCACTCCGCTTCTCGATTCCGACGGCAAGCCGATAATCAAAAAGGAATATGAGCTAAACTGAAAAATTCCCCGCCTCAAACGAGGCGGGGGTGTTGTTTGCAGCACCGCGTAAGGTGTTCAGCCTATTTTTACGGCGGTCACCGTGCCGGCGTTTACGAGCAGATTCCACGCGAAAAGATAGGTGCCGCCGCTGTGTAAATTTGGTATAAACCGTATATCTTACACATATGTCACTATCGCGTGGGGCTTTTAAAATTACCGTTTCTTCGGGCATTTTCGCCTCAAAACAGACGGTTTTCCAAAAAAACACGCCCTCAAATCAATATATTTCCACGATTCCTTGCCAAACACGGTTTAAATGCGAAGCCGGCTGTTCCCTAAACGGGCAAAATCAACCGTTGACAAGTCGGAGCATATGCCTTATAATCTAACCATCTTAACAGAAAAAGGAAAAACATATGGAGCATTTGTTTTATGCGCTGATTGCATTTTTGCCAATTCTCGTTACCATTTTGCTGATGACGGTGTTTAACTGGCCCGCCAAAAAGGCTTTGCCGCTTGCCTGGGCTATGTATGTCCTTATAGGGCTTTTCGTTTGGAAGATCGACATATTGACCGTAACCGCGCAAACGCTTGCCGGATTTTTGAATTCGCTCGACGCCACTCTTGTAATTTTCGGCGCGATACTCGTTATGAACACCTTGAAAAAATCCGGTGCAATGAATACAATAAATTCCGGTTTTTCCTCGGTTTCCTCCGACAAAAGAATTCAGGCAATTATAATCGGCTTTATGTTCGGCTCCTTTATCGAAGGTGCCGCAGGCTACGGTACCCCCGCGGCATTGGCAGGCCCATTGCTCGTAAGCCTTGGCTTTCCCACCATCGCCGCTGCTACCGTTGCCCTCATCTTTGACAGCGCAGCCGTTTCCTTCGGCGCGGTAGGAACTCCCGTCATTGCCTCTATGACGCAGTTAAACCAAACGCTTGTTAACAGCGGAATAGATCCTGACGCCTATCAGGCGGAGCTTACCTTATGGTCTGCAATTCCTCACGTCTTTTTCGCCGTATTCCTTCCCTTTGTGGGAATAGCAATTCTCACAAAATTCTACGGAAAGGAAAGATCCTTCAGGCCTGCTTTTGAGGTCTTGCCCTTCGCGCTGTTTGCAGGACTTTGCTTTACAATCCCCTATCTGTTGATCGCTCTTTTCCTCGGTCCGGAATTCCCCTCACTGTTCGGCGCCGTTATCGGTCTGGTAATTACCGTTGTTGCCGCAAAGCGCGGATTTTTGGTGCCGAAGAAAAAATGGGATTTCCCCGACGTTTCGGAATGGCAGGAAAGCTGGAAGCCGAGAACGCTTAGCATTCCCGAAAACGAGAGCGGAAAGAAAATGTCGCTTATAAGAGCGTGGCTCCCCTACGTAATAATAGCCCTCATTCTGATAGTGACAAGGATCGACGCCCTCGGAATCAAATCTATCCTTTCCGATAAGCTTGTTTTACCAATTACCGATATTCTCGGCGTGAAGGGCGCCTCATACCTTTTCAAGCCGGCTTATCTTCCCGGAATAATCCCCTTTGCCTTGGTTGCGTTACTGACTATACCGATACATAAAATGAACAAACAGCAGGTCAAGGAGGCCTGGACCGATTCCCTTAAGCAAATATCAAGCGCTGCCATTGCCATTGCCTTCGGCGTTGCGCTCGTGCAGATCATGAGAAATTCCGCAACCGAGTCGCTTCCCGGAATGATGACGGTAATGGCAAACCTTCTTTCGGATATTGCGGGCAAGGCCTACGTTGTTATCGCACCCTTTATAGGCGTTCTCGGAGCGTTTATATCAGGTTCAAACACCGTTTCAAACATACTTTTCACCAATTTGCAATACGATACGGCGCTCAATCTCGGTCTTTCCACCATTTCAATAGTTGCACTCCAGATAGTCGGCGGCGCAATAGGAAATATAACCTGCATAAACAACGTCGTAGCCGCTTGCGCAACAGTGGGGACAACCGGCTCGGAGGGAAAAATAATCAAGACCAACATTCTGCCTATGATAATTTACACGGTTGCCGCATTGCTGGCGGTCTTGATCCTGAATTATATTTTCGGGCTTACGCCAAGCATGTAATCAAAGATATATAGGCAGGAAAAATCCTCGGTGAATATTCACCGAGGATTTTGTTTTTAAGAGATCTTCACGGCGGTTACCGTGCCGGCAAAGGAGGGCGTTGCAGTCGCTCCCGCGGCGGCAACGAGAGTTACGGTGTCACCCGAACGGTTATAGAGCGCAAAGGTCGAGCCTGCCTCCGCTTTAACGAGAGCAAAGCCGGTAAGACTCTCGGCGGCGGGAAACGCCTCCGTTCCTATCGAGGAGGAAACGGCTCCCGAGGTGGCGTAAACCGTGCCGCCGCCTCCGTTTTCAAGAGTGATGACGGTGGAGCGCACCGAGTCGGTTACCGTCCCGCCGCTCACGAGCAGATTCCACGCGAAAAGATAGGTGCCGCCGCTGTTTACCGTGTAAACGCCGTTCGTCGCGTTGTAGCTTATCTCTCCGCCGGAAACGGCCTGCTGTCCCACCAATATCGGCGCGTTGCTCAGGGCGGTGGTCGAAGCGGCATTCTGATTAAAAATGCCTATATCTCCGTTTTTGCAGCCGCATCCTCCTGTCATCGCAGTCACCGAAGAGGGATACGCCGCGGCAGGAGAAGCAAAGGGCAGATTGGTAGCAGTCGGAGCAACAAAGCTTGCGCACGAGGGATAATAATTGAAAATATTACTAAGATCGTAACGTCTGCAGCTCATTTTAAACCATCCTTTTTATTATTGTGAGAAACGAAGGTCCTCACGGTTTCATTATATGCGCAAATCAAAAAAGTGTTACCATTTGCAAGATTGCTATTGCATAAAACGAAAATTCGTGGTAAAATATTACACGGTAAATTATTTTTTTACAAATATAAAATAAAGGAGCAAAAAAACAATGAAAATCTTCATTGACAGCGCTAATATCGCCGACATCCGTGCCGCATACGATATGGGCGCTATCTCCGGTGTAACCACCAACCCCTCGATAATCTCGAGAGAAAACAGAAAGTTCGACGATATCATTGCCGACGTTACCGAAATTATGGTCGACGGCCCCATCTTCGCAGAGGTTCTCAGCCTCGACGCAGAGGGTATGATCGAGGAAGGCAAGAAGCTTGCCGCGATCAACAAGAATATCGTTGTTAAGATCCCCATGATCCCCGAGGGCTTAAAGGCTGTTAAGGCTCTTTCTTCTCTTGGAATCAACGTTTGCGTAACCGTTATCTTCTCCGCACCTCAGGCAATTCTTGCCGCAAATGCAGGCGCAAGATACGTTGCACCCTTCGTAGGCCGTCTTGACGACATCGGCGAAAACGGTCTTGATCTCGCTCAGGAGATCAGAGATATCTTCGACGCACAGGGCATCGACACCATGATCGTTGCCGCATCGGTAAGACATCCCGTTCACGTTGTTGAGCTCGCAAAAATGGGCGTTGACATCGCAACCATGCCCTTCAAGGTAATTATGCAGATGGCTAAAAATCCCAACACCGAGGGCGCTGTTAAGAAGTTCCTCGAGGACTGGGAAAAGGTCCCGAAATAAGCTGACGCGCAAAAAATCAAGCCTCTCCGAGAGATCGGAGAGGCTTTTGTCTTTTTTTGACGAAGAAAAAAAGTTTGACAACTGCCGTTTTTGTGGTATAATAAAGATAACGGAAAAGTATTTTTCCACGAGATCGTTTAAAAAAATAGCAGAAATTTCAAGTAAAAGTAGGGTACTTTTACATTTTTTCGTTTGTTCGTTTTTCTGCAAAAAATGTTTATGAAAGGAAGATTTGATGGCTAAAAAAGAAAAAAACGGTATCACGGAAGTTAAGGGCGCAAAGACCAAAAAGAGATATTTTTACCGCAAGGGAAATGAAAAGAAAAGATCGCAGCTTGCAATAGAGGAGCTTGAGGCAGAGCTCGTTTCGGGAGTAATGCCCGCCGAAAAGCCTGCCGACAAAAAGGGCAAAAAGAAGCAAAAATCGGCGTCGAAGGCCGAAAAAACAGTTAAAAAAGCTGCGCCCGCAAAGAAAAAGGAAGAGAAAAAGGTCGCGCCGAAAAAGGAGAAAAAGGAAGCTCCAAAAAAGGCAGAAGGGGCTGTGAAGGAGGTAAAGAAAATGCCGAAGATCGCAGTGAGCGAAAATGCGAAGCTCAAGATAATCCCCTTGGGCGGACTTGGCGAAATAGGCAAGAATATCACCCTTCTCGAATATGAGAACGAGATAGTAATAATCGACTGCGGACTTGCATTTCCCGATGAGGATATGCCCGGCATCGACCTCGTTATTCCCGATATAACCTATCTTGTCAAAAACAAGGATAAGATACACGGAATACTGCTTACCCACGGTCACGAGGACCATATCGGCGCTCTCCCCTACGTGCTTCGCGAGTTAAACGTCCCCGTTTACGGCACGAGGCTCACCCTTGGCATAGTTGAGGAAAAATTAAAGGAATTCAAGCTCAATTCAAGCGCAATGCTTATCGAGGTGCCTATCGGAGGAACGGTAAAGCTCGGCTCGTTTGAGGCGGAGCTGGTTCGCACCAACCACTCCATTGCCGACTCGGTGGCGCTGGCTATCCGCACACCTGCGGGTCTGGTTTTACACACGGGCGATTTCAAGCTCGATATCACTCCCATTCAGGGCGAGATGATGGACCTTACGAGGCTCGGAGAGCTTGGCAGAGAGGGCGTGCTTGCCCTTCTTTCAGACTCCACCAACGTCGAGCGCGCAGGCTTTGCAATGAGTGAGAGAAAGGTAGGCGGCTCGCTTGATGCCACCTTCGCAAAGGCGTCCCGCAAGAGAATAATAGTTACCACCTTTGCCTCTAACGTCGCCCGCGTTCAGCAGGTAATAGACGTTGCCGTCCGCTACGGCAGGAAGGTTGCGGTGGTGGGCAGAAGCATGGAAAACATTATAAACGTTGCCATGCGCCTCGGATATATGTTTATCCCCGCAAATACTATAATATCTATCGACAGCATCTCGAATTATCCCCCCGAAAAGCTGGTAATAATCACCACCGGCTCGCAGGGCGAGCCTATGTCGGGACTTTACAGAATGGCGTTTTCAGAGCACAGAAAGGTCGAGATAACATATAACGACCTTATCGTAATGTCATCTTCCGCAATTCCCGGCAACGAAAAGCTTATAACCAAGGTGATAAACGAGCTTTTCAAATCGGGCGCAGAGGTCGCCTACGATTCGAGCGACGAGCTTCACGTTTCGGGCCATGCCTGTCAGGAGGAGCTTAAGCTCATGATGGCGCTTACAAAGCCCAAGATATTTATCCCCGTTCACGGCGAATACCGCCACTTAAAGAAGCACGCCGAGCTTGCAAAGTCGATGGGTGTTAACGTTCAGAATATATTTATTCTTGAAAACGGAAGCACCCTCGAAATATCGCAAAAAGGCGGCAAGCTGCAGCAGAGCGTACCGTCGGGCAGAGTTCTCGTTGACGGACTCGGTGTGGGCGACGTGGGCAACGTCGTTCTTCGCGACAGAATGCATCTCGCGCAGGACGGGCTTCTGGTCGTCGTCTGTGCGGTTGACAGCTCCTCCAATCTCGTTTCGGGTCCCGATATTATCTCGCGCGGCTTCGTTTACGTTAAGGAGTCGGACGAGCTTATGAACGGCATAAAGGCTGTTGCATATAAGGCGCTTACCCCGTATTTCAACTCCTACGGAGTGGATTGGCAGTCGATGAAAAACGATCTCAAGGACTCCATTTCCGCCTATCTTTTTGAAAAGACGAAGCGTCGTCCGATGATACTTCCCGTAATTACAGAGGTTTAAAGCTAAAGAGCTTGGATTTTTCCAAGCTCTTTTGTTTGTTTTGTCCGCTTACGTAAGGGGCGCCTCTTCCCGCTCAAGCCGCGGTGGCTCCCCTTTTCTCAAAGATGAGAAAAGGG
Organism: Clostridia bacterium; assembly: GCA_017504945.1. Lineage (GTDB taxonomy): Bacteria > Bacillota > Clostridia > Oscillospirales > RGIG5299 > RGIG5299. The sequence continues at coordinate 61,457 of JAFVQJ010000002.1, forward strand.
GGAAAAGAATCTTTTTTAAGGGGAAGTTTCCCCTATGCTCGCGAGAATAAATAATCACAAGCCGCCTTACGCTTAAGCGAAATGCAAACGTCGCTTCGCTCCCTTTGCTATTTCTTATGCGTAAGGCAAGAACGCACAAAACCAAAGGCTTTCGCCTCGCTCGCATCTACCCCTCTTTTGCTATGTTCCCGACAGAAATGCAAGGTTTCAAAAGGGCGGTAGTCCTTTGCAGTCTTAACGGCAAAACTCTGACAGCTTCTATGAAAAACAGACAGACGCGGAAAAAATATACCATAAATATATCTCAAAATATATACGGTTGATATCAAACAAAGTAAAAAGAGAAAAAGGTAAAAATTTCTGCCCTATATATTATATAATTTGTTAATATTTTCACGAATAGATGATTGCAAAATGTAGAAATTTGTGGTACAATATATTGGGTAAAGTTATAATTCCCCAAATATGCGCTTTTGCGCATCATACCGCAAAAAAAGCAATCTTATTTTCCACTGCTTTCACCGCCGTAAGAGCTGTGTTTATCGGTGGAAATGTTTACGCTCGGGAAAGGTTTTTAAATGGGTAGTTTTAAAAGCGGGTCCTGCGTTGTAAATGTTTTTCGGGCGGCAAAATATATAAAAAGAAGGGCAAAAAATGAACAAGATCACCATCATAGGAGCGGGAAGCGTCGGCGCTACCGTTGCCTACACACTCGCGATCCAGGGGGTCGCTTCCGAAATCGTACTTATCGATATCAACAAGGAGAAGGCGTTCGGCGAGGCGCTCGATATCTATCAGGGCACGCCCTACAGCCACTCCTGTCTCGTATCAGAGGGCGATTACGCTGACGCCGCAGGCTCCGATATCGTAGTCGTAACCTCGGGCGTTGCAAGAAAGCCCGGTCAGTCAAGACTTGATCTTGCACAGACCAACGTTAACATAATCAAATCCATCGCGCCGCAGATAGTAAAGCATGCGCCCGATGCGATATACGTTATCGTAAGCAATCCCGTTGACGTTCTCACCTATGCGTTTTGTAAATACTCGGGTCTTCCCGAGAAGCAGATAATCGGCTCGGGTACCATTCTCGATACCTCGCGCTTGCGCGCCTATCTCTCGGAATTTTACGAGATGAATCAGGTAAACGTCCACGCTTACGTTTTGGGTGAGCACGGCGATTCATCCTTCGTTCCGTGGTCGCTTGCCAATATCTCGAATATTCCGATAGACATTTATCCCTGGGCACTTGCCGACGATACCAATTTCCCCGTTCTCGATAAGGCTGCGGCTTTAGAGCACGTTAAGAAATCGGGCGGCAAGGTAATTCAGAGCAAGGGCGCTACCTACTACGCCGTTTCGATGTCGGTCTGCCATATATGCAAATGCATACTCACCGGTATCGACACCGCCCTTACCGTTTCCACCATGCTCCACGGCGAATACGGAATCGACGACGTTTGCTTAAGCCTTCTTAACATAGTCGGTAAAAAAGGCGTAAGCAGTAAGATAATCCTTCCCCTTACTCCCGACGAGGTCGAGGCACTCAAGGCAAGCGCCAAGAACCTTAAAGACGTTATCAACAGCATTGAATTCTAATGCTTGATCAAATAATTTATAATCTTTGAAAGGAAATCAGATTATGGAATATCGTATTGAACATGACTCTATGGGTGAAATGAAGGTCCCTGCCGACAAGCTTTGGGCGGCGCAGACTCAGAGAAGCCGCGAAAACTTCGAAATAGGCGTCGGCATTGAAACGATGCCTGCCGAGATAATTCACGCCTTCGGAATCCTCAAAAAGGCTGCGGCTGTTGCAAACAACGGATTGAAGCCCGAAAAGATGACCGACGAAAAGCTCGAGGGCATCAAAAAGGCTTGCGACGAGGTAATTGCAGGACTTCTTAACGACAACTTCCCCCTCGTAGTATGGCAGACCGGCTCGGGAACCCAGTCTAATATGAACACCAACGAGGTCATTGCAAACAGAGGAAACCAGATACTCGGCAAAAAGCTCCTCCATCCCAACGACGACGTTAATATGAGCCAGTCCTCAAACGATACCTTCCCCACCGCAATGCATATCGCAGCGGTTCTGATCATCGAAAATAAGCTCATTCCCGCCGCAAAGACTCTTATCGACACCTTCAAGCGTCTTGAAGAGGAGAACGAGGGAATAGTAAAGAGCGGAAGAACGCATCTTCAGGATGCAACTCCCATCAAGTTCAGTCAGGAGATAAGCGGCTGGCGTTCAAGCCTTGAAAAGGACGTTGAGCTTCTCTCTTATGCAGTAAAGCCCCTTTACGAGCTTGCGCTCGGCGGCACCGCGGTAGGTACCGGTCTTAATACTCCCAAGGGATTTTCCGAGGCTGTTGCGGCTGAGGTAGCGAATATCACCGGCAAGCCCTTTATCACCGCGGCAAACAAATTCCACGCCCTTACCTCTAAGGACGAGCTTGTATTTGCACACGGCGCCATCAAGGCACTTGCCTGCGATATGATGAAGATAGCAAACGACGTGCGTTGGCTCGCATCCGGTCCCAGAGACGGTCTTGGAGAGATATTCATTCCCGAGAACGAGCCCGGCTCCTCTATCATGCCCGGCAAGGTAAATCCCACTCAGTGCGAGGCTGTTACCATGGTTGCCGTTCAGGTAATGGGTAACGACGTTGCCGTCGGTATGGCTGCATCGCAGGGCAACTTCGAGCTTAACGTATTTATGCCCGTTTGTATCTACAATTTCCTTCAGTCTGCAAGACTTCTCGCAGAAGCAATAATCTCGTTTAACAAAAACTGTGCAGTAGGCATTACCGCAAACAAGGAAAAGATGCATCACAACCTTCACAACTCTCTTATGCTCGTTACCGCTTTAAACCCCTACATCGGCTACGAGAACGCTGCAAAGACTGCGAAGAAGGCATATAAAGATAACATTTCTCTTAAGGAAGCCTGCGTAGAGCTCGGATTCCTTACCGCAGAAAAATTCGACGAAGTATTCCATCCGGAAAAAATGGTTTAAACTGGAGGTCATAAAATGAAAGTCAGCTATTTCCCCGGTTGCACTCTTAAGAACAAGGCAAAGGATCTTGACGCTTACGCATACAAGTCCGCCGAAGCTTTGGGCGTAACCCTGGAGGAGATCGAGAATTGGCAGTGCTGCGGCGGTGTTTTCACCACCTCCAAGGACGAAATTGCCACAAAGCTCTCTTCGGTGCGCGCTCTTAAGGCGGCAAACGATAAGGGTCAGCCTCTCGTATCGGTATGCTCGGCGTGCCACAACGTTATAAAGCAGACCAATTATGCGATGCAGACCGATAAGGATTTCGCGTTTAAGGTAAACAACTATCTCAAGGAGGACGGTCCCTACAACGGCGAGACCGAGGTGCTTCACTTCCTCGAGCTCCTTCGCGATAAGATAGGATTTGACACCGTTAAGGAAAAGGTAGTAAACTCCTTAAAGGGCAAGAAGATAGCGGCTTACTACGGCTGCCTTCTCTTAAGACCCGGCAAGGTAATGAGAATGGACGATCCCGAGAATCCCACCATTATGGAGGATCTCATTAAGGCGCTCGGAGCAGAACCGGTCGTTTTTGCAAACAGAAACGAGTGCTGCGGCGGATACGTTTCGATGGAAAGTCCCGCTCTTGCAGCAAAGAAATCGAATGCCGTTGTTGAGAACGCAAAGGCAAAGGGCGCCGATATGATAATCACCGCCTGCCCCCTTTGCCGTTATAATCTCGTTAAGAACGGTGCCGATATTCCCGTTGTTTATTTCACAGAGCTTCTTGCCGAGGCTCTTGGAGTAAAGGAGGATAACAAATGAGCCATAATTCCAATCTTCAGGACGATATTATCCGAATGAGCGGAGTAAATCCGAGAAAATGCATGCGCTGCGGCAAATGCTCGGCTACCTGCCCCGCCTACGACGAGATGGAATATCATCCTCATCAGTTCGTAAATATGGTTGAGAACGGCGATATCGAGCCGCTTCTCAAATCAGAGTCTTTATACAGATGCCTTTCCTGCTTCGCCTGCATCGAGAGATGTCCCAGAAGCGTTGAGCCCGCAAAGCTCGTTGAGGCGGTAAGACTCGCGGTCATAAGACAGCAGGGTGCAAACAGAATGAAGCCCGAGGACGTTGCCGCGATAGCGGATGACGAAACTCCCCAGCAGCTTCTCGTGAGCGCCTTCAGAAAATACAGCAAATAAGGAGGAAAAGACAAGTGCAGAGAATTGGTGTTTTTGTTTGTTGGTGCGGAAGCAACATCGCAGGAACAGTTGACGTTCACGCGGTAGCCGAGGCGTTAAAGCTTGAGCCCGGCGTAGTCTTTTCTACCGACTATCAGTATATGTGCTCGCAGGCAGGTCAGAATATTATAAAGGAAGCCATTGCCGAGCATAAGCTTACGGGAATAGTTGTTTGCTCATGCTCTCCCCGTATGCACGAGGCAACCTTCAGAAAGACGGCTGCCGCCGCAGGTCTTAATCCCTATATGGTTGAGATCGCAAATATCCGCGAGCAGTGCTCATGGGTACATAAGGATATGCCCATAGGAACCGAGAAGGCTATTATTTTGGGTAAAGCCGCAATAGCCAAGGTAAACCTCAATGCTCCCCTTACTCCCGGCGAGTCCCCCGTAACCAAGAGAGCCTTGGTGATCGGCGGCGGTATCGCCGGTATTCAGACCGCTCTTGACATTGCCGACGCGGGCTTCCCCGTTGACATAGTTGAGAAAAAGCCCACCATCGGCGGTAAGATGGCACAGCTCGATAAGACCTTCCCCACCCTCGACTGCGCCGCATGTATCCTTACCCCCAAAATGGTTGACGTTGCACAGCACGATAAGATAAGGATCTTCTCTTACAGCGAGGTTACCGAGGTAAAGGGCTTTGTCGGTAACTTCGACGTTAAAATAAAGAAGCATGCAAGATACGTTAAAGAGGACGTTTGCACCGGCTGCGGAGACTGCGTTAGCAAATGCCCCATGAAGAAGGTTCCCAACGAGTTCAATCTCGGAATGGATAACCGCCACGCTATCTACATTCCCTTCGCACAGGCAGTTCCGAAGGTCGCAACCATCGACCCCAACGCCTGCAATATGATAAAGAACGGCAAATGCGGTCTTTGCGCAAAGGTCTGCACCGCAGGTGCTATCGACTACACCCAGAAGGACGAATTTATCGAGGAAAAATACGGCGCAATAGTAGTTGCAACCGGATATAACCACATCAGCATGGATAAATTCGACGAATTTGCTTATAATCAGTCTAAGGACGTTATCACCTCTCTCGAGTTTGAAAGACTTACCAACGCCGCAGGTCCCACCGCAGGTAAGCTTCTCCGTCCCTCCGACGGCGTTCATCCCCATACCATCGTTTTCGTACAGTGCGTTGGCTCCAGATGCGACGCCTGCGCCGAAAAGGGCAAGGAATACTGCTCCAAGATATGCTGTATGTATACCGCGAAGCACGCAATGCTCACGAGAGATAAATATCCCGATACCGACGTTTACGTTTTCTATATCGACGTGCGTACCCCCGGCAAGAACTTTGATGAGTTCTATCGCCGCGCAGTTGAGGAATACGGCGTACATTATATAAAGGGTATGGTCGGTAAGGTAGTGCCCGAGGGCAACAAGCTCAAGGTTCAGGCATCCGACCTGCTTTCAAATAAGCAGCTTCATATCGACGCTGACCTCGTTGTTCTTGCCGCGGCTATCGAGCCCGACAAGTCGGCACGTCCCTTGGCTACTATGCTCACAGCAAGCATGGATACCAACGATTTCTTCACCGAGGCTCATCCCAAGCTCCGTCCCGTAGAGAGTCCCACCGCAGGCGTATTCCTTTCGGGCGCTTGCCAGGGCCCCAAGGACATTCCCGAGACCGTTTCTCAGGCAGGAGCCGCCGCCTCGAAGGTTATCGGCCTTCTTGCCAAGGATAAGCTCACCGGCAACCCCTGTATCGCTCATTCCGACGAGATGATGTGTAACGGCTGCTCCTCCTGCGAGAGAGTTTGTCCCTACGGCGCAATCACCTACGTTGATAAAGAGTTCCGTATGCCCGACAGAACCACTGCAATAAGAAGAGTTGCTTCTGTAAATCCCGCCGTATGTCAGGGCTGCGGCGCATGTACCGTTGCCTGCCCCTCCGGCGCTATGGACCTTAAGGGCTTTGCAACGAGCCAGATAATTGCGGAGGTAGATGCAATATGCAAATGAATGAACACAAGCCTTTAATAGTTGCATTCTGCTGCAACTGGTGCTCCTATGCGGGCGCCGACCTTGCGGGCAACAACCGTCTTAACTATCCCGCAGAGGTCAAGATAATCCGCGTTCCCTGCTCCTGCCGCGTTAACCCGATGTTTATACTGCGCGCTTTCCAGAGAGGAGCCGACGGCGTTATCATCTGCGGATGTCACCCCGGCGATTGCCACTACACCTCGGGTAACTATTACACCCGTCGCCGTATGGCAATGCTCTTCTCAATGCTCGATTACCTCGGCATTGAAAAGGAAAGAACCCGCGTTGAGTGGGTATCGGCTGCAGAGGGCGCAAAATTTGCCGCAACGATGAACGATTTCGTTGCAACCGTTACGGCACTCGGTGAAAACAAGAGATTGGAGGATCTGAGATGCAAAAAATAACTAAAAATCAGCTTTTGGATAAGGCGGCTGAGCTTCTCGATAACGGTACCGTTACCGCGGTGCTCGGTTGGCAGAAGGGTGAGTTCGATTACGACGTAACTCCCGCATTATTCGAAAATAAAGAGGAGCTTTTCGCAAACTTCGTATGGAACGATTTTTGCGGCGCAAACTTCTCAAAATATCTTATAAAGCACACCCGCAAGGTCGAGGGAAAAATTCTCGTTTTCTTAAAGCCCTGCGATACCTACAGCTTTAACCAGCTTCTCACCGAGCATCGCTTCGACAGAGAAAAGGTCTATGCAGTCGGAATTCCCTGCGAGGGCATGGCTGATATAGATAAGGTAAAGGCAATAGTAGGCGACGGCATCTCGTCCATTGACTGCGGCGAAAAAATAAAGGTTACCACAATTTACGCCGACGCCGCCGTTGAAATAGACGGCAAGGACGTTTTGGAGGGCCGTTGCGAGAGCTGCAAGAGCAAAAAGCACGTTGCTTACGACGAGCTCCTCGGCGAAGAGGGCGACGTTTTGGATTCCAACCGCTTTGACGAGGTCGCACGCCTTGAGGCAATGACTCCCGACGAGCGCTTTGCCTTCTGGCAGAACGAGCTTTCACGTTGCATCCGTTGCAACGCCTGCCGCGACGTTTGCCCCGCCTGCACCTGCGAGAAATGCGTTTTCGGAAACCCCAAATCAGGCGTTGAAAACAAATCTCCCGCAAACAGCTTTGAAGAAAAGATGTTTCACATTATAAGAGCGTTCCACGTTGCAGGTCGTTGCACCGACTGCGGCGAATGCTCGAGAGTTTGCCCCCAGAACATTCCGCTTCATCTCCTTAACAGAAAGTTTATTAAGGATATGAACGAGTGCTACGGTGAATATCAGGCAGGCGCAGAGGTCGGCTCTCGCGCTCCGCTTGTAAACTACACTACCGAGGACCTCGAGCCCGGCGAGGTATTTGACAGGAGGGATACCGATGCGTAAATGTTCGTTAGATAAGCTTCAGTCGGTATTTGCCGCTGTAAATGAAAAAATGCCCATTTATCTCCCCGCAAACGGAAGCGACGGCAAGGCCGTCTACACCAAGTGGGCAGAGGGCGTTGAGCTTTCGGATTCGCTTAATACCGTAAGAAGCCCCAAGGATTTCTTCTTCCCCCAGACCGAGAATATGATGGAATTCAAGACCGAGGGAAAGACCATTGAGATAATCGACGTGCGCGACGAAAAAGAGGATTTCGTTATTTTCGGAGTCCGCGCCTGCGACGTAAAGAGCTTTGAGATACTCGACAGAGTATTTCTTACAGATCCCGTTGACAGCTTCTACGCTTCACGCCGTGAGCACGGAATAATCGTTGCCATGGCTTGCACCAAGCCCTCCGAGACCTGCTTCTGTCAGACCTTCGGAATTGATGCAACCGAGCCTATGGGCGACGTTTCGGCTTGGAAGACCGATAAAGAGATCTTCTTTAAGGCAAACACCGAGAAGGGCGAAGCCTTTATGAAGGCCATAGAGGCTCTTACCGAGGACGCCGACACCAAAGAGGTAGAGGCACAGAAGGAAGCAACCAAGAAGATACTTAAGAAGCTTCCTCTCGCAGAGCTTGACACCAAGGCTTTCGGCGGCGGCAAAACGAGTGAGTTCTTCAATCATCCCGCTTGGGCGGAGCTTTCCGAATCCTGCCTCGGCTGCGGAACCTGCACCTTCGTTTGCCCCACCTGCCAGTGCTACGATATTAAGGATTTCAACACCGGCAAGGGCGTTATCCGCTTCAGATGCTGGGATTCCTGTATGTATTCCGATTTTACGAGAATGGCACACGGCAACAACCGTAATTCGCAGAAGGAACGCTTCCGTCAGCGCTTTATGCATAAGCTCGTTTACTATCCCGAGAACAACGAGGGAATATTCGGCTGCGTAGGCTGCGGCAGATGTCTTTCCAAATGCCCCATTTCAATGAATATAGTTAAGGTAATGAAGAAGATAGGAGGGGAAACGAAATGATGATGGAAGAAACCTTGATTCCCAAAATCGGCGTTATAACCGACGTCCGTCAGGACACCCCCGATATCAAGACCTTCAGAGTAGTAACTCCCGAGGGCAAAAAAGCTTTTGACCACCGTCCCGGACAGTGCGCGATGCTTTCCATTCCCGGCGTAGGTGAGGCAATGTTCTCAATTACCTCCTCTCCCACGAACACCGAATTTATGGAATTCTCCATTAAGAAGTGCGGCTGCGTTACCGAATGGCTCCATCAGGCAGAGGTCGGTCAGCAGATCACCATAAGAGGACCCTACGGAAATCCCTTCCCCGTCGACGAGGTATTCGCAGGCCACAATATGCTCTTCGTAGCAGGCGGCGTAGGTCTTGCGCCTCTTCGCTCGGTAATCAACTACTGCCGTCACTACCGTGACCGCTACGGCAAGATAGATATCGTTTACGGCTCCAGAAGTAAGGACGATCTTCTTGACTACAAGGAGATAATCGACGAGTGGATGACCGATGCGGGCGTTAACGTACACCTCACCATCGACCGCGAGCAAGAGGATTGGGACGGTCACGTCGGCTTCGTTCCCAACTACGTTAAAGAGCTCAATTTCGATACCGAAAATAAGATAGCAGTCCTTTGCGGACCGCCTATAATGATCAAATTCACTCTTGAAGGCCTTAAGGCTCTCGGCTTTAAGGAAACGCAGGTCTACACCACCCTCGAGCTTCGCATGAAGTGCGGCGTAGGTAAGTGCGGACGCTGCAACGTAGGCTCAAAATATGTATGTAAAGACGGACCGGTATTCCGCCTCGATCAGCTCGACGCACTGCCGGATGAGTATTAAGGAGAATTGTTATGGATAAGATGGTTAATATTTTTCTTTTCGGAAAAAAATATGCAGTACCCGAAAATCTTACGATAATGACCGCTATGGAATATGCCGGTTATCAGCTCGTAAGAGGCTGCGGCTGCCGTAACGGCTTCTGCGGCGCATGCGCAACTATATACCGTATCAAGGGCGACAAGGAGCTTCACGCCTGCCTTGCTTGCCAGACCACCGTTGAGGACAATATGTATATAGCAACGCTTCCCTTCTTCCCCCTCGTAAAGGAAGTTTACGATATGAACAAGATAAGCGTAAACGAGTCTGTTATGATGCAGCTTTATCCTGAGATATACGCTTGCGTAGGCTGCAACGCCTGCACCAAGGCTTGTACTCAGGGACTTAACGTTATGCAGTACATCGCTTACGCCCAGAGAGGCGACTTTGAGAAATGTGCAGAGGAATCGTTTGACTGCGTAATGTGCGGAGTTTGCTCCTCGCGTTGCCCCGCAGGTATTTCTCATCCTCAGGTCGCAATGCTCGCAAGAAGAATCAACGGTAAATATCTCGCTCCCGGCTGCGGTCATCTTGAGGATCGCGTAACCGAGATAAAGGACGGCAAATTCACCGACCTTATCGAAGCTCTTATGCAGAAGCCCATCGAGGAGCTCAAAGAGCTTTACAACACCCGCGAGATCGAGAAATAAGGAGGAACGAAAATGTATTCTGAGAAATTTCAAGCTTCCATCAAAGCCGTTGAAGCGGCAAGAGAAAAGAATATAGCGCTTGAGCCCGAGCGTATGACTGCAAAGCAGAAGGAGGACCTTCTTGCCGAGTATCATCCCGACTATAAGGTTTCAGAATTTTCAACCCTTAAGATCGGACCCAACAAGGGCGAAAAGGTTCCCCACGAGCTCGCAGAGATACTTCAGGCTCACAGCCGTATCACTGCCGACAGCGTAGATCTTTCAAACCCCGATTACGACGTTGACGTTCTGGTAATCGGCGGCGGCGGCGCAGGCTCCTCGGCAGCTATCGAGGCTCACGAGGCAGGCGCAAACGTTATGATAGTAACCAAGCTCCGCATCGGCGATGCAAACACCATGATGGCAGAGGGCGGCATTCAGGCTGCCGACAAGGCAAACGACTCGCCCGCCATCCACTTTGTAGACGCTTTCGGCGGCGGTCATTTTGCCGCAAAGAGAGAGCTTCTTGCAAAGCTCGTTTGCGATGCTCCCGAGGCTATCAAATGGCTTTCCGAGCTCGGCGTTGAGTTCGATAAGGACGCAGAGGGCAATATGATCACCACCCACGGCGGCGGTACCTCCAGAAAGCGTATGCACGCCGCGAAGGACTACTCCGGCGCAGAGATAATGAGAACTCTTCGCGATGAAGTACTTAACAGAGGAATTCCGGTAGTTGATTTTACTGCAGCTATCGAGCTTATCCTTGATGAAAACGGCAATGCCGCAGGCGCAGTACTTATGAATATGGAGACCAAGGACCTTATGGTCGCAAAGGCAAAGACTGTCGTTATCGCAACCGGTGGCGCAGGAAGAATGCACTATCAGGGCTTCCCGACCTCCAACCATTACGGCGCAACTGCCGACGGATTGGTTTTAGGCTACCGTGTAGGCGCAAAGCTTCTCTATGCAGAAACTCTTCAGTATCACCCCACCGGCACCGCATTCCCCGAGCAGATATTCGGCGCGCTCGTTACCGAGAAGGTACGCTCGCTCGGAGCAAAGCTCGTTAACGTAAAGGGCGAGGTATTTATGCATCCCCTCGAGACCCGTGACGTTACCGCGGCTTCTATCATTCGCGAGTGCAGCACCAGAGAAAACGGCGTTGAGACCGGAAACGGCCTCGCAGTATGGCTCGATACTCCCATGATCGAAAAGATCGGCGGCGAGGGCACTATTGAAAAGAGAATCCCCGCAATGATGAGAATGTTCGGTAAATACGGCATAGATATCCGCAAGGAGCCTATCCTCGTTTACCCCACTCTCCACTATCAGAACGGCGGACTTGATATCAACGTAGACGGTATGACCACCAACGTTAAAAACCTCTTCGTAGCAGGCGAGGCTGTTGGCGGAATCCACGGCAAGAACAGACTTATGGGTAACTCCCTCCTCGATATAATCGTATTCGGCAGAAACGCAGGTATTCACGCCGCAGCTGCCGCAAAGGAGACCGTTGTGGGAGCTCTCACTCTCGACCACATTGCAAAGTTCGAGAAGGAGATCGCAGATGCGGGCATAGACACCGAAAAGGTATCTCCCAAGCTTCTCCCCAACTACACCAATAAGGCAAGCATATAATCGGAGGAATACCTTAAAATGTCTAACAATAATAAAAGCAAAAAGATCCTTTGGATCGGCGTTGCGGTTGCGATAGTAGCCGCGATAGCCATCTGGTGTGCGCTTGCGCCCGCAGGCGGTCTTACCGAGAGCTTCAACTTTTCAAAGACATTTGCTTTGTTTACCACGATATTTGTGATAGTTGCGCTCGGCTACCTCCTCGGAGGTATTGAGGTAAAGGGTGTTTCGCTCGGCACCGCAGGCGTTTTCCTTATAGCAATACTCGTCGGTTGGCTTTGCACTCTCCCCTTCGGAGATATTCCGCTTCTCGGCGCTTTTCACGTTGCAAGCGAGGCAGATTCTATCGTATCGACCTTAAAGGGACCGATACAAAATATCGGTCTTATACTCTTCGTTGGTGCGGTTGGCTTTATTGCAGGTCCCAACTTCTTTAAAAACCTTGCAAAGAACTTCAAGACCTATATAATTCTCGGTATTGTTATTATCGTTTCGGGAACGTTGGTTGCAGTTGTCTGCACCCTTCTTACCGATTACGGACCCGAATACTGGTCGGGCATTCTTTCGGGTGCTCTTACCTCCACCCCCGGCTTCTCTGCCGCAAAGGATGCGGTTGCAGGCAACGGTGACCTTGAGGCGCTTATCACCCTCGGTCATGCTATTGCATATCCCTTTGGAGTTATCGGCGTAGTTCTTTTTGTTCAGCTCATTCCCAAATTCTTAAAGGTTGATATGGATAAGGAAAGAGAGCTTCTTAAAGCAGAGGCGGGCGAGGAGAGAAAGCTTCCCGAAAATCTCTTTAAGTGCGATCCTTTTGGTCTTATGCCTTTCGGTCTTGCGGTAATTGCAGGACTTTTGCTCGGATCGGTAACTATTCCGCTCACTCCCGCAGGCTATGCAGGACCTTGCTTCTCCTTGGGAACCACCGGCGGCGTTCTTATTATGTGCCTTGTATTCGGTCATTTCGGCCATTTCGGAAAGATGTCGCTTGAAATTCCCGATTCGACCCTCAAGGTATTCCGTGAGTTCGGTCTTATGATGTTCCTTCTCGGTGCCGGATTCCACGGCGGCGTTTCGCTCGTTGAGCAGGTAAGCAAGTACGGCGGACCTATCGTGATCTGGGGCTTTGTAGGCGGCGCACTTATGACGGTCGCTCCCATGATAATCGGTCTTTTGCTTGCGAAGGGTATAATGAAGCTTCCGCTTCTTAACTCTCTTGGATCTATCACAGGCGGTATGACCTCAACCCCCGCACTCGGTACACTTATCAAAACCGCAAAGACGGACGACGTTGCTTCGGCATATGCTTCGACCTATCCCATTGCCCTTGTTTTGATAGTTCTGGCTTGTCAGCTTATGATAACGCTGATGGCGTAAATTAAAGAATAAAAAATCCACTCGAAAGAGTGGATTTTTTGTTTTTTTTCAATGCTTTATTTTTGTGAGTCGTCAAGTAACATCTTCTCAAGCTCCTTGGCGGGAAGAGAAAGTGCGTGCCCCTTCTTTTTAACAAGAAAGATATCACGCATCGGATCGGGCTCGGAAAGCTTTATCGGGTGGATATCGCTGTATCCCGCAGGAGAGACCTTTAAAAAGTCCTCGGGAATAAAGCCGACTCCCATACCGTGCCTTACGAGCGGAATTATCTGATCGGTGGTCGCCGCCTCGATGTCGGGCGAGAAGGAGATGCCGTGGTGCAAAAAGAGAGGAGCGTAGTAGTGATAGGTCGAGCTTTTCTCACCCAAGGAAACGAGAGGATAACGAAGAAGCTCCTTGAAGGAAACAGGCTCCTTTGCCATTATCTCCTCCTTAAGAGATTCACCGCAGATAGCAACCTCCTTATAGCTTTTTAGCTTTTTGAAAATGAGGTCGCCGGATGAGTCCATCGGAGCGGTAACGATGGCAAGGTCGATAAGCTCGCTTTCTATCATGGAGATCGCCTGCGCGGTCGAGCTGTTTGATATCTTCATTCTCACACCGGGATGCTTGTTCTTATATCTGCTCAAAATGGGAAGTATAAAGCAGCGCAGGGCGATTTCGGTAACGCCGATAGAAACGAAGCCCTTTTTAAGACTTCTGTTTTCAATAAGCTCCTCTTCAGCCGCCGAAATATGCTCAAACGCAGCCGAGATATGCTCGAAAAGCTTTTCGCCGTCGGGGGTAAGCGTTACTCCCTTGTGCGAGCGCGAAAAAAGCACGCAGCCAAGCTCCTTTTCGAGAGTTTTTACCGTTCTCGTGAGGTTGGGCTGATTGTGCATAAGCACCTCCGCCGCCTTGGAAAAGCTGCCGTATTTGGCAACGTAGTAAAAAATTCGGTAATAATCGTAGCTGATGTACATTGTTTACACTCCATATCGAAAAGATATATGCGGAATATTAAATATATATTTTACATATAGTTCCGCATAGATTATAATATAAATAACCAAAAAAATCAAGATAATTTTGCATATTTCGTCCTTTAATTTATATACCTACCCAAAATAAAACCGCAGGTAACTTACCTGCGGTTTTATTTTATGCCGTTTAATTTAAATTTATTTGCGTTCCTTCAAATGCCGAAGCCTCGATTTCGGGAGCGGTGCCGAGAAAGTTTATCTTGTTGAGATTTACACAGTTTTTAAAGGCAAGCCCCTTAATGAGAGTTACGCTTTCGGGAAGAATTACCTCGGTTATTTCGGTGTTATTTGAAAAAGCGCTGCTCTCGATAACGGTAACTCCGTTTGGAACGGTGAGCACGCCGTCTGCGGTGCTTCCCTCGAAGGATATGAGGGCGATGCCGCCGTCGGAAAGACGCTTCAGCGTAAATCCGTTTTCGGTGTAGGTGTCGGTCGGCACCGAGCTGTCGAGCGGCGGCGGTGAAAAGATCCCCGTAACGCCGAAAATGAGAATAACGGCGAAAATGCTGCACAAAACGGGAACCGCAAGGGTAAGAGAAAGCGAGCTGCTTCTTTCGGCGCGCTCTCTTTTTGCCTTTGCCTCGGTAACGGCGTCAAAAAAACGCTCCTTGTAGTCCGATGAAGAGAAAGTGCCGTCAATTTCGGCTTTATATTCGTCTTTAAAAAGCTTCATAGCCATAATCCTCCCCTAGAATATCCTTTAACATTTTCCTTGCCCGTGAAAGCCGTTTTTCAACGGCGGAAACGCTGTCGCCGAGCGCCTGCGAGATCTCCTTCGCCGTAAGCTCCTTATAGTAGTGGAGATAGACGGCGTCGCGGTATTTCGGAGGCAAAGAGGCGACTGCGGCCAAAACGTCGCTCCTTCTTTCCTGCGGCTTTTCCGAAACGGAAGGGAAAAGCGAAAGAGAAAGCTCCTTGCTCCTGAATAAGCGGTGAAAGGAGTGGCAACCGTTTATTACCGCTCTTATGAGATAAGCCCTTTCGGCAACGGCAGACTCGAAAACAAGCCCCTTTACCGCGACCTTTATAAAGACCTCCTCAACGATGTCCTCCGCTTCCTGACGGTTGTTGACGCGCCCCATCGCGATATGCATAAGCATATCGGAATAGTTCTCTATTAAATTTCTGCATTCAAAATCCGATAGCATAATGCACCTGCAAAAAAGATTGCCTTTAAAACGGTCCTTCACATATAAAACGCATAACCGACCGAAAAGCTGACACTTTTTATAAAATATTTTTTTAAAATTTAAAACGGCGCAAAAAGCGCCGTTTTTTCGTTAAATTACGGCAACTCTTATAGAATTGGTGTTGCCCGATTCGCCTATCTTCGTGCCTGCCGTCATAATAATGGTGTCGCCCTTTGAAAGACCGAAGGTCTCCTTCGCTATCTGCTCCGCGGTGTAGAAAAGCACCTCGACGGAGGGGTAGACCTCGCAGAGAAGCGGGGTAACGCCCCACGAAAGAGCAAGCTGATGCCACGTTTTTTCCTTTACAGAAATACCGATAATGTCAACGGGCGGACGGAAGCGCGAGACCATTCTCGCAGTAGTGCCCGACATCGAGCAGATGACTATTGCCTTGGCGGCAAGGTCGATAGACATATTGCATACCGAGTGCGAAATGGCGTCGACGTGGTTTTTAATGCGGAAATTGCTGTTAAAAAAGCGCTCGCCGTAGTTTATGCTCTTTTCCGTCTGCTCAACGATGCGCGCCATCGTTTCAAGCGTTAAAACGGGGAATTTGCCTGCGGCGGTCTCACCCGAGAGCATAACGGCGCTGGTGCCGTCGTAAACGGCGTTTGCAACGTCGGATATCTCGGCTCTGGTGGGACGGGGATTGTATATCATAGATTCGAGCATCTCGGTCGCGGTGATAACGCGCTTGCCAAGCAGTCGGCATTTGGTTATGAGATGCTTCTGAATTGCGGGCAGCTCCTCAAAGGGAACCTCAACGCCCATATCGCCTCTGCCTATCATAATGCCGTCGCATTCTGCGCAGATCGACTCTATATTGTCAATACCCGAGCGATTTTCGATTTTTGCTATAAGACTTATGTCGCTTCCGCCGTTTTCCGCAAGGAGCGTCTTTACCGCCCTTATATCGTCGGCGTTTGAAACGAAGGAGCAGGCAAAATAGTCAACGTCGTTTTCTATTCCGAAGAGGAAATCCTCTCTGTCCTGCTTGCTTATATAGCTTTGCTTAAGCACCTTACCGGGAAAGCTCATGCTTTTACGGTTAGATATAACGCCGCCCGAAATTACCTTGCAGACAACGTCGTTGCCGATAGTTTCCGTTACCTCGAAAATAAGCAGACCGTTGTTTACAAGCACTCGGTCGCCCTTTGAAAGCTCCTTTGCAAGCTCCTTGTAGCTTACAGATACCTTTTTTGCGGTGCCGAGAACGTCGTCGGCGGTGAAGGTGAAGGTATCGCCGTCCTCAAGCGTTTCCTTGCCGTTTTCAAAAAGACCTATGCGGTATTCGGGACCCTTCGTGTCTGCCATAATGGCAACGGGAAGATTTAATTTCTTTCTTATTTGCTTTACCTTGTTTATAGTAACGAGATGCTCCTCGTGACTGCCGTGAGAAAAGTTTATTCTCGCAACGTTCATACCGGAGAGCATAAGTTTTTCGATCGTCGCCTCGTCGTTCGATGCGGGACCGAGCGTGCATATTATCTTTGTTTTTCTCATAAAGCCACCTCTTTTTATCGCTATATAAAAATGACAGATATCTTATCTAATTATAACATAACTTGAGCCGTTTCACAAGCGAAAAATGTAAAAAGCACCTTAATCGGTGCTTTTATAAATATCAATTATTCTGTCGCCGAAGAGATGACCGAGCTTAAGACCGCTTAACGAGTCGTAGTGTCCCCAATCGGGCTCGCCCTCGGGCTCGAGGTGAACGGTAAGTCCCTCCGAAATGGTGGGGAAATAGATATTAAGCGGTGAAAGGGCGGAAAAACGAAGCTTCGCATCGTTTATCTCGGGATAAGCGGGCTCGCAGTAGGGACTGTTTGAAATGCCCGCGTCGATAAAGTAAAGCTTGCCGCCGTCGGCGTATTTTGCGAGGTCGGCTCTGAGGTAATTTACAAAGGCGACCTGATTATCGTAGTATTTCGACGCCTTGAACTCCGAGGTGTCGGACTCGCCCTGCATCCAGCAGACAGCGCCGATAGCTGCATCGTAGTTTTTTGAGATGAGCGTTTCCATATATTTGTTTACGAAGATGAGAAAGGCATCGTAGATAGAGCCCTTTTCACCGTGCCTGAGCCAATGGCTGTGAAGCGAGTAGCCCGACATGGTGTATTTTAAAATAAAGACCGTTTCATCGGGAAATTCCGTCGAGAGCTTTTCGGCAATGCCCACCTCGGGACCGAAAAAGCCGCCCGTTGCGCCGCAGGTGAGATCGACCTTGACGAAATTGCCGTTCGAGGTGCTGTTGTGGTCGTCGATGCAGTAGTTTATTAAAACGGAGGGGAAGCCGTTTTCGTAAACGGAGTATTTCTCGGCGCCGATATTCTTCAAAAGATAGCTGTTTATCGAGCAGCCCGACGCATTGCTCTGACCGAGCAAAAGAATAACCTTTGCCTTTTTGCCGCCGCCGTCCTGAAGATTTTCGGTGTCGGGATAGTCGGTGTTCATATTGAGATAGACGGGCGGATCGTCATCGGGTTTGGTTCCGCCGTCAAAACATCCGACGAAAAGAAACAAAAGACAAAGCGCCGTAATAAGAGAAATAACCTTTTTCACCTTAAAGACCTCACAGTAGAATTGCTTTAATTATAGCATAAAGGAACGGCAGGTGCAATATCTGTTCTAATTAAATATCCCGTCCGCTTACGTGAACGGGATTTTTGGCACTCCCAGCGAGAATCGAACTCACAACTAACCCTTAGGAGGGGTTTATTATATCCATTTAACTATGGGAGCATAATTTACGCTCTATATTTTACCACAAAAAAGCCGTTTTTGCAACCACTTCGCCGCAAATAAAATTATACTCTCGGTATAAAATGAAAAATTGCTTTAAATTTACCCGATTTTACATCAATTTGATTTGATTTTACCTTTACAGAGCCGTTTGTTTGTACTAAAATAAAAAACAACGCGTAAAAAGGCCTTTTTTCGTGTTGACATTTTTACGTTTGAAATATATAATTAAAACAAAGGTAAATATCGGAGGCGTTATTATGGAGGCTTACAAAAATTACAGACCGGCAACGATGTGGTTCTGGAACCACGAAATAACCAAAGAGGGCATCTCAAGGCAGATAGAGGCGATGAAGAGCCAAGGAATACACGAGTTTTTCGTCCACGCTCTTTGGGGGCTTACCACCGAGTATTTCTGCGACGAATATATGGAGCTTATCCGCTTTGCCGTTTCCGAGGCAAAGAAAAGAGATATGCGCTTTTGGATATACGATGAATACGCCTATCCCTCGGGTCAGAATAACGGCAGATTTCAGCTTGCCGCCGACGGAGCAGACCGCGCGAAAAACATAGTTCGCCACGAGGAAAAAAGCGAAAACGGCGTTTGCAAGACCGAGGTCACGGGAAAGCTTCTCTACGCCGAGGAGATAAGAAACGGCAAAAGAATTCCCGTGAGAGCAACCGAGGAAAACGGATTTTTCGTTGCAAAAAGCGAAAACACCGTTGTTTTTTATACGGTAGATCTCGTAATGGGCGTTACCGCCGCAGCCGTCTATTCAAAGCACTGTAAAAATCTTCCGGGACACGCCGACCTCTATTGCAAAAAGGTAGCTGACGATTATCTTGATTACACCTACGGCGGCTACGAAAAGACGGTAGGCGACGAAATGGGAAAGACGGTAATCGGAAGCTTCACCGACGAGGACTATGCCACCGGAGTTTTCGAGGTCGGCAGAGGACGTCTTTCCTACACGCCGTCTATGATTGAAATTTTCGAAAAGAGAACGGGAAAAAGCTTTAACGAGTCGCTTCACTACCTCTTTGAAAAGAGCGAAAGCGAGGAAAGCTATGCGGTAAAGCACGCATATTGGAAGATAATTGAGGATCTCTATATGGAGAATTTCCTCATTCCGCTTGCAAAGAGATGCGAGAAAAACGGTCTTACTCTTACGGGACACTTAAACGGCGACGGCTTTATGACGTGGGGAATTACCACTCACGCCGATTTCTTCGACGGCTTAAAATATTTCGGCGCTCCCGGATTTGACTGGGTAATGCCAAACCGCACGATAGATGATAAAAAGGGTGATAAGATAACGATAGGCGCCGTCTGCCGCTCGGTAAGCAAGTTTTTTGGTAAGGAAAGAGTTATTTGCGAGACCTATTCGGGCGCGGGCCACGATTATCCCTTTACGGAGAAAAACAGGACCGCTTGCTACGCCTTCGTGCTCGGCTGCAATCTGCTTCAGTATATGGGCGGCTATTATTCGATAGACGGCGGCAGAAAATATCTTCCCTACGGACTTCCTCCTTCGCACCACTACAATAACCCCGATTTTAAATATTTCCGCACCTTCGGCGATATGGCGGAGCTTGCCTGCCGTCTTTCTTCCGAAACGAAAACGGCAACGGGCAGCCTTATGATGATGCCGCGTGCCGAGTGCGTTGATTCGCTCGATTTTGCAGATCACACTTTCGGAACGGATTTTAATAACGAAAAGCGCTCGATAGAGCACGCGGAGGGACTTTTTGAAAGCGTTGTCGAGGCGTTTTTGCGAAACGGCGAGCCGCTTGACGTTATTTCGGAGAGCCACGCCGACGATATAACGGTCAAAAACGGCAAAGCCTCATTTAACGGCTTTGAGTTTGACCGCATTATCTTTCCCGCGATGAGAGTGACCACCGCGGCTGTTAAAAATATGATAAAGCGCCTTAAAGGAAGTAAAACCGAGCTTATTTTCCTTCGCGATATGCCTGCGGTAACGGCGGAAACGGGAAAGAGCGACTCGCTTGGCTTTAAATTCTTCCGCCGCGAGAGCTTTGATATATTCAACGTGGAAAGCGGCGAAGGGGTCGCATTCGTAAACTTTGATAAAAACGGTAAAACGCCCGACTGCGAAAAGATACGCGCGCTGTTTAAGCGTCATCACGCCTTTAAGGCGGCGCTCGGCTTTGAATATAACGGCGACGGCAGATGCTATATTATCGAGCGCGAAAACGAGGATAAGCGCGTATGGTTTATCTTCAACCCCGATAAAGATAAAAAAGCGGTCAAATTTACCGATCTGCCCGAAAATATTGCTTTTTACGATCAGCTCGGCAAGCGGCTTGACGTCACGCAGGAGAGAGATCTTTGCGGATATGAGTTTATAATTGCCGTTTCTCTTAAAAACGGCGAGGAGGCAACCGAGGAAATAAAGCCCGCCCTTTCCGCTCACAGCGAGATGACCGTACCCGTTACCTTTGAGAAAAGCGGTAAAAACCTGTGGCGTCCGAAAAAAGTCAGAGCAGAGGCGGAGGGAGAGGAGCTTGAAGTTACCTTCCAACATCTCTTTATGGATAAGCTCGGCAAGGAATACAAGCTCTCCTTCGAGCTTGAATGCAATTATACGGGCTCCGTTTACTTTGGCGGCGAGTACGAGGACGTTTCAAAAATACTCCTTAACGGCACCGAGATAAAGCCCCTTCACGATGACGGCGGCTGGGGCTGCTATAACTTCAAAAACGACGTAAGCGGACTTCTCAAAAAAGGCAAAAACACCGTCGAGGTCTTTTGGAGAGTGCCCGATTGGCTGGCACCTCATATGATGCCCTTCTTCTATTTCGAGGGCGGCTTTTATGCCGACGAAAAGGGTATTTCCGATAAGGAAATAACCGTAAGCTACGACCTTACCGAAACAGGTATGCCCTTCTTTGCGGGCGACGCCGTCTTTTCGGCGGAGCTTGAGGCAAAGGCGGGAAAACGCACCGAAATAGAGGTTGAAACGGAAAATCCCTTCGAGCTTTTCGTAAACGGAGTAAAGCATTCCGACGTTATACTTCACGACAGTCCCGTTGAGATAACCGAGCTTTTGAGTGATGGCAAAAACGAAATAAAAATAATTCTCACCGCAGGCTACGGAAGCCTTTTCGGTGAGTATATCGAGGACGGAAAGACAAAGAGAAGACGCGAGCTTACCGAGGCAGATCACGTTGGCTCTCCCGTACCCTTCGGCATAAAGAGAATTACAGTGAGAAGCGAGAAATAAATGGACAGTCAGAGAAAAGAAAAAATAACGAATATATTGGTAAACTCGGTGGGAATCGTTATATTTTTGGTCATTGCCGCCGTCATTACGGTTGTGCTTTGGCCTTATATAAGCGAATTTCTCGAAAGCCCCGAAAAACTTCAGAGCTTCGTTGCCGATAACGGCGCGCTTGCAGTGCCGCTCTATCTTGCGTTGCAGGTGCTTCAGGTCGTGGTTGCGCTGATTCCGGGCGAGGCACTCGAAATAGGTGCGGGAGCGGCTTTCGGCTGGTTTTGGGGACTTATTCTTGCCGAAATCGGCGTTGCGCTCGGCACAGTGATAATATTTGTAGTTGCAAGAAAGGCGGGACGCCGCTTTGTAGATGCGATAGTCGGCGGTAAAAAGCTTAAGGTGTTTGACAAGTTAAACACTCATCCGCGCCGCGACAGCGTAATATTTCTCGTTTTCCTTATTCCCGCGCTTCCGAAGGACCTGCTTACCTACGCCGCCGCATTTTTCGATATTTCAATGTGGAAATTCATTTTGATGACGGCAATAGCGCGTATTCCCTCGATAATAACCTCAACGCTTGCGGCAGATTTTCTCATTGAGGGCAATTATCTTGCGGCGGTGCTCATTTTCGTCGCAACGGGAGCAATGGCGATAATCTGCTTTTTGCTTTCGGAAAAGATAATGGCAAAAATCGGGGTAAAGAAGAGCGAAGAGTGAAAATTAAAAAGATAAAAAGTAAAAAATCCGTTCTCGTAAGAGAACGGATTTTTTGGGTAGTTTGAACTTAGTGGCACGAATTAAAGTGCTATGAAAACATGACTTTCTTTAGAAATTACTTATTTATCATAAAATATGGACCGCACATGCCTTCGTGTGTTTTAATATAAGTCCATTTAAAATCCCTGCCAACAACATATATTTCTACAAAGTCATCTAAAGCATTGGCGGTATTCAAATCACAAATCACATCCTTGGTATGCTTATCTTCAAACCACTCAATATAAAAAGCACCTTTTTTATCAATTTTATCATAAGCTTCTTTTGCTTTTTCTCCAATCAAATATTGGTTTTCGTTTAACAATTCCCACGAAAAGATATGCCAAATATAATTCCCCGTAGACTTAACATATTTTTGTATATCTTTTTTAGGGATATTAGATGCAAAAGCTTCAATCCACTTATTGTAGAATTCTTCTTTTGTCATTGAAAATCACCTCTTGAGTGTATTATAGCATAAAAGTGGCGGAAAATCAATGCGGAGCATTGTATTTTATAATCCGTGGCGAAGCCACACATTACTTCTTCACTATTCACTATTCCTTTTTACTTCCCAAAAATCCCGTTCGCAAAATTTTAGTGAAAAGTGAAGAGTGAAAAGGTAATAAATAAAAATCCCGTCCACTTTCGTGAACGGGATTTTTGGGACCGACACTCAAAATGGAACCGGTCTAAAAACCTAATTCTCTTTAGCTATTAACTTTGAAAAATTTCTGAACCTATCATTTAATAAAGCGGTAAATCTCCTGTCAACTCGTCAGCAATATTAGCAGGCAAAGGCTCTAAAGCAAGGCAAGTCTTCGTAGGAACACCGTGAAATTCTGTCATTCCTGCATCAGTAATGACAGCGGCGATAATTCCCTTTTCTTTCGCCTTTTGTGCTATATCCAATAAAGACTCTTCAGAATCGACATAAACACATACCTTAGCACAACCATATAAAAACCAATCAGACAAAGGAGAATTAGACTTGTCTATATTTTTCAAAACAAGACCATCTATAGTCATTTCAAAATCATTAAGGCGTCCTTCCTTTTTCAGCGCCATCAAGATAGCATCGATACAAGCATGACCTGCTTGTGCCGCTATTTTACCTTTACGCATCTTTAAATCCCGACGCATCACAATCATCATTTTTGATTTATACACTGTTGCTCTCACCACCTTAGATGTATTATAGCATAAAAGTGGCGAAGCCGCAAGAGATTAGTGATATTCTGTGCTTCGCACAGAGTGATATTATGCCTTTCGGCATAGTGATATTTTTGCTGTCGCAAAAGTGATATTATATTCGCCTTTAAAACTCGCGAAGCGAATATCACTTGGACTTTAGTCCAAATATCACTGCGTAGCAATATCACTATGCTGAAAGGCGAATATAACTGAAAAAACTCTTGTTCTTTCGAACAAGAGTTTTTTCTGGAGCTGGTGATGCGACTTGAACGCACGACCTGCTGATTACGAATCAGCTGCACTACCGACTGTGCTACACCAGCAAATTATTTAAGCTATAATATAATAACTTAAAAAAGCAAAACCGTCAAGAGCTTTTGCGAAAAAAGTTTAAAAGGAGACGATTTACGGGGGTGGGAACATAACAATTTTATAGACTTTATTCATTTTCTTTGCATACTCTGCGGTATGTTTTGTGCCACGTGAGTGACCATCCCAAAAGATAAGAACGAAGTCTGCAAGATCTACCATTTTTTCATTTCTTTTAAGGGGAGCGGCTTTACCGTAAAGCTTGTATTGCGGACGAAGAATCAACTTTGAAATGCGGTTCTTGTCTGCATATTGCTCTGCAACAGAATCAATTCCTTTTGCTCCGCCGCATATAATGAGTTCTGCGTCCTCCGGCATATATTTTGCAATATCTACATCCGTAATTGTTCGAGAACCGGCGATCAAAATTCTCAAATTATCCACCTACTTATATTAATACTATAAAATATTATATCATACCTAATATTTACTATATTTTAGCATATAAATTTTTTCTTGTAAACAGAGTATAATAATTTATAGAAAAAACGAGGAGAAAAAATATGCTTGACAGTCAGTATAAAATGAATTTAATAAAAATAGGGCTTAAGATAGCATATTACAGAAAACTTCAGGGTATGACGCAAGAGGAACTTGCAGAGGCGTGTGAGCTTTCGCCGGGATACGTTTCACAGCTTGAGGGACCGGGAAGTTATTTTTGCCCGTCGCTGAAAACTCTTTTTAAAATTGCAGAGGTGCTTGGAACGACGGTTTCGAGGCTTACGGATATTGACGACTGAAGTATTCACCCCGTATTTACGGGGTGTTTGTTTTTTCAAAGCTTACACTGCGGGGCTTTACCGCTCGAGCCGCGGGGCTCCCCCCTTTTTGAAACCTTGCGGTTCTTTTATTGGGCGCACCAAAAGAGGGGTAGGTGCGAGCGAGGCGAAAACCTTTGGTTTTGTGCGTTCTTGCCTTACGCATAAGAAATAGCAAAGGGAGCGAAGCGACGTTTGCATTTCGCTTAAGCGTAAGGCGTTTTGTACCCTTTTTATTCTCGCGAGCATAGGGGAGCCTTCCCCTTAAAAAGATTCTTTTCCCCATTTTCTCATCTTTGAGAAAATGGGAGCCCCCGCGGCTTGAGCGGGAAGGGGCGCCCCACGCGTAGTGGAAATGAAAGCCCCGCGGCTTGAGCGGGGAAAAGAGCCGAAAATCAAGCGGGTGCGCACCCCACCCACCCCAAAAATCCGTGCAAACCGTTTGTATGCCCCCGCGGCTTGAGCGGAAACAGGCGCCCCACGCGCAGTGGAATTTAAATATAAAGAAAATTCTCACCGCTCAAGCGTTTGCCCACCACGCCTTAACCCCCAAAAAGCAAAAACCGCTCCGTGCTTACGGAGCGGTTTTACCTTTTTAAGAAAACGGAAAGGTCAGCCGTTTTTTGCGGCGGGTGAGCGCTTTAAGGGATCGTAGCGATAGGAGGAGCAAACGCCGTTGGGAGCAAGCAGCTCCTTTTTCTTGTTGCATATTACCGCTCTGCCGCTTGCAAGCATTTTTGAATGCTCACAGTAGGCGCATATCTTGCTTATCTCTTTACTGAACATAATTATCTTTTCCTTTTTATTGGAATTTCAATATCTTTTGCTACTTTTAATTATAACATTTAAATATTTAATTGTCAATGAAAGGTTGAATATTATAGGTTAAAGGTGCCGCAAACGACGGTATATCTTATTCTTTGTAACAGTTGCATAATAAATGCCACGTTTTTTTGTGCAAATTTGCAAAAAATTTTTTTCATAATTGTGTTGACATACAATATATTGTGTGTTAAAATATCTGCGCAATCAAGATATAGTGATACGATAATAATACGCTCCCAAGAGAAAGGAAGTTACAATATGCTTACCACAATCACCAAAAGAGACGGCAGAAACGTCACCTACGACAGATCGAAGATCGCCGCCGCGATCGATAAGGCGATGACCTCCTGCAACAGAAAAGACACGATGGAGGCCGAAAGACTTGCTCTTATAGTTGAAGAGAAGCTTATGGCAAAGTTCATCGACAGCGCTCCCGGCGTTGAGGACGTGCAGGACACCGTCGAAGCAACCCTTATGGAAAACGGCTACGCCTACGTTGCCAAAAAATACATTCTTTACCGTGCAGAGCGTACCCGCTCGAGAGAGATGAACTCAAAGCTCATGAGAATTTACGATGAGCTTACCTTCATCGACGCCGGTGAGAGCGATATGAAGCGCGACAACGCCAATATCGACGGCGACACCGCAATGGGCACCATGCTCAAATACGGCTCCGAGGGTGCGAAGGACTATTACGAGAAATATATCCTCACCGAAGAGCAGTCGAAGGCTCACAAGAGCGGCGACATTCACATTCACGACTTTGATTTCTACACTCTTACCACCACCTGCTGCCAGATAGACCTTCTTGAGCTCTTCAAGGGCGGCTTCTCCACCGGTCACGGCTTCCTTCGCGAGCCTGCCGACATTGCAAGCTACGCAGCACTTGCATGTATTGCAATTCAGGCAAACCAGAACGATCAGCACGGCGGTCAGAGCGTTCCCAACTTCGATTTCTCAATGGCTCCCGGCGTAAGAAAGACCTATAAGCGTCTTTACGCCACCAACCTCGGCAAAGCTATCGAGCTTCTTTGCCCCGCCGCAGGCGTTGATACCGCCGCAACCAAGGCAAAGATAAAGGAAATTGAAGATAAAAAGGGTCTTTTCCCCTCGCTCGAGATGACCAAGGAGTATCTCAAAGAGGAAAAGGCTTGGCTCTCCTCCGTTATCTCCGATGCGGATATGGTAGAGAAGGTTAAGGAATTTGCGGTTAAGGCAACCCTTCCCGAAACCGAGAAGGCAGTTTATCAGGCAATGGAGGCACTCGTTCACAACCTCAACACCATGCACAGCCGTGCAGGCGCGCAGACTCCCTTCTCCTCGATAAACTACGGTACCGATACAAGCCCCGAGGGCAGAATGGTAATCAAATACATCTTGAAGGCTACCGAGGATGGCCTTGGATTTGGAGAGACTGCAATATTCCCCATTCACATCTTCAAGATAAAAGAGGGCGTAAACTACAATCCCGAGGATAAGAACTACGACCTTATGAAATACGCCTGCAAGGTTACCGCAAAGCGTCTTTTCCCCAACTTCTCCTTCATCGACGCTCCCTTTAACCTTCAGTATTACAAGCCCGGTCATCCCGAGACCGAGGTATCCTACATGGGCTGCCGCACCAGAGTTATCGGTAACTTCGTTGATCCCTCCAAGCAGATAACCTACGGCAGAGGAAACTTAAGCTTCACCTCCATAAACCTCCCCAGAATCGCAATAAGAAGCAACAAGAATATCGAGTGGTTTTTCGATGAGCTTGAAAACAAGATGAAGCTCGTTTCACGTCAGCTTATAGACCGTTATCGCATCGTTGCGAAGAAAAAGGTAAAGAACTTCCCCTTCCTTATGGGTCAGGGAATATGGATAAACTCCAAGGGCTTGAAGCCTGAGGACAACATCGGCGAGATACTCAAGCACGGCACTCTTTCTATCGGCTTTATCGGTCTTGCGGAAACCCTCGTTGCTCTTACCGGACACCATCACGGCGAAACTCAGGAGGCAAGAAACCTCGGTCTTGAGATCGTTGGCTTCATGAGAGATATGTGCGAAAAGTTCAGCAGAGAGTACGGCATGAACTTTACCCTTCTCGCAACTCCCGCAGAGGGACTTTCGGGCAGATTTATCAGAATAGACAAGAAGAAATACGGCATCATCGCAGGTGTTACCGACAGAGAGTATTACACCAACAGCTTCCACGTGCCCGTATATTACAACATTCCTATCTACGATAAGATAAAGATCGAGGCACCTTATCACGCGCTTACCAATGCAGGTCACATAACCTACGTTGAGCTTGACGGCGATGCCGCAAACAACGTTGAGACCATCGAGAAGATAGTAAGAATAATGAAGGAAGCGGGAATCGGCTACGGCTCGATAAACCATCCCGTTGACCGTGACCCCGTTTGCGGATATAACGGCATTATCGGTGACGAATGTCCCAAGTGTCATCGCAAGGAGGACGACGGAAGCGGCTACGGCTTTGAGCGAATCAGAAGAATCACGGGTTATCTCGTAGGAACTCTCGATCGCTTCAACGACGCAAAGCGCGCCGAGGAGCGTGACCGCGTTAAGCACGGCCTTCCTGAAGATTGCAAATGAAAAAGATAAACGTTTCGGGAACCGTCGGTGAATCTATCACCGACGGTCCCGGCTTCAGATTCACCCTTTTCGTGCAGGGATGTCCTCATCACTGCGAGGGCTGCCATAACGCGCACACCTGGGATTTTACCGAGAAAACGCTTATGTCGCCCGATGAAATTTTTGAAAAAATATCGAAAAATCCTATTCTCGACGGAGTTACCCTTTCGGGTGGCGAGCCATTTTCGCAGGCAGAGGCGCTTATTCCTCTTGCGAAAATGATAAAAGGCGCAGGGCTTGAGCTTGCCGCCTACTCGGGATACACCTTTGAAAGGCTTATCTCGGGCGAGGTTCCCTTTGCCGCCGAGCTTCTTTCATATTGCGACGTTTTGGTTGACGGTCCTTTTGTTTTAAAGGAGCGAAGCCTTGAGCTTAAGTTCAAGGGGTCTCATAACCAGAGGATAATTGACGTAAAGGCATCGCTTGCAAAGGGCGAGGCGGTTTTGATGGAAGGAAACCGCTGGAATAAGGATTAAGAGGAAAAAATATGGAAAAACTAAAGCCTGTGATCAACGACTTTTTAAAAGCCGTTTTGGCGGGTGCGGCGGTGTCGCTCGGCGCAACGGCGTCGCTTGTGACAAAGCCCTTTGACCCCGTGGCGGCGGCTTTTCTCTTCACTTTGGGACTTTTTGCAACCCTTCTGTTTGATTTGAATCTTTTTACCGGCAAAATAGGCTATCTCGTTTACGAAAAGCCGAAGCACGCGGCGTTTCTTGCGCTCGTGCTTTTTGGAAATTTTACCGGCACCGTAATAATGGGTGTATTGATAAATATAGGCTTTAACGGAGCCTCGATAGCAGAGCTTGCAAGGATTTCGGCGGAGCAAAAGCTCGAGATAGATTATCTTCAGACATTTGTAAGAGCGATTTTCTGCGGCGTTTTAATGTTCGTTGCGGCTGACGGCTACAAGCGTGCCGAGGCGCCGCTTATGAAAGCCCTGCCCGTTATTCTGGGAGTTATGGTTTTCTCGATTTGCGGCTTTGAACACAGCATTGCCGACGCATTTATTTTCGCGGCGGCAGGCGTTTACAGTCTTGAAGGCTTTTTGTGGATAATGGCAGCGGCGGCGGGAAACAGCGTGGGCTCAATATTGCTTGCGCTCGGTCTTAAAGCGGTGAAAAAAAAGAAATAATTAAAAAAGACGGCGTTTTACGCCGTCTTTTTTATTTTTGAATTCAATGTTTAAAAAGCATATTGCAATCGGCTGACAATTATATTATAATTTAAAAAAGAAAGCGAGGGAATATAATGGCAGAAATAACGGCTTTGGAAAACTTCAGATGGCGCCTTTCCGAAAAGGGAATTTCAGTGGGCTACGGATTTTCTTTGGAAAAGGGCGTTTATCTTTTTGAATTTTCGGTAAATAACGAGAAGGGAAGCATCAACTTCGTCAAGGAAGAGCAGTCGATAATTCCCATCGTAAATTCCGACGACGCTATTGAAAACTCGAGATTTCCTTTCGTATGGAATTTCGTGGGCGCTTCGTTTGAGGATAAGATATATAACAAGAAAAAGGTAAAGCAGCTCGACATAACCGTTGAAACGGTCATGTATAGGCTTTATTTTCATGCTGCGGTATTTCCCGGCGTGTCGGTGATAAAGCAGTGGTGGGAGTGCGAGAATACCTCGGTCGCCCGCACCGACGGCTTTACATTAAAGCCCTTTTACGCAAGGTTTTTGCAGGACGACTACAAGAAAAGCTATTGGTTCTCGTCCGTCGGCGGCGGTCACACCCGTCCCACGCAGGGCGAGATGATAACGCGAATGATAGGCTCGGGGCAGAAATACTCGATAGGCGGAAGCATGACTGCCGAATACGCTCCTCTTTTTACGGTTACGGCAGAGGAGGAGCCCTTCGAGGGCTTTATGGTCGCGCTTGATTATCTCGGAAAATGGAATCTTGATTTCGAGTGCAAAATGAAGACCATTGCAGAGCATGAGATGTGTTTTGAATACACAGCCGACGTAGGCGCACAGGTCGAGCTTATGCCGAAGGAAAAAATAGCCCTTCCCGCAGTTACCCTTGCCGCGTTTAACGGCGGTCACGACGCTCTTATGAAGGAGCTTTACGACTGGCAGTATAACTATATGTTCGACCTCACCTGCGATAAATATTACGCTTCAGGTAAGGCTCTTTCGCTTTGGTACGGTGATAACCTCGTTACTACCGAGCAGTTTGCGCACAGAAGCGCAAGCTTTGACCTTGACAATATCAACGACGCAGGCTACAGCGGCGCAAGGGGAGTATGGTCCGATGCGGCGTGGTACGCCCCCGATAAGCTTCCCGGCTACCACATTTTCCTGAATTCATTAAACGGCCCCGATTTCAGAGAATCGGTGAAGTTTGCAAACAAATGCAACGTGGCATACACCCTTTGGTTTGCGGGCAAGCCGCTTGACGGAGTTATGTCGTCGAAGGCAAGCTATTGGGGCGACTTCGAATGGCGTACCGATGCCTTTAACGTAAGAAACCTGAAGGAATACGTAAGAGCGAAAAGCAAGGTTGAAAAATACAGAAGCGAATCGGGAGAGCGCTCCTTCCACACCTGCGACGGCGGCGGAAACTATATCCACAACTTTGAGATGCAAAGGCTTTCAAGCTTCAACTACCTTTCCGACTTGAACGCCTCGCCCTATATGACCTATTATTCCTCCTATTTTGAGATACCCGATAAGCAGTGCGACTGTATGGACACCTTCGGCAAGGACGCGATGAAATATAACGGAGCCTCCTCCTTCGGCGGACTTTATCAGGGAAGCCGCGAGGCAAACGAGGATTACCGCTATTCAAGGCTTACGATGATACCGTCTGCGGGCGCGGCACAGAAAAGAGGTCTTTCGCCCGATAAGAATTTCGATATTGCAAGAGAAAATTTTGCGATATATAATTATTTGATCAAAAAAGGAGTTGCGGGCAGATTTTCCTACCTTTTCCATCCGAGAGTTTACGGAGATAAGGAGATATATTACCGCCTCAGAACCTCGAACGACAGAAAAAAGGCGCTTCTTATAATATCGAGAAGCCCGAAAAAAGAGATAACCGTTTTCCCCGACGGACTTTTGGAAAACGAGAACTATGAGGTGGGCTTTATAAGCGGCAAAAAGGGCTTTACCAAAACGGGTGCCGAGCTTTTAACAAAGGGCATAACCTTTACTCCCGATGCAAAGGGCGAGCTTATTAGGTTTAATTTGCCCGATTTTCCCTTCGGAGGAAAGGTAGGCGCTCCCAAAGCTCCAAAGGCTGTCTTTAAGCGCGAGGAAAATAATATCAAGACGCTTGGCGTAGCTGTATATATTTCCGATGAGGACGACGATAACAGATATTATTACGAAATAAAGCGAAACGGAACGGTTATAACAAAGCTTGCAAGGGGAAGCTTCTATTTCGACTATTCGCAGGACGCCGACGTAAATGCAAGCTATACCGTTTCGGCAGTCGGATTTGATTTAAAAAGCACTAAAGAAATTGAGGCGAAGCCGTTAAAGTGCGGAATTTCCTTTATAAGCGCCCTCGGAAACTATTCGGGTAAAACAGAGGAATATAACGGCTTCTCAAACGAATACAGCAAAAACAACAAGGAATTTTTCCCGATGACGATGGTCGACTGCGGTCCGCACCCCTCGGGTGATTACGGAATTTCCTCTAACCGTCCGGGCGGCATCGAGGGCAACTTTGAGGCTGCGGGAAACACGAGGATAGCAAGAGGCTGTCATCAGGTGGGAAGCGTTTCCTCTGCAAGAGTATTTACTGCCGACCGCGATATGACGGTAAGAGCTATCGGAAGAGTTATGAGGGACTGGTGGAAAAACTCCACGACAGTGCCGATTACCGCAAGAATCTTCAAAAACGGCGAGCAGATATGGTACGGCAAGATAGCGGAGGGCAAAAACGAAGCAAAGACGCACGATATCACCGTTTCCCTTAAGGAAGGCGATAAGCTCCGCTTTATTATTGATAAAGTAAAGGGAATGAGGAAGGATGCATATCAGTACGATGCCGACGCGGTAAACGTTTCGTGGATACCGACGATGCATTTGATAGGCAGTGAGTTCGAAAAGGGCTCTCTTGCGCTTTCCCTTACCGGAGACTCGGAGGAGTTTTTGGGCAAATGCTATTCTGCCTGCAACGCCATTTCTCAAAACGGAAAAAGGACGTTATCGGTTGAAGCAAAGCATGTGCTAAACCATATCACCTTTATTCTCGATTCAGAGGATAAAGAGATAGATAAGGGAAGCATTACCGTTAAAATAAACGGAAAGACGGTTGTTGACGGCATTGACGTTGTAAGAGAAAAAATGGGAGTAAAGGGTCCTATAGTGAGAAGCGTGAGATATTTTACGGCTGACTGCAAAAGGCTCGATTTCGAGATATATGAAAAGGGCAGTAACAGACTTTTGGGCATTTCGGTCAATCCCGAAAACGAGTTCAGAGGCTTCTATCTTACTGCGAAGGATAAATATATCGACTGGTCGGGCGATCTGTGGACGGGCGCCTCGGTGTCGGGCGGCAAAAATGCAGTTAACGAAGAAACACCCGAGCAGCTTCTCCCCACTCTCTACGATGAGGAGATCTATAAGCAGGCAAGAGTGGGCAAGGATTTCACCGTAACCGTTAAAGACGTTCCCGACGGCAGCTATTCACTTCGCGTGCTAACGGCAAATATCTGGAAATTCGGCAGGAAAGCTCCCGAATTCGATATTTTCATAAACGGTGCAAAGGTAAGATCGGAGTTTGACTTAAACGCCGCCGCAGACGGCGTACCGCTTTGTATATGTCTGCGTTTTGACGGCGTTATGCCGATAGACGGTAAGGTGACGGTGAGATTCGTTTCGACAAACGGCGCTCCCGTGGCAATTTCTGCATTGGCAATAGACTGATTTTAAAAAATTTAAAAATATCCGTGCAGAAGCTGCACGGATATTTACATAACCTGATTTTTTTCTTTAAAGGCTCTGTCCATCTCACGCTTGGCGTCGCGCTTTTGCATATCCTCGCGCTTATCGTAGAGCTTTTTACCCTTGCAAAGACCGAGCTCGACCTTTATCTTTCCGTTTTTAAAATAAAGCGAAAGAGGGATCAGGGTAAGACCCTCCTGCTTTGTCTGCCCGAAGAGCTTCATTATCTCGCGCTTGTGCATTAAAAGCTTTTTGGGACGTAACGGATCCTTATTGAAGATATTTCCCTTTTCGTAGGGGGAAATATGCATACCGAGAATAAATATCTCGCCCGCATCTATATCGGCGTAGCAATCCTTGAAATTTACCTTGCCGAGCCTTACCGACTTTACCTCGGTGCCGAAAAGCTCAATGCCAGCCTCGTATTTTTCAAGCACGAAGTATTCGTGATACGCCTTGCGGTTTTCGGATATTATTTTTCTTGCTTCCTTACCTTCTGCCAACGGTCTCACCTCTTTGATATATATTATACCATCTAAACGGCCATATGTAAACTCCTTTTATAAGACAATTTTTTGCATAAAAAAAGCAATAATTTGCTATTTACAAAGAATATGAATTAAGGTATAATAAATTATAACACTTATTGAAAAGGAAAAAAGATTATGAAAAAAATACTGTCGGTAATATTGGCATCTATTTTGACTTTTACCGTAATGGGAGGTCTTATTATGACACTTTCATCCTGCGCATCGGGCACCACTTATTACATCTCCTCCTCCGAGGGTAACGATGAAAATAAGGGTACCTCGGCAAAGAGTCCGTGGAAAAGCTTTGCAAATATCAATGCAATGCGCCTCAAGCCCGGCGATAAGGTGTTACTCAAGCGCGGCGACGTGTGGAGCGAGAGAATGTATATTCGCGGCACGGGCGCGAAAAACGCCTGGGTAAAGATATCCAACTACGGCGATAAGAACGACGAGCTTCCCGTCATCTCGTTAAATAACGACAAGCACGATATAGCTATCGTCGTTACCGACTACAATAAGGATAAAAAGGGTAAAGAGCAGGAAACCATCAACTATATCCACATCGACGGACTTGACGTAAGAAACACCTATCTCGGAATTTATTTCCGCTTTATAGTTACCAAGGGAAACACCGGCTTTAAGGTAACAAACTGCAACTTCAAAAATATTTACAGCGAGGAAGCCTTCGCCAACGAGCTTGATAACGTTGACAATTATCTTGAATGGTCGAAAGCCCCCAAGGGCAATCTCGAAACCGTTACCTCCTACGGCGTCCATAAGGAAACGGGCGGCGGTGTCGGCGAATACATCTGGCCCGACGCGATAAGAGTAGGCGGCATTGCAAGATACGAGGACGTTATCGCAAGAGAATTCGATATAAACAACTGCGTTTTTGAGGATTCCTCGGGCGGCTTCC
Source organism: Clostridia bacterium (assembly GCA_017504945.1). Lineage (GTDB taxonomy): Bacteria > Bacillota > Clostridia > Oscillospirales > RGIG5299 > RGIG5299. The sequence goes on from JAFVQJ010000002.1 coordinate 95,685, forward strand.
ACGTTTCACTCAACACTCCGGCAGGTCATGACGTTTACAGCGTTGAGAAGGTAAGAATGTACGACTGCGTTATGACCGGCACCTACGCGGGCCTTTACCGCTTCGAGCTGGTTGAGGGCGGCTGGGACGGCACCGACGACAGCGAATGGGGCTACGTTCGCAACGTCCGCCATCTTGACGGCTGCGATTACAGAGCGGGCGTAACAGGTCCTACCGCGTCTTATATGGCGGTTTGCAATAACATTTTGGTTGAAAAGAGTGAAATGTCATACGTTTACAACCACGGCGGCGCCGACGGTTGCGGATTTGACTACGAGACCTACGTTTCAAATATCACCCAGCGAAATATGGTATATCACAACAACGATGCTGCGGCGCTTCTTATCTTGAACTCCGATGCATATAAGAAGGATTACCAAAACGTCAGCCTTCTTGATACCCTTTCTTACAATAACATTAAAAATCCCTATTCTTACATAATAGAAGCCGATATTATGCTCGGCACCAACTCCGACACGATGATATTCAAAAATATCTTCAGCTACCGTCACCAATACCGTGTGGGCGTAGGTGTAACCAACCAATATAAGCCCAACTTTATAAGCCCCTTCGGAAGAAAGGCTGTGCAGGAGAACAACACGGCGGGCTTTGTGGACGATTACAGAAACCGCTTTGCATTCAACGGAAGCTCATACGAGAGCTGGAACTTTGCATCAAGCGGCATAAAGGACTTAAAGGTTGAAAACGGCAAGCTTACCTTCACTCTCACCGAGGATAAGGGCTATATCGTTTCAAATCTTCCGTTAAACCTCTTTGCCTATTCGAAATGTGCGGTCAATTTGAACGGCACTACCGCCTCGAAGGTCGCTTTTGGATATCAGGGAATTACGGCAGGCGGCTTTACTCTCGGAAATTGGGCTGACGTAAAAGACGTAACTTACCTCGATATCGCCGACGGCAACGACAGCAGTGCCAAAGCCGCAATGCTCTATTTCGAGGGCAAGGCGGGAGATAAGGTGGTAATCGACTCTATCGAATACACCACCGACTTCAACTTCGACGGCAGACTTATAAATGACGGCAAGGTAATTCGAATGACCGTTTCGGGTAAAGCCTTCCCGATCTTTGAAAAGGACGTTACCAAGGAGAACTTTGAAATAAGCGGACTCCCCGCAGGAGTAACGGTTGAGAAGATAGAGCAGTATAATGCAAACACCGTTTACGTCTATCTCTCCGATGCGATATCGCAGGGCACCGAGATCTCCGTTTCGGCAAACGCGCAAAGCTTTATTCCTTATTTCGAGAATATGCTAAGCGGCGTTGACTTCGGACATCGCACTCCCGAAGCAGAGGCAGAGCTGTTCGGATACTCCGCGGCGCAGGATTATATCACGGTAGGAAATGCAACAGGCAGCTTTACCGTAAAATAAAGTTTTTGTAATAATGATGATAAAGCCCGTATCCTTCGATACGGGCTTTAGTTTTGCAGAATCTGCAATAATATTTGCAGAATTTGCAATTTACTTGAGTTTTTAAACAGTGTATAATTGTTATATAATTCCAAATAAGGAAGGTCTGTAATGAAATTGAAAAGATCTTTCACCCTATTGGTTACCGCCGTTATGCTTCTTGGCTTAATGGGAATTTTTTCTTCCTGCGCATCGGGCACCACCTATTACATTTCCTCCTCCGAGGGAAACGACGACAATAACGGCACCTCGGCAAAGTCTCCGTGGAAGAGCTTCGCTCATGTAAACGAAATGTTTTTAAAACCGGGCGATAAGGTGCTCTTAAAGCGCGGTGACGTGTGGAACGAGAGAATGGAGGTTCGCGGCGAGGGCGAGAAAAACGCCTGGGTAAAGATATCCAACTACGGCGATAAAAACGACGAACTTCCCGTCATCTCCTTAAACAACGACAAAAACGATATATGTATGCTGATTACCGATTTAAACAGCAGCGAGGAGCTTAACTACAGAAATAATCTCAAATACATTCACCTTGACGGCATTGATTTCAGAAACACCTACGTTGCTGTTTACTACCGCATAATAGCAACAAAGGATAATATCGGTTTCAAGGTAACCAACTGCAATTTCAAGAATATACGTGACGAGAGCGTTTTCGAAAACGAGCTTAAGGACGTAAGCGGATTTACCGCTTGGTCAAACGCAGCAAAGGGTAATCTCGCAACAGTTACAGACTGGGGCACCTACAAGGAAACGGGCGGCGGTAAGGGCGAATACTGTTGGCCCGAATCGATAATTATCAGCGGTAAGGCAAGGTATGACGAAACAGTCCTTTCCGAAGTAGAGGTAAGCAACTGTGTTTTTGAGGACGCAACGGGCGGTCTCTCCATCAGATTAAAATGCCCGCAGTATCAGGAATATCAGGCTGTTTCAAAGGTGAGAATGTTTGATTGCGTTATGAAAGGTACCTACAACGGACTTTATGCCTTTTCAACCGTTGACGGCGGCTGGGACGGCACCGATAACAGCGAGTGGGGATATATAAGGAACGTACGTCATATCGGCGGCTCCGATCTTTATGCAGGGGTAACCGGCCCCACGGGCGGTTATATGGCGGCTTGCCACAATTTTTTGGTTGAAAACAGTGAGATGTCATACGTTTACAACAACGGTGCAAAGGACGGCTGCGGCTTCGACTATGAAACCTACTCGGTAAATATTCTTCAGCGCAATATGCTTTTCCATAATAACGATGCGGCGGGACTGCTTATGCTAAGACCCGGCGCGGGTTATAAAAAATACGATAACGTTCATCTCAATCACGCTCTTTTCTATAACAATATAAAAAATCCGTTAAACGAAGTGATTGATGCCGATCTTATGACGGGCGCACAGGATAATACGATAAGCTACAATAATATTTTCAGTTACAGACCGTCGGCTCACCCCAAAAATCCGAATTTCAAGCCGCATTTCATCTACTACGCCCCGCAGGCAGAACAGAAAAACAACGTTTCGGGCTTTTTGGAGGATTACAGACAGCGGTTTGCCTTCAACGGAAGCTCCTATGAGAGCTGGAACACTGCATCAAGCGGCGTAAAGGATTTAAAGGTAGAAAACGGAAAGCTCACCTTCACTCTTACTGAGGACACGGGCTATATTGTTTCAAACCTTCCGATAAACCTTTTTGCTTACACCGACTGCATATTAAATCTTGAAGGCACTACGGCAAAAAGGGTAAAATTCGGGTATAAGGAGCCTGAAAGCGGAAGCTTCTTCACGGGTGACGCTGCGGAAATAAAAGGAAACATTGCCTATCTTTCTATTCCTGACAGAGGAAACAGCTACGGCGCGGCGACTATGCTCTATTTCGAGGGCAAGGCAGGCGACAAGGTGGTAATCGACTCTATCGAATACACTACCGAATTTAACTTTGACGGCAGACTTATTGAAGACGGACGTGTTTTGCGAATGACCGTTTCGGGCAAAAGCTTCCCGATGTTTGAAAGCGATATTACCAAAGAGGGCTTTGAGATAAGCGGACTTCCCGCAGGTGTAACCGTTGAGCAGATAGAGCAGTATAACGCAAACACCGTTTACGTCTATCTCTCTGATGCGATATCGCAGGGCACCGAGATATCCGTTTCGGTCGATGCCGATAACTTCATTCCTTACTTTACCGAAATGCAAAACAACCTTGATTTCGGTCACCGCACTCCCGAAGCAGAGGCAACCTTGTTTGGCTATTTTGAGATTCAGACCTATATTAAAAACGGTGCTGTAACGGGTGGATTTACCGTTAAATAAATAGTATCCAAACCTCATTTTGACTCTAAACACAAAAATAGAAACATAAGAGACTGTTGTTTATAAAATACGAAAAACTTCAAAATGATTGAGTTGGACATTTTGTTGGATTAAGTACAGAATATTTGTATTATAGATAACAATAGAATCTTAAAAAATATTATTAACTCGAAAGGAAATTAAAAAAATGAAAAAGATCCTAGCAATTGCACTTACCCTTACTCTTCTTTTCGCACTTGCAGTATCTTCAAGTGCAGCTCTTCCCTCGGGCTGGGCCTTTAACGGTACCGAGGACATGTTCAAGATCAATGCTGACGGTTCTGTTTCACCCTACTACGGCGATCCCACCGCAGGCGCAAACCTCGGCGCAGGCTATGACGTTTCGGCATTCAACAACAACTTCACCGCAACCGTTGAGGTATTCCTTCCCGAATTGACCAAGGTTGGCGACAAGCGCGTAACCGGCTCTCCCGTTGTTACCGTTAAGGCAGAGGATCCCGCAAGTAACGCTTGGATCAAGGGCTTTGCATTAAAGATCGTTAACTATGAGGGCCATGCCGCAGGAACCGATACAAACTTCGCAAACTGGGGCGGCACCTTCAACGTTATTGAAGCATGGAACCCCGCTTCTGCTTCTGCAGGAGCTCCTTTAGCAGTTGCATCTTATGCAGACTTGGGCATCAAGGCAGGTCAGTGGAACACCGTTAAGGTTATCGTTGAGGGCAACTTCGTTACCTTCTACGTAAACGACGTCCTTGCGGTTGACGGTATTGAGTCCGCAACCAATGGCAACTATCTCGTTCTCGGCACTAACGGCGACGGCGGTAACCCCGCATTCAGAAACCTTGTTATCAAATCCAACAACGGCGCAGTTGCAGATTATACTGCATTTACCGCTACCGCTGCAGGCCCCGCAGACATCGAGGTTGTCGCTATCGTAGGCGCAATGCTCATTGCTCTTATGGCAGCAGCATTCGTTGTAAAAGCTCGCAAAGCATAATTTCGCTCTAAACAATCCAACTTATACATATTTATTGGCGCTAAATTCTTTTTCAACATTGTTCTTAGAGAAATGAAAAAACCTTGCTTATTTATTGAGCAAGGGTTTTTCATACTATGCCGTAACAGGCAGCTTTACCGTAAAATAACAAAAAAGAGGCTTTGCATTAACTGCAGAGCCTTTTATTTTTAAAATAGGGCAACTTTTCATTGAAAACGTCGAAGCAATATGATATAATAAAAGAAATAAAACCAAAAGAGGTAGATATAAATGTTTATTCACGTCGTAATGTACAGAGTTAAGGACCCCGAGGTAAACGTTCCCAAAATGAAGGAGCTTCTTTGCTCTCTTCCCGCAAAAATAGATCTTATAAAAAAGCTTCGCTTCGGTAAGGACGAGATTGGCTCCGCCCGCTCGGTAGATGCCTGCCTTTACACCGAGTTTGAGTCAAAAGAGGATATGCTCGCATACAGAGATCATCCCGAGCATGTTAAGGTTGCCGATTTTATTGCAACAATTAAGCTCGAGTCCTATTCCGCAGACTTTGCAGAGTAAAAATTCTCGGGCGGCACGGTAGAAAATGGCTGTTTTAAAGATAATTTTTTCAAATAAAACCGAATATACCGTAAAGTTCACACCGCCGGCAAGCTTTAAGGAGCTTGTCGGCGGCGATATGTTTTCAAGCCTTAAAATGCCCTGCGGCGGCAGAGGCACTTGCGGAAAGTGCAGGGTGCTTTTTAAGGGCTCGGCGCTTTTGCCCGATAAGTCGGAAGAAAGGCTTTTGGGAAAGGATCTGGAGAAGGGCGTGCGGCTTGCCTGCTGCCTCGTGCTTACGGGTGATGCTTCGGTTACTCTGTTTGAAGAAAAAAAGAGCGACGTGCTTCTTGAAGGTGATGAGAGCGGCACAGGGTTGCCGCTCTCGCCTATGGCAAAGGGACTCGGCGCGGCAGTCGATATAGGAACAACCACCGTCGCAACGAGGCTTTACTGCCTTGAAAGCGGCGAGCTTCTTGCCTCTTGCGGAATTGAAAATCCGCAGGGCGCTTTCGGAGCCGACGTCGTTTCGAGAATTGAAAAAGCCCTTTCGGGCTCGCTTGAAGCTCTTCACAAGGCGGTCATCGACGCGATATACGAAACGGTAAGCCTATCTCTTACAAGAGCAAACAGAGATATTTCCGAGCTTTCGGTAATAGCCGCATCGGGAAATACCGCGATGAGCTATCTCGCGGCAAATAAAAGCCCCGAGTCTATCTCGCACGCCCCCTTTGAGTCGGAGGACCTCTTCGGAGGATATTACTGCTCCGAATATTTTAAGGAAAGATTCAAAGATGTCAAGCTTTATCTTTTGCCCTGCATTTCCGCTTATATCGGCGGCGATATCACGGCGGCAATGCTTGCAACCGATATCGACACGGCAAGGGCGCCGTCGCTGCTTATTGATATAGGCACCAACGGCGAAACGGTGCTTTTTAACGGAAGTGAATACTTCGGCGCATCGGCTGCGGCAGGTCCTGCCTTTGAGGGCGCAGGACTTTCCTGCGGAGTGGGCGCGGTAGCGGGTGCAATATCGTCGGTAACGGCGGTAAACGGCAAGCTTTTTGCAAAAACTCTCGGAAACGAGAGGGCGGTGGGCATTTGCGGCTCGGGTGTTATCGACCTCGTGGCGTCGCTTATCGAGATAGGCGAGCTTGACGAAACGGGATATATTGAAAACGACGCCGTGATAGACGGCGTTACCTTCACAAAGGAGGATATCCGCGCCGTTCAGCTTGCAAAGGGTGCGATATATGGCTGTATTTCGGCGCTTTTGGCGTCGGCAGGCACGGAGGTGTCGGAGCTTTCGCAGGTGTTTATTGCGGGAGGCTTCGGAAACAAGATAAATATTAAAAACGCCGAGATCATAAAAATGCTTCCGAAGGGTATGGCACCGATCGCCTCCTCTTACGGAAACGCGGCGCTTAGCGGTACCTCGCGCTTTTTGCTTTATAAGGAATACCGCGAAAAAGCCGTCTGTCTTGCAAAGCAGGTCAAAACGGTGGAGCTTGCCACAAGCCCCGTCTTTATGGAAGAATATATAAACGGAATGATGTTTTAAACAAAAATCTCGCAGACGTTAGTCTGCGAGATTTATTTTTACAGCATATCGGCTACGTCAAGGATAAGACGCTCGGTCTTTTCCCAACCGAGACAGGGGTCGGTTATCGACTTTCCGTAGCAGTGCTCCGTTACCTTCTGGGAGCCGTCCTCAATATAGCTTTCTATCATAAAGCCCTTAACGAGCCTTTTAACGTCGGGATTCCAGCTTCGCGACGCAAGCACCTCTTTTATGATCCTCGGCTGCTCAAAGGGATTTTTGCCCGAATTGGAGTGGTTGGTATCTATTATTGCGGCGGGATTTTGCAAATTATACTCCGCGTAGAATTCAAGCAGACGGATAAGGTCCTCATAGTGATAGTTCGGAAGAGGTCTGCCGTGCTTGTTAACGTGGCCGCGAAGTATCGCGTGAGCAAAGGGATTGCCGTAGGAGTGGGCTTCCCAGCCGCGATAGATAAAGGTGTGGCTGTGCTGTGCGGTAAAAATGGCGTTCATCATAACGGAATAGTCGCCGCTGGTGGGGTTTTTCATACCCACGGGAACCTCGATTCCGCTTGCGGTAAGGCGGTGCTGCTGGTCCTCGACCGAGCGGGCTCCAACCGAAACGTAGGCAAGCAGATCGTCGAGATATTTGTAGTTCTCGGGGTAGAGCATTTCGTCGGCGCAGGAAAAGCCCGTTTCGGAAACGGCCTTCATATGAAGGCTTCGCGTTGCGATGATACCCTTTGCCATATCGGGCTTTTCATCGGGATTGGGCTGATGCAAAAGTCCCTTATATCCCTCACCGTTGGTGCGGGGCTTATTGGTGTAGATTCGCGGAACGATAAACACCTTATCGCTTACCTTTTCGGAAAGCTTTTTGAGCCTTGAAACGTAGTCAAGCACGCTGTCCTCGTGGTCGGCGGAGCAGGGACCGATTATAAAAATGATTCGGTCGTCCTTTCCCGAAAAAATATTTTTAAGCTCAGTATCTCTCTGCTTTATGGCAGACGCCATCTCGGGAGAAATGGGATACATCTCCTTTATCTCCATGGGGATAGCGAGCTTTCTTGTGAAATCCATATTCATTTTTTCGTGCTTCCTTTCGGGGTTTTGTCAAAATAGGCGCGCCTCTCGGTCGAAAGACGCATTTTTTCCTTTAAGCCTTCGGTGTCGCCGTTGGCGAGCATATTGCGTATTGCGGAAAATTCGGCTGAAAAGCAGTCCATTTGAGAAATGAGATTTTCTTTGTTCAAAAGAAACAGCTCACTCCACATATTTTCGTTTATTCTTGCAATTCGGGTGAGATCTCTGAAAGAGTCGCCGGTGTAATTTACAAGCTCCTTGCTGTCGTTGCAGGTCATAAGCGCGACTGCAATGCAGTGGGTGAGCTGTGAAACGAAGCCTATCATCTCGTCGTGCTCTTCGGGAGAAAGAACGGAAATTCTCTCAAAGCCGAGAATTTTGCCCAAGCTTTCGCACCATTTTATTGCCTTTTCGGTGTTTTTCTCGGTGGGAGTAACTATGTAGTTTGCGCCCTTGAAAATAGCGTCGTCGCTGTTTTCAACACCGTAGACCTCTTTACCTGCCATGGGGTGCGCCGCGATATATTCAACGTCGCTGCGAAGAATTTGCTGTATTTCATAAACGACGGCGCTCTTAACGCCCGTTACGTCGGTAATATAGGCGCCGCTCTTGAAATGTTGCTGATTTTTCTCTATCCAATCCTTAAAAACGGCGGGATAAAGGGCAAAAATTACCGCGTCTGCCTCAGAAACGAGAGCAGGGTCTACAGTTGCCGAGCCGTTATCTATAATGCCGTTTCTGACGGCGTAGTCTATCGAGTCTTGCTTTGCGTCTATTGCGGTAACGTAAAAGCCGAGCCTTTTAAGAGCCTTGGCATAGCTTCCGCCCATAAGACCGAGACCTACTATTAAAATTTTAACGTCAGTTATCCATTCCATCTGTTTCTACCTCAATACCAAGAGATATAAGCTTATCAAAAAAGTCGGGAAAGCTCTTGTTTATTGCTTCGGCACCGTAAATACTGCCACCCGTAACGGATAGCAAAACGGAAAGCGCCATTACTATTCTGTGGTCGTTGTGACCGAAAAGAGCCTCTTTCGGAGGCTTCAGACCGAAAGAAGCAACGGTAACGGTGTTTTCGCCTACGGTAACGTCAACGCCAAGCTTGGAAAGCTCCGTTTTCATTGCCTCTGCTCTGTCGCTCTCCTTTATTTTAAGGCGCGCCGTGCCGCAAAAGCTTCCGCCGCCCTTTACCGCCGCCACCGCGAAAAGCACGGGACCGAGGTCGGGGCAGTTTGAAATATCAAGAACCTCGTCGGCGCTTGAAAGCCTTTCAAAGTAGTCGAAAAAGACCTTGTCGCCCTGAAGGCTGTTTTCATCAAGCCCCAAAACCCTTACGTCGCCGCCGACGGTGTTTAAAGCCTCTAAAAAGGCGGCGTTTGAATAGTCGCCCTCAACCGTTATATCCTGCGGCAAATAGCTTTGAAGGCCGCCTATTTCAAACACGTTTTTCGCTTTTTCCTTTATCTTGACGCCAAACTGCGAAAGTGCGGAAACGGTCATATCTATATATGAGCGGCTCTCAACGGGGGGAATAAGCGTTAAGGTGCTGCTTTCCTTTAAAAGCGGGAGCGCAAACAAAAGACCGCTTACAAACTGACTGCTTATATCTCCTCTTATCGCGTAGTCGCCGCTTTTTAAGGTGCCGCAGACGGTGAGAGAGTCTTTTTTAAGAGAAAATAAAATCCCTTGCTTTTTGCATATCTCTTCATAAACGCCAAGCGGACGCGAAAAAAGCTTTTCACTTCCGATAAAGGTTATTTTTTTGCCGCAAAGAAGCGCGATGGGAATAAAAAAGCGAAGTGTGCTTCCGCATTCGCGGCAATTTAAAACGGCGCCGTCGGGAACCGACGAAATATTTATACCGCTTATGGTTACCGTATCGTTTTCATAGCAAAAATCTGCGCCGAGCGCCTTTAAGCAGTCAAGCGTTGCAAGCACATCCTGCGACGGCGCAACGCCTCTTACCGTGCTTTTTTTCGCAGAAAGACCTGCGGATATCAGCAGACGGTGAGCCATACTCTTTGAGGGCGGCGCAAAGACCGTGCCCCTTGCAGATGAGGGCTTGAAGGTTGCTGTCATTTATTCAAAACCTCTTTTGAAAGAAAATCTATTGCCTCGATATACCCCGAAATGCCCTTGCCCGTTATCGTCTTAACGCAGGCGGCGCGCACGAAGCTTACCTGACGGAAATCCTCGCGCTCCTCCACCTTTGAGATATGCACCTCGACGGTGGGAATTCCCACTGCCTTAACGGCGTCGAGAATGGCAATGCTGGTGTGAGTGTAGGCGCCGGGATTTATAACGATGCCGTCGGTGTTGCCGTAGCACGCCTGAATGGCGTCAACGAGGTCGCCCTCGTGGTTTGACTGATAGAGCGAAAGCTCAATGCCGAGCTTCTTTGCATGCTCGGTAACGCGGGATTTAAGAGCCTCGTAGCTTTCGCTGCCGTAAAGGGCGGGCTCTCTTATTCCGAGCATATTTATGTTGGGACCGTTTAAAACCAAAATCTTCATTATAAAAACCTCTTTATCGCGTCGGCGGTATTTTCGGGCGTTTCCGAAACTCCTACCGTTATATCTGCCGCGGCGCAGTAGATGGGATAGCGCACGCCGTAAAGCGCTTCGATCTTTTCCTTTTTGTCGGCAAGGGGACGGTCGTCGGTGGGAATAAGCTCGGAAACGGGACGGTCAAGAAAAAAGATCTTGCCGTTTTTCTTAAGCTCGTTTACGTTTTTGCGGCGAAGCACCGCACCGCCTCCGGTGGAGATGACGGTGCCGTTTAAAAGACCCGCCTCTTTTATTACCTCCGACTCGAGATCGCGAAAATACTCCTCGCCGAAGCGCGAAAATATCTCGGTTATCTCCATACCTGCTTTTTTAACTATAAGCTCGTCGGTGTCGACAAAGGGCATTGAAAGCTCGGCGGCAAGCGTTTTGCCGACAGTGCTTTTCCCCGAGCCCGGCATTCCGACAAGAACGATATTTTGCTTTTTTTGAAGAATATCGCGGTAAATTCTATTTGTAATTTCAGCTGAAAGTTTCTTGCCCGTAAATATTTCGGCGGCAAGAATTGCCTGCGCAACGAGCATATAAAGCCCGTTTTCCGCCTTTATTCCCCTCTCTCTTGCGTCAAGCATAAGACGGGTGTTAAGCGGATTGTAGATAACGTCTATCACGCCGAGAAGGTTATTAAAGCCGTCGAGCGAGATGGGCGCGGCGTCGGTTAAAGGAAACATACCGACGGGTGTGGCGTTCAAAATAACGTCGGCATCAAGGTGGAGAGAAACGGCTTCGCCGTAGCTTATCGCCGTGTCGCTTTTTGTTCGGCTTACCGTTATAACGCTTGCGGCTCCGAGGTCGGAAATTACGGCGCGTGCTGTTTTTGCGGTGCCGCCCGTGCCGAGAATAAGCACCTTTTTGCCCTTTATTTCAATGCCGCTTTTCAAAATTAAAGCCGTCATACCGCCGTAATCGGTGTTATCGCCGTATAAAACGCCGTTTTTATTTACTACTGTGTTTACGGCGCCTATTTTTTTTGCTCTGTCGCTTATTTCGTGAAGATAGGGAATTACCGCTTCCTTATAGGGAATGGTGACGTTTATTCCGCGAAAATCGCGCTGTGTCATAAAGCGGTGAAGGTCGTCCCTTGAAACCTCGCAGAGCTCGTAGCCGTAATAGCCCAGTTTTTCGTGTATTTCCTTTGAAAAGCTGTGGGGAAGATGCTCCCCGATAAGACCGTGATCCATTTTATTTGCCTCCGAGCCAATCGGTGCCGTAGCGCTGTGCGAGAATATCGCAAAGGGTGAGAGCGGTAACGCTGTCGACCACCACGCGAGCGCGGTGGATAATTGCGGGGTCGTGCCTGCCCTCGATCTGCAGGGTAGCGTTTTCGTTTGAAGAAATATCAACGGTGTCCTGCTTTTTATAGATAGAGGGGGTGGGCTTTATTGCAAGACGGAAGATTATCGGCATACCGTTTGTAATGCCGCCGTTTATTCCGCCGTTGTTGTTGGTCCTGGTAACAACCTTGCCGTTTTCAATGCAAAAGGGATCGTTATATTCGCTGCCCTTTAAGTCGATCTTATCGAAGGCAGAGGAAAAATCAATGCCCTTTACTGCGGGAATTGAGAAAAGCGCGTGGGAAAGAAGGCTCTCAACGCTGTCGAACCACGGCTCGCCCACTCCTGCGGGCATACCGTAAACGGCGGTCTCCAAAATGCCGCCCACGCTGTCGCCCTCGTTTGCGGCGGCGGTAACAGCCGCCTTCATCGGCTCCTCAAGAGAGCTGTTTATAAGCGCGAATTCCTTTTCGCAAAGCGCGGTTATATCGGACTTTATATCTGCGGAAAAGGGAGAATCGGAGATCGATGCGAGGCGCGCGATATGAGTTCCTATAAATATTCCCTTTTGCTTTAACGCCGATATGCAAACGGCACCCGCCGCGACGAGAGCCGCGGTTATTCTGCCACTGAAATGACCGCCTCCGCGGTAATCCTCAAAGCCGTGATATTTGCAGTACGCCGTATAATCGGCGTGGCCGGGACGGACAAGAAAGCGCGTTTTCGCATAGTCCTTGCTCTTTTGGTCGGCGTTGGGAATAATGATGGCAATGGGAGTACCCGTGGTTTTCCCCTCGAAAACGCCGCTGACTATTCTGAACGGATCGCTTTCCTTTCTTTGAGTGGAGATCCTTCCCGACGGTCTGCGCAGGGAAAGCTGTGAGGCGATGAAAGCCTCGTCTATTTCAATACCGGGGGCAAGTCCGTCTATAACGGCGCCTATCTCGGCTCCGTGACTCTCGCCGAAGAGGGTGACGGAAACGCTTACGCCAAAGGTATTTTTCATCTTTATTCACTCACTTTCACAATCGAGCATATTTTCTCGTAAAGCTTATCGGGTGTTGTTGAAACTATTTCAAAGCTTGCTATCTCGTTTACCGTAATAACGTCTATTTTGCCGCCTGACGCCTTTTTATCGTGAAGGACGGCGTCGTATATGGCTTTCGCGTCAAAATCACAGCAAACGGGCAGGGAAAGCTTATTTAAGACCTTTAAAAGTCGTTTACGGACGTTTTCACCGCACATTGCCACCATTCCGACGGCAACGCACTCGCCGTGATACATTCCGCTTTTTGCGCCCTCGCTCTCAACGCCGTGACCGACGGTGTGGCCGAAATTGAGTATCTTGCGAAGTCCGCTTTCTCTCTCGTCCTGCTCGACGACGTAGCGCTTTATCTTAAGAGAGCGCTCGATTATTACGTCGATGCTTCCGTAGATATCGCCGTTTTCAAAAATGTCGAAAAGCTCCTTGTCGGAGGTGAGCGACATCTTCACCGCCTCGGCAAGACCGTTTGATATCTGGCGCGCGGGAAGGGTCTTCAAGGTGTCGGGGTCGATGACCACCTTTTTGGGCTGGTAAAAGGCACCGACGATGTTTTTGATATTCGAAAGATTTACCGCAGTCTTTCCGCCTATCGAGGAGTCGACCTGCGAAAGCACGGTTGTGGGAAGGTTGTAAAAATCAATACCGCGCATATAGCAGGCGGCGGTAAAGCCCGAAAGGTCGCCCACCACGCCGCCGCCGACGGCAACGACGCAGTCCTTTCTCGAAAAGCCCTTTTCGAGCATAAAGCAAAGAAGCTTCTCAAAGGTTGAAATGCTCTTGCTCTCCTCGCCCGACGGCACGGTGAAGATATATCCCTCTTTGGAGAGGCTCTTTACCGTTTCCGAATAGTCTGCGGGAACGCCCGAATCGGTAACTATAAGCACCTTGCGGTCAAGGTCAAGAAGAGTGTTTATTTTCCCAAGCGCGCCTCTTTCAACCACGATATCGTAGCTGCGCTCGCCCAAGGATACGGGGATTATCATTATATCTCCTCCTCTATGTCAAACGAGCTTGCGGCGGAATATCTGCCCGCGATCTTGAGCATCTCGCAGTGCTTTGAAAGCTCTTTAAGCATTTTTTTGCCGTTTTCGGAGTTTTCATCGCCCTCCGCCTCGACGTAAAAATAATACTGGAAGGGGAGCGATTTCATCGGACGGCTGCGAAGCGCCTTCATATTGAAGCCGTGCTCACCGATAACGTTTATCGCCTTTGCCAAGGCACCCGCAACGTGATTGACGGTGAAGAAGAGAAGGAAGGTGCTTCCCTCGCGGGAGGATTCTCTTGCGCTTTCAGTTTTTGAAAAAACGGCAAAGCGAGTGGTATTTAGCTTGCTCTCGTTTATATCGTGGTCAATCAGCTCAAGACCGTAGAGCTTTGCGGCGCCGACACTTGCTATCGCGGCAACTGACTTGTCGTTCTTATCAAGGACCGCCTTTGCCGCTCTCGCGGTATTTTCGGCGTTTTCGGTCTTAAAGCCGTGGCTTTTTATATAGGGTGCGCACTGCTCAAGCGCTTGTGGGTGACTGATGACAGTTTTTATATCCTCAAGCTTTGCGCCCTTTACGCCGAGCAAATTCTGCGTTATGTGAAGATTATAAAGCCCGTTTATATGGAGCTTTCCGTTGAAGATGAGGTCAAACACCTGACCTACCTCGCCTGCATAGCTGTTTTCGGTGGGAAGCACCGCAAGGTCGCACTCGCCGCTTTCGACTGCGGCGTAGGCAAGCTCGAAGGAGGGGTAGGAGATAAGAGCGGCATCGGGGAAGATATGCTTTGCGGCAATGTGGGCAAAGGCACCCTCAACGCCCGAATAGGCAACCTTCGCACCCTCGGTAAGACGGTGCTGATACTGCTTGGAGACCTCCATGGTGTTTTGCAAGAAGGTCAGGTAATAGCCCTTTAACGAGTCATCGTCAATATAACCTTCGTTTCGGGCGATGACGCGCTCCTCCTGAGCGGCGTCGAAAATGGGCAGACCGCGCTCCTTTTTATATTCGGCAACCTCCTTTACCGCCTTCATTCTGCGGACGAAGAGGGAGGCGATCTCGCGGTCGATCTCGCTTATTTCTTTTCTTGCATCCTCGATATTTTTCATTGAGATACAGTCCTTTTTCAAAAATTATATAGCCAGAAGCTTCATTAAGAAGTAGACAAGCGGAACGAAGATAAATGCAGGCAGCATATTTGCGATTTTGAATTTCGCAAGCCCCAAAATGTTTATGCCGAGCCCTATTATCATAACGCTGCCGGCGCAGGTGAGCTCTGCAACGAGGGCGGCGTCGGTAAGCAGGGGCTGCAAAAGCCCTGCAAGAAGAACGAGCGCGCCCTGAAATACCAGCACGAAGAGAGAGGCAAATATTACGCCTATTCCGAGCGAGGCGGCGAGCATCGACGATGAAAAGAGGTCGAGCACCGACTTGGTTATAAGAAGCTCGTTATCGCCAAACAGACCCGCATTTAACGAGCCGACCACCGTCATTGCCCCTACGCAAAAGACGAGGCTTGCGGTAACGAAGCCCTCGGCGACCGACGTCTTGCCGTTATCACGCTTAAGCTTTTTTCCTATAAAGGAGCCGAGCCTTTCTATCCTTCCGTCGATGTCGATAAGGGTGCCGAGTGCCGTGCCGAGCGCCATCGAGAGAATGAGAATAACGGCGTTGTTGCCCTCAAGGGCGCCGTCAATTCCGATATATACGGTGCAAAGACCGATAACGACCATTACCGCCTTGGTAATTCTTTCGGGTAAAAGCTTTTTAAAAACAAGACCTATACTGCTGCCGACAATGACGAGCAGAACGTTGAGTAAAACTGCGAGCATAATATTACCTTTTAATTATAAATAATAAAATATTATATCACACATAAAAAGGCGTTGCAATATTTTTTGAGCTTCAAAAAAGAAAAAAGCAGTCAAACGACTGCTTTTAAAACGATTTCTGCCAAAAAAGCCGTGAGTGAGGAAGCTATCGCAACGGTAGTAAGGCTCTTTCCCATTATTGCAAAAACCACTGCCGCTATAACGCCGAGCGATGCGGCAAATACGTTTCCGGTGGCGTAAAGGGCGGCGGGGAAGGTCATCGCCGCAAGGACGGTGTAGGGAATATAGTGCAAAAAGGAGCGAATAAAGCGGTTTTCTATCTTCTTTTTAACGGCGGCGAAGGGAATTGCTCTGATGAGGTAAGTCGAGCCTGCGAGAATGAGAAGATAGATAAAAAACTGAAGATTATCCATTTTCGGCTTCCTCCTTTATCGGAAATAAAAGAGCGCCGAGAGCCGCCGCGGCTACGGCGGAAATGCTTATTGCAAGACCGCTTGATAGAGTATTGAGCAACGGCAGATAGTAAAAAGCACAGCTTAACGCTACGGCGACACCGATTATCAGAAGAAGTGATGCCGATCTTTTTGCGTCGGGTGCGATTATCGCAATAAACATACCGTAAATTGCAAGACAAAGAGCGTTCATTACGCTGCTTGGCAAAACGTTTCCCAAAAGAGCGCCGAAAAGGGTGCCGAGCGCCCAACCGAAATAGGGGATGGTAGCAAGACCTGTAAAAAATTTCACCGAAACGCTTTTTTGCTGCGATGCAACGGCAAATATCTCGTCGGTCATAAAAAATCCGAGCAGAAAACGGGCTGCTCCCTTGAATTCCGGAGAGACCTTTTGCGAAAGCGAGACCGACATAAACGAATAGCGCAGATTTATAGTTATCTGCGAAATGAGCATTTCAATATACTGACCGGGGTGGATCATTATTCCCACGCCCGCAAGCTGACCGGCTGAGGTAAGCGTTGTCATTGAAATGACCACCGCCTGCCACCAGTAAAGCCCGTATGAAACGGCGAGAATACCGAAGGTAAAGGATACCGAAAGGTATCCGAGTCCAATGGGAATTCCCGCCACAAGACCTTTTTTAAAATCGTTCATTTTGCCGTTCAAACCGTGCCTTTGAAAGAAATTTTCGGAAATATGAATTTCCGATTGAGTATTATACTACAAATCATTGCTCTTTTCAACAAAAAACTTTTTTAAAAAAGTGGTTGACAAACGGAAAAGAGTAGTGTATTATTGTATTAGAACAATAATACAAGGAGGCGATGATATGGCTTGGAGCTTTAATTCCGACAAAGCGGTTTATTTGCAGATTGCGGAAAGAATCAAGAGGAAGGTCCTTTCTGGTGAATACGGCGCGGGAAGCCAGATTCCCACCGTGCGCCAGCTTGCGCTTGAGGCCGCCGTTAATCCGAATACCGTTCAGCACGCGTTTTCGGAGCTTGAAAACGAAGGAATAATAATTTCAAAGGGCACATTGGGTCGTTTCGTTACCGAAAATGCAGAGGTAATTGAGTTTTCAAGAAGAGAGCTTGCAAAAAGCCTTGCAAAGGAATTTTTGAAAAGCGTTAACGAGCTTTCATTTTCAAATGCGGACGCGATAGAAATACTGAAGGAGGAGGCAAAATGATGGTACTTCAATGTAAAAACGTAACAAAGAGCTATAAAAAAGGAGTTCCCGTTTTAAAGGACTTTAATTTAGAGGTTGAATCCGGAAAAATAATAGGGCTTTTAGGTCCCAACGGTTGCGGTAAGTCAACCCTTATCAAGCTTATTTCAGGACTTTTGCAGCCCGATTCGGGCAAGATAACCGTTTGCGGCGAGGAGATAGGCGAAAAGAGCAAGGCGCTCGTTTCCTATCTTCCCGAAAGATGCTATTTCAGCCCGTCGATGAAATTGAGAGAGCTTGTTGCATTTTTCTCCGATTTTTACACCGATTTCGATGCCGCACGTGCCGAGGCGCTTATAAAAGACCTGAAAATCGATATAAATTCAAATCTTAAGTCGCTTTCAAAGGGCACGAAGGAAAAGGTGCTTCTTATAATGGTGATGTCGCGCCGCGCCCGTCTTTATTTGCTTGACGAGCCGATAGCGGGTGTTGACCCTGCGGCAAGAGATTATATTCTCGGCACCATCGTAAGTAATTACGACCCCGAGGCAACAATTATAATCACAACCCATCTCATAACCGATATAGAGCAGGTGCTCGATGAGTTCGTTTTCCTTTCCTACGGCGGAGAGATACTCAAAACCGGAAACGCCGAAGAGGCGAGAAACGAAAGCGGAAAATCGCTAAACGAGCTATTTAAGGAGGTATTCCGATGATCAGAAAGCTTTTAAAATACGACTTTAAGGAAATGATGCGGTTTTGGCTGATAGCGGCAATAACTACGGCGGTCCTTTCCGTCATAGGCTGCGGCTGTGCAAACGTTGTTTCCTGTTATCAAAAATACCCCGAGGCAATTATAATCCTTTCTTGGATATTCCTTGCGATAGTCGGCCTTTCCTATCTGGCATTTTCAATAGTGGCAATAATAATTGTCTTTGCAAGGTTTTATAAAAACCTCTTTACCGATGAAGGCTATTTGACATTTACCCTGCCGATAAAGAAAATAACGGTTTTAAATTCAAAGATAATATCGGGATTTTCGATACTTTTCGCAACCTCGGCGGTGATTTTTGCCGAAATATGCCTTATTCTTCACTTTGTGATAATAGGAGGTTCTCCGTCAGATTCTAGCACAGGTGCGATCGGTATAAGAATTATTTGGGAACTTATAAACGCCCTTGTTGTTGACGGATACGAATTGGCGTTTTCAATAAACGCTTTGCTTGTATTTTTAACGAGTATTGCGGCAACTCTTTTTAAGCTTCTTTTTATCTACGTATGTATAACGATAGGAAGCATAGTTGCAAAAAAAGCAAAGGTTGCTTTTGCAATCGCATTTTACTATATCGCATCAAGCAGCTTCGGAACGTTGATGGGCATACTTTATACGATGGTCGTTCCTTTCCTTGTTGAAAGAACAACTCAGATATCTAAGGGTGCGGGAATTGCTGTGGGCGTGCTCATCTTTTCGGCGGTCTTTCTTACGGTTTTGCTTGGCTGTGCTTTTTGCTACGCCTTTTTGAATAAGGCTATTGACCGCAAATTGAATCTTGCGTAAAGGAGGCACTTTGTATGAAAAAGATTTTAACCTTTATTTTTGTGGTGCTTTTATGCGTGGGCTTATGTCTTCCTGCTCTTGCCGCCGCACCGACGGCAACCGTTTCCGACGATTTGAGAACTGTTTATTTTAATGAAACCGAGTATCTGAGGTTTAATGCCGAATATCTTGTTGATGATACTCGTCAAATGGTAAACGTAAAGCTCAGTGAATCGCAAAAAACGGAAATTAAAGAAGTAAAGCTTTATTCAGATTATACATATTGCGTTATTCGCGGAGTATTCAAATATGCCGACGGCACCGAATTGACTGCTTATTATATAATAAAAGATGCCTATTCCGATGCGGCAAAAATAATAAACGGAAAGAACGTTGAGGCTGTTATCAATTTTATAAACGTACCCGATCTTACGGTAAATATGAATGGCCTTAAAAGCGGTTCAGAAGAATCCTTTTTAAGAGAAAACACAACTTTGACTTTTGACGTATATGCATACGCCGCAAACGGATACGTGAAATTCAAAATAGGCTATCTTGCAGTGTATAAGGGCAACTATTACTATTGCGATTATGCGGAAAATGAGGAAAATTCCGGCTCGGTACCGAAAGCGCGGCTTGTTCATCCCAGCAGCGACCTTTATAAGAAGATCGACGCCTCGGTAAACGATTACTACAATACAGGCTTCGGCTTTTTGTATTACGACGATCTCGTTACCGTAATAGCAATAATTCTGCTGCTGTTGCTCTTTATCGTTGCACCTGCCGTAATAGCGGTAATATTTACCGTTTTGGCAATCATAAAAAAAGGCACATACAGAAAAATTTATATAGTAATTGCCTCGCTTTCTGCGGCATTGCTTATCGTTTCGGTTATAATTTCTGTAATTATCTAAAAGAAAACAAAACAAAAAAACGGCTGACATTCGTCAGCCGTTTTTTAATTCAAATCAAAGACCTAACTTTGCAAGAAGCATCTTGGAGCAGTCGATCTGGTTGGGGATATTGCCGTTTTCGTCGCGCACTCTCCAGATGTCGGGGGTTATTTCGTCGGCAACGTACATCTTGCCGCTCTCATCGTAGCCGATCTCTATCTTAAAGTCGATAAGAGTAAGTCCCAAGGGGGCAAGCTCTGCCTTCAAGACCTCGCCGACGCGAACGAGAATATCGAGAGCCTCGCCGTACTGACCCTCCTTCAAAAGACCCTTCATAATGCAAAGACGCTCGGAGATAAGCGGATCACCCTGAATATCATCCTTAAGAGTAACCTCGGTGTAGGGCGGATCGAAAACGATGCCCTCCTCGAGAGTAAAGCGGCGGCACATGCTGCCTGCGGTGAAATAACGGAGAACGAATTCGAGCTTGGGAACGGTGAGCTTTTTTACCTGCATAAGACCCTTCTCAACGTCGGACGCGATGTGATGGGTGGGAATTCCGTTTTTCTCCATAAGCTCGAAGAAATACTTGGAAATTGCAAGACCTATCTTGCCTTTGCCCTCAACGCTTCCGCCTACGGTGTTTGAGCCGGGATCGAAAACGCCGTTTTCGCCGGTGGCGCTGTCTTTGAATAAGAGGTGAACGATATTCTTTTCCTCATCGAGAAGAACGTCCTTGGTTTTACCGCTGTAAAGTGTTTTCATAATTTTTAACTCCTTTAATGATTTATATATTGAAAAATTTTTTACGCTGTAAGCTTTTTATTCCCACTCGATAGTGGCGGGAGCCTTGGGGCTTAAGTCGTAGAGAACGCGGCAAACGCCGGGGACCTCTGCAAGAATTCTGTCGGTTATTTTTTTAAGCACTGCCCAATCGAGCTCGGGAACGGTTGCCGACATAGCGTCAACGGTGTTGACGGCACGGATTATTACGGGCCAATCGAAAACTCGTTTGCCCTCTCTTACGCCGGTGGAGCGGAAATCGGGAACGACGGTGAAGAACTGCCAGACCTTATCGGTAAGTCCTGCTTTGTTAAATTCTTCTCTTAAAATAGCGTCGGACTCGCGAAGAGCGTGAAGTCTGTCGCGTGTAATGGCACCGGTGCAACGAACGCCGAGACCGGGGCCGGGGAAGGGCTGACGGTCGACCATAGCGGCGGGAAGACCGAGAGCCTTGCCCACAACTCTTACCTCGTCCTTATAAAGAAGCTTTATAGGCTCAACAAGGCCTTCAAACTGTATATCGTCGGGAAGACCGCCTACGTTGTGGTGAGCCTTAACGCCGTCGCTTTCGAGAATGTCGGGGTAGATGGTGCCCTGTGCAAGAAATGAGATGCCCTCTAATTTTCTTGCCTCCTCCTCGAATACGCGCACGAACTCGCCGCCGATTATCTTTCTCTTTGTTTCGGGGTCGAAAACGCCCTCGAGCTTATCGAGAAAACGGTCGGTGGCGTCGATGTAAACGAGGTTGGCGTCGAGCTGATTTCTGAAAACCTCAACTACGTCCTCGCTTTCGCCCTTGCGCATAAGGCCGTGGTTGACGTGAACGCAAACGAGCTGTTTTCCTATTGCTTTTATAAGAAGCGCGGCAACGACGGAGCTGTCAACTCCGCCCGAAAGTGCAAGGAGCACCTTCTTGCTTCCGACCTGCGCTCTTACAGCCGCTACCTGCTCGTCGATAAAGGCGGCGGCAAGCTCGGGTGTGTTTATTCTTTTCATATTGTCGGGTCTTTTGTTGGAATCCATATATTTTAACCTCCTAAAAGATGATTATTTCATCATTGCAATAAACTTGTCGAAAAGGAAAAGGGTATCAAGCGGTCCTGCCGCTGCCTCGGGATGAAACTGAACGGTAATTGCGGGAATATTTTTATATTCAATTCCCTCGACCGTCTTATCGTTTTCGTTTATCCAAAGAGTTTTTACCTTCGGGTCGTTTTCGTCGCACTCTATTGCGTAGCCGTGACCCTGCGAGGTGATATAAACTCTGCCGTTTTCAAGGCATCTTACCGGCTGATTTCCGCCGTGATGACCGTATTCAAGCTTTTTGGAGCCAAATCCGTTTGCAAGAGCAAAGAGCTGATGACCTATGCAGATTCCGAAGGTGGGAATCTTTGCCTCCTTCAGCTCGGAGAGCATTTTAATGACCTCGGGATTTTCGCTCGGGTCGCCGGGGCCGTTGGAGAGGACGATGCCGTCGGGCTTTGCCTTGATTATTTCGGCGGCGGTTACGTCGTAGGGATAAACGGTTACCTCACAGCCTCTTTCGGTGAGCTTTGAGATAATACTCTTTCTCACGCCGAAATCTATAAGAGAAACGGAGTATTTCTTTTCGCCCTCGGCGGCTACCGTATATTTTTCCTTAGTTGAAACGGCGGGAACTGCGCCCGTTACCTTAAACTGCTTTATTTTCTTAAGAGCCGCCTCCATATCTGCGGGAAGCTCCGAGCAAAGCATCATATTCATAGTACCCTGCTCGCGAATTATTTTGGTAAGGGCTCTCGTGTCTATTCCCTTGATGCCGGGAATGCCGCGCTCCTCCAAAAGAGCGGAAAGGGTGCCCTTACATCTGAAATTGGAGGGCGTTTCGCACATCTCGCGGACGATATACGCCGAAACGGTTATATCCTTTCCCTCAAAATCCTCGGGAATAACGCCGTAGTTTCCTATAATGGGGAAGGTCTGCACGATGGCAGAGCCGTAGGCGCCCTTGTCGGTGAGAGTTTCGAGATATCCAACAACTCCGGTGGAGAAGGAAAGCTCGGCGATAACTTCCTTTTTTGCGCCTATTCTTTTGCCCTTGAATATTTTTCCGTTTTCAAGAATTATGTAAGCGGTATTTTCCATTTTTACATCTCCCGTTAATTTTTCTTTACGCCGTATTCACCGTTGAAGCAGCCCAAGCAGAAGGGAAGATTACAGCCGCTGCAGGCGTCGACGAGTCCCTCAAGGCTTATATAGGCGAGAGTGTCGGCATTGAAAAGCTCTCTTATCTCGTCGATAGTCTTGTGATTTGCAACGAGGGTGGATTCGTCGCCAACGTCGGTTCCGTAGCTGCAGGAGTGGATAAAGGGCGGCGACGAGATACGTAAGTGTACCTCCTTGGCGCCTGCCTTGCGAAGAAGGTCTATCGTCTTTCCGCCGGTGGTGCCTCTTACTATCGAGTCGTCGCAGACGACTATTCTTTTGCCCTCAACGTTGAAGGCAACGGGATTCAATTTCATTCTTACCGCGTTTGCTCTTTCGGCTTGGGTGGGGAAGATAAAGCTTCTGCCGATATAGCGGTTTTTATTAAAGCCCGAAACATAAGGCAATCCGCTTTCAAAGGCGTAGCCCATTGCGGCTTCAAGACCGCTGTCGGGCACACCGCAGACGCAATCGGCATCGGTGGGACATTCTCTTGCAAGACGTCTGCCCATTTCGTAGCGCGCCTTGAAGACGGAAAGTCCGTCAATTACCGAGTCGGGACGGGCGAAATACACGTATTCGAATATGCAAAGACCGAGCGTTTCGGATTCGAGCGGCACAGAGCTGTTTACTATCTCGCCGTTTTGCGCAACAACGACCTCGCCGGGCTTTACGTCGCGAAGAAGCTCAAAGCCGCAGGTGTCGAGCGCGCTCGTTTCGGAGGCAAATATTATGCCCTTTTCGCTTTTGCCTATGCAAAGGGGACGGTAGCCGTTGGGATCTCTTACCGCAATTACCTTGCCGTCACAGCCCATGACGGTAAGACAGAAGGCGCCCTCAAGCTCGCTCGCGGCGGCTACCACCGATTTTTCGGTGCAGTTCAGCGTTACGTTGTGATAGGCGATGAGAGCGGCTATAACGTCGCAGTGAGATGAGGCGGCAAAGGAAACGCCCACTGCCGCAAGCTTCTCGTGGAGCTTATCTATGTTGGTTATATTTCCGTTTAAGCAAACGGCAATTCTGCCGGTGAGATATTCCTTTACTATCGGTTGAACGTTTGCGTGGGTAGCGCTTCCCTTGGTGGAATAGCGGGTATGACCCACCGCGTTGTAGCTGCCCGAAAGTCTTTCCATAGTCTTTTTATCAAAGACCTCACTTACAAGACCCTCATTCTTGTGGTATAAAATATTGTTTCCTTCGGTGACCGCGATACCGGCACTCTCCTGACCTCTGTGCTGAAGCGCAATAAGACCGTTGTAAGTAAGGCTTGCCGCATCGGGCGTTTTCAAGGATGCGCCGAAGACTGCGCACTCCTCGTGAAGCTTGTCTGATCGTAAAAACACGGTGATTCCCCCACAGTAAAAATATATTTGCGAGCTTCAAAAAGCTGAAGCATTATTTAAAAATCATAATAGAATATTATACTACAAAAGTTATATATTGACAATAGAAAATGCAAGAAAAAATGAAGCGGAAAATAAAAAATATCCGACCGCAGTCGGATATTTTTAAGTAGTTAAACGGGTGTGGCGCCTGACATAAGGAGAATTGCAAAAATGTAAAAGATAATGTAAAATACGAAAATTGCCGCAAATCCCGCAACGGAGATAATGTTGAGCACCTTTGCGATCTTGAGCATTCTCTGCTCCTCTTCTGCTGTGCGTGAGTCCTTTGCGTGAATGGTAACGATAGCCGCAATAAGACCGAGCATAGTGCAAAGGAAGGTGTTGATTATTGAAAAAACGAGCATTCCGGTGTTGAGAACGCCGCTTGATGCAGTGGGAGCCTCGGGCTCTGTAGGTACTACAGCCTGCACCTCTGCCTGTGTGCCGCAGCTTGCGCAAAACAGTGCGCCGTTTTCAAGCTCTGAGCCGCATTTTTGACAAAACGCCATACGATTTCCTTCTTTCTGCTCTGATGTATATATTATACTACAAAATTTTCCGTTTTACAACAGGAATTGATAAAAAATTTTTAATAAAGACTGCCGTTCATGTCGCTGTTCATCATTTCCCCAATTCCCGTTATTAAAAGAAAAATGATCCACAGCACGAAAACGGAAATTGCAATAATATTTACTATAAGCGACATTTTGCAAAGATTTTTTCCCTGCGAAACGGGCTTGTTCATTGCAAGAGAGGTGGCAATTATGCCCCAAATGCCGAGCGCAAGAGAGATCGGGTTGCAAAAGCAGCAACCGAAAGCGCCCAAAACGGTGTTGATTATTGAAAAGGTGAGGAGTCCGGCCGAAAGACCTTGCTTATCCTCGGGTGCGGCTGCTGCCGCGGGTGCGGGAGCGGGAACGGGCACGGGAGCGGGAGTCGGTGTTGCCTCGGGAGCAACCTCGGGTGCGGGAGCAGTCGGTGCTTTATCCAAAAACTTTCCGCAGTTTCTGCAGAATTTATCGTCGGCAGTAAGCTTATTGCCGCAGTGTGAACAAAAACTCATTTTAATACTCCTTTCACGGTGCAAGTAAATTGAACGGAAAAAACGGGATATTTCGCAATATCCAGAATATAAAGATCGAGGCAACTATCGCAACGGCAAGCCTGATGCTTAACTTAAAAAACGGAAGGATATCCTTCCCCACAAGGTAAAAAACAAGCATTTTTACGGCGTAATAAGCTAAAAACGGTGCAAATATCACGGCGAGCGGATTGTGCGAAAAGGCGCTTGCAAAATCGAGAGCAAGAATATCCCTTGCCGCCCTTCCGGTGCCGCAGCCGGGGCAGTAAAGTCCGGTAATTTCATAAAAGAAGCATGGGACCTTTACGTAGCCGTTTGCAAGAAGATATGCGCCGAAGACAACGGTTAAAAGTGCCAAGACCGTTAAAATTATCCTCACGGGAAGAGAAAAGAAAAATTTTTTTAGCTTCAAAGCCGTTCACAACCTTACTTTGATAGTAAAATTATATTATAAAACGCCGTATTTTTCAATAGAAAGACGGCATTTTTTCTATTTAACAAAAAATTTATATTAAAAAAATTGCACTTACGGAAAAAATATTATATAATAATATACTATGGAAAAGTTTTATCTTTAAAAAGCAGGTACAAAAAATGCAAAAGCAAAGAACGGTCCGTAAGCAAAACGGCGAAAAAATAAATGAATATTGCAGAAAATACAGAATAAGCGAGACAGCGGCTCGCGTGCTTTACAATCGCGTGGGCAACGACGTGTCGGCGGCAGACTGCTTCTTCTCGGCAACTCCCTTCGAGTTTTTCGATCCCTTTTTGCTTGACGGTATGGAGACGGCGGCAGAACGTCTTAACAGAGCAATAGAGAAAAGGGAAAAGATCGTCGTTTACGGCGATTACGACGTTGACGGCATAACCTCCGTTTCGCTTATGCTGAAGTATCTCTCCTCAAAGGGAATAGAGGCGGGCTATTATATACCCGACCGCGAGGGCGAAGGCTACGGTATGAACGTTGCGGCTCTTAAAAAGATAAGAGAGCAGGGCGCCGAGCTTATTATCACCGTAGACAACGGCATCACCGCCATTTCGGAAATTGAAGAGGGAATAAAATTAGGTCTTGACTTTATCGTTACCGACCACCACGAGTGCGGCGGCGAGATACCGAGCGCCTCTGCGGTGATAAACCCGAAGATATCGAAGGGCTATCCCTTCAGAGAGCTTGCGGGGGTAGGCGTTGCCTTTAAGCTCATCTGCGCCGTCGAGGGCAAGGGAAGCGAAAGGGAGATACTTAAAAAATACGGCGAGATAATCGCTATCGGCACCATTGCCGACGTCGTTCCGCTTCTTTCGGAAAACAGAGAGATAGCAAAAATAGGTCTTAATAAAATGAACAGGGGAGACGTCTGCCCCGGCATAGCGTCGCTTATAGATATGCTCAACAAAAACGGCAGAACGCTCACCTCGCAGACGGTGGGATATATGATATCTCCCCGCATAAACGCGGCGGGAAGAATGGGTACCACCGAAAACGCGGTAAGGCTCTTTATGGCGAAAAACGCCGAGGAGGGCTACCGCTATGCCAATATTCTCTGCGAAGAGAACAAAACGAGGCAGGATACCGAGCAGAATATAATGCGAGAGGCGGAGGAGGCTCTTAAAAGTCAGGTCGACCTCAAAAACGATAAGGTAATGGTAATTTCGGGCAAGGGCTGGCATCAGGGCGTTATAGGAATAATCGCCTCACGCCTTACCGAACGCTATTATCTTCCCGCAATACTTATCTCGGAGGAAAACGGCTCTGCCAAGGGAAGCGGACGAAGCATCGAGGGCTTTAATCTCTTCGAGGCGCTTTCGGCAAACAGTGAGCATCTTGAAAAGTTCGGCGGCCACGAGCTTGCCGCGGGTCTTTCACTTAAAGCGGAAAATATAGACGCCTTCAGAAGAGCGATAAACGAATACGCCAAGGATAAAATGACGGAGGATATCCTCGTTTTAAAAATAACCGCAGACTGTGAGCTCACGCTTTCGGAGGCGGACTTAAATCTTTGCCGCGAGCTTATGAGATTTGAGCCAACAGGCACGGCAAACACACAGCCGCTCTTTTATTTGAAGGACGTTACCGTCCGTTCGGTAATGCCGCTCTCCAACAGAAAATTTGCAAGAATAACCGTGAGCGACGGTAAAAGAGAGACTGCTGCGGTATGCTTTGAAATGCCCTACGACTCTATAATCTGCGCCGCGGGCGACAGAGTAAATATTATTGCGAGCTTAAATGAAAATATCTTCCGCGAGCGCTCGTCGGTTCAGCTCACGGTAAAGGATATCGAGCTCGTTTCGGGAAATAAAGAGCCCGATATTTCGGCGCTTTGCAGAGAGGACGTTCCCACCACCGACGAGCTTCGCATCGCAGTAAAATACTTTAAGCAGAGAATAAAAGAGGGAACGGAGCTTTTCGGGCTATCATCTCTTGCGGAGCATATAAGTTGCGAAAGCGGCATAATGCTCACGCCCGTAAAGGCGTTTATCGCGGTTGATATATTCAACGAGCTTGGAATAATAAAAAGCGAGAAAAAAGACGGCGGTCTTTTCGTTTCGGAAAGCAATTTTAACGGCACGGTGTCGCTTACCGACAGCGCGCTTTACAGAAGGATAAAGGAGGTAAGCCGTAATGCTTGAAATACTTATGAAGGCGCTTCGCGCCAACGGGATAAAATACGATTTTGAAAAGATAGAGCGCGCTTACCGTCTTGCAGAAGAAGCTCATAAGGGACAGAAGCGCGAGAGCGGCGACGATTATATCTCTCACCCCGTAAACGTTGCGGTCATCCTTTCGGAATACGGCTCCGATACCGAGGCTATAGTTGCCGCCCTTTTACACGACACGGTGGAGGATACCGACGTGGCACTTTCGGAGCTTAAAAAGAGCTTCGGAAGAGAGGTCGCCGAGCTTGTCGACGGCGTTACGAAGCTCGGAAAAATACCTTACAGCTCCAAGGAGGAGCAGCAGATAGAAACTCTTCGCAAGATGTTTCTTGCAATGGCAAAGGATATAAGAGTTATTCTTATCAAGCTTGCCGACCGCCTTCACAACGTGAGAACGCTTCAGTACAGAAGTCCCGAGAAGCAGCGCTCGGTCGCCCTTGAAACTATGGAGGTCTACGCTCCTCTTGCCCACCGACTCGGTATGCAGAGAATGAAGCACGAGCTTGAGGATCTTTCCATAAAATATCTCGATAACTACGGCTACAACCATATCGTCGAGCAGATGGCAAACTGCAAGGAGATAGGAAACAATCTCTTTTCTTCGGTCAAGCGCCAGATAAGAAACCGCCTTGAGATAGGCGGCAAGACGATACACATTGAAAGCCGTGTAAAGCACATCTACTCCATCTACCGCAAGATGTATATGGGAAATAAGGATTTTTCCGAGATATACGACCTTTACGCCATCAGAATAATCGTAGATACCGTTACCGACTGCTACAACGTTTTGGGCGTTATACACGATCTTTTCAAGCCTATTCCCGGAAGATTCAAGGACTATATCTCAACTCCCAAGCAGAATATGTATCAGTCGCTTCACACCACGGTAATAGGCAAAGAGGGAATTCCCCTCGAGGTGCAGATAAGAACGTGGGATATGCACAACACGGCAGAGCTCGGAATAGCGGCTCACTGGAAATATAAGAGCGGAATATTCGGAAAGAGCGACGCCGACGCGAAGCTCGGCTGGGTAAGAGAATTTCTTGAAATACAGAAGGACTCCACCGAGCCCGAGGAATTTTTCCGCACCTTCAAGATCGACTTTTTTGCCGACGAGGTATTCGTTTTCACCCCCTCGGGCGACGTTATAACCCTTCCTCTCGGCGCCACCCCCATCGACTTCGCATACAGAATACACTCCGATATAGGCAACAAGATGGTATCGGCAAGAGTCGGCGGAAAGCCGGTTGAGTTTTCCTTCCAGCTTTCAAACGGCGACATAGTTGAAATAACCACCTCGGCGGCGTCGAGCGGTCCCAAGAGAGACTGGCTCAAGATAGCCAAAACGAGCGAGGCTCGCACCAAGATAAGACAGTGGTTCAAAAGAGAGTGCCGCGAGGAAAATATCAAAACCGCCAAGGAGGAGCTTGATAAGGAACTTCGCAGAAACGGCATTTTCGTAAAGGATAACGAAAAGATAATACTTTACACTCCCATTTTGGAGAAGATGAACCTTTCGCTTGACGAGTTTTACAATTCGATAGGCTACGGCGGACTTTATATTTCAAAAATAATGCCGCGCTTAAAGGACGAATACAACAAGCTTCGCGGAAGCGAGCTTGAGGCGGAGGAGCTGACCGTTGCATCGCAGACAAAGCAAAGCAAAAAGCT
Organism: Clostridia bacterium; assembly: GCA_017504945.1. Taxonomy (GTDB): domain Bacteria; phylum Bacillota; class Clostridia; order Oscillospirales; family RGIG5299; genus RGIG5299. The sequence continues at coordinate 125,134 of JAFVQJ010000002.1, forward strand.
TGCGCAGAACATCGTGGTAGAGGGCGTGAGCGACTGCCTTACCCGTCTTGCAAAATGCTGCTCGCCCCTGCCCGGCGACGATATAGTTGGCTTTATCACGAGGGGCTACGGCGTTTCAATACACAAGGCGGACTGCCCCAACGTGATAAACTGCAGCGACGATACCGCAGAGCGTCTTGTAAGAGCAAGGTGGGACAGCGAAAAGGGCGATTTCACCGTTAATATAGCGATAATCGGCGAAAACAGAATAGGACTTATGGCAGATATCTCGTCGCAACTTGCGGCTATGAGAATAAATATCCATAACCTTTCGGCGAGAGAGCAAAAGGACGGCTCTACCCTCACTCTTCTTACGATAGACGTAAACAGCGCCGAGCATTTACAGCTTATTTTAAACAAGCTTTCGAGAATAAGCGGAGTTTATTCGGTTGAGAGGAGCGGGAACTGATGGTAAAAACACTCGTCTTGGGTCCGCTTTGCGCAAATTGCCATATAGTTACCGACGAAAACGGCGTCGGATTTATAGTCGACCCCGGTGCAAACGCTTGGAAGATATTTCCCGAGCTTGAGGGGCTTGATATAAAATACGTAATATTTACCCACGAGCATTACGATCACATAATGGCGGCGGCAGAGGTTATGGAAAAAACGGGGGCAAAGCTCGTTGCCTCTCGCTTTACGGCGGAGAATATCCATAACCGCGACAAAACTCTTCTTTGCTGGTTTCCCGGAGTAAAGGACAACCTTCCCGACGTTGATATCGCGGTGAGTGACGGCGACAGGCTCGAGGCAGGCAGTATGACGCTTGAATTTATCGAAACGCCCGGACACTGCCCCGGCGGAATTTGCATAAAATGCGGCGATATGCTCTTTACAGGCGATACTCTTTTTTATCACTGCATCGGCAGGACCGATTTTGCGGGCGGAGATCTGGAAACGCTTTTGTCGTCGGTGAGAGAAAAGCTCTTTACCATTGAGGGAAACGTCACCGTCTATCCGGGACATGACCGCACCACAACTCTTTCTGAGGAAAGGGAGAACAATCCCTTTTTCTGATTTCGGAGAAGTCAAATGAAATATATTTTTACAAATTGCTCTCTTAAATACGAGCTCGAGCTTATGTGCTGCCACTTCTTTCCAAATGAAAAGCCAACGGAGGAGGACGACGGCTGCGGCGTTATCGAGGTAGTAAGAGAGAACGACCGTTACAGAGTAAAAATTGAAAAAAACGGCAAGATCGGAGAGGCTTTCGAGAGCTTTTCGGACTGCGCGGAGCCTTTGGAGCAAAAGCGTCGCGAGAGCAAGGCATTTAAGACTGCCTTCTGGCACGCCGCGAGAAAGGTTACCGATATTTCCGTTCCGTGGGGAATACTCACGGGAATACGTCCCTCAAAGCCTATTGAGGCGCTGCTTACCGAGCACGGCGAGCAAAGAACGCGAGAAATTCTGGGAGATGAGTTTTTCACGGAGGAAAGCCGCATCTCACTTGGAATTGCGGCGGCAAAGCGCACTCTTTTGGCAAAAAAGGAAATGTATAAAAACGGCGTGAGCATCTACGTAGGCATACCCTTTTGCCCATCGAGATGCCGCTATTGCTCCTTCGTATCTCACTCGATAGCAACGGCGGGCGCACTGCTTCCCGATTATCTTAAAAAGCTTGAAGAGGAGATATATAAAAAGGGCGAGATAGTTAAAAATCTCGGGCTTTTGCCCGAAACGCTCTATATCGGCGGCGGAACGCCCGCCGTTATATCGGAATACGATATAAAGAGCCTTTTCGAAGCGCTCGACGGAGCCTTTTCGCTTAAAAATTTCAGAGAAATAACCTTCGAGGCGGGCCGTCCCGATTGCATAACGGGAGAAAAAGCGGCGGCGCTTTACTCCGTTTCTCCCGAAATGCGAATTTCGGTAAATCCGCAGAGCTTAAACGACGGAGTGCTTGAAAAGATAGGCAGAAATCACACGGCAGAGGACTTTTACAGAGCGCTTTATACCGTTCGCGAGGCAGGTCTTTTGAATATAAACTCCGACGTTATTGCAGGTCTTTCGGGCGATAGTCTCGAAAGCTTTGAAAAAACGGTAAACGCTCTTATAAACGAGAATATTCCGTCGATTACCGTGCATACTCTTTCAAAGAAGCGTGCGGCAACCGAGGGCAAAAGCGACGTGTCGGCAAGTGAAACCGAAAAAATGGTCGATTTTTCCCGAAACGCACTCACCGAAAAGGGATTTTTGCCATATTATCTCTACCGTCAGCGCAATATCGGCGCAAATCTTGAAAACGTGGGATATGCCAAGGCGGGCGGCGAATGTCTTTACAATATTTATATGATGGAGGATATTCAAACGGTGCTTGCCTGCGGTGCGGGCAGCGTTTCGAAGCTCAAAACGAAGGGTAATACCGTGAGGGAGGCAAACTATAAATTCCCCTACGAGTACCTTCGAAATCCTCACAAGGAAAACGAGGTCTTTTACAATGTTTTATCAGATGGAAAGCTCACTTTTTGATATTGAGCTTATAAATAAGAGAATAACGGAATCTCCGCGCGAGTTTGTAATCGGCTGCGAGGAGATATTCTCGAATGAAATAGAAAACACCGCCGATGAAATTGCAAAAAGCGGTGCAAGGCTCGTTATGCTCACGGGTCCCTCAAGCTCGGGAAAGACGACGCTTAGCCACCGTCTTTGCGAGGAGCTTTTTGAAAGAGGAATAACCTCGGCGGTAATCTCGCTTGACAACTTTTACAGAAGCAAGGACGAGATGAAGCAGCTTAAAATTACCGATTTTGAATCGGTAGAGGCAATCGATACCGACCTTTTAAGAGAAAAGCTCACCGCGCTTTGCGAGGGAAAACGGGTATATTTGCCCACCTTCGACTTTATAAGCTCGAAAAGAATAGAAAACAGCAGGGAGCTGTGCCTTTCGGAAAAGAGCGTTGCGATAGTTGAGGGAATTCACGCCCTCGAGCCAAAGGTGCTTGAAATGCTCCCAAGGGGAAGCTTTATAAAAATGTTTATAACGGGCGACAGCGACTATACCCTGAAGGGTGAAACGGTGCTTAAGGGCTCGCAGGTAAGGCTCCTTCGCCGTGCCGTGAGAGACAGTCGAACAAGAAATGCCGATGCAGAGCTTACCCTCTCCTTCTGGAACGGAGTAAAGCGCGGCGAAAGGCTCTATATAAACCCCTTGGCAGATACTGCCGACATAAAGCTCGTTACCGCCTTTCCCTTCGATCCCGCGGCATTGAAAAGAAGAGCGATGGAGCTTTTTTCAGAGGTGAAAGAAGAGTCGGAAAACTACGAAAGAGCGCGCAAGGTGCTTTCGGCGCTGAAATATTTTAAAGAGCTTGACGGCTCGCTCATACCCGATTATTCTCTCACGAGAGAGTTTATCGGCGGAAGTAAATACAAATAAGGAGCTTTAAAATGGACGTTTACGAAAAGCTTTCAAGGGCAACCGAATATATAAGGAGCATAACCGATTTCGTTCCCGAAACGGCAATAACGCTCGGGTCGGGACTGGGCGGTCTTGCGAATATGATAGAGGAAACGGCGTCGGTTCCCTACGGCGATATTCCCGATTTCCCCGTTTCGACCGTTGCGGGACATAACGGACGCTTCGTTTTCGGTCATCTTTCGGGCAAAAAGGTGGTGGCAATGCAGGGAAGAGTGCATTACTACGAGGGATATACCATGCAAGAGGTGGTAATGCCCACCCGTATCTGCAAAATGCTCGGTGCAAAAAATCTTATTTTATCAAATGCGGCGGGCGGTCTTGACCTCTCCTTTGAGGTGGGCGACCTTATGATGATAACCGACCATATCTCAACTCTGGTGCCGTCGCCCCTTATAGGCAAAAACGTCGAGGCGCTCGGCGTGAGATTTCCCGATATGTCGGAGGTCTATTCAAGAGAGCTGTGCAATAAGCTGAGAAAGACGGCAAATGAGCTCGGAACACCTCTTAAGGAGGGCGTTTACCTTCAGGTAACGGGACCCAATTACGAAACTCCCGCAGAGATAGAAATGATGAGAAGAATGGGAGGAAGCGCCGTGGGAATGAGTACCGCAGTCGAGGCGATGGCGGCGGCGCACGCGGGAATGAAGGTGCTTGGCGTTTCGCTCATCACCGACGTTCCGGGAAAGGATATAGGTCCGCTCACTCACGAGGAGGTTACCCGCGTTGCAAATGAGGCAACCGAAAAGCTTTCAAGGCTTATTTCCGAAACCGTAAAGAATATGTAAATATAAAATCCGCACCGTATGCGTAGTGTCCTTAAGGACACTACGCAACTAAGTTTGCCCTTGCGGGCAAGTGAAGTTTACTTCGTAAGTGAAGTGATCCTGCGGATCGTGAAGTTTTGCCTTCGGTAAAGTGGGCAAACTTAACTTCACTCGTGCGATAGCACGAACTTCACTGCAAAGCAACTTCACTTTCGCATAAGCGAAAACTTCACTAAATTTGCATTTGTGGCTACAAAAGCAGTGCTTGCAAAGAAAAGAGGACGAGGAGCTTTTACAACTCTTCGTCCTTTTCCTGTCGGTAGGTAACGCACTTTATTACATTTCAAAAACTGTCCTTAAGAATCCGCACCGTAAGGTGCGGATTTTTTGTGTGTTATTTAGTTTATATTTCCTTCTTCTCTTGTCCAGATGACCTTTTCGATTACGACTTAAACATTATTGTATTGCCAACGTCTTGGCGGATAGCAGGAACAACCGTTCCAAGGAATTGTAAACTCACCGTTTTCGGTTTTATAAACTACTTGAGTTATATCTACATTTACCGGTATATCAAAATGATACAGCATACAGCCCAAATAAACGATCGAGGTTGTCATTCGTAATCCTATTTTCAGCGTGTTTCCATCTATTTCATATACATATCCCGGGTTGATCCGTCGAAACGTTCCTTGAAAGTCAGTTATTTCTACTCCGAAATGAATAATATTTCCTATTTTTTCAACGCAGACAAAATTAAAGTTCGAGCCATCTGAGCATGCCGCAAATCCAAACAGAGTCCAATTATGATAAACGAAAACGTCTATTCCTATTCCGAGCGCAGAAACTGCCAAAACAATTACCAAAATCCATAAAACGGCTTTTTTACGTTTTCTCATAATATTTTACCTCATATCAATATCTCAATAAATCTTGTTCCGTTGTGATAACCGTAAAACATTGGAATCCCAAAATTTATTCCGACCATGTAATCTGAATTTTCGTTGATGCTATTCTCCAAGTTATTCGGTGTATTAGGAACCCCTGCGCTTAATTGAATATCGGAAATTCTATTCCATAGCCCTGTGGCAAATGTTGAACAATTATCTATATATTTCCTTCTTCTCTTGTCCAGATGACCTTTTCGTCACCCCCGCCGCAAAGGATTACTTTGTCGATAACAACGCCTTCGGGGATGGGGATCTCTTTGTTATATAAATCATTGAAGGCTATTCCCAAATGTCCTAATATGAAATCTAACAAAGTAATTCCCTTTACACCAACCTTAAGTACATTTCCTTCGACTTTATAAATTATGTCATTTTTAAACTCCCAATTTGGAGGTATAATCGTTGCTGTTAACGTTACACTATCTTCAGTTACTTTGACAGATGTTGACGTATTATATTTAAACGGAGAATCGCAAAAGGTAAATCCAAGCTTCCAACCGTGATTTGCAATTATTATCCATACTGATAAACATATTATCACAGTAAATATGATTATTAATATTTTTATTTTTTTATTCAATTATTCCGCCCTCCAATGTCCAAACCGGTCTATAGTTACCCTGATATACATAACCGTAATATTCAACAGTCATCATCAATATTGGTTGTTTTTCATTTTCCAAACAACCCATTGGACTCACCCATTTCAAAAATTTGAGGAAACTTTCCCCATTTCCATTTTACCATACTGCCCACCGCCCGTCAATAAATTTATATCGGCAGGCAAAAATTTCGGCATTATGCATAAAAGGGACAAGGCTGTTTTGTGCAACACGACAAAAGCTCTCGCCCCACGCATAAATACCGCAAAAAACGCCAAAATAATCAAAAAGAGGTGGGAAAATGAAAAACAAGGCAGTCATCGCGCTGCTCGGGATAGCGGCAGGAATAATAAACGGCTTTTTCGGTGCGGGCGGCGGTATGGTGCTCGTGCCGCTGCTTGAAAGCATTGAAAATAAAAACGGCGAAAAAATGTCGCCCAAAACGGCTCACGCGACAACCGTTTTCATAGTGCTTTTTCTTTCGGCGGTGAGCGTTTGCTTTTACATTTTCGGAAACGGACTTGAAATAGCGTCGGCACTTCCGTTTGCACTCGGCGGAGTTTTGGGCGCGCTTCCCGGAGCCTTTTTTCTCAAAAAGATAGACCCTGCTCTCCTTAAAAGGATATTCGGCGGATTTCTTGTTTTTGCGGCGGTAAAAATGCTTTTAGGCGCGATATAAGGAGAAAAATATGAATTATATTATCGGATTTTTATCGGGAATAGCGGCGTCGATGGGACTCGGCGGCGGCTCGGTCCTGCTGGTGTGGCTCACCGGCTTTGCGGGTGTTGCGCCGTCAGAGGCGGCGGGAATAAACCTGCTGTTTTTTCTTCCTACTGCGGTGCTTTCGGTAATACTTAACGCAAAAAACAGGCTCGTTGATTTTAAAACGGGATTTTTAATAGCTCTTTCATCGCTTCCGGGTGCGATAGTCGGCGGACTGCTTGCCGTTTGGATAGGAAAAAGCGATGCCGCAACCGTAATTTTTGCTGTCTTTCTTTTTGCAATAGGCATAAAGGAGCTGTTTTTTACAAAAAGCACAAAAAAACAGACGGAATAAAGCGCTCTTCCAATAGGGATTTTTTAGACAAGATAAAAGACTAACGAAATTTTCGTTAGTCTTTTCATTTTTGCTTCGCAAAACACACGACGTTGCTTGCAAAGTATAGTGTGCTACACTTTTGAAAATTCCCCGTAAGGATTAACATCTCGATAAATTGGAATTTATCTAATTGACAAAAGTTATATCGACTCAAATGTCTCTCTCATTTTTTTTCGGTCATAATCCAAGAAATATTTCTCCAATTTTATGTAAAACTCTTTATATTTTTCATTGCTGAAAAACACTATATCGCAGCCTCTATCATCGTAAACGGAAAAAATGCACTGGTTTTCCAGAGAAACAAAGCTTACCAACGGATTGACTTGGCAATATATTTGACTTTTCAAGATGCTTTCTAGGGTAGTGAAATCAATATCGTATGAAATGCATCTTATTACAGCAGATATATCATCATCAATATCACCCACAGCAATAAGTAAATTTTTGTTGAGGTTAACTTTTTCAGCAATCTTCAATGTAAAATCTCCAGCAACCTGCACGGAGCCATCGGAATCAAAATATTGATGAAAAAACGCTACATCAATTTTTCTGTTTGCAAACAAAACATTTGCAATTTGTATAGCTCTGGAGAAAGCATTCTCCATGTAATCATCTTCGCCAATTCCCAACTCACATCTTAAAGCCAATTTGTTATTGTAAAACCACGGCTGGAGGTAAAGAAACTCACTATCTGTTAGTTGTTCGATTATATTGCTCATGAGATAACTCCTTTCGTCAAATTCTTATTTATCGGTGTGTTTATTATATCAAAAAAGCCAGCTTAATTCAAGTGATTATTCGTGGGTAAAAGAAAACTCGACTTATCAAAAGTCGAGTTTAATAAATTATTTAATTAAAATACCTAAGAGTGCCGCAGTAATATCCGTCTGTTTTTTTATTTAAAAGAAAATATCCAAAAGCTCGTCTGCGCTCACACCCGAAATATATTGCGAAATATCGGTAAGCGAAAGCTTTTTTGAGATCTCTGCTCTTTCGTGCGGTGTGCCGACTATCATTGCTTCAAGCTCGGAAAGGTCGCGCTTGCCGAAAAAGTCGCCGCTTATGCGAATTCTTTCAATAACACCCTTTTCCACCGAAAGCTCAAGCTCGACTATGCCGCCCGCGGTCTTTTTCGAGTTTTTAAAGCCGTAATCGGAAATATAGCCGTAATTCCACTCACGGGTACCGTATTTTTCCTTAACAAGCCGCTCTGTTTTGGAAACGTCCTCTTCGGTAAAGGCGTATTCGGCGACGTCCTCTCCGTTTTGCTTTATATATTCGTAAAGTCCGTTTGCAAAATCGGTGATGTTATTTACCTTATCGGTAAGATCCGAGATGTTTGCAACGCGGCTTTTAACCGATTTTATTCCCTTATCGACGAGCTTTAAGGGGTTTACCCTTAAAACGTCGGAAAGACGTGAGAGATCTGACGAGAAAAGAAGGGTGCCGTGATGAATTATCTTGCCCTTTCTCACGCATTGGGCGTTTCCCGATATCTTTTTGCCGTCTGCAAGAAGATCGTTTCTTCCCGAAAGCTCTGCGTCAACACCGAGCGTTTTGAGGTAGGCTATTACCGTTTTTGAAAATTTTTCGTAGTTTCCGAAGCTTTCCTCGTCGTTTTTTCCTATAACGGTGTAGTTGAGGTTGCCGTTATCGTGAAAAACCGCTCCGCCGCCCGTGAGCCTTCTTACAACCTTAATGCCGTGAGCCTCTGCGTAGGAAAGGTCTATTTCGGAATAGGCGTTTTGATTTTTGCCGATTATAACGGCGTTATCGTTTTGCCAAAGGTAAAAAATATCCTCCGAGAAATTATCTGCAAGATATTCCTCGGATGCAAGGTTGAAATATGCATTTTCGGATATTCCCTTTATCAAAAGCATAGGTCAGTTTTCCTTTTTTATATATTTCGGAAATTCCGGTATATCAAGCTCGGCGGGGTCGCTGTCTTTTAAAATAAGACTGTTTATATCTCCCGTGTCCTCTCCCTCTGCAATAGATGAAAGCGAGAGCTTCATATATTTCGCGTATGCCTGCGCCAAAACGTTGCCGTTTTTATCGAAGATAAAGCCCTCGCCCTCGAAGATGCGGCGGTTATTTGAGGTTATTCTGCCAACGGCGTATATCTTTTCGCCGTAGGGAACGGGCTTTTTATATCTCGTTATAAGCTCGGCGGTAACGCCCCAGGTACCGGGCTCCGTTACGTTTACGGCTCTGCCCACGGTCTCGTCAAGAAGGGCGGAGATAACGCCGCCGTGTACCCTTCCGGGATAGCTCTGATGATGTGCCTCGGGAGAGGCTATTGCAACGATATCGCCGTTTTCAAGCGAGAAAAATTCACTTTTGAGAGAAAAGGGATTTTTCGTTCCGCACACTACGCAATCTCTTGCGACGGGGTGCTTTCCCGTAATTTTCAAAATCATTTTATTTTACCTTTTTAAATATTTTTGCGGCGTGGGGAGCAATTTCGGGGAAGGCAAAAATTCCGCCCTTGCCCTCGATGACTCCGTCGCCGAGCATCTCCTCGTAGCGCCACTCAAGACCGCCCGTTATCTCTGCGGGAAGCATTATATTTGCCGCCTTGTCGCTGTAATTCCAAACGGCGAGCATTTGAGGCTTATCCTCCGAATCGTCCTCCGTTTTGAATACGGCTATCTCGGGGTCGGCGTAGTAGTCCACGTAGCCTATTTTTCTCATCGGGAAATCAAAGCTTTCCTTAATGCGTGCCTGACGCGAGGGTAAAAGCTCATCCCATACCTCGCCCAAGAAGTTGGGAAGAGAGAAAAACCAAATGAGCTTGCTCCAGCTGTCGAAGGCAACGTCGTCGATACCGAGTATCTCCTTTGAGAAGGGAACACCGAAGATGCTTTCGCCGCCGTATAGAATTCTCTCAAAGGGGTTCTCAAAGTGGCGAGCCATCATACAGTCGGGGTCTATGTGGAAAAGACGGTTGTGCATCCAGCTTCTTCTTACCGTGTTGTTTATGCAGGGCTTAATGGAGCAGTTTCCGCCTATCTGGTCTGCCCAGTCTGTCGGAATTACCCAGCGGTTACCCACGTCGGGACCTATTCTTATCGAGTCGGTGGCGCCAACCGTTTGGAATATTGCGGGACCGCAGGTGAGCACGTGTCTGTCGCCCGCGATCTCCTTTATCATTTTCAGGGTATCGTGATAATATGCGGCAAGGGTCTTTTCACGGCTGTGGTGTTTGCCCTCGAAAAGCGCCATACCGATAAAGTCTATTTTTATGTAGTCGTAGCCCCACTCGTTGAATACTCGCTCGAAGGTATTTCTTATAAACTCCGTTACCTCGGGGTTTGAAAGGTCAAGACCGTAGTCGGCGGCGCCGAGGGTAATGGTTTCCTCGGTAGTAAGCGCCCAATCGGGATGCTCTTTAAAAAGATTGCTGTTTTTTGAAACGGTAAAGGGAGCAAGCCAAAGTCCCGTCTTGTAGCCGAGGGCGTGTATCTTATCGACCATGCCCTTCATTCCGCTCGGACAGCGCTCGGGCACGCACTCCCAGTCGCCCCAGTTGTGCATAGGACCCTTTTCGCGATTTTCCCAACCGTCGTCGTACAAAATATATTTAACGTCGTTTGCTATCGCGCTCTTTTTGAGCATTTCGGCGGCGCCGATTATTTCCTTTTCGTCCTCGAAGGAGTAGTAATAGTAAAAGCTGCACCAGCCGGTAGCTATCTCGCTTGGGATAATAGCCTCCGAATCTCTGCCTATCTTATCGCCGTATTCGGAAAGAAGCTTGTTTAACGAATTGTCAAAGCCGATAACGAGGGGAGCGAGAGTGAGAGTATCGCCCGACTTTAAGGTAACGCCGTCTCTCATTGCAACGGCGGTAAAGCTTTTTGTTTCAAAGAAGGTGTCTATCCAATGTATCTCGCGGCGGCTGTCGGTAAAGCCCATCAAAAATGCGCCGTTGCCGTAGCGGTCGGTGAGAGCGGTGTAGGTGCTCCCGCGACGGTTGCGGTCAAAGCTGCGAAGCCCCTCAACGCCTATCATATTGTCGGCAGACATATATATAACGGGATAGTTCTCAAAGCAGGGTGCGGTAAGCGCATTTACAACGTTTACCGATTTGAGAGCGATATTATCGTCTCCGTTTTCTATTGCGAGAGATATCTTTAAAAAGTCGCCGTCGGCGGTAAAGGTATAAGTGAACTTAAAGCCTTCCTTTTCGGCGATTGCCTTGACAATATCCTTTTTGGGAAGTATTTTAAAGCAGTCAATCTCCAAAACTCTTTCGCTTTCCCAAAAGGAAACCGATGCGGGAGAGAAATAAAAGCGTTTGCCGTTTAAAACGAGATCGAAACGGTTGTTTTCAAAAGAAACTTGCATAGTATCACCTCAAAATTGATTTGACTTCATTATACTCCGACGGCAATGCGCTGTCAATTGCACAATAAGCCTTATTTAGATAAAAAACGCCGAAAAGTAGGTAACGGTGTTTGCACCGTTTATATATTTTAGCCCCACGGTAGCGGCCAGCTCGGATACGTTTATACAGCACGCCTCGAGAGAGATTATAACGTCGTCGGGATGGCGGCAGGGCTCTTTTTTTATCGCGGCGCACTCGGGACATATGCGGCAGCCGCCCGCGGCAAGAGAAAAGCAGTTATCAAGCTCTTTTCTTATTTTCAAATGAAGCTCGGTGTGGCGCTTGCCCGCCTCGTACATACCCTCAACGTCAAACGAATCAAGGAGGGGCGAAACCGTCTGATAAACTACGGCTCTCTTAAAGCTTTTCACCTTTTTTATAAGCTGCTCCTTGCTTCCGCAAAAGGGAGGGCAGGCGTAGTTTCTGCCAAAGGCTCCGCAGGAGTTTGATTCGCAGTATTTGCGAAGATTTTCGTCAAATACTATTTCGTTTACGTCGCAAACGCCGAATTTTTCCACGCCGTTTGCCAAAAGTGTATCGGTTATCTGCCGTTCGGTCATAATAAACGCCGCCTTTCGTCTTTTATTATAGCATTTCGAAGTTACTTTTTCAATAAAAATATGTTAGTAAAGGGTAAAAAATCGGCATCTTACGATGCCGATCCGAAATTATTTCATTTTTAAAAGGCGAAGCGAATTCAAAACGGCGATGAGTGTAACGCCAACGTCGGCAAAGACGGCTATCCACATTCCGCCCACTCCCAAAACGCTTAAGATCAAAACGAGAAGCTTTACCGAAAGCGCGAAAATAAGGTTTGCCTTGACGGTTGCCATCGTCCTTTTTGCGTGAGAGTGAAGACGGGGAAGAAGTGAAAGATCGTCGTTCATAATAACCACGTCTGCCGCTTCGACTGCGGCGGCAGAACCTATCGCACCCATTGCAACGCCGACGTCTGCAGCGGCAAGAACGGGAGAATCGTTTATTCCGTCGCCCACGAATACCGTGCCGCCCTCGCTCTTTGCATTTTCAAGAATCGCGAGCTTGTCGGCAGGCATAAGTGAGGAGTAAAAGCCGTCGGCTCCGACCTCGTCGGCAACCCTTGATGCCGACTCCTTTCTGTCGCCCGTGAGAATAAGCGCTTTGATTTTGCGGCGCTCAAAGTAAGAAACGGCATCTTTGGCATCCGCCTTGGTTTTATCCTCGACGGAGATATATCCGAGATAGTTATCCCTTGCGGCAATATGCACCGCAGAGGATGCGGCTTCAATATTCGGCACGCGGCATATCTCGCCCACGAAATCCGGCTTTCCCGCGCGGAATAAAACCCCCTCTATCTCGCCCTCTATACCCATTGCGCCCGTTTCCTTAATTAAAGAGGCGGTAAGTGAGCTGTCAAGCCGGGATATCGCCCTTGCTATCGGGTGAGAGGAGCTTTTTTCAAGAGCCGCCGCAACGGCGCAAAGCCTTTCCTTTGAGTTATTTTCAAATGGGACGGCTTCGGTTACGGAAAAGGCGCCCTCGGTAAGAGTTCCCGTTTTATCGAAGAAAACGGTCCTTGCCCTTGCAAGAGCCTCTATGTAAACGCTGCCCTTGATAAGCGCGCCCTTTTTCGAGGCGGCGCCCAACGATGAGAAAAATCCGAGAGGAACGGAAACGGCAAGCGCGCAGGGGCAGGAGGCTACCAAAAAACAAAGGGCGCGCTTTAGCCACAGCGCCCACTCTCCCGTTATAAGAGAGGGAATAACGAAAACGAAAATCGCACAAAGTGTAACTATGGGGGTATAAAGCCTTGAAAAACGGGTTATAAAGCTTTCGGCTTTGGTCTTTCTCTCCGATGCGAAAAGAACCAGCGAGGCAATTTTCTGAACCGTGCTTTTATCAAACTCGGTCTTTGCCCTTACCGTTAAAACTCCACCCTTGTTTATCGAGCCCGAGAGTATCTCGTCGCCGACCGATACCTCGCGCGGCAGGCTTTCGCCGTTTAAGGCGGAAACGTCAAGCGAAGAGCTTCCTTCGGTTATAACGCAGTCGGTGGGGACCTTTTCGCCCGCGAATATTACCAAAACGTCGTTTACTCGTATCTCGCTCGGGGATATCTCCTCGGTCTTGCCGTCAATAAGCCTTCTTGCTCTTTCGGGACGGAGCTTTATTATCTCCTTTACCGCCTTTTTCGAATTGTCTATCGCCTTATGCTCAAGACCCTCGCCTATTGCGAAAAACAGCATTATTGCCGCCGCCTCGTGATGCTCTCCGAGGGCAAAGGCGCCAAGCGAGGCAACCGTCATAAGCAGGTTTTCATCGGTAAACCGCCCCTTGAAGAGATGCTCGAACGCCTCGAAAACGACGTTGTATCCAACTGCTGCCGCCGATGCAAGACAGAGAAAAAAGCTCAAATATTCAAAGCCGTCAAAGCTCACGCCGCCGGTAAAGAAGGAAACTGCGAAAAGAAAAGCGGCAACGGAGATCTTAATAATATCCTTTTTATGCATAATATTCACTCCGAAACGTGATTCAAGCCCTGACCGATTATCGTTTCGATATGGCTGTCGTCGAGTGAATAAAAGACGGTCTTGCCGTCCTTGCGGCATTTAACGAGCTTTGCCTGCTTCAAAACGCGAAGCTGGTGGGATATGGCTGAGTGTGTCATCGAGAGAAGCTCTGCGATATCGCAAACGCACATTTCGTTTTTGAAAAGGGCAAAGAGTATTCTTATTCGGGTCGTATCGCCAAACACCTTGAAAAGCTCGGCGAGGTCGTAAAGACGCTCCTTTGAAACTCCGCTTTTTCTCACTCTTTCTATAAGCTCTGTGTGATGCTCACAGCACTCACAGCATTCGATCTTATCAACCATTATTATCTTCCTTTCGTATGAATATATGAACAACCGTTCATATATTCATATTATAACTCCGAAAAGGGCGGCTGTCAAGATATATTTTCAAGTCTTGCAATATTTTCCGAAATTTCTTTGAAAACGGGCGAGCTGCTGCTTATTTTCGGATCGGCGTTTTCAGCAAGCACCGTTATAACGTAGCGAGGCGCGTCCTTTGGGAAAAAGCCGGTTATCCAGCTTTGAACGGTGTATTTTCCGCTTTCGTTCATTATTCCCGTTTCGGCAGTCGAGGTCTTTGTGCCGGAGCCGCAAAAGGGATTTGCCTTTTTACCGGTGCCGCTTTCCGAAACGGTCTCCATAAGGTCGCAGATCGTTTGCGCGGTATTTGGGGAGAGGACGCGCTCCTTTTCCGTGTCAAAGCAACGGTCCTTTTGGAAAACGCCGTTTTCTACGGTACCCACCGCAACGCAAAGCGGCGCCTTTACTCCGCCGTTTGCTATTATCTGCGTCATCTGCGCCATCTGCACGGGAGTTACGAGAAGCCTTCCCTGACCCATCGACATATTTGCAAGCTCGGCGTCGAAGCCAAGCTCCGATTTCGAAGCCAAGCTTCCCTGCGAGGAAAAATATCCGCTTGCAAGCTCTGAAGAGGCGCCGAATCCCAATGCCTTTGCGGTTTCAAGCATCTTTTCGGCTCCGTTTAAAAGCCCCATTTTTATGAAAAAGCCGTTGCAGGAAACGCAGAGTGCCGAGGCAACGTCAAGCTCGCCGTGGTGCTTTCTCAAGTAGCAGCCTATTTCGCTGTTGCCCACCTCAATGCTTCCGCCGCAATTATAGTTAAACTCGCTTCCTCCGCTCTCAAGAAAGGCGGCGAGCGTTACCAGCTTGAATGCGGAGCCCGCATTAAACGGCATAAGACATTTGTTGGTAAGAGCGCCCTCCTTTTCGAGAGCGGCGCCGATATCGTAGGGATGGTAAGAAGGGCGGCTCACCGCCGCCACTATCTCGCCCGTCTGCACCCTTGCAACTATCACCGCGCCGCTTTCTATCTGCATTGCCGCATTCTCCGCTATTTTTTGAATATCGCTGTCTATCGTGAGGATAAGACTGTCGCGCGAGGGCTCGGCGTTTCCCGTAATATTTATTCCGAGCCCCGAGATTATACCGCCCGCCGAGTCGGAGGAGTAGCTTACGCTGTACTTTTTCTCGTTTTTACGGAGAAATGAATTGAAGGCGTATTCAAGCCCCGATTCGCCGTCGCCGTTTCCGTTAAGACTTCCTATGAGATGAACGGCAAGCTGATCCTTCGAGTATCTCGTAAGAGTTTCAAGGCACCAAAGCCCCTTTATATTTTCCTGCCGCGCCTTTAGGGGAATAATGGCGGTGGCGTGAGAGGCGACGGCACTTTCAAAATAGCTTTCGTATTTGCTGTCAAAGAGAGCGCCGCCCTCGTAGACGAGAGTGTCGATAACGCCGAGAACGGAGCTTTCGGTATCGGTAAGCGGCACGCCGTGGCGGTCGGTGATAACTGCGCGCGAGGTGTAATATATCACCGAGCTGCTTTGCTGCGAAAGTGCTCTCTCGTAAAATGAGGGACCCGAAAAAAGCGCGATAAGTGAAAGGCGCGCAAAGGTGGAGGCAGAAAAGGCAAAAATTATAAATATTGAAAGAAAAAGTCTTTTTCTCAAAAAGATCACCCGTAGCTATTTTGCACGGGTGAAGGCTTTTAATTCATTTTTCCATCTCTTCCTTGAGCGTTTCGAGCGCTTTTTTCTCAATTCGCGAAACGTAGCTTCGCGAGATGCCGAGCTTCTTTGCCGTTTCGCGCTGGGTAAGCGGAGCGCTGTTTGCAAGACCGTAACGAAGGGCGATTATTGCTCTCTCGCGCTCTGTAAGACGGTCGCGCACCGCAAGACAAAGCTTTTCGGAGCGCAGCTTTAAGTCTATATCGTCGGCAATGGTGTCGTCTACCGACAAAACGTCGATAAGGGTAAGAGAATTTCCGTCCTTGTCGGTGTCGATGGTCTCGTCGATGGACACCTCCGCCGAAAGCTTTTTGGTGCTTCGGAAATACATTAAAATTTCGTTTTCGATGCATCGTGAGGCGTAGGTGGAAAGACGGGTGTTCTTTCCGCCCTTGTAGCTGTCGATGCCCTTTATAAGTCCTATCGTGCCGATGGAAACGAGGTCGTCGTTATCGACGTCGGCGGCGTAATATTTTTTAACTATGTGGGCTACGAGCCGCAGATTTCGCTCGATCAAAACGCTTCTTGCTTTTTTGTCGCCCGAGAGCATTTTCTCAATGAGCGGCGCCTCCTCCTCGGGAGAAAGCGGCTTGGGAAAGGAATTTTTCCCCGAGAGATAGAGGGCAAGAAACAAAAAGCCCACGGTAAATGATAAAAAGGGCAGCATCAATATCACTCCTTAACGAAGTATATGACGCCGCCCTTTTGTTTAAGACACGAAATTATTCAATTACGGTAACTGCAACGCCGTCGGGTATAACGGTGAAGCTTGCGTCGCTTCCCGCTATCTCCTTTGCCTTTGAAACAGCTTCGTCGAGATCCTTGGCGTAGACCATACGTAAGCTTTCAACGAGCTCCTTCGGAGCGTCGGAAACGAAGATGACGGTTGCCTTCAGGAGAATTCTTACGAATATCTGTGCCTGCCACTGATCTGCGGGAGTTTCGTTTGCGGGACAAGCGGCAAACGCGGCTGCAAGCTCGGCGTTTGAAAGGGCGCTTCTGAAGAAGTTGCAGAATCCCTCGCCGCCGTGTCCGTCGTTGCACTTTGCGACCATTATGATAACGCCGCCCTTTTTGACGGTTGCCTCTGCCGCGGTCATACCCTTGACAGCCTGATAGATATTCTGGTCAAGCGGATAGCCGCCGTTTGTGGAAACGGCAACGTCTGCGGGAATAGCCTTTTCCATGCAAAGCGATTTTACGAATTCGCAGCCCTTGCGGTGAGCCTTTATAAGATCGCCCGCGAAGGCGTTGATTATCTTTTTCTCGCCGTTTATAACGACGTTTAAAATAAATTTGAGCTTTGCGGTCTTTGCGGCGTATTCCATGTCGATGTTTATGGGATTTCCCTCAAGAAGACCGGTGCGCGCCTTGTCGCTTTCTATAAAGGCGCCGCAGTGGTTTGCGTGGACGGTAACCTTCGAGGCGATACCCGGAAGCACGCTCTTTCTGCCGCCCGAAAAGCCCGCGAAGAAGTGAGGCTCGATAAAGCCCTCGGAAACCAAAAGATCAGCCTCCGCCGCAAGCTTGTTTATGATAAGCTCGCCGCCCGAGGGGAGAGTGCCGAGCTTTACAAGCATAGACTCGTCGGCACAGTCGTGAACGTATATCTTCTCGTTTTTAACTATATCCTCGCCGAATTTGGAGATAAGCTCTGCCTCGGTGGTGCCTCTGTGGCAGCCCGTTGCGATGAGAATGGTAATGTCTGCATCGGGATTGCCCTTTCTTATCTCTGAGAGCATAGGGGGAATAAGGAATTTACTCGGAACGGGACGGGTATGGTCGCTCGCTATGATAACGACCTTGTTTTTTCCCTTTGCAAGCTCCGAAAGGGGAGCGGAGTCGATGGGGTTTGCAAGGGCGTCGAGCACGAGCTGCTGCTCGCTTGCGGTGGGTATGTATTCCTCTATTCCCGAGTGAAGCACGCCGTTTACCTTATCGTCGGGAAGGGAAAGAGTTAACTGTTCTTTGCCGTAGGGGAGCTTGAATTCCATTGCTTATCACCTTTGATTTATATTCTTGAAAATATTATACATTATCTTAACGGCTTTTGCAAATAAAATCGAAGCAAATCTTTCTAAAACAAAGACAAAGTGAAAAGATTCGTTATTTTGCACAAAGAAAGAACGAAAAAATTGTGCAGTTTAACGAAAAAAGAAAAGGCGAAAAAAAGTGCTTGACAAAGGCTTTCAAAAGGTCCTATACTATTCACGTATTATCTCTTAATATAGGAGGAAACATAATGAAAAGAAGAGTGATTGCGGGCTTTTTCGCGCTGCTTCTTCTGCTTTGCAGCCTTTCGGCTTGCACGGGCGGAGGAAATGTTATAAAGCCGCAGGAATTTGACCCCGCGGCAGAGGTCTACAACGTTTTAGAGCTTGGCATAAAGGCAGACGGAAGTACCGATATTACCAAGGAGCTTACAAAGGCTATAAACGAAAAGGCGCAGGTCGGCGCTACCTTGGTTTTCCCTGCGGGAAAATATTATATAAACGGTGACGTAAGCTTTTCCGCAAAGGTAGGCGTAAAGCTTCTTGAGGGCGCCGTTATAAAGCTTGGCAACGAGGCTAACGTCAAGATGATGTCGGGCGGCTTTTCCGCTCCTTTGGGAAAGATATTCGAAATAGAGGGTGAAGGCAGAATTACCGGCTTCGGTAATGTTTTAAACGTCTACTCCGAGTGGTTCGGCGCCGTTAAGGACGACGGACTCGACGATTCTCTTGCAATAAACTACGCCCTTCGCTTCTGCGGCAAGGTCTCCTTCCTTGAGGGCAGCTACAATATCGACAATCCCGTTTATATTAAAGACACTTATTCCAGCTCGGGCTATGATATGCTCGGTATGGGCAAGGATAAATCCAAGATAATAATCGGAAACGATATTATCGCGATAGACGGTTACAGCGACGGAGCATCTATCGGTAACTCGGCGTTTAATGCAAACGGTATAGGCTTCTACGAGAAGAACAATAAAAAGAGCTCTATGGCTATTAAGATAAATTCGGGCTGGGTCTCTACCGAAAATTGCCACTTTGAAGGACTTTTGGGCGGCGTATGGTACGACAGAGGAGGCTTCTGCCAATTTACCGAAAACACCGCAAAGGATACCTTTATCGTTTTCGAAATATCCGAGCTTTCGATGTTCTCCTATTTTCTCGATAATGAGGCAGACAGCTGCGGCACTCTTATAAAGGCAGTCGTTTCTCCCTCCGGCGGCGTTTCGAACGGCATTATGATAAAGCGCTGCAAGAGCTATAATGCATACAAAGAGGATATTTATATAACCGAAAATCAGGCGGTATTTATAGAGAGCTGCGAGTTTATAGGCGGCAGCGGCGGTAAGGCAGCGGTCTATTTTGAAAACCATATCGACTCGGGTGTCGATAACTGCATTATCTCCTCAAAGCCCGGCAGTGCAAGAGCGGGCGTTATGTATGCAAGCCTTGCCTTCGGCTCGATTACGGGCAACAAGATAACCGACTGCTCCAACGCGGTGTCGATACACAGCAGAGGCGTGGTAACGGTTTCCGATAACGAGTTTGAAAACAACTCGGGCTCCGATATTTTGCTCAGATCCTGCAGTGAGATATATATTGCGAGAAATAAGTTTAAAACGGCAGGCTCGGCGATCCCCGTAAGAGGCGAGAAGGAAAATTCGCTTATAACGGTTACCGATAACGTCTTTGCTCACTCAAGCTACGATATAGCGGCAAATCTCGGAAACGGAAGCTCCTTCATAGTTTCCGACAACGTATTTAACGGTTAAAGGAGGAAGATGAAAATGATAAAAAGAATAATATCTCTTTCGGTTGCATTGTTGCTTGTTTTCGCTTGCTCCGCCTGCTCGCCCGAGGTAAACACCCTAAGCGGCGACAGACTTTCTCTTTATGCTCCTCCCGAGGAGAGCGTAAACTATCTTATGCCCAATATCGACGTCGTCATCGGCGACGAGGAGGGGCTTGTTGACGTAAAGAGCCACGGCGCAAAGGGCGACGGTATTGCCGACGACACCGCCGCGGTAAACGCCGCGATAGCGGCAATGGGAGAAAGCGGAGGAATACTCTATTTCTCGCACGGCACCTACGTTATAAACTCAAACGTAACGGTTCCCGAAAATATAGCGTTTGCCGTTGCAACCTCCACTAAAATAAAGCTTGCCGAAAATGCAACTCTTAAGGTAAACAGCTCGGATCTCTATCTTCCCAAAAGACAGAACCTCACCGGCAAGGGCCTTTACGATTTCAGAGACGGCGTCAACTATGCCTTCCCCGAGTGGTTTAGCTCGGGCGGCGTTGGCATTGCAAAGGCAATAACTGCGGCAGACACCGTTTATCTCTCCAAAATAACTTATAACATCGAGGATAAGATAGTTATTCCGCAGGAAAGAGATATAAAGATAATAGGCGTTTCAAACTACGGCACCAAGATAGACAGCTACTCCGACGTTATGTTTGAATATATCTACGAGTCGGGCAAGGCGTCTACCGTTGAATTTTCCTATATAAAAGTAACCGATTCCGCCGGCGGAAACTTCCTTGTATTTAACGGCAATCCCGAAACAAAGGAGGGAACCGCAAAATTCAATAATATGGCATTCTGGGGATGTGAGGATGCGGTAATTCTCAAAAACTGCAGCAACAATCTCTTCAAAGAGATATACACTATGGGAACGGGCTACCTCGCAATATTCGAGGGCGGCGTTAACGATACCACCTTCGAGCAGGTGCTTTGCTCAAGCAACAAGCAGGGACTTATCGTTGCCGACGGCGCAAACGAAAATACCGAGAAGTCGCAAAACCTCTATTTCTATTTCGCGGCATCCGTTTGGGCTTATAATATCGACTACAATATAAAGAATTACGATAACGTTCAGTTTATCAACAGCTCGGGCGACCTCGGCGCAGGCGAGACAAACGAAGCAAGCATAAAGCTTGAAAACGTAAACGGCTTTACCATGCTCAGAAGCTGGTGCGCCTCCAACAGCGGTATTTCCTATGCGGCGAGCGCAGGCATTGCAAAGATAAGAGTCGGCGTATGGCTCGTTAACTGCACCGATATCACGATAAAGGGCAACTCCATTCAGAACCACGATATTGCTATCAGGATCGACGGCGGAAGCGGCGAAAAGCCGATAGTCGTTGAGGGCAACGTTATACAGGCAAGCGGCTCGGCTGACTTTGTTTTAAACGGTGCCAAAAACGTTACCATAAGAGGAAATGCAATGTATTCCACCGGTCAGCACGAGAGACTCAAGTACGGCGACAGAACCGGTAACTACAATCTGAAGATAGGCGATCCCTGCAAGGATATCCTCTTCGAGCACAACATAACGAGAGGCGTAATTCGCGGCGACGACGGTGCAAAAAAGAAATATAACGGAATTACGGTAGGCGAAAATCACGGACTGTGATCGACCGATTTCAAAAGCTCACCTTCAAGGTGAGCTTTTGTTTATTTTGCACAAAAAATTTTTGAAAAATTGTGAAAAATGACGAGCGGTTTTCGCTTGCGGGAACGCCGTATTTATGGTAATATATTTGAGGTATTATTTTATTACATATAGGAGGCAAATTATATGCGTACAAGAAAAATAATTGCGCTGTGCGTAGCGTTTGCTCTTCTTGTTGCTTGCTTTGCGGGCTGTACCCCCAAGGTAGTAACGGCAGAAGAGGTATATAACGTTTTGGAGCACGGCGTAAAGGCAGACGGCAAGACCGACGTCTCCGGTGTTCTTTACGACCTTATCGAAGAGGTCGCGAGAACGGGCGGAACCTTGGTCTTCCCCAAAGGAACCTATTACGTTAAGAACGACGCGGTAACCTTTTCCGCAAAGGTCGGCGTGGTAATGCTTGAGGGTGCAAAATTCAAGATCCACGAGGACAGCGCAGTCAAGGTTCAGGGCGGCTCGTTTGTAGCACCCAAGGAGCAGATATTTACCGGTGAAGGCACCGTAGGCGGCTTCATCAACGTTCCCAACGTTTATCCCGAGTGGTTCGGCGCAGTCGTAAACGACGGTAAGGACGACAGCGAGGCTATTGCAGCGGCACTTCGTGCAAACGGAAAGGTAACCTTCTCCGAGGGCGAATACAACATTGAAAAGTCTGTTGATCTTTCTCATATACCCAACAGCATCGTCGATATCTTCGGTGCGGGCGCAGACAAGACGAAGATCACTATTGCAAACAACATAATCGGCTTTGACGGCCATTCAGACGGCAAAACCATATCGATATTCAACGCACACGGCATAAGCTTCTGCGAGAAGGATAATTTAAAGACCTCTACCGCTATCAAGCTCGGCCGTCCGTGGATGAGCGCAAGAAACTGTCATTTCGAGGGTCTTAAGATAGGCACTTGGTTTGACTATGCGGGCTTCTGTCAGTTCGAGGATAACACCGCAAAGGCTTGCGAGGTAGTTTACGAAATTTCCGAATATTCAATGTTCCTCTATTTCAACAGATGTGAGGCAATCGAGAGCGGAACTCTCATAAAGGCGGTAGTCGGACCCTCCGGCGGCGTTTCCAACGGTATCCTCATTCAGAACTGCAAGAGCACCGACGCTTACGCAGAGGATATCTACATCACCGAGAATCAGGCTGTTTGGATAGCAAACTGCGAGTTTATCGGCGGCAGCGGCGGCTTGGCATCGATCTACTTCAAATCTCATATCGATTCGGGCGTTGAAAACTGCATCATCTCCTCGAAAAAGGGAACAGACAGAGCGGGTATCTCCTTCGATACAGTTCATTACAGCTCGATCGAGAACAACGTTATAAGCGACTGTTCCGAGGCTATAACCGCTAAAAACGGCGGCGCACTCACTATCACCGAAAACACCGTTTCGGGAAGCAGCAAAAACGATATCGTTGTTCGCTCGCAGTATAATACCTTTATTGCAAGAAATCAGCTCAAATCGTCTGTTGCAAACGGAATTATCGGCGAAAAGAACAACAGAAAGATAACCGTTGTTGAAAATATGTTTGCATCGGCTGAATACGATATCGCTTCGAAATTCCCCGCCATAAACGGCATAATCACTAAAGACAACGTCTTTAATTACAATTTTGACTGAAGGAGGATGAGTTAAATGTTTAAGAAAATCATTAGTGTTTCACTTGCAATAATGCTCGTCCTCGGACTTGCATCCTGCGGCTCGGAAATGAAAATAGCGGGTAATCAGAGTCAGTTTTACACAGAGCCCGAGGTCAAAACCAACCTCGTTGCTTTCCCCGACGTAAAGGTTATAGTCGGTAACGAGGAAAATCTCTTCGACGTAAAGAGCTACGGCGCAGTCGGCGATAATAAGACCGACGATACCGCTGCGGTAAACGCCGCTATCGAGGCAGCCTCGGCGGTGAACGGCATAGTTTATTTCTCAAACGGAAAATATCTTATAGGTAACGTTACCTTCCCCGCAAACGTCGGCTTTGCGGTAGCCTCCTCCTCAACCGTTTCGGTCAAGAAGGACGCTAAGGCAGTTATCAACAGCACCGACCTTTATATACCCAAAAAGGCTGTTCTTGCGGGTGAAGGCAGTTTCGACCTCACAGGCGGCGTAAATTACGCATATCCCGAGTGGTTCGGACTGGGCGGCGCAGGCATAGCGAAGGCCATAATTGCGGCAGATAAGGTCTACCTTATGAAGACCAGCTACTCCATTACCGAAACCATAGTTATTCCCCAGAGCAGAAACATTGAGATAATCGGCTCCTGCAACACCTCTACCATAATCAGAACCGAGGTCTACGGCAAGGGCGAGGTATACGGCTTCGTATATGAGTACGAAAGCGGCGCGGCATCTAATTTGACTCTTTCCTATATGAGAATTCTCGACGACTCCGGCGCAAACCTCGTTAAGTTCTGCGGCAATCCCGAAACCAAAGAGGGCAAGCTCGAGCTCAGCGTTATGAGAATTGAGGGTGGAAACGTTACCGCAGTTGTTAAAAACTCCACCGGCACTCTCTTTGAGGAGATAAGAACGGGCGGAATAAGGCTTCTTGCTCGCTTTGAGGGCGGCGTTAACAACGCGACCTTCAACAAGGTTCTTTGCGCAGGCAACACGCAGGGTATGCTCGAGGCAGACGGCGCAACAGACGGCGTTGGCAGATCGGAAAACATCTATTTCCATCACGCAAGCTCTGTTTCCGCAAAGGGAATAGATTTTACCATTTCCAACTATGACGATATAACCTTCTTTCACAGCTCGGGCGACCTCGGCGCAGGCGGCACAAACGAGGCTTCTCTCAGAATGACCAACGTTGACGACTTTGAGATCACTCGATGCTGGTGGGCATCAAACGCAGGTCTTTCCTACTCTCCTGCGGCAGGTATCGCAAAGATAAGAGTAGGCTTGGAGCTTAATAACTGCACCAACGGTAAGATAAGAGGCAACTCTATCGTTAACCAGTGGATCGGCGTTGAAATGAACGGCGGAAGCGATATAATGATCGAGGGTAACACCTTCCAGGCTTGCGGTCACTCGGAGCTTACCTTTAACGGTGCAAAGGACGTTACGGTTCAGGGCAACTCCTTTATGGCGGCAGGTCAGTTCGGTCAGATGAAGGATGAGGTTAAGGATCTTGACGGAAACTACGTAATGGAAGCGCTTTCCGCAAACGAAAACATCGTATTCAAATACAACGTCCTCACAGGCGTTAACCGTGCGGACGATGCCGTAAAGGGCAATACCGCAGGTATTACCGTTACGGACAATCATCAGTAATGTAAAAAAGGCGCCTTCTTTAAAAGGCGCCTTTTATATTTCGAAAATAAAGGGAAACGGTTTTTCCGTTTCCCTTTTGATTTTATTTATAGAGCTTTCTGTTATCTATAACGTGCTTTGCCTTGCCCTCGAAGCGAGGAAGAGTTCTTGCCTCAACGAGCTCGACCGATGCCGAAATGCCTATTACCGATTCGATATCGTGACGGAGCTTTCTCTCAACTGCCTCGATCTTCTTTACCTCGTCGGAGAAGAGCTCGGAGTTCATCTCGACCTTTATCTTCATGGTGTCCAAAAGTCCTTCTCTGTCGACGTAGATCATATAATAGGGAGCAACGTCGCTCGATTTGAGAATAACGCTCTCTATCTGAGAGGGGAATACGTTAACGCCTCTTATTATCAGCATATCGTCGGAGCGGCCCATAATGCGAGCCATACGGGGACTCGTTCTGCCGCAGGCACAGGGGCTTGAATCGATGGAGGTGAGGTCTCTCGTGCGATAGCGGATAAGGGGGAACGCCTCCTTCGAGATGGTGGTGAATACAAGCTCGCCAACAGTGTTGTCGCCCTCGGGAAGAAGAGTGTCGGGATTTATTATCTCGGGAACGAAATGGTCGGCACAGACGTGGAGGCCGTTGTTTTCATCACAGCACATTGAAACGCCGGGGCCGGTGATCTCGGTAAGACCGTAGATATCGTAGGCCTTTAAGCCGAGCTTTTTCTCGATCTCTGCCTTCATCTCGTCGGTCCACGGCTCTGCGCCAAAGATGCCTGCCTTGAGGTTGAGATCCTCCTTCGATTTGCCCATTCTCTCAAGCTCGCTCGCTATGTAAAGTGCGTAGGAGGGGGTGCAGCAGAGATAGGTGGGCTTGAAGTCGGTGAGAATGGTTATCTGACGCTCGGTATTACCTCCCGAAACGGGAATGGTGGCGGCACCGATAAGCTCTGAGCCCTGATGAAGACCGAAGCCGCCGGTGAAAAGACCGTAGCCGAAGGCAACGTGTAGCATATCCTCCTTGGTCATACCCGCCATGGTAAGACATCTTGCAACGCACTCACTCCAAACTGCGAGGTCGTTTCTCGTATATCCCGCAACCTTGGGCTTGCCGGTGGTGCCGCTTGATGCGTGAAAGCGAACTACCTCGCTCATGGGAGCGGCAAAGGTGCCGAAGGGATAATTCTCGGCAAGATCGTATTTATCGGTGAAGGGAAGCTTTGAGAGGTCGTCGATGGATTTTATATCGCCGGGTAAAATGCCCTGCGCGTCCATCTTTTTGCGGTAATAGCCTACGTTGTCGTAAACTCTGTTAACGGTTTTAATAAGTCTTTCCGACTGAATTGCATGGAGCTCGTCCTTTGAAACGGTTTCAACCTTGTTCCAGATCATAATCTCATATCCTTTTAAAAAAATAACAGCCTATCGTCTTTTAAAGGGACGAAAGGCTGAAAATTCCGCGGGACCACCCTGATTTGCTCAAATGAGCACTCTTTTTAAGCACGCTGATGCTTTGCCTCTGTAACGGGAGGCACCCGATTCCTTCTACTGCGATTTTCAAAGGAACAGCCTTGCATTTGCAAAAACGGATGAACTTCGCCGAATATCACAGGCAAACGCTTTCAGTCGCGACGTCTGCTCCCTAAACAGTGCAGCCTCGGTTACTCTTCCGCTTAAAGCTTTTTTATATTAAATACATTATATTCTTATTTAATCTCTTTGTCAAGATTTTATTTATTAAAATCTGAAGCGGTTTCTTACCTTTTTTGCTCTCGCGCGCTTTTTCTTTTTGTTGTAGAAAACGGCGTAGCCGATATAAAGCGCTATCGCGAGAAAGATGAGTATTGAGAATATCTTTACGTATATCGACGAGAAAAAGTCGCTTATCTGCGCGAAAAGATAGTCGAGCTCGTCGCGCGTTACCGACGCGGCGGCGGCGAATTCAACGGTGCCGTAGCTCTTTCCGTCGTAAACTATCTCAAAGGCGCAAACGGTCTCGCCCTTGCTTATCGGCGCGGTAACGTATTCGGGAACCACACCCTTATATTCCAGCTTATCTCTGCTGTATTCTCCGAAAATAAAGCCCGATACCTCGGAGGTGGATATAAGGTTTACCTTGTCGGTGTTGCTGCCAAGCTTGACCTTTACGGTCTTTGCAATCTGCCCCTCTCCCACGAGCTTTACGTAGCGGTAGTTTGAAAAGCAATAGCTCCAGAGCCTGTTTGTATCGTTATAAAGAGCCTCTCCTCTTTCGGAGAACATCGTTATGCAAAGCAGACGCTGCTTGCCGAGTCCGTTGAGCGTTGCTTCCTTGACCGAGCAGATGGAGTCGCCGAGATAATTTCCGCTCGTTTTTATGCCTGAAACGGAGGAGGAAAAAAGCTCGTCGTTTCCCAAACGGAAACGGTTTGATGAATAAATATTTCTCGCCGCCTGCTTGTTGGTCTTTGCGATCTTGTAAAAAACGGTATCTGCTATTTCCTCGAAGGTAACGGTTTCGCGCTTTCCTTCGGCGGCGTTTACATCGATAAATCGCTCGATCGTAAGAGCGTGAGTAACTATTTTTGCGGCATCCGACGCGGTGGTGTGCTGAACACCGTCGGCGGAAAAGTCCTCGGGGGATTCCTTGTTGCCTTTCACAACGCCGTTTGAGTTTGTAAAGAGGGTGTCTGTGGCACCAAGCTCCGCCGCTCGCTTGTTCATCATATCGACGAAGGCTTCTTCGCTTTCGCAAATATGGGTAGCGATAACGTAGCAGGCGTTATTTGAGGTGGCAAGCATTATGCAATGGATAAGATCTATAGCCTTGATTCTCTCGCCTTCGGTCAGCTTATCGTTTTCACGGTAAAAGGGAAGCGCGGGGACTGTGATGAGAGTATTCAGATCGTCTATATTCTCAAGCGCGAGGATGACCGTCATTATCTTTGCTAAAAAAGCGACCGAAACGCGCTTATCGGAATTCTTTTCGAATAAAACGGTGCCGCTGTCAAGATGTATGACAATTGCGGAGGATGCCGTTATGTCGGGGTCGGGCGTCTCGTCTGCAAAGGCAAACGAGGAAAAAGCCGTTACCGACAAGGCAAAGGCAATTATTAAAGAAAGAATTCTTTTAACAGTCATCAAAAATGCACCTTTATAAATAGTAATTATTACAATAATATATTATATCATATTATATTAGCAATGTAAACTGCTTTTTTGCGCTTCGACATAAAAATACACAAAACGGCGCTGACAAATTGAATAAATTTGGGAAAAACAACAGTTAAAAATTTTTTTAAAAAAACTATTGACAAACGGCAAAAATGGGTTTATAATATTGCACGTTGCGCCGCGAAAGGCAGTAAAAGGCAGAGCAAAAAAGAGGCTTTGAAAAAACTTTGAAAAAAGAATAAAAAAGTTTCGAAAAGTGCTTGACAAAATGCTGTAAAGTGTGGTACAATAAAGCTCCCGCCGCGAGAAGCGGAGCGGGGCACGGACCTTGAGAATTGAACAATGAATGGACCCGTTAAATCAACTTTGAGTTGATTATAACAAACAAGTAA
>JAFVQJ010000006.1 GCA_017504945.1 Clostridia bacterium
CCAAAAGAGGGGTAGATGCGAGCGAGGCGAAAGCCTTTGGTCTTGTGAGTTCTTGCCTTACGCATAAGAAATAGCAAAGGGAGCGAAGCGACTTTTGCATTTCGCTTAAGCGTAAGGCGTTTTGTACCCTTTTTATTCTCGTGAGCATAGGGGAGCCTTCCCCTTAAAAAGATTCTTTTCCCCCTTTTCTCATCTTTGAGAAAAGGGGAGCCCCCGCGGCTTGAACGGGAAAAGAAAAGAAATGCCTCGCGGTCTTTTTGCGGCATTCAAATCCGTCGGCAACGCCGACACCGCAATTATTCTTTATTCATTAAAAAATCCTCTTGCTTTTTGCAAGAGGATTTTTATTTTATTCCGGCTTATATCCGTCCTTAAGCGTTACGGTGCGGATAAATGCTCCCGATTTTTTATCGGCTATGAAATAGCCCGTGCGGACAAACTGGAATCTCTCGCCGCCGTCTTTAAGAGCGTTTGCAAGCGAGGGCTCAACGTAGCCCTTTACCGTTACGAGCGAATTCTCGGTCAGGTATTTTTCAAAATCGTAGCCCTCCGCTATCTCGGAGGTGTTTTCGATATTGAAAAGAGGCTCGAGCAGGCTGAAGGTCGCGGGAACGGCGTGGGAAGCCGATATCCAATGGATAGTTCCCTTTATCTTTCTGCCGTCGAAGGGATTGCCGTTTCCCGAAACGAGGTCTGCGGTGCAGAGTATCTCGGTGATGACGCCGTTTTCGTCCTTTACGATATCATCGCATCTGACGATATAGCTGCCCATAAGTCTTACCTCCTTGCCAACGGTGAGGCGCTGGAACTTGGGAGGCGGTACCTCGGCAAAATCGCTTCTGTCGATATAAAGCGTTTTCGTAAAGGGGATCTCGCGGTAATCGGTGTTTTCGTCCTGCGGACGGTTGGGAACCTTGAAATATTCGGTTTTTCCCTCTTCGTAGTTGGTTACCGTTACCTTGACGGGATCGAGCACCGCTATTCTTCTTTCAGCCGTGCGGTTTAATTCGTCGCGCTGACAGTGGTCAAGCAATCTGTGATCGACGAGGCTCGAGGTCTTTGCAACGCCCGCGCGGCGTATGAAATCGTATATTGCGGTGGGGGTAAAGCCGCGGCGGCGAAGTCCCGAAAGGGTGGGCATTCTGGGATCGTCCCAGCCGGAAACGAATTTATCCTCAACGAGCTTGCGGAGATATCTCTTACTCATTACCACGTTTGTAACGTTAAGACGGGCAAACTCATACTGATGCGGCTTATTTGCAACGCCCGTGTTTTCAACCACCCAATCGTAGAGCGGACGGTGGTTTTCAAACTCGATGGAGCAGCAGGAGTGGGTTATGCCCTCGATAGCGTCCTGCAACGGATGGGCGTAGTCGTAAAGGGGATAGATGCACCACTTATCGCCCTGACGGTGATGGTGCTTTCTCGTTATTCTGTATATCGCGGGGTCACGCATATTTATATTGGGCGACGCCATATCTATCTTGGCGCGAAGAGTCTTTTCGCCGTCCTTGTATTTGCCCGCTCTCATTTCCTCAAAAAGCTTTAAGTTCTCCTCTACGCTTCTGTTGCGGTAGGGGCTTTCCTTTCCGGGCTCGGTGAGCGTTCCGCGGTATTCCTTCATCTCGTCGGAGGAAAGGTCGCAGACGTACGCCTTGCCATCCTTTATGAGCTTTACGGCGTATTCGTAGCATTTCTCGAAATAGTCGGAGCCGAAAAAGACGTTTTTGGGTTCTTCACCCGTGAGCCAGCTTATATCCTCGTAGATGGACTCAACGTATTCGTTATCCTCCTTGGAGGGATTGGTATCGTCGTAGCGGAGATTGAAGCTTCCGCCGTAGCGCTTTGCGGCAAGGTAGTTTACAAATATTGCCTTTGCCGAGCCGATGTGAAGATAGCCGTTGGGCTCGGGCGGAAAGCGGGTCGCGACCTTATCTACTCTGCCCTCTTTGAGATCGGAGTCGATTATATCGGTTATAAAATGTGTAAAATTCTCTGCATCAAACATATTTTTTGCCTCTATTCTGCGAGTAATCTTTTAATTACCGTTTCTTTGCCGAGTATCTTCATAACGGCGCACATATCGGGAGTGCTTTCTCTGCCCGTTACCGCCAGCCTGATGATAGCCGAAACGTCGCCCACGTGGCCCTTATATCCCGTGGGGTCGGCTTTATACTGCTTCGTGTCGGGGCAGTAGCCGTGACGGGCGGCAAGCGCCTTGATCTTTTCAAACCACTCGGTCTGCTCGTCGTTTTCCGACCAGACGGAAGCGTAATCGGCAAGGATCGCCCTTGCATCGGGGCTTTTGAGCTTTTCGCTTTCGGAGGGAACGAAATGCTCCTCGAAGAAATAAGATACGTAGGGGAAAACGTCCTTTAAGGTGGTGAGGTCCTTACGGGGCTTTTGGCCGCCTCTGCCTACCGAAACTATTGCTTCTATCTTTGCCCTGTCCTTCTCCATGAGGGTATAAAGCGCTTTATCGTGCTCGGGCGCCCAGCTATCGAGAAGCGCCATCACCTCGGCGCCCGAAAGGCGTGAGAGATAGTTTCTCGAAACGTCGTTTAACTTATCCATATCGAAAAGACAGCCCGAAATGCTCATCTTGGAAAGCTTAAGCTTGAATTCCGACGAGGGAAGGGTGGGATTTGCCCTTCTCCATTCCTCGAAGGAGGAGGAGAGAAGAGTCCACAAATATTCCTTTACAGCCTCTGCCGTATAGCCGTTTTCGGCGTAGTAGGTTACCGCTGCCTCGGGGTCCTTTCTCTTTGAGAGCTTTCTTTTGCCGCCGTTCTCGTTTTTCATTATATGCGCCGTATGGGCAAACTGCGGACGCTTGAAGCCGAGCGCATAGAAAAGCTCGAGATGATAAGGAAGAGTGGAGAGCCACTCCTCGCCTCTTACCACGACGGTTGTTCTCATCAGATGGTCGTCAACTGCGTGAGCAAAATGGTAGGTGGGGAGGCCGTCGGATTTGAGAAGCACGAAATCGTTATCGTTCTGGGGAACCAAAAGCTCGCCCTTTATCTCGTCCTTGAAGGCAACCGTTTTCGTCTTATCGCCTTCGGAGCGAAAGCGCACGATATAGGGCTTATTCTCGGCAAGGCGCTTTTCGATCTCCTCAAGGGGCAGATCTCTGCAAACGGCGTATTCGCCGTAATATCCGGGGTCCGCCTTTGCAACCGTCTGACGCTCGTGCTGTGCCTCAAGCTCCTCGGGAGTGCAAAAGCAGGGATATGCCCTCCCCTCGCTCATAAGCTTTTTGGCAAAAACGTGATATATCTCTTTTCTCTCGCTCTGGCGGTAGGGACCGTAGCTTCCCTTTTCACCGTCTGCGGTGGCTCCCTCGTCAAACTCTATTCCGAAGGAGGAGAAGGTGTTTATTATTCCCTCTATTGCGCCGTCAACAAGACGCTTCCGGTCGGTGTCCTCTATGCGAAGAAAGAAAACGCCGCCGCTCTGATGCGCCAAGTGGCTGTCAAGCAGAGCCTGATAAAGTCCTCCGAGGTGGATAAATCCGGTGGGACTCGGCGCAAATCTCGTTACCCTTGCGCCCTCGGGAAGCTCTCTTTTGGGGTATTTCTCCTCAAGCTCCTCGGGAGTGACGGTAACGTTTGGGAATATAAGCTCTGAAAGTTTTTTATAATCCATAAATTTTCCTCTTTATCGAATTTCGCCGCCCGCTTCAACCGAATCGTCGAGCATTATTACCTTTACGGTGTCGCCCGATTCTGCCGAAAGAAGCATTCCGCAGCTCTCTACGCCGCGAAGCTTTACGGGCATAAGGTTTACTATTGCGGCAAGAGTTTTGCCTATAAGCTCCTCGGGCTTATAGTATTTTGCAATGCCCGAAACTATCTGGCGGCGGCCCTCACCGTCGTCTACGATAAATTTAAGAAGCTTATCGCTCTTCGGAACGGGCTCGCACTCGAGAACCTTAACGGCTCTTATCTCAAGCTTTTCAAAGGCGTCGATAGTTACCTGCTCCTTGTGAACAAGGGGCTTTCTTGCGGGTGCAAGCTTTGCCTGCGCCTCTGCGGTTATCTCGGCAATGGTCTTTTCCGCATCTATTCTCGGGAAGAGAGCCTCGCCCTTGGTTACGGCAGTGCCGACGTATTTATCGGTAAAGCAAAGATTATCCCATGAAAGCTCCGCCTCGGAGATTCCGAGCTGAAGCGCCATCTTGCTTGACGATTCGGGCATAATGGGCTTGAGCATTATCGCCGCAAAGCGAAGGCACTCGTAAAGGTGATACATTACCGAGGCAAGCTCGCCTTTTTTGGCTTCGTCCTTCGCAAGCACCCACGGTGCAGTTTCGTCGATATACTTATTTGCTCTCGAAACGAGGCTCATCATGGTGGATACCGCGTTGGAAACGTAGTAGGAATCCATTTCCTTTTCAACCTTTTTCACGGTGTCAAGCGCAAATTGCTCCAAAATTCCGTCGAAATCGGTCTTGCCCTCGGGAGCGGGAACGGCGCCGCCGAAATATTTTATTATCATCGAGGTCGTTCTCGAAAGAAGATTTCCGAGGTCGTTTGCGAGGTCGGAGTTTATTCTGTTTATAAACAGCTCGTTGGTGTAGTTACCGTCCTGCCCCATGCTTATCTCGGAGAGGAGGTAATATCTTATTGCATCAACTCCGAAATATTTCGATAAAATTGCGGGGTCCACTACGTTGCCCTTCGATTTGCTCATCTTGCCGCCGTCGATAAGCAGCCAGCCGTGGCCGTAGACCTTTTTGGGAAGGGGCAGACCGAGTGCCATAAGCATAATGGGCCAATATATAGTGTGGAAGCGGAGGATATCCTTGCCGATAACGTGAACGTCGGCAGGCCAGAAGTCGTCAAAATCGTTATATTTTCCGTTTTGGTAGCCAAGCGCGGTGATGTAGTTTGAAAGGGCGTCGATCCAAACGTAGATGACGTGCTTCTCGTTTATCGGAACGGGTATGCCCCAGTCAAACGAGGTGCGGGAGATGCAGAGATCCTGAAGGCCGGGCTTTAGGAAGTTGTTTACCATTTCGTTTCTTCTGCTCTCGGGCTCGATGAAGTCGGGATGCTCCTCGATATATTTGAGAAGCTGATCGGCGTATTTGCTCATCTTGAAGAAATAGGCTTCCTCTTTTGCGGGGTGGACCTCTCTTCCGCAGTCGGGGCATTTGCCGCCCACTGCCTGAGTTTCTGTCCAGAACGCCTCGCAGGGAGTGCAGTAAAGGCCCTCGTAGGAGCCGAGATATATGTCGCCCTGATCGTAAAGCTGCTTGAATATCTTCTGAACGGACTCGATATGGTAATCGTCGGTGGTTCTTATAAAGCGGTCGTAGCTTATATTCATAAGCGACCAGAGGTCCTTGATGGAGGCAACGATGCCATCGATATATTCAATGGGTTTTAAGCCCTTTTTCTCCGCTATCTGTTGGAGCTTCTCGCCGTGCTCGTCGGTTCCGGTGAGAAACATTACGTCA
The DNA here is from genome assembly GCA_017504945.1 of Clostridia bacterium. Lineage (GTDB taxonomy): Bacteria > Bacillota > Clostridia > Oscillospirales > RGIG5299 > RGIG5299. The sequence goes on from JAFVQJ010000006.1 coordinate 5,465, forward strand.
AAGCCCCGCATTCGCTTATACCTTGCTATCGCATCGGATACGACGGTGGTATAGGTATTGCCGATGTGAAGCTTATCGGACGGGTAATAAATGGGGGTCGTGATGTAGAATTTGTTTTTGTTCACAACAAATTCGCTCCTCTCGTGGTGTGATTTTATATTTGTGTATTACTTTACACAATATATTTTAATAGTATATCACCATTTATTGCGTTTTTCAAGAGTTTTCACCGTTTGCGCGGCATTTTTTAAAAAGAAAAAGGTTTTTTGTAAAAAAGGGCTTGACAAATTTGCGACTTTGGGGTAAAATATCTCCACAACAAAGAAGAAGCCTCCGCTTCTCACCTTGTCGGCAAAGGAGCCGCGGGTCAATACTTTTATTCCGATAGGGGCATTTTGTCTGTGTCGGGCGTGGTATCGTGCGGAGCTTTTTCGTACGATTTTTTTATTTTTCAGGAGGTGCTTTGCCATCAACAACAACAAAAAAGAGCATCTTATCAATGATGAGATCAAGGATAAGGAAGTCAGAGTTATCGGTAACGACGGTTCTCAGATGGGCATTATGAAGATAGCCGACGCTCTCGCAAAGGCAGACGAAGCGGGCTTGGATCTCGTTCGCATCTCGCCCAACGCCGTTCCCCCCGTTTGCAAAATAATGGATTACGGCAAGTTTTGCTTCGAGCAGATAAAAAAGCAAAAAGAAGCAAAAAAGAACCAGAAGGTCGTAGATATTAAGGAAATTCAGCTTTCCGTTAAGATCGACACTCACGATTTCGAAACAAAGAAAAATCACGCACTTAGGTTTTTAAAGGGCGGCGACAAGGTCAAGGTCTCGATCCGCTTCAGAGGACGTGAAATGGCTCACACCGATCTCGGTGTTGAGGTCATCAACCGCTTCCTCGAGGGCTGTTCCGAGATAGGTGTGGTTGAAAAGCCCGCCAAGGTAGAGGGCAGAAACGCCATCGCCTTCCTCGCGCCGAAACCTGAAAACAAAAAGGCTTGAATAGAAGAAAATTACTGAGAGGAGTTAACCCCCATGGCAAAACTTAAGACACACAGCGGTGCTAAAAAGCGCTTCAATCTTACCAAAAACGGCAAAGTTAAGAGAGCTCACGCTTTCAGACGTCATCTCCTTAACGCAAAGACCACCAAGCGCAAGAGAAATCTCCGTCGCGGCGCTTATGCAGACGCGACCAACGAGAGCAACATCAAGTTGCTTATCCCTTACAAATAAGCGAAGCTAACAGGAGGAATTTATAATGGCAAGAATTAAATACGGCGCTAATACCCGCAAGAGAAGAAAAAAGGTACTTAAGCTCGCAAAAGGCTATTACGGCGCAAAGAGCAAACAGTTCAGAACTGCCAACGAAGCAGTTATGAAATCTCTCGTTTATGCATATATCGGCAGAAAGCTTAAGAAAAGAGACTTCCGTTCTCTCTGGATCACCAGAATCTCTGCTGCTGCAAAGGCAAACGGCATGAACTACTCTACCTTTATCCACGGTCTTAAGACCGCGGGAATCGTTATCAACAGAAAGATCCTTGCTGATCTCGCAGTTAACGATAAGGCAGCTTTCGCAGCTCTCGTTGAAGCAGCAAAGGTAGCGAAATAAGAGAATTAAATGATTAAAAAGACCGACGTTTCGTCGGTCTTTTTCTTTTTTGAAAAAAATTTTTCTTGACATAATTGCCTACACATTATATAATGGTTTTTAAATCTACGAAAAACACCGATTTTTGAGGTGATTTAATTGTATTTGGAAATAACCTCGGCGCAGAACGAGAGGATCAAATCGGTAAAAAAGTCCATTGCCGAAGGCAAGGACAGCGGCGTTATGCTAATCGAGGGCGAAAAGCCCGTGTGGGACGCCGTTTCAAACGGCATTGCTCCCGAATATATTTTTTCCTCGGAAAAAAGCGAGAGGGCAAATGCTCTTGCAAAGGACAATACCGTTTATCTCGTGCCGCCCTTTATTATGGAAAAAATTACCGATACCCGCACGCCGCAGTCGCTCTGTATGATAGCAAGGCGTCCCGAGCCTCCGAAGGAGCTTCACGGCGGACGTTATATTTTGTGCGAAAATATTCAGGACCCGAAAAATCTCGGCGCAATGATAAGGACCGCCGACGCCTTCGGTCTTAAGGGCATGCTTCTTTTGGGAAGCTCGGCAGACGAGTTTTCTCCCAAAACCACGAGAGGAGCAATGGGCTCGAATCTTTATCTGCCGATAAAAAGGATCGACTACGCGGAGCTTTCGGCCCTTAAGGAGAGATTTACGGTTTGCGCCACCGTTCTTAACGAAAGGGCGGTGCCGCTTGGCAAAACGGAGCTTTCCGAAAATATGATAATTGCCATAGGCAACGAGGGCAACGGACTTTCGGACGAGCTTATCGCACTTTGCGACAAAAGCATTTACATTCCCATGAAGGGCAGAGCGCAGTCGCTTAACGCAGGCGTTGCCGCCGCCGTTATTATGTGGGAAATTTCGAAATAGGGTGAGCTTTTATGGACGAAGCGGTCTATGCTGTCTGGCTTTCGCTTGCGGGCGGAATATCCACCGTTAAAAATTCGCTTTGCGCAGGCTTTTTCAAATCGGCAAAGGATGCCTATGAGGCAGACGCCGAGCAGTATCTTGCGGCAGGCGTTCAAAGGAAGGATATCGAAGGGTATTTGAACAAGGATCTTACCGTAAGTGAAAATACCGTTATAAGATGTCGCGAAACGGGAATAAATATCGTTAGCTATTGGGACGAGACCTTTCCCGAAAAGCTTAAAAATATCGTGCCCGCACCGGTGGTGCTTTATTACAAGGGAGAGCTTCCCGACCCGAAGATGCTTACCGTTTCCTCTGTCGGAACGAGAAAGGGCACCCGTTACGGCGAAAAGGTAGCGTATAAAATGTGCAGGCTTCTTGCCGAAAGCGGCGTTACCGTTATTTCGGGTATGGCAAAGGGTAACGACAGCTTCGCCCTTATGGGTGCGCTTGACGGCGGCAAGCCCGCATTTGCGGTGCTCGGCACAGGCGTTGATGTTATCTATCCGAGCGAAAACAAGGAGCTTTACAACAGAATTCTTGCCTCGGGCGGCGGAATAATAAGCGAATATCCTCCCGGAACCGGTCCTATAGCAAGAAATTTTCCCAAAAGAAACAGAATCATGGCAGGTCTTGCAAACGGCGTTCTGATAACCGAGGCGCCCAAATCGAGCGGCGCTCTCATTACCGCGTCATACGCTCTTGAATACGGCAAGGACCTCTTTGCATCGCCCGGCTCACTCTTTTCAAGAGAGAGCGACGGCGTGAATATGCTTATTCGCGACGGAAAGGCAAAGCCGGTTTTGAACCATCTCGATATTTTGGACGAATACGCCGGTCTTTACACTCTCACTCCCAAGGAGCAGAGCAATCCGCCCGTTCCGAAAAACAAGCTTGCGCCGAAGAAGTCGATATTTGCCAAAAAGCCCAAGGAAAGCGACGACGCACTTACCGACAAGACCTCCTTCGCACCTGCCGACACGGGCGACGAAAAATCCGACCTCGTGCTTGAGCTTCTTGCGGGCGGCGACCGACATATCTCCGAAATTGCGGAGATAACGGGAATTTCCGCCTCCGAGACCGCCTCTCTACTCACTATGCTCGAGCTTGACGGCAGAGTTACTCCCAAGGCGGGCGGCTATTTTACACGTATTATTTAACCCTTTATATATTTCAGCAAAGGAAGATACCCGAATGTCAAAAAAATTACTTATAGTTGAGTCCCCCGCAAAAGCCAAAACGATAAAGAAATATCTCGGCGACGGCTTCGAGGTAATTGCCTCGATGGGCCACGTGCGAGATCTTCCCGAAAAAACTCTCGCGATAGATATGAAGACCTTTAAGCCTCAATACGTAAATATGAAGGGCAAGGACGAGGTCATCAAAAAGCTGAAGGACGCCGCCCTGAAATCGGAGTCCGTTATTCTCGCAACCGACCCTGACCGCGAGGGTGAGGCGATCTCGTGGCATCTTGCCACCATTTTGGGTCTTGATATAACCGAGAACAACCGCGTTACCTTTAACGAGATAACAAAAAACGCGGTAAACGAGGGAATCAACAATCCCCGTCCCATAAATATGGACCTCGTTGACGCTCAGCAGGCTCGCCGCGTGCTTGACCGTCTGGTTGGCTATAAGCTGAGTCCTTTCCTTTGGAAAAAGGTAAAGAGGGGTCTTTCGGCAGGAAGAGTTCAGTCGGTAGTCAGCCGAATGATAGTCGACCGCGAGCGCGAGATAGAGGCTTTCGTTCCGAGCGAATATTGGAACATCTCGGCGCTTCTCGTTAAGGAAAACGCAAAGCGTCCCTTTGAGGCAAAATATTTCGGCAAGGGCGATAAAAAGGCAACCGTTGCAAACGAGGCTATGTCCAACGCCGTTATCAAGGAGCTTGAGAGCTCGGATTTTGTCGTAGCGGATATTGAAAAGAGCAAAAAGCAGCGTCTGCCCGCCCCTCCCTTTACCACCTCCACTCTCCAGCAGGACGCCTCGAGAAAGCTGAATTTCTCAAGCAAGACCACCATGAGAGTCGCGCAGGCTCTTTACGAGGGCGTTGATATAAAGGGGCACGGGCTTACCGGTCTTATAACCTACATGAGAACCGACTCGCTTCGCATATCGGAGGACGCCATTGCCGCCGCGAGAGATTATATCGGTGCGGTCTACGGTGAGGGCGCAATGCCCAAGACTCCCAAGCGCTACAAAGCAAAAAGCGGTGCGCAGGACGCTCACGAGGCAATACGTCCCTCTTACGTCGATCTCACTCCCGCAGAGGTAAAGGACAGCCTTACCTCCGAGCAGTATAAGCTTTACAAGCTGATTTGGGAGCGCTTTATCGCAAGCCAGATGAAGCCCTGCGAATACGCCTGCGAGACCGTTATAATATCGGCGGGCGACCATATACTGAAAGCAAGCGATCAGAAGGTGGTAAATCCCGGCTTCACCGTTCTTTACGTTGAAGGAAGCGACGAGGAGGAAAACGAGTTTTCAAAGATACCCGAGCTTACTCTCGGCGAAAAGCTCGTTCTCAAAAGTGTTTCCGGTGAGCAGAAGTTCACTCAGCCTCCCTCTCGCTACAACGAGGCAACTCTCGTTAAGGCTATGGAGGAAAACGGCATAGGACGTCCCTCCACCTACGTTCCCACCATCTCTACCGTTTTAGCAAGAGGCTATGTGGAGAAGGAAAAGAAAAATTACAAGGCTACCGAGCTCGGTACCGTTACCACCGACCTTATGAGAAGCTGCTTCCCCGATATTATCGACGTTAAATTTACCGCCGATATGGAGAAAAAGCTCGACTCGGTCGAGGACGGCAAAAACGAGTGGAACAAAGTAGTCAAGGATTTCTACAACCCCTTTGAAAAGTCGCTTACCAAGGCGGAAAGCGAGCTTAAGGGTCAGAAATTCAAGGTAAAGGAGGAGGAGAGCGAGGAGGTTTGCCCCAACTGCGGCAAAAACCTCGTTATTCGCGCGGGAAGATTCGGCAAGTTCCTTGCCTGCCCCGGATATCCCTCCTGCCGCTTTACAAAGGCTATCGTTACCGAAACGGGCGGTCTTTGCCCCAAGTGCGGCGGCAATCTTATTGAGAGAAATACCAAGAGAGGCAAGAAGTTCTACGGCTGCGGAAATTATCCCAAATGCGATTTCGCATCGTGGGACGCTCCCTCGAAGGAAAAATGCCCCGTATGCTCCTCTACCCTCTTTAAAAAGACGGGGCAGCTCTACTGCGCCAAGGAGGGCTGCGGATACAGCGCGCCCTTGAAGAAAAAAGGGGCAAAAAGCGATGAAACGTCCGATTGAGGTAATCGGTGCGGGACTCGCGGGCGTTGAAGCCGCTTATGCGATAAGCAGGCTCGGCGTGCCCGTTATCCTGCGCGAGATGAAGCCGAAAAAATACACGCCCGCACACAAAAGTCCTAATTTTGCAGAGCTCGTTTGCTCAAACTCGCTCCGCGCCGCAGGGCTTGCAAACGGTCCGGGAATGCTCAAGGCGGAGCTTCGCCTTATGGGCTCTCTCGTTATGGAAGCGGCTGACGCCACTGCTGTTCCGGCAGGAGGCGCGCTTGCGGTCGACCGCGAGGGCTTTTCCGAATATATTACCGAAAAGATCAAAAACGATAAAAATATAACCGTAGTCAACGAGGAGGTAACCGAGCTTGACCCCGAGGTTATTACCGTCTGTGCCTCCGGTCCTCTTACGAGCGAGGCGCTTTCCGAAAGCATAAAGGCGCTTCTCGGAGATAACTACCTTTACTTTTTCGACGCCGCCGCGCCGATAGTAACACTCGAAAGCATTGATTTTGACAAGGCGTTTTTCGCCTCGCGCTACGGCAAGGGCGACGACGATTATATTAACTGCGCGATGAACAAGGAGGAGTATCTCGCCTTTTACGAGGCGCTCATCTCCGCCGAAACGGCGCATTTAAAGGAATTTGACGAAACCGAGTTAAAGGTATTCGAGGGCTGTATGCCCGTTGAGGAGATGGCGCGCCGCGGTGTTGACACTCTTAGGTTCGGAAATTTGAAGCCCGTTGGCATAACCGCCAAGGACGGTTCACTTCCCTACGCCGTCGTTCAGCTCCGTCAGGATAACGCCGCAAAGACCCTTTTCAATCTCGTTGGTTTTCAGACTCATCTTACCTTCGGTGAGCAAAAAAGAGTTTTTTCGATGATACCCGGTCTTGAAAACGCCGAGTTTGTGCGCTACGGCGTTATGCACAGAAATACCTACATAAATTCTCCGAAGGTGCTCTCCCCCACCTACGCCTCGAAAAAATATCCGCGCCTTTTCTTTGCGGGGCAGATGACGGGCGTTGAGGGGTATATCGAGTCTGCCGCATCGGGACTTTTTGCGGGAATAAACGCCGCAAGGCTCTATCTCGAAAGAGAGCCGCTTATCCTCTCCTCCCGCTCGGCTATCGGCGCGCTTGCAAACTATATAAGCGCCGAAAACGAGAGCTTCCAACCGATGAACATCAACTTCGGCATAGTTGAGGAATGCGGTCAGAAGATAAAAGGCAGAGCTAACCGAAAGGAATTCGTTGCCAAAAGAGGCATTGAATATATTGAAAATCTCATAAAGGAAGGCGAAATATTTTGAATATTGCAATAGACGTTATGGGCGGCGACAAGGGCTCCTTTGAGCTTATTAAGGGTGCTCTCTCGGCTTCGGCAAAGGGCGGCTTTAAGGTAACTCTTTTCGGAAACGAGGACGAGATAAGGGAAGCGGTCGCGCAGCTTGATATAAACGCCGATTACGAGATAAGAGATTGCAAGCAGGTAATTTCGATGTGCGACAATCCCTTATGCGTTATAAAGGATAAAAAAGCAAGCTCAATGGCTATGGCGCTTTCCGCTGCCGCAAGCGGCGAGTGCGACGCCGTAGTTTCCACCGGAAACAGCGGCGCTCTTATAACAGGCGCCACCTTTATAGTTAAAAGAATAGCGGGCGTTAAGCGTCCCGCATTTGCTCCCGTGCTGCCCTCCGCATCCGGCGCCGTTATGCTTCTTGATGCAGGCGCAAACGTTGAGGTACGTCCCGAATTTTTATATCAGTTCGGCAAGATGGGCTCCGTTTATATGGAAAAGGTGCTTGGCAAAAAGGATCCCAGAGTAGGTCTTATTTCAAACGGCAAGGAGGAGCAAAAGGGCACCGATCTTACCAAAGAGGCTCGCGCTCTTATGGAAAAGGCAGATTATAATTTTATAGGATACATAGAGGGCAACGATATTATGACGGGCGGTTGCGACGTCGCCGTTACCGACGGCTATACCGGAAACGTGCTTCTCAAGTCGGTAGAGGGCATGGGCAAGCTCGTTTCGGCAAAGGTAAAGGTCATGCTTACCGGAAATATCCTTCGCAAGATAGGCGCTCTCTTTATGTTAAAAGGAATTAAGACCTTTAAAAAGGAATTCGACGCAAAGCAGTACGGCGGCGCAATGATACTCGGCGCACGCGTTCCCGTTATAAAGGCTCACGGCAGTGCCGACAGCGGTCCCTTCGAAACAGCCGTAATGCAGGCGGCAAAGGCGGCGGGCGAAGGAATATGCGACACCATCGCCGCGGCTTTTTCTTCGGAAACCGCAGAAGAAAAATAAAAAACACTTGACAAAACGGGTAATTATATTATATAATATTTCGTACCTGCGAAATCAGGTTTAAAAAACAATTTAACAAATTGCAAAATGCAATTTTGTTTTCCCGCAAAAACGGGGAGGTGTAATCATGCTTAGAACATATCAGCCCAAGAAAAGACAGAGAGCGAAAGTACACGGCTTCCGCAAGAGAATGAGCACTGCTAACGGCAGAAAGGTGCTTGCAAGAAGAAGAGCAGCCGGCAGAGCAAGGCTTTCTCACTAACCTTACAGGTAATTTAAAATGCGTTTCACTCCCATAACACGAAACAACAGGTTTTTGTGGCTTTATCGCAAGGGTAAAAGCCGTGTGTCACCTTTTATCGTGATATACGCCGCAAAAAACCGCACGAAAACGGTCCGCATTGGCATAACCGCAGGCAAAAAGCTTGGGTCTGCCGTTGTGAGAAACCGCTCGAAAAGGGTTATTCGGGAGGCGGTCTATCCGCTTTTTTGCCGTTTGCTTCCCTCGCACGACTATATCTTCGTTGCAAGAAGCAAGACGGCGGCGCTGAAATCGCACGAGCTTTCGAGGATCATCGAAAAAATGCTTTCGGAGGGCGGTCTTATTGAAAAAGATAATTCTGCTTCTTCTTAAAGGCTATAAAAAATTCATATCGCCGCTTCTTCCGCCCAGTTGCAGGTTTTATCCGACCTGCTCGGAATACGCCATGGAGGCCATTGGTCGTTATGGTGTGTTAAGGGGCGGATTTTTGGCTTTTAGGCGCATTTTGCGGTGTAATCCCTTTTGCAAAAGCGGTTATGATCCCGTGCCCGATCTCGAGCCCATTTTCAAAAAGAAAAAGAAAAAATAAATACGAAAGGAAAAGATCATGGATTTTATTTTAAGTTTACCCACAACCGCCTTTGCTTACATAATGAGATTTCTTTATTCTTTTTTAGGCAACTACGGTCTTTGTCTTATCGTTTTCACTATCATTATTAAACTTTTGCTTCTTCCGCTTGGCGTCAAGCAGCAGAAGAATTTGATGAAGCAGGCAATTCTTACTCCCAAAATGAATAAGATAAAGGAAAAGTATGCAAACGACCCCCAGAAGCAAAATGAGGAGATGCAGCGTCTTCAGGCAGAAAGCGGCTTTTCTCCCATGGCAGGCTGCCTTCCCCTTCTCATTCAGCTTCCTATTATTATGTCACTTTACAGTGTTATTCGTCAGCCCCTTACTTGGGTATTTGGCATGCATTTAGAAAATTCAAACGATCTTGCCTACCTTTTCAATATGGTTGAAGAGGTTTCTGACAAAACCGAAGTCATTGCACAAAATATGCAAATTGAAATTCTTTCAAAGCTCAACGGTCCTATAGAGCTCATTCCGCAGGCAGTACAAGATTGGCTAATGAAATATTACAACACCACTCCTGCCGACTATGCCTTCGACAACACTATTTTGGGAATTGATCTCAGCGGTACTCCCTCACTTGCAGAGCCGAGTTTACTTTGGCTTATTCCCCTCTTTGCGCTTGCAGGTGCGCTTTTGCAGTCGTTTATCTCGCAGAAGTTCACTCTTAAGGCTTCAAAGACCCGTTCAAGCTCTATAATGGCTTATTCCACCTGCATTATCTCTCTTATCTTCGCATTTACCCTTCCCGCAGCTATCGGCTTCTATTGGGGGCTTTCCTCATTCTTGGGCTGCATTCAGACCTATTTCCTCGGCAAGAAATACGATCCCAACAAATATCTCGAGGAGCTTGAGGAGCAAAAGAGAAGCGAAAAAGAGCAGGCAAAGATAGACAAAAAGCTTCGCCGTCTTGAAAGACTTAAGGAGATTCAGGCCGAGCAGGAAGCTATCAAAGCCAAATACAGAAAGAAGTAAGAGAAAGGACGTAACTTTATGCTTTGTGAATATATTGCAAAGGGCAAAACGATAGACGACGCCGTTGCAAACGGTCTTGAAAAGATCGGTCTTGAACGCGACGACGTTTCGATAGAGGTTCTCGAAACTCCCGAAAAGGGATTTTTCGGAATCGGTGCTTCGCCCGCAGTCGTCAAGCTCTCCTACGAGGGTATTGCTCCCGTTATCACCGAGGAGCCCGAAGTAGAGCAAAAGGTCGACAAAAAAGCCGATAAAGCCGATAAAAAAGCTGAAAAGAAGGCTGAAAAGGCAGAGAAAAAGGCAAGCAAAAACAAAAAGGGCTTTAAGAAAGCCGAAAGCAGCACAGAGTTTGTTTCGGAGGTCATCAAGCTTATGGGCTACGAGGACCTTGATATCGAAGCAAGTGAGAGCGAAAACGGTCTTGACGTAACCGTAAGCGGTGAGGAAGCAGGCTCGCTTATCGGCCACAGAGGCGAAACGTTAAACGCTCTTCAGTATCTCGTAAGTCTTTTCGAGAACAGAGAAAACGAGGATTATTCAAAAATAAATCTCGATATTCTCGGATACAGAGAAAAGAGAAAGGTAACGCTTGAAAAGCTCGCAAGAAGAATGGCGATAACTGCGGTAAAGAGCCACAGAAACATCTATCTCGATCCCATGCCCAACTACGAGAGAAAGATAATCCACGCCGCGCTTCAGGATTTTAACGGCGTTTCCACCTATTCCACCGGCGTTGAGCCCGCAAGAAAGGTCGTTATTGCTTATAGCGGCGGCAAGGGCGGCAAGCACCACGGCAAAAGAGGTAACGGCGGTTACCGTCACTCCGGCATAAACGCGCAGGGTGATGCCGAGGTTAAGGAATAATATAAAATCAAAAGCTCCCCTTTTAATGGGTGATGTCCTTATCGGAGAAATAAGATAGGGGTATGGGCGCAGCCCGATGCATTTGTAAAACAAATGCGAAACTGGCAATAAATACAGAAAGAGAGAGTCATTCAGAAGCAAAATTCCGTAAGACTCTCTCTTTTTCTGCTGTCTATGAGTGATATTCTTTGCTTTCGCAAAGAGTGATATTGCCCTTGCGGGCAGTGATATTGTTCGGCTACGCCTCACAGTGATATTCTATTCGCTCTAAAACTCGCGAAGCGAATACCACTCGGCGTAAGCCGAATATCACTGCGCAGCAATATCACTCGCCAAAGGCGAATAGAACCGGCGTGATACTCCGTTAAGAGTATCACGCCAATTAAGGGGAGCTTTTTTAAAGGATATTTTCAAGATAGGGGATCTCAGCATCGCGGATAAGCTTTATCGATTCGCGCGTTACCTCTATTTCGGAGAGGAACTGCTCCTTGGTGTCGGCGTTGCAGAGAGCCAAAAGTCTGTTTGAAGAGAAGATGACGTCGTCGACCTCGTTGTGCTGTATTACCGCAAAGAGATATTTCCCTACTGCGGAAAACTCCTCCTTGAAGCGCTCTACTTCGGCAGTTGCCTCTTCAAAATCGCCGTTTTTTGCTGCATCGGACGCCGATACGAGTATCGCGTCGAGCCTTGAGGCGTTATCGGTTATATAAAAGAGGTTTAATGCCACGAAGGTGATTACCAATATAAAAAGCACGGCGGGAATTATTATATTTCTCATTGTTTCTTCTCCTTTTTAACTATGAAGTAGCTGTTTTTCGCCTTGGATGTCATATAAAATACCTCTTTGGCGGAGCTGCAGCCGTTTTTTTGAAGAATGCTTTTTAGCTGCTCTTTATCTATTCCTGCCTTAAGAAGCCCCTCCTTTTGTATTTCCCCGTCGCTTATCACGACGGCGGGGACCTTGCGCTCCTCTTTTTTGGCTTTCATGTTGTCCTTGCAAAGAGGCTCGTAGTCCTCCTTTAATACGATGCTCATCTGTCCGTTAGTTTCCATTACCGCCTCCGATACCGTTTCGATATCGTAGCTTCCCAAAATACGCAGCTCCTCGGCAAGCTCGTCGAGTGAGAGCTTTATCTTTTTCATATTCTGTTGGTTTATTCTTCCGTTTTCGATTATCGGCATGGGACGTCCGTTGAGTATCCGTCGAAGCCGTATGCTCTTAAGAACGACCGCCGACACGAAAAACTCTACTATTACAAGCACGAAAATGGGAATTACCCCCGCAAGCAGCGGCTTTTGCATATCTTCCATGGGAAGCACCGCAAGCTCGGAGAGCATCAGGGTTATTACCAGCTCGGTGGGAGAGAGCTGTCCTATCTGACGTTTACCCGTTACCCTTACCGCGAAAACGATTATTATATAAAGTATTACCGTTCTTATAACTGCAACTGCCATTTTTTCTACCTCCGCAATTATTTTACTACGGAGAGTATAAAATATTCGGAAATTTCATCTGCAATACCGTTTCATCAAGGCTTTTTTGCCCGCAGCCTTGACAAACAGATAAAAACATATATAATAATAGTATATATTAAATTACGGCGAAAGACCGCACAACGGAGGTTTTTATGAATTTTAACTTCAAATATGCAAAGCGCATTCTTTGCGCGATCCTCGCTTTACTGCTTGCGACCGTTTCACTGGCTTCATGCTCGCCCGGAATCGGCTCTAATAACTCGTTTTTGAAGCTGGTTGCAAACGGCAGCTCCGGCTACGTGATCCAATTCGCTTCCGATACGGGTAAAATTCCCGCCCACTCCTTCAAAGAGGTTATTAAGCGCGCTACCGGCGCCGAGCTGGAGATAGCTCCTTCTTCCGCAGATACGGAGCTTGTTATTGACTTTGCCGACGGCGACGCCGAGCAGCTTGGCAACTACGGCTACGAGATCGCCGTAAGCGGCACTCGTCTTACACTGAAGGCCGCTACCCTCGCAGGATTTGATATGGCAATCACCCGTCTTTTGGCCGACTGCGCCGACGGAAAGACCCTTAAAGTCCCCAACGACTACGCCGTAACCGAAAGTCTTAACTGGGAAAGCAACTACGTTCTCGATGGCGACGATTTCAATTCCGACTACACAGACGGTATCTTTTACAACGATAAGAACGATTCCGTTGCCTACGTTTCAAACGCTATGTGGCATATGTTCGGTCTTGTTGACGACGGACAGGGTCTTGTCTATCGTTTCGGAAACGAGCCCACCTGGTATGAATGGATGTCGGAAAAGATGATGTGGAGCGGCAACACCGGCTACATCAATGAGTTAAAGGGTAAGCTACTCTCCTTCCCGCAGGTATCCACGGGCTATATGTGGTCATGGGGCACCTACCCCTACTGGCAGGTCGGCGACTGCTATTCCATTCACTATGACGGCACCTTCCGCTATATTGCCGCCGTTTACGACGTCATCTCCTGGGAGGGCAACACCGACTTCTTATATCTCACCGACAACGATACCGCAGGCGGTCAGTATGCCTCTATCGACGCATCAAACGGTCGCACCGTGCTGGATAAGGTCGAGGCCTGCATGAGCTATATTCTCAACTACCTCCACGGCAAGGACGGATATATCCTCCTCACCGAGGAATCCACCTATCTCAACGACGACGGCTCCGAGCGCTTCGACTACGTCATAGACACGGGCAAAAACTGTTGGAACAATACGGGCAAGGACGGCGCCAGCGCCTCCAACTACTGGGACAATCTTCCCTTCGGCGGCTACGACGGATATTCCAATGCCCTGTTCTATAACGCTCTCCACTCTATGGCAGGTATCTACCGTATGCTTGGCGGTGAAAACGTTGCCAAGGCCAAGGAGCTGGAGTCACTTGCCGAAACCGTTAAAACCAAATTCAACGAGCTCTACTGGTCAGAGAGCACAGGCCGCTACATTGCCTGTATCGACTCCGACGGCCGTAAGGTTGATTACGGTCTGACCTTCCACAACTTCGAGATAATGAAATACGGCCTTGCAGACGCTGCCAAGGCAAAATCCATCTTCGACTGGATAGACGGCGACCGTGTTATCAGCGGAGAGGATCGCACCGGAGCGGATATTCTCTCCTACGGTCAGGCCATTCAGAAGGCAATCACCCGCCAACAGCTCGAGGAGCTTGAGGCCAAAGGTCTTCGTCTGGCTGCCGTTACCAACACCATTTCCATCAACAACCTCGAGAACAAAAAGCTGCGCGTAGCATGGTGGCACGGTCCCGCAGCCATCAACGTCTGGAGTAACGCCTCTTACGGACGTCATCTCGAAAACGGCGGTTACATCTTCTACCCCGTATTCTATGAGCTTATGGCCCGTACCGAATACGAGGGCGCCCAGTCCACGACCGACCGTCTGGCAGATATCGCCAAGGTCTATGAATACAACCGTCTGGTATCGGATCTTACGGCAAAAGGAGGCGGTAGCTGGTTGGAAGGACTGAACGGAGAATTTCCCGAAAGCGGTCTGGTTCCCGCAACCTACACCTACAGTCTGGTAGGCATTACCGCCGAGCACGACGGATTGCATATCGCACCCACCTTCAACAACGTCTATGAGTTTATGGGAGTCCGTCAGGTCAGATATAACGGCAAAAGCTACGATATCAGGGTCAACCGCGATGCCTCCTGCGTTATCACCGCAACCGACGGAGCGGTTGATATGACTCTCAAATACACCCCCGAGCGTTTCTCTGATATGCTCTACACCGTTACCGTCATAAATTCCGACGGAACTACCGTTTCTAACGTTATATCCCCCGTAAACGGCGTTGTGACCGCAGAATTAAGCTATGAAGGCGTAACCTCCGTAACTATCGTTCCCGTTATTGCATAAGACCGTTTTTTACGCTTTCGCGATTACAGACATAACGAAGATATAATTAAAAGCTCCCACCCGTGAGGGGTGGGAGCTTTGTTTTATTTGAGATATTCCCAAACCTTATAGACATCGCCTGCGCCGACGGTGAGTATTACCGTTTTGCCTCTTATTTTTGCCTTCGCCTTTGCCGCCGCCTCCTCAAAGCTCTCTGCCGTTTCGGAGCCGGGAACGAGAGAAGCGATATCCTTTGAGGAGATATTATAGATATCCTTTTCCCTTGCGGCGTAGATGGGAAGTATTATCGCGTGGTCTGCAAGCTTAAGGCTTGCGGCAAAGTCGTGCAACAACGCCGCCGTGCGAGTGTAGGTATGCGACTGGAAAACGGCGATAACAGTGTCGTAATTGCCGGCGCGCGCCATTTTCAAGGTGGCGTTTAGCTCGGTGGGGTGGTGGGCGAAATCGTCGATCACCGTGAGGTCGTCCTTCTTGAAAACGAGCTCATAGCGGCGTTTGGGAGAGATAAAGTCGCCCGCGACCTCTGCCGCCGCCTTTAAGTCAAGTCCGAAGCCGTAAATTACGCCGAACGCCGCAAGCGAATCGAGTACGTTATGCTCGCCGCCTACCGAGAGGCGCACCTCTATCGGCTCGTTATCCTTCACTTTGAGGGTATAGCTTGCGCCGCCGTCGCCTATCTTCATATTTTCGGCGAAGATATCGCAATCATCGGTAAATCCGAAGGTGATGGGATTTTTAAATTTGTTTTCCGAAAGGAGCTTTTTTATTCCCTCATCGTTCTTATTGACTACCGTAAAGCCGCCCTCTCTTACCTTTTGAGAAAAGGAAACGAAGGAGCTCTCGAGCTGCGAGTAGCTCTTGAAATAGTCGGGATGGTCAAGCTCGATATTTAAAATTACCGCACAGTTCGGACGGAAATTCAAAAATGCATCGTAATACTCGCACGCCTCGTAGATAAAGTAATCGCTCTTTCCCAAAACGAAGTTGGAATCGGTGCATTGCATCTTGCCGCCGACCATAACGGTGGGATCAAGTCCCATTGAGAGAAATATAGTTGAAACGAGCGAGGTCGTGGTGGTCTTTCCGTGGGTTCCCGCAACGGCAACGGTCTTTTTATATCCGTCGCCGATAATGCCCAAAAGCTCGGCGCGCTCAAGCACCTTAAGACCGTTTTTTCGGGCATAGACAAGCTCGGGGTTTTGCTCCCCTACCGCGCGGGTATATATTACCGTTTGTGCATTTCCCACATTTTTTTCATTATGTCCGATAAAAGTTTTGATATTTTCTTGATTTTTAAACAAATATGTGGTATCATTATTATCGGACCCGGATATCATGTGACCGTTCTCGGCGAGAAACAGCGCCAGAGCGCTCATTGACGCACCGCCGATCCCTATGAAATGAATTTTATCAGACAAATCAATGTTGAACATTAGCCGGCACCTCTTTTTTTACTTGCTCCGTATATATTATATTGCAAAACGGAGAAAAAGTAAACATCCCAAGCGAAAAAATGCGCTTTTTGAGGTGACTATTATGACTGTTACAGACGTTAAGATCCGAAAAGTCAGCGTCGATGACAAAATGAAGGCTATTGTCTCCGTTACTCTCGACAATGAACTTGCAATTCACGATTTAAAAATTATCAAGGGTCAGGACAGATTTTTTATCGCTATGCCCAGCAGAAAAACGCCTGACGGACGCTATGTCGACATTGTGCATCCCATTTCAAAAGATCTCAGAGATAAGATTGAGAAGGAAGTTCTCAAGACTTATGAAGAAGCTTTATCATCTATCGATAGCGCAAATGATACTATCGATTCTGCCGCGGACGTAAAATAATCCGATGCCGTGCTAATTTCAGCGATGTGCCTGATCGGATCGCCGCAGTTTCCGTGTCTTTAATTTTCGTCTAACTATATATTTCTGTTTCAACTCTGCAAAGTGTTATCTTTGTAGGGTGTGATTTCTATTATCTTTTTTGTTTTGCACGCATTTATCACGTTCATTTTAAGTCAAAAAACGGCTTTTGATGATATATTTCTCCGATTTTTTCGGAGTTTGCCTTTCGGGCATTGCGGGTTTTCCCGTTTTTTATTCTATTTTAAGGAGTGACAGAAAGTATGGATCCTATTTTGGCGGTTATTTTAATTATCGCCGCAGCTTTTTTAGCATTATTTATCGGCGTTTTCGTCGGTATCCAATACAGAAAAAAAGTTGCCGAATCCAAAAAAGGTCTTGCGGAGGATGAAGCAAAGAGAATCATCAACGAGGCAATAAAGCTTGCCGAAAGCAAGAAAAAGGAGTCTCTTATTGAGGCAAAGGAAGAAATTTTGAGATCGCGTCAGGATGCTGACAGAGAGATCAAGGAGCGCAGAAGCGAGCTTCAGCGTCAGGAGAGCTGGGTGCAGAAAAAAGAAGAGCAGATCGACAAGCGCGCCGAGCAGATGGACGTTAAGGAGGCTCAGCTCCAAAACAAAATAAAGGAAAACGAAGCGTTGCAGGTCGAGCTTGCCGACATCAAAAAGAGCCAGCTCGGTATGCTTGAAAAAATCAGCGGTCTTACCGTTGAACAGGCGAAGCAGCAGCTTCTCACAAGTCTTGAAAGCGAGATTAGGCACGAATCTGCCGTTATTATCAAAAACGTCGAGCAGGAGACCAAGGACAACTCCGAAAAGCTCGCGAGAGAGATAATAACCACCGCTATTCAGCGCGTTGCGTCGGATCACGTTTCGGAGGCTACCGTTTCCGTCGTTTCCCTTCCCAACGATGAAATGAAGGGCAGAATAATAGGCAGAGAGGGCAGAAATATCCGCACCATCGAGCAGATGACGGGTGTTGACCTTATTATCGACGATACTCCCGAGGCTATTACCATTTCGAGCTTCGATCCCGTCAGAAAGGAGATCGCACGCCTTACTCTTGAAAGACTCGTCGTTGACGGACGTATCCACCCCGCACGAATCGAGGAGACAGTTGAAAAATGCCGCCGCGACGTTGAGGCTTCTATCAAGCAGGCGGGCGAATCGGCAGTTTTCGAGGCGGGTATTCACGGAATTCATCCCGAGCTTATTAAAATTCTCGGCAGACTTAAATACCGCACCAGCTACGGTCAGAACGTTTTGGACCACTCTCTCGAGGTCGCTTACATTGCCGCTATGATGGCTTCCGAGCTCGGTCTTGATCCCACTCAGGCAAAGCGCGCAGGTCTTTTGCACGATATAGGCAAGGCGCTTGACAGCGAGCTTGAGGGCTCTCACATCGAGATAGGCGTTGAGACCGCGAAGAAATACAAGGAATCCAACGACATTATCCACGCCATTCAGGCGCACCACGGCGACGTTGAGGCAAAGACCATTACCGCTTGTCTTGTTCAGGCGGCAGACGCCGTTTCTGCGGCACGTCCCGGCGCAAGACGAGAGAACATCGAGTCTTACATCAAGCGTCTTGAAAAGCTTGAGGAGCTTGCAAACTCCTTCAACGGCGTTGACAAATGCTTTGCAATTCAGGCAGGCAGAGAAATTCGCGTTATGGTCAAGCCCGAGGTCGTTAAGGACGACGAGCTTGTTTTGCTCGCAAGAGAAATGGCAAAGAAAATTGAAAACGAGCTTGATTATCCCGGTCAGATAAAATTGAATCTTGTCCGCGAATCGCGCGCGGTTGACTTTGCAAAATAAACGATTTATGCCGCAGTGTCCTTCACTGCGGCATATTTTATAAGAGGTGTAAATTATGGAGATGCTTTCTCTTATCATACCTTGCTACAACGAGGAGCAGGTGCTTCCGATACTCTACGAGGAGTTAAAAAAAGTTGCCTCCGAAATGAAGGATAACTCATTTGAGTTTATCTTCGTAAACGACGGCAGCCGTGACAATACTCTTTCTGTAATAAAGGGCTTTGAGGACGACAGCAGGGTTAAATACATTTCCTTTTCGCGCAATTTCGGCAAGGAGGCGGCTATCCTTGCAGGGCTTGACGCCGCCGAGGGCGACTACGTTGCGGTGATGGACGCCGATATGCAGGATCCTCCCTCGATGCTTCCCGAAATGATTGCCGCAATTAAGGAGCAAGGCGCCGACTCTGCCGCAACAAGACGTATTTCCCGCACCGGCGAGCCGCCGATAAGAAGCTTTTTTGCAAATCTTTTTTATAAGATCCTCAATAAGACGAGCGGTCTTAACGTTATGGGCGGCTCGAGAGATTTTCGCTTGATGAAAAAGGAAATGGTAGACGCCGTGAGGGAGCTTCCCGAGACCGATCGCTTTTCAAAGGGTCTTTACGAGTGGGTAGGCTTTAAGACGGTGTGGCTCGAATACAAAAACGTCGAGCGCGCGGCGGGCGTTACCAAGTGGTCGTTTATAAAGCTCTTTAAATATGCTGTAAACGGCATCGTTTCATTTACCACAGCGCCTCTGAAGCTTGCAACGCTTCTCGGTATTCTTTCCGTTGCCGCCGCGGCGGTGTGGACGGTAGTGGATATCGTTCGCGCAACGCTTTACGGAAGCTGGATAGTGGGGCTTGACCCCGTTATTATCGCGGTTTTGGCGGTTGGCGGAATTATAATGCTGCTTCTCGGCATTATCGGGCAGTATCTCTCGCACATCTTTAACGAGGTCAAGGGCAGACCCGAATACATCGTTAAGGAAAGCAACGTTTACAAAAAGTAAAATAAAACACCCGAAGCTCTCGGGTGTTTTATTTTTTTATTTTACCGCTTCGTTATTTATTTCGGTTATATTCGCCGTAAGCGAAGCCGAGCCGTAGGACTGGACGAAGAAGGTGAGATATGCGCTGTCGGGAAGGAGTGCGGCACCGTTTTTAATTATTATGCGCGCGCCGTTTGCCGTCAGTGCAAGGTCGTTTCCGTTTACCGAAAACGAAAGCTCGATATCAATGACCGTTGGCATTTGATCGCCCTTTGAAATTGCGGTGGGGCGTTTCAGTATTACCGCCGAGCCGAGCTCGCCCTTTGCTCTTGCCTGCATCGAAACTCCCGTTTCGGTGAAGAAAAAGCTTATTGAGAGAGCGTCCTTTGAGTCGGTCTTGCCGTACCACTCCTGTGCATCGGACGACATTGCGGTGGGCGCGTCCTTCGAAAGCTCCAACGTGAAGTTGCGGCTCTTGTTTGTTTCAAGGGAGGCGTCACATATAAGGGTGATCTTTGCGGAAAGTCCGTTTACCGCCGTTTTTTCCTTCGATACTACGCCGACGTTGCTGAACCAGCCGCCCGAAAACGCCTCAAGACAAAGCGCACCGTTATTGCCGTAAGCCGCTGCCGCTTCGGTAGGACGGTTTATATCTCCGAACTCGGCGTAGTTAAGCGCCTCAAAATCCTCAAAGGGAAGCTTCTGGGGAGCCTTGGGAGCGCTTATAACACCTGCGGCGCTATAATTCGCATAGCTTTCAAGGGGAGCAAAGCTGCTTGAAACGTTGGTGCCGTTATCGTGATAGACGTTTGCGGCGAAAATTATCTCGCTGTTTTTACCGTAAAACAGCAGCTCGCCGATGCCTGCAGTGTAGGGGAAAAGGTTTCCCTTTACCGAAACGTTTTTGCCGTCAACGACGTTTATCGCCGTTTTCTTACATCTGAAGAACCAGTTATCGACTATTTCTATATTGCTTCCGCCCTCTGTCTTGACCGAGTTTATATGCTCGGTCATTACGTTTGCGCAGAGCTTAAAATCCTCGCAGTTTTTGAGGAGGGCGCCGTAGGTGTTTGCCGAGGTGACGTAGCTTCCCTCAAACATTCCGTTTTTGACATTTTCAAAATAAAGCGTTGCCTCAAAGCCACCTATTGCAAAGTCGTAGCCCGACGCCGAGTAGAAAAACTCCTCAACGTTTTTGACCGACAAGTTTTTCTGGTTCTCTACCGAGCAGAAATTCAGGAAATTGTAGTTTTTAGCACGGCTTCCGTCAGACTTTTTGCCGTCGATATCCATAGTGTATTCCGAAACGGAAAGGGTAAGGCTTCGAAGTCCCGTTACGTTATCGGTCGCCTTGAAGATATAGGGGCGCTTACTGTTGGTTACGTAAAGGTCGGAAAGCTCTACGCCGCCAAAAAGGCTTGAAATATCGGCTACCGTGGCGAAATAATTTGCAAATACGTCGGATATCCTTACGCTTGCCGATGAGGCTGAGCTTGCCGCGACCAAGGTGGAGTTCTTGCTGTTTCCGTCTGCCGAAAGGGCAAGGAGAGAAAAGCTGTCGTTATCCGCCGCGCCGTTTAAAGCAAAGTAATTTATCTTGTTAATACATTTGAGAAACGTTTTGTTGTGGCCCTCGCCTACGATTGAAATGCTTGTTCCGCCATCAACGCTTACCGATTTTGTGAAAAGATATTTGCCTTCAAAAAGGCGAAGCGTTTTGGCTCCCGAAGAAATTGCAAGGGATATTGCCGCAGCGCAATCCCTTCCCGAACCGACCTCGGCGCCGAACCACTCGGAGAGAACGTAATCGGCATTTTTAAGGCTTACCCTTCCCTCAAATATTTTGGTGGGTGCCAAATAGGAGACGTCGCTTGACAAAAGAGTAAGCGTTTTGCCCTCTTTTATCTCGAGCAGTGCGCCCGAAAGCATTGCAAGTGTTATATTCTCGGGAAGCGTTATATCCTCCTCTAAGAGATAGCTTCCCGCTTCGACTATTATCATTCCGCCCGACTTCAAACGGCTCACAGCCGCTTTAAAGGCCTCGGAAACGGTGTTGTTTTCCAAAAGCTCGGAAAGCAACACGGTTTTTTCGTTTTTAGTAGGGAGATTTATTACAATGTCCTGCTTATAAATCAATTCGGTGGTTGCCTTTTTGCCTTCTCCGATCACGTCGGAGTGGCTCGGAAGGTCGCCCGCCTCTTCATTTTTATCAAATACCGCAAACTCATCGGTTGAGAAATTCTTCGAAGGCTCAAAAGGGGCTTTGCAGAAATTCTCGGTTACCGTTACGCCGCGGTTTACGCCGTATGCCGCTATCGGAATATCGGAGCAAAGGTAGTTTTCTCTTACCGAAACGCCGATATTTGAATAGATCGCAATATCCTTTTCATTGCTATAAAGCAGGTTCTCGCTTATTGCGGTCCAATTACTGCCCTTGACAGATATCGCGTCCTTCGTTCCGGTTATAACGTTTTTATTGAAATATATGGCGTGGGTGCAGTCTGACACCTCTACGCCGTTTTTGCCGTTATTGGAGCCTATCATCTCGGTTTCGGTGATATGGGGGAACTGGATAGTTTCCATATAGACAAACGCCTTGCCGCTTCCGCCCTCAAAGCGACAGCCGTTTATATAGTTGGTGTCGCCGCCCGAGGCGGAAAGCCAGATATCGTAATCGGTCATATCCTTGGTCTGACAGTTGGATATCTGAATTCCCGTGGTACGCACGCCGCCGCCGACTACTCTTATGAGAGTGCCGCATTTTTCGGCGTAATTGCCGGAAAAGTAGATAAACATGGTGTCGTCGCCTATTTCAAAGACGTTTCCGCTTACGTTTTCGGCGCTATTGTAAAGTATGCTCGACATTCCCGCCTTATTGGCAAAAAGACCGCGCGAGAGGTTTTTAAAGGTGCAGTTTGAGAGGTAGACCTGCTTCATAAGGTAGAGTGCTTCGCCCGTGCCGTCGCCCTCAAACGAGAGGTTTTCAAAGTAGTAGCCGTTTGCGCCGTTTGCTTCCACTCTGTTTTCAAAGGCGGTGATGCCGCCGTGTATTTTTATAACCGTTTTATCCTTGCCGCGAACGGAAAGCGCGCTTCCCGACAGATCCATTGCAGACGCGTCGACGTTTACGGGGGAATATATGTCGTAAACGCCGCTTTCAAGGTAGAGGTTGCCGTTTGAGGCAAAAAGCGCCTTTTGGATAGCGGCGCTGTCGTCGGCTCCGTCGTTTTTCACGGCGCCGAACCACTCTGCCTTTACCGAAACGTAAGGCGAGAAGGAGTGAGCCTTGCCTGCGCCGTCGAATATCTTGCTCTCGGGTGCCTCGAATACGAGGCTTTTTATTTTAAGCTCTGCATTTTCGGAAATATCGAAAACGGCGTTTTCTGCCATTATTACCGATATTTCTCTCGGTATCTCGGCAGTTGCTTCTATTTTATATCTGCCCACGGGGAAATAAAGCACCGTTCCCAACTTACCGCAAGCCGCTGCCGCCGACGAAAGAGCGGCGGAGATATCGCTTTTCCCGCTGTTATCGGCTCCGAAGGAGATTATGCTTTTCATATTTTTAAGCGGCAAGGTACCGTAAGACTGCGCACAGCCCGCCGCGAGAGGCAGCATCAGCGCCGCGCACAATATAAGGCACGCTGCTTTTACAATATTTTTTCTCATTTCATTTCCCCCTTTATATTTATTATATAATATATTTCCTTTCTTTTCAATAAAAAAAGCGGACTTTTCAAGTCCGCTTTTTACCGTTTATTTTATTTCTTCGCCGTTTAAGGAGTGAATTTCAACGTCCATTGCCGCCGCGCCGAAGCAAGATGTGGTGCAGGAGAAGTAAACCTCACTTGCCAAAAGTTCTGCGCCGTTTGTAACAGTTGCCGAAACGTCGTTAACCTTTATGATAAGATCCTTTCCGCTTACCTCAAAGGTGATATCAAGATCAAACTCCTCCGGTTGAGCGTCGCCGCTGTAAATTACAATGTCGCGCTTTTCGTGGCTTGCCTGCTTTACGCCGCCCTTTGATTTAATTCTCATTGCAACGCCGTTTTCCAGGTAGTGGAAGGATATTGCAATGGAGTTTTTGGAGTCGGTAACCATTGAGGTTATCTTTGTGGGGCTTTCCTCCGAAAGCTCAATGGTGAAGTTTCTGCCGGTATTTACCTCGGTGTAAACGTCACGCAATAAGGTTGCCTTTAAATTAAAGCCTGCAACGGAAATTTTGTTAACCGACGTCATACCTGCGGTGCCGAACCAACCACCCGTAAAGTTATCCATTATAACGTCTGTGCCGCTCTTGTAAATAACGCCCGAGCGTGAATCGTCAACGGTATCGCCGTTATAAGTGGTAAGAAGTGCCTTGAATTCGGTAAGGTCGAGTCTGTCGGGAACGGTATTTACGGTTGCGGTTATTGCCTTTTCGAAGTTGCCCGTGCCGCTTATTTCCTTATCGTTGTAGTCAATTGCGTTTATAGCGGTATCGTAAAGGTTTGCAATAAGGGTAATATCCTCGCTTCCCTCATTTGAAATGAAGAGGTTATTTTCGCCGCCGATAGTTACAACGGGGTTTCCTATAATTGTAACGCCCTCGTTATTTATAAGCTGATTTGATATGCCCTTGGTATTGTAATACCAGTTATCCTGAAGAATAACGTTTTTGCTGTTTTCAACAACAACCGCGTCTACAAGCGAGTGGATCTCATTGCCCAAAAGGGTGAAGTTTTCGCAATCTCTTATAATTACGCCGTGCTTGTTTGCCGAGGTGATATAGGTTGTTTCAAAGATGCCGTCCTTAATATTTTCAAAGGTAAGGGTTGCATCGAATTTACCAACCGCAGAGTCGTAGCCCGCCGCAGAGTAAAGCACGTCCTCAACGTTTTTCATAACGAGGTTTTTCTGGCTCATAACGGAGCAGAAGTTTACGTAAACGTGATTTTTGGAGCGGCTGCCGTCGGGCTTTTTGCCGTCGATATATACCGTATGCTCACTCATGCCAACGGTGAGGCTTCTGAGTCCGTAAACGTTGTCGGTGGCGTTGATGAAATAGCCGTTGTTTACGTTTCCTATATAGAAGTCGGCTATCTCTACCCTGCCGCTTATATTTTCGGTCTTGATAAGATAATCGTAGTTATTTCCGAAGAAGTCGCCCGCTTTTAAGTAGGCAACGGTATTCGGTTCCTTGGCGACATAATCTATAAAGCTTGCGCTTTTCGCATCGCCGTCACCGGAGATGGCGGCTATCGAGAAGCTATCGTTTTCGGAGACGTTTTGGGCAGAAAATACCGTTATATCGCCCGAAGAGTTCAGCTTGGTTATATTGTGGCCCTCGCCGAGCATCTCGATCTTCGTGCCTGCGGGGATATCGACGGAGGTGGTAAACAAATAGCTTCCGCGGGCAAAGCGAAGGGTGGCTGCGCCCGTGGCTATCGCCTTTTCAACGGCGGGAGCGCTGTCCTTTGCCGAAGAGCCGTTTAATGCGCCGAACCACTCGGAAAGAATATATTTTGCATTTGCCATCTTAACGCTTCCGTCAAATATCTCCATGGGAGTTAAATAGCTTACGTCGGAGGAGAGAATTTCAAGCGTCTTTCCTTTTGCAACCGTTATCTTTGCATTGGGAAGCACTGCAAGAACAATGTTTTCGGGAAGAGTAATATCCTCGTTAAGGGTATATTCACCCGCGTCAACAATTATCATTCCGCCGTCTTTAAGAGCTTCTGCCGCGCTCTTTAAAGCTGCGGTGAAATCGGTTTCGGCGTTAATGAGATTTGAAACCGAAACGGTGTTTTCGTCGCTTCTCGGAAGTCTTGCCGATATCTCGGTTCTTTCAATGAAATCGGTGTCAATGCTCTTTTCACCGGTGAGAATTCTCTCGCGCGAAGGCTCGGCGGTATCGAGTTTGTTGTTCTCTGCCGTCATAAAATCGTCGGAATAATTTGCAAGATGAGCGGCGCCGTCCTTTTTATAGCTGTTATTCGCAATTGAAATTCTGTGGTTCTGACCGAGCATTTTAACGGGAGTATCGGAATAGAGCCAGTTGGAATGGACGGAATAGCCGTTTGCCGAGTAAAGCGCTATATCGGTTTCGTTGTTTTTAAGGAAATTTTCCGAAACCGAGCCGTAGCTGCTTCCCGCAATTACAACTGCATTTTCGGTGCCGCTTATCATATTCTGGTTTACAACTGCGCTGTGGCTGTCGCCCTCAAACACAATGCCCGATTTGCCGTTATTGGCGCCTATTATTTCGTTTTCGGAAACGTGGGTGTGAAGCACCTGAGCGATCTTTATAAACGCCTTTCCCGTGCCGCCCTCGAAGCGACAACCGTCAACGAAGTTGGTGTCACCGCCCGCGGCATAAAGATCGATGTCATAACCGGTCATATCCTTGGTGCTGCAGTTTGTAATCTGAATACCGGTGCATCTTGCGCCGCCGCCTCTTACCTTAACCAAGGTGCCGCAGCTTTCGGCATAGTTTCCGTAGAAATAGATAAACATCGTATCGTCGCCTATTTCAAAGACGCTGTCGGTGATATTTTCGGCGGTGTTGTAAAGGAAGCTGCTCATTCCCGCCTTGTTGGCGTAAAGTCCGCGAGTGAGGTTTTTGAAGGTGCAGTTTGCAATATAGACCTGATGCATAAGATAGATAGCCTCGCCCGTGCCGTTACCCTCGAAAACAAGGTCCTCAAAGAAATAGCTCGAAACGCCGACGCCCTCGTTTCTGTTTTCAAAGGCGGTAATGCCGTCTTTTACCTTTATAACGGTTTTGCCCTTCTGGCTTCCGCGAATTGCTATTGCACTTCCGCCGCCTGCACCGAGCTCCTCAAAATCAACGGGAGTATCAATATTATAGGTGCCCTCGGAAAGATAAATCGAGCCGCCTGCGGCATAAATTGCCTTTTTTATTGCCTCGCTGTCGTCCTTATTGTCGTCTGCTCTTGCGCCAAACCACTCGGGACGCACCGAAACGTAGGAGCTCATATTTTTAACAAGCCCCGCACCTGTAAATATCTTCTCGTTCGGCGCCTCGAAAACAAGGCTTTTAATGGAAAGCTCTGCGTCCTCTGCAATATCGAATACGGCGCCCTCGGCGACGTAAACCGATACGTTTCGGGGAATCGTGGTGTAGTCGGACACCTTATATCTTCCCTTTGGGAAATAAAGCACCGAGCCGCTTTCGAGGCACTTCTCGACCGCTTCGTCAAGCGCATCGGTGATATTTTTCTTGCCGCTTTTATCTACGCCTGCCGACAAAACGCTTATAAGGTTTTTAATCGGCGGTGCCTTTTGCGTTACGCAGCCTGCAAGCGACGGCATCAAAAGCGCTACCGAGAGAGAAACGGTAATTACTCTTAGCAAAAACTTTAACATGGATCTTCCTCCCAAAAAATATTTTAATTTATTGTAGTATATATATGTCAACGCCTTTTTAATTTTTTGCGAAAAAATATAAATATTCAAAAATCGTTTATTCAGTATAACAAAACGCGGCAAACAAATCAACCGCTATTTTCGTTATTTACCAAACACAGCAATTTTAGCACAGCTTAAGCTGCCGTGTAAAGTAAAATCAAATCAGCTTTATGTAAAATCAGGTCGGATTTCAAGCACTAAAACGTCGCGCAGTCTGCCGCCGTAGAGGTATTCGTTACATTTATAGCAGTAAAACCCTCTTTGCTCGCAGTTTCGGTGACTGTAAATGTTATAAGGCGATACCGTTGCCCAAAGCGACGTGGCACCGTTTTCCCTCGCCTTCTGCTTGGCAAGCTCGATAAAGGCCTGCTGAAGTCCGAAGCCGCGATATTCGGGATGGACGAAGACCGAGTCGAAGGTAGCGCATTTTTCAGGGTCGAAGCCGTATTTTTTGCCGACGCTTCTGTCGCAGTCGCGGTTAAGGACGGTGAGAGAAAAGGCAACGAGTCTGTCGCCGTCGTAGGCGCCGATGATAAAGTCCATATCTGCCGACTCGGTTATCTCATCAGCCGTTATTTCAACGAACCATTCCTTATTTGCTATTGCGTTTACCACCTCGCGCTGAAGCGACAGGATATTTTCACGCTCGGAGAGCGCGGTTTTACGAATAGACAGCGTTTTGCCGTTTTTACTTACCGTTTTTAATATTTCGCTCATTTTATCACTCCGTATACAGTGATTTTATTATAGCATAAGCCAAACGGCAAAAGCAAGCGGATATTGAAAAGTTGTTTAATTCTTTGATTCGCAAAACAATGAGACCACCCAAAAGGGTGGTCTCATTGTTTTGGTGGACCCAAGGGGGATTTCTCGCGCTCGCTTTGCTTCGCTTGGGCGAATTCGAAACAGTTCCCCGAACTGTTTCTCCGTCGCATCTGCTCCCTTTCGCTCCCATCTGCTCCCATTCGCAGTTCGATCCCCCTTCTTTTTGCTTCGCAAAAAATAATAAGACCACCCAAAAGGGTGGTCTTATTATTTTGGTGGACCCAAGGGGGATCGAACCCCTGGCCTCCGCATTGCGAACGCGGCGCTCTCCCAGCTGAGCTATGGGCCCGTGTCGGACCTTGCTTTTGCAAGGCCCGTTTAACGGTTATTGAAACTCGGGGTATCTTATACCCTCGCGACTTTCAATAGTCTTATATCAATTCAATGATCGCCATCTCGGCTGCGTCGCCGCGACGGGGACCTGTCTTGATTATGCGGGTGTAGCCACCGTTACGCTCTGCATACTGGGGTGCTATCTCCTCAAAAAGCTTCTTAACGACGCTTTCCTTGGTGATATAACTTAAAGCCTGACGGCGTGCCGCTAAAGTGTTTTTCTTTCCGAGCGTTATCATCTTCTCTGCAACGCTGCGGACTTCCTTTGCTCTGGTCTCAGTGGTCTCGATTCTGCCGTTTTCAAGCAAATACGTTACCATTGCACGGAGCATTGCTATTCTTGAGGCAGTAGGTCTGCCTAATTTTCTTGTGCCGGGCATGTTAATATCCTCCTTTTGCTCGAATTATTCTTCGTCGTCCTGAAGTTTCAAGCCGAGTGAATCGAGCTTGTTGATGACTTCGTCGAGCGATTTCTTACCGAGATTACGCACCTTCATCATGTCGTCGGTGGTCTTGGCTACAAGATCCTCAACAGTGTTGATGCCTGCTCTCTTAAGACAGTTGAAGGAACGAACTGAAAGTTCGAGCTCCTCAATAGTCATTTCAAATATCTTTTCCTTGCGAGTCTCTTTGGGTGTCGTCCATACGCCTGCCTGAAGTGCATCGGCGGAAAGATCAATAAAGAGTCCGAGATGCTCGCTCATAACCTTTGCAGCCATACTTACCGCATCCTGCGCGGCAATGGTGCCGTCGGTCCAGACCTCTAAAATAAGCTTATCGTAGTCGGTTATCTGGCCTACACGGGTGTTTTCAACGGTGTAGTTTACCTTTAATACGGGAGTATATATCGAGTCGACCGATATAAGTCCGATTATCTGATGACCGTTCTGCTTATTCTTTTCTGCGGGCACGTAGCCTCTGCCGTGATCAAGTGTGATCTCCATAAAGAGCTTACCGTCCTCGTTAAGAGAGGCGATGTAAAGATCTTTGTTGATTATCTCAACGTCGGAATCGCATTTGATATCGCCGGCAGTAACGACGCCTTCGCCCTCTGCCTGGATATAAACTACCTTGGGTCCGTCGCTGTAAAGCTTTGCACGGATTCCCTTGATGTTCAGGATAATTTCGGTAACGTCTTCTTTAACGCCTTCGATAGTTGAGAATTCGTGCTGAATTCCGTCTATCTTAACGCTTGTTGCTGCAACGCCAGGTAATATTGACAATAATACTCTTCTGAGTGAGTTTCCGAGTGTTATGCCATAGCCACGCTCCAACGGCTCTAATACGATCTTCGCATAGCGACCGTCTTCTGACATATCTTCCACCGCTATATTCGGCTTCGTGATCTCTATCATAATTACCCTCCTGATTTAATTTTATTGGTTCCCTGAAAGCAACGGTGCGAGAATTACTTGGAGTAAAGCTCGACGATCATATGCTCTGCTACGGGGAGATCGATATCTTCTCTTGCGGCGAGGGTGATGACCTTTGCGACCTTGTTCTCAAAGTCAACGTCGAGCCACTTCGGAACGGGACGTCCTGCGTTTTTCTCGAGTATTGCCTTGATCTTCTCGCTTGAAAGGCTCTTCTCCTTGATGGCGATCACGTCGCCTGCCTTAACAAGATAAGAGGGAATATTTACCTTGCTGCCGTTTACGGTGAAATGACCGTGACGTACGAGCTGACGAGCCTCGGGTCTCGACATTGCGAAACCTGCTCTGTAAACGACGTTGTCGAGTCTGCTCTCAAGGATCTGGAGCAAATTCTCACCGGTGATGCCGGATTTCTTAACAGCCATTTCGTAGTATTTTGCGAACTGGCTCTCAAGTACGCCGTAAAATCTTCTTGCCTTCTGCTTCTCTCTGAGCTGAGTGCCGTATTCAGAGATCTTCTTTCTGCCCTGACCGTGCTGGCCGGGTGCGTAAGCTCTCTTATTCATGGCGCATTTCTCAGAATAGCATCTTTCGCCTTTTAAAAATAATTTCTGGTTCTCACGTCTGCAAAGACGGCAGACGGAATCGGTATATCTTGCCATTAGTCATCGCACCTCCGTTATACTCTTCTTCTTTTGGGCGGTCTGCAACCGTTGTGGGGAATGGGGGTAACGTCTTTGATCATGTTGATCTCGAGTCCTGCCGTCTGAAGCGCTCTGATAGCTGCTTCTCTTCCCTGACCGGGGCCGCGAACGTAAACCTCTACGCTCTTAAGGCCGTGCTCCATTGCTGCCTTTGCTGCAGTTTCTGCTGCAAGCTGTGCTGCGAAGGGAGTGGATTTTCTTGAGCCTCTGAATCCGAGTCCGCCGGCCGATGCCCACGAAAGAGCGTTGCCGTCTACGTCGGTGATAGTTACGATCGTGTTGTTGAAGGTGGACTGGATATGAGCTGCGCCTCTTTCAATGTTCTTGCGCTCTCTTCTCTTCCTGGTAACCGCCTTTTTTGCGTTCTGAGCCATTTATCCTATCCTCCTATTACTTCTTCTTGTTAGCAATGGTCTTCTTAGGACCTTTTCTCGTTCTTGCATTGGTCTTGCTTCTCTGTCCTCTGACAGGCAAGCCCTTTCTGTGTCTTGTGCCTCTGTAGCACTGGATCTCAACAAGTCTCTTTATGTCGAGGGAAACGTCTCTTCTGAGGTCGCCTTCAACGATGAAGTTCTTGTCGATGTAATCTCTGATCAACGCGTTTTCGTCGTCGGTGAGATCTTTAACTCTTGTGTCGGGGTTGATTCCCGTTGCTGCAAGCAGCTCTTTTGATTTGTTGATGCCTATACCGTAAATGTAGGTAAGACCGATTTCAATTCTTTTCTCCTTCGGGAGATCGATACCTGCTATACGTGCCATTTAACACACCTCCGTTCAGCCTTGCTTCTGCTTGTGCTTTTTGTTTTCGCAGATTACCATCACTGCGCCCTTGCGCCTGATGACCTTGCATTTCTCACACATTGGTTTTACCGAGGAACGTACCTTCATTGTGATTCATCCTTTCGACGCGCTTACTTTGAGCGCCATGTTATTCTGCCTTTTGTAAGATCGTAGGGTGACATTTCAACCGTGACCTTATCTCCGGGCAGTATGCGTATATAATTCATTCTGAGTTTGCCCGATATATGCGCAAGTATCTTGTGCTTATTCGGGAGTTCTACTACGAACATTGCGTTCGGCAACGATTCTACTACCGTGCCTTCAAATTCAATAACATCATCTTTTGACATTTTTTCGCCTCATCCCTTCACAGTCAGTTATCTTCGGCTTTGCCGTAGCCGTCGTAATCGTCGCAGAAGCCGAGCTGTCTTAACGACTTTCTTATCTCGGCGTCGTAGATGAGCTCACTTGATATGAGCTTCTCTCTTACGCGAGTGTCGGGTCTTGCTATAAAAACGACGTGCTTTAGTTTTTTCTTTTTGGGATCGTCAATTTTACGAACCATTCCGTCGGCTATCATTACGAATTCGCCTTCGGCTTTTACCGCATAAAAATAGCGTTGTTTATCTCTTCCGTATTCGGATCGGACTATGTCGCCTGTTTTTATTTCCATTTTTACCTCGCTCACAGCTTAGTGAGCAGCTCCGGTTCGCCGTCGGTTATAAGGACCGTGTTTTCGTAATGCGCCGAGTAGCCGCCGAGGGCGGGGACAACAGTCCATCCGTTTGCAAGGATCTTTACGTCCTCACATCTCTCGTTTACCATCGGCTCGACTGCAAGGGTCATACCCTTTTGAAGTCTTACCCCTCTGCCTGCGGTTCCGTAGTTCGGAACCGAGGGATCCTCGTGGAGCTCGTAACCGACTCCGTGTCCGACGTACTTCTTTACAACAAAGAAGCCCGCTTTCTCAATATGCTCCTGTATAGCTGCCGAAACGTCGCCCAAGCGGTTGCCTGCCTTCATGTTGGCAAGTCCCTTGTAGAAGCTCTCCTTCGTTACCTCGTAGAGTTTCTTTGCGATTTCGGGGGAATGCTCTGTGACAAAGGTGTCTGCCATATCGGTGTGCATACCTTTATAGCAAGCGCCGACATCAACGGTTACGATGTCGCCTGTTTCGATCTTTCGTCCGTCGGGAATACCGTGGATCAGTTCATCGTTCACAGAGATACAGGCGCTGCCGGGAAATCCGGCATATCCGAGAAATGACGGTTTCGCACCGTGAGACAGGATATAGTCGTGAATTATCTTGTCGAGCTCTGCAGTGGTTATGCCCGGCTTACAGGCACGTCTTGCAGCCTCCATCGCACCCGCGGTTATTCTGCCGCTTATGCGCATCAATTCAATATCCCTCTCAGTTTTGATAACGATCATTTCAAGCCTCTAATACTTTGTTTACCGCTTTTACGGTGTCCTCTACCTTTTCGCAACCGAACACTATGCTCAAAATTCCTTTTTTAACGTAGTAATCCTTGAGCGGCTCGGTCTCGTTATGGTAGACCTCTAAGCGATTCTTGACTGTTTCAATTTTGTCATCGGGGCGGATAGACAGCTCGCAGCCGCAATCGTCACAGATATTTTCCGCCTTGGGAGCGTTATACTCTATGTGATAGCTCTTACCGCAGGAGCGGCAGACGCGGCGACCTGTCATTCTGTCTAAAATATCCTCATCGGATACCTCGATGCTTATTACCTTATCGATTGATATGTTCTCTTCTTCGAGAAATTTCGCCTGGCTTATTTTTCGGGGAAAACCGTCGAGTATAAAACCGTTTGCACAGTCCTGCTCGTTCAGTCTTGCACGCACCATGTCGTTTACGAGGGAATCGGGAAGAAGGTTTCCTTCGTTGATTATCCTCTTGGCAGCTTCTCCGAGGGCTGAGCCCTTGTCGATCTCTCTTCTGATGATATTGCCGGTTGAAATTACCGGAATACCAAGCTTTTCAGAGATGTTTGCCGCCTGCGTGCCTTTTCCTGCGCCGGGCGCGCCTAACAATATTAGTCTCATACTGTACCTCTCATTTTCAGACAACCCACGCGGACACCGCTAAAGCGGTATCCGCAGTTGCGGGTCTGTTCCGAATTAAGCTCTTATTCCAAGAAGCCCTTGTAGTGACGCATAAGCATCTGTGACTCAAGCTGCTTCAGGGTCTCCAAGATTACGCCTACGACGATTATGATAGACGTACCGCCGAGTGCAACCTGTATCTGAGTGCCCATCTGATAGAAGATAGGAACGATTGCAATGAAGGCAAGACATGCAGCGCCGACGATGGTGATCTTATTGAGAACACGCTTGATGTAATCGGCAGTGGGAGCGCCGGGGCGCAAGCCGAATACGAAGCCGCCGTTTTTCTGAATGTTGTTTGCCATCTCAACAGGATTGTACTGGACTGAGACATAGAAAAAGTTGAATGCAATAATAAGTATGAAATATACTACTGCATAAGCCCAAGAAGCATGTCCGAAATAGGTGTTTACGCCGTTGGCGAACTCACTATTGGGGAAGAAGCTTGCTATAAGGCTTGGCATCGAAACGAATGCCGATGCGAAGATTATCGGTAAAACGCCCGACATGGTGACCTTCAAGGGAAGGAAGGTCGACTGACCGCCGTACATTTTTCTTCCGACTACCTTCTTGGCGTACTGCACGGGAATTCTTCTTTCACCGTCGTTCATTGCTACGATAAGAACTATCATAACTGCGAAGATGAGAAGAATGATAACGCCCCATGCAAGCTTGGTCTGTGCTGCTCGGAAGATCTGAACAACGAAGGTGGGGAACTGAGTTGCGATAGATACGAAAAGTATTATCGAAATGCCGTTACCTATACCCTTCTGATTGATCCTCTCGCCGAGCCACATAACCATCGCGGAGCCTGCAGTGAAGCTCGCTACGATAACGACTGCAACGAAGAACTTGTTGTAATCGCCGGTTTCGAGTGCGCCGTAATTGTCGAGGATGAAGAAGTAGCCGATAGCTTCAACGATACCGAGCACTATACTTACGCATCTGGTTATCATTGATATCTTCTTTCTGCCCTCTTCTCCTTCCTTCTGCAATCTCTCAAGTGCGGGGATCGCATAGGTGAGGAGCTGGATTATGATCGAAGCGTTGATGTAAGGGGATACCGACATCGCAAACAGCGATGCTCTTTGCATACCGCCGCCCGAAAGTAAGTTAAGATATCCGAACATGGAGTTCGCAAGAGTTTCCTCGCTTGTAAGCGAGAACATGCTCTTAAGCGTTTCCGCATTCATGAAGGGAACGGTGATTACCGAACCGATCTCAAAAATGAGGATGATGAAAAGAGTATATAAAATCTTTTTTCTGAGGTCGGGTATCTTAAACGCGTTTTTAACGGGATCGAGTATCACCTCAGATCACCTCCGCCTTACCGCCTGCTGCTTCGATCTTCTCCTTTGCAGTTGCTGTGAATTTTGCAGCTTTTACTGCAACGGCTTTGGTGAGCTCACCTTTGCCGAGTACCTTAAGGCCGTCGCCTGCGCGGCTGATAACGCCTGCTGCGATCAATGCCTCTGCGGTTACTTCATTACCGTTAAATCTTGCCAGATCGGAAAGATTGATAACTACGTAGTCTTTTGCAAAATGATTGTGGAAGCCACGCTTCGGAAGTCTTCTGGTAATGGGCATCTGTCCACCCTCGAAGCCTCTTCTTACGCCGCCGCCTGAACGTGCGTTCTGACCCTTATGGCCCTTACCGCCCGTCTTGCCGTTACCGGATCCGGGACCTCTGCCCTTTCTCTTGGCTTCGGTCTTTGCTCCGATTGCCGGTGCTAACTCATTGAGTTTCATTTAATATGACACCTCCTAAGTGTTGACGTTACTTAGATTCAGTCTCTGCTGCTGCAGCTTTTTTGGTTGCGGGCTTCTTTGCGGGAGCCTTCTTGGGAGCTGCTTCGCCGTCTGCTTTTGCTGCAGCTTTCTTTGCGGGAGCTTTTTTGGGAGCTGCCTCGCCGTCTGCTTTTGCTGCAGTCTTCTTGGCTGCGGGCTTCTTTGCGGGAGCCTCTGCCTTTACTTCTTCAGTCTTTACTTCTTCTGCCTTTACTTCCTCGGCTGCGGGAGCTTCAACTGCTGCCTCTGCCTTGGGAGCTGCCTTCTTGGTTGCCTTCTTCTTGGGAGCTGCTGCGGGCTTTACGGTAACGGTGCCAACGTATGCAGCCTTTGCCTCTTTAAGCTCGCCTTCGGTTACCTTGAGCATAAAGCCGATCTTTTTGATCTTACCCTGAGTGCAATCGTTATCGGGCTGAACGGTGAAGTCGCCGGGTCTTTTAAGACCTAAGGATTTCGCGGTTGCGATCTGATCCTGTTTTCTGCCGATAAGGCTTTTGGTGAGTTCGATAGTAAGCATTTTAGCCATCTTTCAAGTCCTCCTTATGCACGGGTTACTGCTTCAACAGAGATACCTCTGGTTGCTGCAACCTGCTCAACGTTACGAAGGCTCTTAAGACCGTTGAATACTGCGGTAACGACATTCTTGGGGTTTCTCGATTTGAGAGCCTTGGTTCTGATGTCCTTGATACCTGCCATTTCCAAAACGGCTCTTACTGCGCCGCCGGCGATGATACCGGTACCGGGAGCAGCGGGCTTCATGATAACCATGGATGCGCCGTATTTGCCTATTACCTCGTGAGGAATAGTGGTGCCCTTCATGGATACTTTGATAAGATTCTTCTTTGCGTCTTCAATACCCTTTTTGATAGCCTCGGGAACCTCAGACGATTTTCCCAAGCCGAAGCCGACGATTCCGTCTTCGTTGCCGACAACAACGAGTGCTGCGAACTTGAAGATACGGCCGCCCTTTACGGTCTTGGATACTCTGTTTATAACAACGAGCTTCTCTTTGAGATCAAGAGTTGATGCGTCTATAATCATGGTCTTCCTCCTCAGAATTTGAGACCGCCCTCACGGGCGCCTTCTGCCAATTCTTTGACTCTGCCGTGGTAAAGGTAGCCGCCGCGGTCGAAAACAACGTTTTCGATCTTTGCTTCCAAAGCCTTCTTGGCAATTACTATGCCGAGCTGCTTTGCAGCTTCCTTGTTGCCGCCGTAACCGTCTACGTCCTTGAGGGTAGATGCGGAAACGAGGGTAACACCCTTTACGTCGTCAATGATCTGGGCATATATGTGGCGATCGGAGCGGAAGACATTAAGACGGGGGCATTCTGCTGTGCCGCTGATTTTTCCGCGAACACGGGTGTGTCTCTTGGTTCTTTCAGCTTTTCTGTTGATCTGTTTAACCATTTGTCTTCAATCCTCCTTATTTCTTCGAGCTCTTGCCGGCCTTGCCTTCTTTGAGGTGTACTACCTCTCCGGCATATCTGATGCCTTTGCCGTGATAGGGCTCGGGCGGTCTGATCTTTCTGACAACTGCGGCGCACTCGCCAACAGCCTGCTTGTCAATGCCGGTGATTACGAGCTGGTTAGGCTGGGGAACGTCAATTTTTACAAGATCGGTATCGCTTACGATTACCGGATGTGAAAATCCGATGGTAAGAGTTACGTCTTTGCCGCTCTTTGCAGCTCTGTAACCAACACCAACGATCTCAAGGTTTTTGGTATAACCCACTGTAACACCCTCGATCATATTCTTGATAAGGGTTCTGGTGAGACCGTGTGCCGATCTCTTCTCTTTCTCGTCGCCGTCGCGGGTGACAATTACCTGTCCGTCTTCGACTTTAACAGATACGAGGTTCATAAGCTCTCTCTCGAGAGTGCCCTTGGGGCCTTTTACGGTAATTTTGGAACCGTTAAGTGTTACCTCGACGCCTGCGGGGATCGCAACGGGCATTCTTCCGATTCGTGACATCTTAACTTACCTCCATTACCAAATGAAAGCGAGCACTTCGCCGCCAACATTTGCTTTTCTTGCTGCTTTGTCAGTCATAATACCCTTTGAGGTGGATACGAGGGCAATTCCGAGGCCTCTCATAACCTTGGGCATATTCTCACAGTTAGCGTAGACTCTCAAGCCGGGCTTCGAAACTCTTTTGAGGCCGGTGATGGCTCTCTCTTTGTTTGCGCCGTACTTTAAGTCTATGGTGATGATTCCCTGACGGTTATCATCGGTTATTTCATAATTTTTAATATAGCCTTCGTTCTTGAGAATCTCGGCAATCGCTTTCTTCATGTTTGAAGCGGGAACTTCAACCTTGTCATGCTTTGCAGCGTTTGCGTTTCTGATTCTGGTGAGCATATCAGCTATGGGATCTGTGCAGTACATATTCCATACCTACCTTTCCGTTACCAGCTTGCCTTTTTTACGCCCGGAATCTCGCCCTTGTAGGCAAGGTTGCGGAAGCAAATACGACAAATACCGTACTTTCTGAGATATGCATGCGGTCTGCCGCAGATCTGGCATCTGTTATATTCCCTTGTGGAGAACTTCTGGGCTTTCTGCTGCTTATTTTTAAGAGATGTTTTAGCCATTAAAATTCCTCCTTACTTCGCAAAGGGAGCGCCCATAAGGGAAAGGAGCTCTCTTGCCTCTTCGTCGTTCTTCGCGGTGGTGACGATAGCTATGTCCATTCCGCGGATCTTATCGATCTTATCGTACTCGATCTCGGGGAATATAAGCTGCTCTTTGATACCGAGCGCGTAGTTGCCGCGACCGTCAAACGCGTTGGGGTTGATACCCTTGAAGTCTCTTACTCGGGGAAGTGATACCGAGAAGAGCTTCTCGAGGAACTCGTACATTCTTTCGCCGCGAAGGGTTACTTTAACGCCGATGTTCATGCCCTGACGGAGCTTGAAGTTTGCAACTGATTTTCTTGCTTTGGTGATTACCGGATTCTGACCGGTGATAGCTCTGAGGTCGGTTCTGACGCTTTCGAGAACTTTTTCGTTTTCTCTTGCTTCACCGCAACCGACGTTGATAACTACCTTTTCGATTTTCGGAATCTGCATTACGCTTTTGTATGAAAACTTTTTCATCAAAGCGGGAGCAACTTCCGACTTGTACATTTCATTAAGTCTTGTCATTTTGCTTCCCTCCTTAGAAAGTTTCCTTACAGATCTTGCAAACGCGGACGGTCTTGCCGTCAACAGTTGCGTGGCCTACCTTAGTGGGCTTGTTGCACTTGGGGCAAACGAGCATAACCTTAGATGCATAGATAGCACCCTCGGCCTTCAAAATTCCGCCTGCCTGACCCTGCTTGCGGGGTTTGACGTGCTTCGTTTTGATGTTTGCGCCTTCAACTATTATCTTGCCCTCAGCAGGTGCAACCTCCAAAACCTTTCTCTTCTTGAGAACGTTCTCGAGAACTGCGCGCTTGCCTTCAGCGGTCTTTTTGCTCTCTTTTTTGTCTGCCGATACCTGGGAGCCGGAGATGACGACTACTGTATCGCCCTTTTTAATATTCATTTCTTCCGACCTCCTTATATTACTTCGGGTGCGAGGGACATGATCTTGGTGAATTCCTTCTCACGGAGCTCTCTTGCTACCGGGCCAAAGATACGGGTTCCTCTGGGGTTTTTATCTTCTTTGATGATAACTGCTGCGTTATCGTCGAATCTGATGTGTGAGCCGTCGGCTCTTTTGATGGTGTGAACTGTGCGGACTACGACCGCCTTAACAACCTCGCCTTTTTTTGCGGTGCCGCCGGGAGCTGCCTTCTTTACCGATGCGACGATAATGTCGCCGATTCCGGCATATCTCTTGCGGGTGCCACCGAGGACTTTGATGCACATAAGCTCCTTGGCGCCGGTGTTATCAGCCACTCTGAGTAATGTCTGCTGCTGTACCACGGTTAATTCCTCCTGTTCCTCGTTGGCTTATTTTGCGCTCTCGACGATTCTTACAAGGCGCCATCTCTTATCCTTGGACAAGGGTCTGGTTTCCATAACCTCTACCTTATCGCCGATGTGGCACTCGTTGTTTTCGTCGTGAGCCTTGAGTTTATAAGTGGTCTTCATAGCCTTTTTGAAAAGAGGATGGCTTGTAACGTCCTCGATTGCTACGACGATGGTCTTGTCCATCTTGTCGCTGACTACTTTACCGATAAGTGTTCTTCTCATTGAAGTTCTTTCCATGACTGTTCTCCTTTCTCGGAACCGGCATTACGCCTGCTCCTTAGCTTCCTTTTCGTGAAGGATAGTCTTGGCGCGTGCGATATCTCTGCGTACGCTTACAAGCTTGTTTGCATTCTCGAGCTGATTGGTTGCATGCTGGAAGCGGAGATTAAAAAGCTCTTCTTTAAGGGCTGCGATCTTCTTGTTGAGATCTGCAACGCTCATTTCTCTGAATTCATTGGCTTTCATTAGTCTTTACCTCCGTCAATGTCTTCTCTCTTAACGAATTTGCACTTTACGGGAAGCTTGTAGGATGCAAGACGGAATGCCTCTCTTGCCTGCTCCTCGGAAACGTCTGCCATTTCGAAAAGAATTCTGTTGGGCTTTACTACTGCTACCCAGTACTCAGGCGAGCCTTTACCTGAACCCATTCGGGTCTCGGCGGGCTTCTGGGTTACGGGCTTATCGGGGAATATTTTGATCCAAACGCGGCCGCCTCTTTTGATGTATCTGGTTAAGGAGATACGGGCTGCCTCGATCTGATTTGCGGTGATCCATGCGGGCTCAAGAGCCATCAAGCCGAATTCACCCTGCGATACGGTGTTGCCGCGAGCAGCTTTACCGGTCAGACGACCTCTCTGGGTCTTTCTGAACTTAACTCTTTTGGGCATTAACATCAGCGAACAGCTCCTTCCTTAGCAACTTTGGGCGACTTCTTTGCTGCGGGCAAAACCTCGCCTTTGTAGATCCAGATCTTAACGCCGAGCTTGCCGTAGGTGGTTGCTGCCTCTGCGAAGCCGTAATCAATGTCGGCGCGGAGAGTCTGCAGCGGTACGGTGCCCTCGTAGTAACGCTCGGTACGTGCTATCTCAGCGCCGCCCAAACGTCCGCTTACCTGGGTCTTTATTCCCTTTGCGCCGGCTCTCATAGTTCTCTGAATGGACTGCTTGAGTGCGCGACGGAAGGAAACTCTCTTCTCGAGCTGTGCAGCGATGTTTTCTGCAACGAGCTGAGCGTTTAAATCAACCTGATTCTGTCTGATCTCGACGCAATTAAGGAGAACCGGCTTGCCGATAAGAGCCTCAACTGCTTTCTTGTGCTTCTCGATCTCAGCACCGCCCTTACCGATAAGGATACCGGGTTTTGCGCAGTGAACGGTGATCTTGATCTTGGTGTTGCTTCTCTCGATGTCGATCTTTGCTACGCCTGCTGCATAAAGGGTGGATTTAAGATAATTTCTGATTTTGTAGTCTTCGCCGATGTTCTTGGAGAACTCGTCTTTGTTAACGAACCATCTGGAGTTCCAGTCTTTGATAACGCCAACGCGAAGGCCGTGAGGATTAACTTTGTGTCCCATTTTCTTCCTCCACTTATTCTTTCTCTCTGAGAACAACGGTAAGATGCGAAGTTCTCTTCAAAATTCTGTTTGCGCTGCCTTTTGCTCTCGGCATAATTCTCTTAAGAGTGGGGCCGGGGCAAACGAAGCACTCTGCAACGTAAAGCTTGGTTCCGTCCATTTCCTTGACGGAAGCGTTTGCTGCTGCCGACTTGAGAAGCTTCTCAAGAAGGGGGCTAGCTGCTTTGGGAACGTTTCTTACGATTGCGATTGCTTCAGTGATATCTTTACCTCTGATGAGGTCCATGACGATCTTCACCTTGCGGGGAGAGATGCGTGCATATCTGAGTATAGCTGTTGCTTCCATTTCGCTTCTCCTCCTTATTTCTTACCGGTGTTGGTGGTCTTGTTTCCCGCGTGACCCTTGAAGGTGCGAGTGGGAGCGAACTCACCGAGCTTATGTCCGACCATGTCCTCGGTAACGTATACCGGAACGTGCTTTCTTCCGTCATGTACGGCAAAGGTGTGGCCGACAAACTCGGGGAATATTGTAGATGCTCTGGACCAGGTCTTTACAACTCTTTTTTCGCCGTTCTTGTTCATCTCTTCTACTTTCTTGTAAAGTGAAGCTGCAACAAAGGGGCCTTTTTTGATGCTTCTGCTCATGTATATTCCTCCTTCTCGGCTTATCTGCCGTTTCTCCTCTTGACAATGAATTTATTGGATCTTGCCTTCTTGGAGCGGGTCTTGTAACCGAGTGCGGGCTTGCCCCACGGGGTTACAGGTCCGGGACGGCCAATGGGTGACTTACCTTCACCACCACCGTGCGGGTGGTCGTTCGGGTTCATAACAGAACCTCTGACGGTAGGACGGATACCAAGATGACGGATCTTTCCGGCTTTGCCGTATGCAACGTTCTCGTGGTCGCCGTTGCCGACGGTTCCGATGGTTGCTTTGCAATCGATTCTAACAAGTCTTACTTCGCCGGAGGGAAGTCTTACCTGTGCGTATTTGCCTTCTTTAGCCATAAGCTGAGCTGCCATACCTGCCGAACGAACGAGGACTGCTCCTGCGCCGGGGTTGAGCTCTATGTTATGGATGACAGTACCAACCGGAATAGCGGAAAGGGGCAAGCAGTTGCCGGGCTTAATGTCAGCCTTTTCGCTGCTGATTACCTTATCGCCTACCGAGAGGCCTACGGGGCAAAGGATGTATGCTTTCTCTCCGTCCTCATACTGAATGAGGCAGATGTTAGCACTTCTGTTGGGGTCGTACTCGATGGTGAGTACGGTTGCGAACATATCGAGCTTTCTTCTCTTGAAGTCGATAATTCTGTACTTCTGACGGTTGCCGCCGCCCTTATGACGAACGGTTATTCTTCCGTAGCTGTTTCTTCCTGCGTGCTTTTTCTTGACGGCAAGAAGGCTTTTTTCGGGCTTATTGGTGGTGATCTCCTCGTAGGTGAGGGTCTGCATTATTCTTCTGCCCGGAGTAGTGGGTTTATATGCTTTAGTAGGCATCTTCTTTACTCCTTTACATCAAGCTGTCAAAGAACGCAATGGTCTTTGAATCTGCGGTAAGGGTTACGACGGCTTTCTTCCAGCTCTTGGTTCTGCCCATCGACATGCCCTGTCTCTTGTTTTTGCCGCGCTTGTTAATGGTGTTGACTTTCTTAACCTTAACTTCGAATATTTCTTCGACGGCCTTTTTGATCATGGTCTTGTCTGCTGCTTTAGCAACTTCAAAGGTATATTTCTTGTCGGCGATTATTCCCATGCTTTTCTCGGTGATAATCGGACGGATGATTATATCTCTTGCTTCCATTATGCATATACCTCCTCGAGTTTTGCAACTGCATCCTTGGAGATGACAAGTGC
Source organism: Clostridia bacterium (assembly GCA_017504945.1). GTDB lineage: Bacteria > Bacillota > Clostridia > Oscillospirales > RGIG5299 > RGIG5299. The sequence goes on from JAFVQJ010000006.1 coordinate 47,582, forward strand.
CTCGTGGTTGAGAAGCTCGTAGGTGTTAAGAGAGGTTGCGGTGCTGGTTACAACGCCTGCAATGTTCTTTGCGCTTCTTACTACCTTCTCGTCGGCTGCTGCGGTTACGATGATAGCCTTGCCGTTTACGCCGAGAGCCTTGAGCATTTCAACAACAGTCTTGGTCTTGTATTCGGCAACTGCGATGTCGTCGATTACGTAGATGCTGTTTGCGTTAACTTTTTCAGTGAGTGCCGACTTGATAGCCGCCAATCTGATCTTCTTGTTTACCTTGAAGCCGTAATCTCTGGGCTTCGGAGCGAATACGATACCGCCGTGAGTCCACTGAGGAGATCTGATGGATCCCTGTCTTGCACGTCCGGTGCCTTTCTGTCTCCAGGGTTTCTTGCCACCGCCGGAAACCTCGCTTCTGGTGAGAGCAGACTGAGTGCCCTGACGCTGATTTGCAAGATATGCCGTTACAGTGGTGTGAAGTGCGGATTTGTTAACCTCTGCTGCGAAAAGAGCGTCGGAAAGAGCAATTTCGCCTACAGCCTCGCCCTTCATGTTGAATAATTTAATATTAGGCATGGTGTATCCTCCTTCCCCTTACGCTTTGATTTTCTTTACTGATACGATGCCGTTCCTTGCGCCGGGAACTGCACCCTTAACAGCGATGATGTTTGCTTCGGTATCGATCTTGACGATAACAAGATTCTTTACCGTTACCTGCTCGTTACCGAGCTGGCCGGGCATTACCTTGCCCTTGAATACTCTCGAAGGAGAGGAGTTAGCGCCCATGGAGCCCTGACCTCTGTGATAGCCCGAACCGTGTGCGGAAGGACCTCTGTGAGTGCCCCATCTCTTGATAGTGCCGCTGTATCCCTTACCCTTTGAGGTACCGGTTACGTCGATGACGTCGCCTACTGCGAAGATTCCGGCTTCAACGGTATCGCCTACGTTCATGTCTGCGCCGTTGTCAAGCTTGAATTCCTTGAGATACTTCTTGTATGCTACCTTCATTTTATCGAAGGCACCCTTTGCGGGCTTTACGACTTTCTTCTCGCTGATATCCTTGTATCCGAGAACGACGGCGTCGTATCCGTCCTTTTCAGCGGTTTTCTTTCCCGCTACAACGCAGGGACCGGCTTCGATGAGAGTTACCGGAACTACGTTGCCCTCTTCGGTGAAGATCTGGGTCATACCGATCTTTCTTCCGATGATTGCTTTGACCATTGTTTTTTCCTCCTTGCAGTTATTGGTTGGCGTTTCGCCAACGTGACCACATTTCTGTGGGATGTTTGCCTCGGTGTATCTTACCTATTATAATGTAAGCGATGCGTTATCAGAGCTTGAGCTCGATCTCGACACCGGCGGGCAATTCAAGACCTGTGAGTGCCTCTACGGTTTTTGCCGACGGCTTTGCGATGTCGATAAGTCTCTTATGAGTGCGAAGCTCGAACTGCTCGCGGCTGTCCTTATACTTGTGGACTGCTCTTAAGATTGTAACGACTTCTTTTTTGGTGGGCAACGGAATCGGACCCGATACCTTTGCGCCGGTTCTTTTTGCCGTCTCAACGATCTTCTCGGCCGCCTGGTCGATAAGAGTGTGATCGTAGGACTTGAGTCTTATGCGGATTTTTTCTTTTACTGCCATTTTTACGCCTCCTAAATTTCTCTTTTTGAGATATTTCATTGACCTATTCGCAGGCTTTCTTGTGTACACCGTTCCGTGCGTTTTTTGTCTTTACACAATAAAACCGATTTTTTCCCTATGAAAAAATCGGAGCAACTAACACATCAATTAAAGAACGCGGCTCAAAGATGGCCCGCTTTTAATCTGTGTACCGATTGCCTGCCGCCCGACGTCTTGCATCGGACTTACTCCGCGGAAAAACCCGAAAAGGTGCAGTAAATACCTTGTCGGCAACCTCCCGCATCAACGCATTATTCAGTCATGCCGAAACATTATACACTATATTTTCAAAAAAAGCAATACCTTTTTACAAAAAAATTATATTTTTTTCATTTTTTATTTTTTTGACGAAAACGGTGTTTTTTATAATGTTTATTATATATAAGAAGGAAAAGGCTCAGCGCCTTTTCCTTCTTATTGCAACCATTATTGAAATAGCAAGCGTTAAGGCTATGCCTGCCGCCGAGATGAGAAAAAACATTGTTTCGGAATATGCGATGCCGAGAATTACAAGAGTAAGAAGGGCAAGGCGCACGGCGGTGAGCGTTATCAGCGGTTTTCGGAGAAACAAGCCGAGAAGTCCGAAAAACGCCGTTCCGAATATCAAAGCAAAGCCCGTTAAAAGATAGACCGCCGTGAGAGGCGTTGGAATATCACCGATCTGCCAGATGTTGCTGTCGGCGAAGCACAATAGCCACGCCGCTGCCGAAAGCGGCACTGCTACCGACGCCGACAGAAATATTCTTTTCCCTCTGTCTGTTTTCTCGTTGCTTTCAAGTAGCAGCATGAGGTTTTCCTCTGCCTTTTTCTCGGCGTTTTCGGTTATTCTCTCTCCCGCAAGCAGCTCATTTACCGTAACGCCCAAGATCTCGCAAAGCGGCAGCATGAGCGACACCTCGGGAAGTCCCCTTCCCGTCTCCCATTTCGATACCGTTTTATTGCTGATAGAGAGCTTTTCCGCAAGCTCGTTTTGAGTGAGACCGAGTCGTTTTCTTTCCGTTGCAATAAAATCTCCGATTTTTACCTGATCCATAAAAATTCCTCCTTTGGTGCCCTCATTATACTTTTTTGTTTTAAAAAAGTAAACCCACGCTCCGTAGAATCATATAAAAAAGCTTCCGCAAGGGAAGCCTTTTTTTACATAAATTTTCTCGTTACCGTGTAGCCGCAATCTCTTATCGCGCCACGGTATTCGGAATAGCTTATCATCTGATGTCTTATAACGTCGGCGTCGGCCTCTCCCGGCATATCGACGGTAAGGACGTCGAGGCTGTCAAAGTGAACTGTACGGTCAATTCTCGCGTCGCCGTAAACGCCGCCCTCGATAACGATGTGGCGGTATCCGGCAGGGATAGTTACCTCTATCGGTGCCTCGCTGTAAGGTAGGGCGAACAGCTTGCCGTCGACATAGAGTCTGCCCATCATTGCCCCTGCAGGACGTCCGCCGTTTATAAATATCTTCGCGGTAGGTGCCGAAGCCGTAGGACGCGAAAACGCCGCAGGAGAAGGTGTGGGCGGAGCGGAAGGAGTCTCAGGTTCGCTTTCGGAGTTCGAAGCGGGTTTCCCCTTTATCTTTTTAACGATCAACACGATCACTGCAATTATCGCTCCGATAACTGCCGCAATAAACAGGTATCTCCAAATAGGGTTTGGCATAGTTTAAAACCTCCGTATTTTATTTTTTGCGGTTATTTTTCCGCAATTACCTCGATCTCAACGAGAACGCCCTTAGGAAGCGCCTTTACCGCAACGCAGGAGCGTGCGGGCTTGGAAACGAAATATTCCGAATAGACCTCGTTGAATGCGGCAAAGTCTGCCATATCGCTTAAAAAGCAGGTCGTTTTTACTACCTTTTCAAACGAGCTGCCCGCCGCCGAAAGCACTGCCTCGAGGTTTTTGCAAACGCGGTGAGTCTGCTCCTTTATTTCGTTGCCGACCGTTTCGCCGCTTACGGGATCAAGCGGGATCTGTCCCGACGTGAATATGAGATCTCCCACCTGCTTTGCCTGCGAATAGGGGCCTATTGCCTTGGGTGCATTTTCGGTTGTAACAGTTATCATTTAAACCATCTCCGTTTCGGTTTGATTGATTTTATTATAGCATAGACGTGAAATGATTGCAAGAACGAAAAGCAAAAAGGGCACCGTAAGCTTTCGGTGCCCTTTGCATTTTTTTTGGCTTTACGCCTTTTTCTTTTTGATGAATATAAATGCTGCTGCCATAAGAGCAACGATCATTGCGCCTGCGATAGCAACTACTTCGATGTCTGCGGGACCTGCGGGTGCGCCAGCTGATGCAGTGAAGCTGTTGGCGGCAGAACCGTTGATGGTTTTTATCGTAAGATTGGTGTTTGCTCCGCCGAAACCGGAAGCGAGGAATGAAAGGTATGCCTTGCCGTCGGAGTCAAGAACTGCCGATTTTGCAAAGGAAACGCCAGTGTCTTCGCCGTTAATGAGGATCTTAACGGTGTCGCCGCTTACGACGAACTTAAGAGTCATATCGGTGTTGTCATCCCAATTTCCCGTGCAGTTTGCGAAGGGAACGTTTATTGCGGAAATCCATCCGCCGAAGAGAGTCCAGCTCCAGTTGTCAACGCCGCCGTCAAGCGCAAAGGTCGCAGCCGCGCCTGTTGCATTTGTGTAATTGAGACCGTTTGCCGCGCCTGCCATCGGGTTTTTTGAGGTGTCAGCTGCATTGAAAGGAACGAAATCGGTGGGCTTGTCTGCCGAAAGATTAACAGAGAAATAAGAGGTGAGGTATCCGTCGGTCTTTCCGGGGAGACCGGGAGCGTTGAAAAGATTTTCGGGCTTTAATACTATTTCAAGACCGTCAACGGCTATCTTTGAGTTATAAACAACGGAAGCCTTAGAATAGTTGGAATGGGGAGTGGGTGCGGAATTATCAAGAAAGATGTAGCCATTGGCATCGACAGTTGCTTCGCCGGCGCCTTCCTGAATTCCGCCGCCGTCAACACAACTATTGACGATCTCGGTCCAGCTTGAAGCAAGCGATGCCGCAGAGCCTGAAACCGCAAGTGCGAGAATAAGGGTAAGGGTAAGTGCAATGGAGATGATCTTTTTCATTTTTGGGTAATCCTTTCTTTATTTTTTGGCTTTACGCCTTTTTCTTTTTGATGAATATAAATGCTGCGGCGGCTGCAAGAGCAACAACGCCTGCCGAAACGGCTGCAATGAATCCGAAGTTTGTGCCGTTTGTATTGGGAACTACGGAAGTATCAAGAGTGCGAGTCGCTGCATTCCAGCTGAAGGTGTATTCGCCGTAGAAATCAATACCGTAGCCGGTTTTCGCACTTCCGTCAACGGTAAGCTCGAAGTCGTTTGCAAGGGTTATTCCAGAGCTTTCGGGAATATAGAAGTCAACGAAGTTGTTTACGAGGTCGTATTTCAAAACAGCACCCTCTATTTCCGAAAGCTTTTTGCCGTTTATCAAGAAAATATCGTAGTACTTTGCTTCAAGATCGACAATCGGATCCGCTCCCTTTGCAACTGCGATATTGACAAGCGATTTGCTCAAGTGGAGAGAGAATCTCATATTGCCGTTTTCGGTTGCAAAGAGGTCGATTACGGTGTTAGTCTTGTTTTTCTTTTCGGAGTGAGAAGCATTTAACGTTACCTTCACACTTGAAACGTCGGTGCGGTTACCCTCTTTGATCCAGATGATCTCCGAGCTTTCAGCGGAGGGAAGAGTTACGTCGATACCGTTGTAAAGAAGATCAAAGCCTTTTACAACCATCGAATATCCCGCATCCTCAAAGGTGAGAACATAGTTCTTTGAGGGGTCAAGTCCCTTAAGCTTTATATTTTCGGTTGCGTCGCACTCTGCGCGGCGGAATACGAGAGCATAACCGCTTTGCTTATCCTCGGAGAAATATTCGTAGGCGCACCAGTCGGTTTCATCATATGACCACTCGGTGAGAGCATAGTAATCGTCGTAGATATATTCGTCGGTTCTCTCTTTTTCGTCCTGCCACTGTCTTGCAACGTCCCAATCGGGATTATTGGCGGGGTTAGTGGTGTATGCCGCCCAAGGAGTCATGGAGCTTCTCAAACGGTACTTTGTAAAGGCGTTGTTGTCAATAGATCCGAGCATTACTCCGTTATAGGGGAGCCATTGCATAAGGCTTAAGGTCTGCGACTGAAGTCTTGCGCTGTCATCGGAGAAATAACCGTAGAAGTCGATCCTGTGAAGGGAGTTTGCACGGGTCATCGTTTCGAGGTCAAGACGGTTACCGCCCGATGCACAGGTGTCTATGAAAAGACCGGGGAAATGATCGCGAAGTCCGTCCCAAAGGTCGTATCTGCCCTGAACGTAGAGGTTTTCAAAGATACCGCTTCTTTCGGGATTTGCCTTATGGATGTTTATCCAGTCAACACCTGGAAGGTAGTTCATATCCTCGCGGTAGATGGATATTCCGCCCGCCTCCATTGCCTTGATGATCCTTGTCTTTAGGAACTCAACGGCGTCGGGGTTGGTCATATCCATAAGATTGAGGTTCGAGCTTGTTGCATAGCCCTCGATTATCCAATCGGGATTCAAGGTGGTGCCGTCGATCTCGCCCTTGGGCGCCGTGGTTTTGTTATAGGTGGTTGTTTCGGGAGCAAACCAAAGCATCGTCTTCATATTGTAAAGAGCCGCTTTTTCGCTTATCGATTTGAGCGCTGTGGGGAATCTGTTGAGGTCCGCCTGCCAGAAGGAGAAATCGGTGTGCCAGAGAGCGTCCATCCACCAGTAATCAAGCTTGATGCCGTTGTTTATATAGGCTTCCATCGTTGCAATTTGCTGTGCCTCGGTGGCGCTTCCCATTTCACCGGTAAACTGACCCGTATAAACTGCGGTAACAGGCTGCATAAGCTCGTTATTTTCATCTCTTACCGAAATGCAATCGATCATAAAACGGCGCCATACGTTTACCGAGCGGTCGTAATCTCTGCCCTCGTAGTAAACCGAAGCAACGAGCGGGCTTCTTATTTCCTCGCCGGGCTTAAGATAGCCGTTTAATTCCTTCTGATATGCGCGGAAGTTGACGTTGCCGTTTCCGTCGGGAGTAAAGCTCGATGCCCAGTTGCCCGTCCAGCCTATTGCAAGATAGGTGCCGCCGTCGCCGTACATAAAGTTGTAATAGGGCCATGCGGTTTCGGTGCTTCTGCCCGTGCTTTCGGCAAACTGAACGGCGGAATTTACCGCTATCTCTTTTGGCGTGTAATAGGAGCCACAGCCGCCCATAGTATAAATATAGGGATTTTCGCCCTCAAAAATTATGTCTGCGCTGTAAAATTCGGTTATTGCGGGAGAATTTGCGTTTGAGGTATTTTTAACGTAGACAGTCCACGAAAGAGCTGCGTTGTCCTTGTAGTAATCAAGGAGCAAGGTAAATCTAAGACCTGCCTCGTGGTCGTAGATATAGGTCGCGGTCTCCTTCTTTTTGGCGCTGTCTTTTACAAAATCCGTCTTTGATACGAAGGTAAAGCCTTCACCGAAGCCGCTGTATTTCTTGCCGCCTATTTTTACAGAGAAGGGGAATTTCGTCATATCTGAGATATACGCCGCCAAGATGCCCTGCACCTTTTCCTTCTCGGTCTTGCTTGTTTTTGTTGATATATATTCCATTCCGCTGTTGCCCTCCGTTTTCGAAAGTAAGTCTGCTCCGCTTGCAGTGAAGTTTATGCTCATTGAAACTATACCGGTTTGCATTTCGCTTCCTACATAAACGGTTCCGACGCCCTCACTGTAAAAATCAAGACTTCCGTTACCCGCAACTGTTATGAGATACTCCCCTGCGGGAAGAACCTTAAAGAGATTAAATGCTGCCTTGCCGTCCTTTACTTCGCTTTCCAGAGTTGCGATGGGAGCCATGCCGAGCGTTTTCTTTACGGAGTAATCAAAGCTGTAGATAGATATTTTGACTTTTCCTTTTGCATTGGTCTTTAAAGTAACGCCTACAAAATCCTCAACGGTCTTAAGCTGAACGAAAAGGTTTTTCATTTCGAGCTTTTTGGTTGTCTTTAAGCCCTCGTAAAGGCTTTCACCCTCTCTTGTTAAAGTGTCTTTATCCTTAACAAGCATCGGGTCGCACCAGTTTACCACGGCATTTGTGTTTTTGCCGTCGTAGTTGCCTACGCGGAGAGTGAGGGTCTTTGCTCCCTCGGGGATATCTGCGGTCACGTAATTTATTTCACCGTATTTTACCTCGCCGGAGGAATAGATAACCTTATCGTCGGCTAAAACTATAAGCTCTGCCGTTCCCTTGGTGCCTGCGTTTGCGGTGGTGGAAATTCCCGCAACCGCACTGAAATATTTATAATTTCCGCCTTCGATATTGAAAACTATATCCTTATATGATTCCTCTGCCGCTCCGCTTGCAGGCATTATTGCAAAGCCGTTTTTCGAGGTGTGGCTTCCTACCGAAAGAGCTTTTCCGTCGGCGTTTTTATCTCTTACTGCCTCGGTATCGTTTGCAAAGCGAACACCGTTTAAGAGCGCAATATCTCCGCCGCGGGTGTAGGTTATTGTGTCGCTGCCCGTTTCGGTTCCACCGATATATCCCCTTACGCTTATCTCGTATTTATGTGCGGTAAGGCCCGAAATATCAACGCTGAAGGTACCGTCGTCAACCGCGATTTCTTCGCTTACTGCAGTGCCGTTTACAAATACCTTGACCTTTTCAGCGGTCGAGATACCGCTTACCGTTACGTCGGTTGCAAGGGCAAGGTAATATTCCTTATATATATCCGACGCCGCAGGCGAAGTAATAATTACCGCACCGCCCGATTTTTCCTTTAAAAATGCCGCCTCGCCCCAGCAGCCTGAGTCGCCGCCGTAGCTGTCGCCGCCGTCGGTCTGCTTTAAGGTAAGGGTTTTAACGCCCGAAAGGTCGATATCCACCAACGCGGCGTCTTTGCCATCGTCCTTTTTAACAATGCCCGAATTCCATACCTCTACGCCGTCGGCAATTACGATAAATTCCATTGCACCATAGCCAACACTTTCGGGACCTACGTATGCTCTGAAGCGGTCAAATCCGGCGCCCTCGATGTCGTAGGTCAAGATAAACGGCTCGTCTGCTCGCGGGTGGCACATAATGCCTTTTTCGAAAACCTGACCGTTTACGTCAAGCGGGTTTCCCTGATAATCTTTATCGTACCAAGGCTTTCCCTTTCCGCCGTCCTCAATAACACACTCGGTGAAATTAAGCTCGTCGAGATATACGGCATAATATTCCTTTTCCGCACCGAATACGAGCGAAAAAGCCGAAAATGCCGATAAAACGAGAGCTACCGTGAGCATCATTGCCATTGCCTTTTGCAACTTTTTCATTTTCTTTCCTCCAAATAATATTTTTTATGAGAATGGATTACATAAAAATACGACTGATATTATGCCAAGCACTACGCCGAGCCATTGCTTTTTGGTAAGATGCTCTTTAAAAGCGATTACCGCGGTAACGGTTGCAATCACAAGTCCGCCTCCGTTTACTATGGGGAAAAAGACAGCGCTTTCCATTACACCCGAAAGATAGAGGTTCAGTTTATTGTTAACCGCAACACACAAGCCGCCGATAAGCATTACCGCAAGAATTGTAACCGCATCCTTATTTAAAGCAAAGGGCTTTTTCGGCTTTTCAACTTCACGGCTTTTTATTATTACGGCGAATACCGCGCAAAAAATTGCCGATGAAATAAATGCCGTTATTAAAAACCCGTTTAACTCCAATCGGTAATCAGAACTTTGATGTACCTTCTGCATTACTCCTATGGCACCGGTTGCCAAAAAGGTTATTACCGAAAGAACAAGCCATTTGAGATTTGCCTTTTTTTCGTTTTGGTTACTGTTTGCGGCAAAGACAAAGCTTGCAAGCATAAAGAGTATTCCCACGATTTGTGCCCAATGCAGCTGTTCATTATAAAACAAAACACCCGTCATTGCCGAAATCACCGTTGCAAACGATATTATTACGGTTGTATATGACATCGGTCCGCACCTGAGCGCCGCTATATTGCATATTCCCTGAAGTGCGGTTACCGCCCCGAAGGCAATACCCAAAATCAGAGAAAAGACTGACAAACCGCCAAAGCCGCCCCACAAAAGAAGCACCGCCGCAGCTGTGATACAGCCGACAGCATTGAAGAAAAATCCGCCGTAAAGTCCGTTGTTTTTACCGGAATAATATTTCTTGGTTACGTTTGCGAAAAGCGCCGCAAACAGCGATATTATTAATGTTATTGCATTTTCCATTCAAGCACGCCTTGCTGAAAATTATATTAATGATTATAACAATTAAATCTCTCTGCTTCAATAATTTCGTTATGTTTTTGAATTCAATTTTATACTTTTGAATAATAAAACGGATAACGTTTTTTACCGTTATCCGTTTTATTTCAGATATAATATTTTACATTATTCCTTAAGATCACTTTGGGACGGATTATATTTTCCCGAAACTCCTTCGATACTCCCCGTAGATGCAATATGCGTCTTGCGACATATTCTATAGCGGTTCGCATTTGCTTTTGGTTATTTTGTGAAATTATTACCGATAGCTTTCCTTCGGCAAGTGCCCTGATATTGTCCTTTGTGGCATCTACCGCAATAATTCCCACATCACTTCTGCCGTTTTTTGAAAGAGCGTCGTACGCTGCAAGTGCCAATGAGGTCGATACAAACAGCACCTTTATATCGGGATTTTTCTTAATCATTATTTCAGTGCTTTCATATATCATTTTATAACTGTCGTCAGTGTAATAAACCTCCTTTACAACAAATCCGAAATGCTGTGCTCCTGCACGAAATCCACGGATATTTTCGTTATGTATTCCTTGTGTGCTCAAACCGCTTATAATTCCTGCTTCATTGTTTTTGCCGGTGATCAAATATGCAATATCGGCAGCACATTCGCCCAATTCATACGCGTCAATCATAACGTTAAAGACATTTTCGAAATACTCCGAAATAGCCGCAACCGTTGAAACCGGAATCTTATCGGCAAGCTTCTCTATATCCTCTATCAATATTCTGTCAGTTGATACCGGATAATAAACCACGCCGTCGTATTCCTCTGCAAAGTGTTTTCCGTCGAATTTGCTTTCATAAGAATATTTTAACGGTACGAGTTCTATATTGCAGATACCGTATTTTTCCTTTGCCTGTAAAATGCCCTCCTCCAGAACCTCGACAAGCTGAAGCGGACGCTCGGGATAAATTACCGCTATACGCTTGCACTCCTCGGTAGCAAGGGTATTGTCAACATTCAGATAATATCCTATTTCCCTTGCCTTTTCTTCTATATATTTTCGCGTTTCTTCGCTTATAGTCTTATTTCCGCTTACCGCCTTCGATACCGTTGATACCGAGTATCCGCAGGCCTTTGCCAAATCGTAAACGGTTACCTTTTTCATCACGCTCACCTCGCTTTTTTATTATAACAAATTTTCAGCAGCTTGTAAACAGTATTGTTGCGGTGCCGATATAATATCCGTTCCTTCATATGCCACAGGTATATATCATCTGCGAAGCAGATATCATAGCGTTAGCTATATCACCCGTTCTGCAAGGAACGGATATCATTGTAAAAACGCACCTTTGTCGTTAGACAAAAGTGCGTTTTTTATTGGCCTGCCGTAAGGGATTATATCGCAGTCGCGCACAGCGCTCCCTTGGGTGAATTCGAAACAGTCCACCGGACTGTTTCTCCGTCGCATCCGCTCGCCTTCTCTCGCATCTGCTCCCATTCACGGTTCAAATCCCTTACATCTATAATAAAACCGCACCTCGAAGGAGGTGCGGCTTCTATTTGGCCTGCCGTAAGGGATTTGAACCCCTGTCCTTTGGAATCGGAATCCAACGCTCTATCCAGCTGGGCTAACGGCAGTTGAGTATTCAATCGGCTATAATGCCGTTTATCGCGTTACTCAGTTTTTCGGTTTTTAAAATGCACTCGGCTTCGTCATTGCCGCAAACGAGGTAGTAGACCTTTACCTTCGGCTCGGTTCCCGACGGACGAACGCAGACGGCGGAGCCGTCCTTTAAGAAAAATTTCAAAACGTTTGAGCTTTCCATATTCGTAGGCTCGGTATTGCCCGTTTCAAGCTCGGTTATAATTCCGCTTTTAAAGTCGGCTGTTTTTTCAATTTTTATGCCGCCGAGCTCGGTTATCTCTCCGCGAAGCTCGCTCATCAGGCGCCTCGTTTTTTCGGGACCGTCGATGCCCTTCATCATTATATTATCGGTCTTTTCAAAATAGCAGCCGTATTCATTATATATTGAATCGAGCACGTCAAAAAGGGTCTTGCCCTGCGACTTATAGTAAGCCGCTGCCTCCGACACCATCATGGCGGCGCCTACCGAGTCCTTATCGCGCACGTAGTCGCCTATCATATAGCCGAAGCTCTCCTCGAAGCCAAAAAGAAAATCGACCTTTCCCTGCCACTCGTCTATCTTTTCGGCAATGAATTTAAAGCCGGTGAAGGTAGATGCAAACTCAAGACCGTTTTTCTTTGCTATCTTTTCGGCAAGCGGAGTTGAAACTATGGTGGATATTGCGCCGCTTTTCTTAAGCAGCTCTCCCCTTGCCTTTTTTGCCTCTATCATATAATTCAGAAGCAGCACGCCCATTTGGTTACCGCTTATTACCTTATATTCGCCGTTTTTCTTTGCCATTACGCCTATTCTGTCGGCGTCGGGGTCGGTAGCGATGAGAAGGTCTGCTTTGTTTCCCTCTTTTTTCGCAACCTCAAGCGCCAAATTAAATGCCGCGGGATTTTCGGGGTTTGGGGACGGTGCGGTGGGAAAATTGCCGTCGGGTATCATCTGCTCGGGCACTGCTTGGTATTTTACCGAAAGAGCGTCGAGAATATATGGAACGGCACGTCTGCCCGCGCCGTGAAGGGGTGTGTAAACGACAGAAAGCTCGGTTTTTTCGGTGGCGTCGCGGTTTATTCGGCGTACAAGCAGCTCGTTACAGAATTCTCTTTCCAAGCCGTTATCCAAGACCGTTATCATACCGCTTTCAATAAGCTCCTCTGCCGGTCTTGAAATGCAGTCGGTGAAGATATCGAGCTTTTTCAGCTCTGCGGCAACGACAGCCGCCTCGTCGGGCGGGAGCTGTGCGCCGTTTGACCAGTAGACCTTATAGCCGTTATATTCAACAGGATTATGGCTTGCCGTTATATTTATTCCCGCCGTGGCGCCGAGCCTTCTTATTGCGTAAGAGAGAACCGGAGTGGGAGTAAGCTCGTTGAAAATATACACCTTTATTCCGTTTGAGGCGAGCACCGCCGCCGCCTCGAAGCCGAATTCTCTTGAATTCAAGCGGCAGTCGTAGGCAATGACCACGCCCTTTTCCATTGCCTCCTTGCCCTCTCTGATAACGAGGCTTGCGAGTGCTTTGGTGGTGTATTTTACGGTGTAGACGTTCAGTCTTGCAAGGCCTGCGCCCATAATGCCGCGCTGACCTGCCGTGCCGAACTCCATAGGCGCCAAAAAGCGCATTTTGAGCTCGTCCTCATTATTTGCAACAGATAAAAGCTCCGCCTTGGTCTTTTCGTCAACGTAGGGAGAATTTATCCATTTTTGATAGTTTTCTCTGTAACCGACGTCAGCCATTTTTCTCAATCTCCTTAAGTGCCTTTGCAAGCTCTGCGGGGCATGAGGTATCGCGGAAGCCGCATTTTATTCCCTCAAGGCGCTCGATAACGTCGGATATCTTCATACCTCTTACGAGCTGTGAGATACCCGTGGTATTGCCGTTACAGCCACCCGTCATTTTAACGTCGGTTATAACGCCGTTTTCCGTTTTTATTCTCATTTCGCGGGTGCAAACGCCCTTCGGTCTGTAAATATATTCCATATTTCACCTATTTATGATACTTTCCGTTATTCATTATAGAAAAGGCTCGGTAAAGCTGCTCCGACACCATTACTCTCGCAAGCCGGTGGGGGAAGGTCATCTTCGACATTGAAAGACAAAGCGCCGACCTTTGCTTTACCTCGTTATGAAGCCCGTGCGACGAGCCGATTATAAAGGATATACTGCCGTTTCCGCAGTTTCCGAATTTCTCTATTTCGGCGGCAAGCTCTTCGGAGGAGAGCTGCTTCCCCTCAATGCAAAGGGCAACCGCCGCGCTTTGCTCCGATGCCTTTAAAATTTCCTTCGACTCTGCAAAAAGCGCCGCTTCTATTTCCTTTTCGCTCGGGTTTTCGGGCAAAAAGGCTTCCTTTAATTCAATTATTTCGAATTTGCAATAAGCCTTTAATCGCTTTGCATATTCGGCTACCGCGTCGGTGAGATATTTTTCCTTCAGTTTCCCCACCGCAATAAGCTTTATATTGAACATTTAAATTATTATCCTTTCGGACGGCGTATATCTCGGTGCGGCGGCAAGCAGAAGGTCTGCCTTTTCTCCTACCGTGTGGCAAACGGTTGCACCGAGGGAGATAAGCGCATCTCTTGATTTTGAAAGCGCCGTATCGGGCGTGTTGTTTTCCTTTGAAAGATGCGCAAGCATTATTTTCTTTGCCTTTCTTCTTGCAAGCACCGACACCGCCTCGGCACAGTCGGTATTTGAAAGGTGGCCGTATTTTGAGCTGATCCTGCGCTTTAAATATTCGGGATATCTGCTGTTTTGAAGCATTATCTCGTCGTAATTCGATTCGATGACCACGGCGTCGGCATCCTTTGCCGCCGATGCAAATTCGCCCGTCAGGTAACCCATGTCGGTTGCGACGACGAGCCTTTTACCCTCCGCCTCAACAACGTAGCCCGAGCAGCTCACCGAATCGTGCGGGAGCGGAAAGGGCGTTACGCAAAGTGCGCCGTTTTTTGCGCTCGAATAGTTTTCAAGCTCGAAAACGAGGTCGTTTGAAAGGCTTTTCGTGTGGCTTCGTATTTCGGCGGCAGTGGCTCCGTTTGCAAAAACGGGAATTTTATAATTTTTAGCCACCACGTCGAGCGCCGAGATATGATCGGAATGCTCGTGAGTGATAAATATTGCCGAAATATCTCTTACCGATATCGAAAGCGACGACAGCGCGTTGAGTATCGCCTTGCAGTTTCTGCCTGCGTCGATAAGTATGTACTGCCCGTCGCACCCGACGAGACAGCAGTTTCCCTCACTGCCGCTGTATAAGGTTTGAAAAAAGAAGGACATCTTATATCTCCGTTAAATTGCGGGCTCGTTAAAGCTCTCTTTTGATATTTCGGCACCGAGTGAGCGAAGCTTTCCGACTATATCCTCATAGCCTCGTTCAACAAGCATGATATTATCTATTTCGGTAACGCCCTCGGCGGCAAGTCCCGCAAGGATAACTGCGGCACCCGCGCGAAGATCGCAGGCGGTAACAGATGCGCCGTGAAGCGACGGCACGCCCTTTACCGTGGCAACTCTGCCCTCAACGGAAATATCGGCGCCCATTTTCTTAAGCTCCTCGGTATAGCGGAAGCGGTTTTCCCAAACGCTTTCGGTAACTATGCTCGTTCCCTCGGCAAGAGAGAGCATTGCCGTTATCTGCGGCTGAAGGTAGGTGGGAAAGCCGGGGTAATAAATAGCCGTTACCTTCAGCTTGCTAATAGGTCTTTTGCCTACTACTCTTATAGCCTCGTCAAGCTCGGTTACCTCCATGCCCGCCTCAATAAGCTTTGAGGTGAGCGACTCCATATGCTTGGGGATTATGTTGCTTACCGTTACGTCGCCTCCCGTGATGGCGGCGGCTATCATAAAGGTGCCTGCCTCTATCTGATCGGGAATTATCGAATAGGTAACGCCGATGAGCGAGCTTACGCCCTTTATCTTTATGGTATCGGTGCCCGCACCGCGGACCGATGCTCCCATGGAGTTTAAGAAGTTTGCAAGGTCAACGATGTGCGGCTCTCTTGCGGCGTTTTCTATCATCGTGGTGCCCTCGGCTCTTACCGCCGCAAGCATTATGTTGATGGTTGCGCCGACAGATGCCTTATCGAGATATACCGTTGCGCCCTTCAAGCCGTCGGGCACCTCTGCCTTGATGATACCGTTTTCAATGTTTATTACCGCACCGAGAGCCTCAAGCCCCTTTATATGAAGGTCGATGGGACGGACGCCGAAGTTACAGCCGCCCGGCATTTCAACCTCTACCTTGCCGTATTTTCCGAGCATTGCTCCGAGAAGATAATAGGAGCCGCGAAGACGGCGGCAGATATCGTTGGGCGACGCGGTGGTATATATCCTCGAGGACTCTATCTCAACGGTAGTGCGGTCAATGGTCCTTACCTCCGCGCCCATTTTGTAAAGTATCTCTATCATAAGAGAAACGTCTCTTATCTCGGGGATATTTTCAATTCGGCATTCGCCGTCAGAAAGTATCGTTGCGGCAAGAATGGGGAGCGCCGCATTTTTTGCGCCGCTCACCGCTACCTCTCCGAAAAGAGGTCTTCCTCCGTTAATAATATACTTTTCCATTGTTATACCCGTAAAGCCCGTGGGCTTCCTTTCAGTATGTTAGGAGAGTAGTTTCTTTGCTTCGGCAAGGGCTACGGAAATCTTGGCAATATCGCCGACGCCCGCAACTGCGGAATCGGGTCTGCCGCCGCCCTTGCCGCCCGTTACCTGTGCGGTAGCGGAAACGGTCTTGCCCGCGTGACGGCCTGCCTTAACGGCTTCGGCGCCGCAAGCGGCAACGAGGTTTGCCTTACCGTCCTTCTCGCAGGCAATAATTGCCGCGGCGAAGGGCTTTCTCTCTTTTATTCTGTCGCCTATGCTTCTTGCTACCGAAAGGTCGGTATCGGTAAGATAAGCGGTGATTATTTCAATGCCGTTTACCGTTTCGGCAGATGCCGTAACGCTGTTGTAAAGCATTTCGGATATTTTGCTCTCGTATGCCTCGAGCGCCGCCTTTGCATCGCGAAGCTCGCCCATAACTACGTTGGCTCTCGTTAAAAGCTCCTTTTCGGTCTTGCCCTTCAGTGCCTCAACGGTGCCGTTTATAAGCGCCTGCTTCTCGGAAAGAAGCTTTAAAACTCCGCTTCCCGTTACAGCCTCGATACGTCTTACGCCTGCAGCTACCGAGCTT
Organism: Clostridia bacterium; assembly: GCA_017504945.1. GTDB lineage: Bacteria > Bacillota > Clostridia > Oscillospirales > RGIG5299 > RGIG5299. Next base: position 64,317 of record JAFVQJ010000006.1, read on the forward strand.
TCGGAAACTATCTTGAAAAGACCTATCTCCGAGGTGTTGTTAAGATGCGTTCCGCCGCAAAGCTCCTTAGAGCGCTTGCCCATCGAAACCACTCTTACCGTTTTGCCGTATTTCTCGGTGAAGTGCGCCTCGGCTCCGCTTGCCTTTGCCTCCTCGATAGACATTTCCGCGGTGGAAATAGCAAGCGCGGCATCGATATCGTTATTTACAAGCTCCTCAACCTTTTCAAGCTGCTCCTTGGTAAGAGCCTCGAAGCTTGTAAAGTCGAAGGTGAGGCTTGCGCTTGAAAGCGCCGAGCCCGCCTGAGAAACGTGGTCGCCCAAAACGTCCTTGAGCGCCTTCTGGAGAAGGTGAGTTGCCGAGTGGTTTCTCGAAACGTCAAGACGGTGCTTGGCGTCGACCTTAAGCTCAAGCTCGTCGCCCTCCTTGATCTCGCCGTTTTCTATCTCGCAGAGGTGAAGCGCAACGCCGTCGTCGCCCTTTAAGGTCTTTAACACCTTTATCTCTGCGCCGTCGCCGACAATTACGCCTATATCGCCGGGCTGACCGCCCATTTCGGCGTAGAAGGGAGTTTTTTCAAATATTACGGTAACGGTCTCACCGCTTCCCGCAGAGGCAACTCTTTCGGCTCCCGCAAAGATAGCCTTTATCGCTGCGGTTCCCTCAAGGTTATTATAGCCCGTAAATTCGGGGGTTATTCCGAGGTCCTTGACCGAGATGTGCTTTTCCCAGCCAAAGTCGCCGAGCTTCTCTCTTGCCTTTCTCGAAGCCTCGCGCTGAAGCTTCATTTCAGCCTCAAAGCCCTCCTCGTCAACGGTAAAGCCGCCGTCCTCCGCTATCTCCTTGGTGAGATCCAAGGGGAAGCCGAAGGTATCGTAGAGCTTGAAGGCGTCGGCTCCCGAGATGACCTTCTCGCTCGAGCCGTTCATAAGCTCGGAAAGCATCTGAAGTCCGCTTCCCACAGTTTTTGCAAACTGTTCCTCCTCGGTCTTAAGCACCTTCTGAATGAAGGCAAGACGCTCGGTGAGCTCGGGGTATGCCGTGCTGTTTTCTCTTGCAACGCTTGCCGCAACCTCGTATAAGAAGGGCTTTTCAACTCCGAGAAGTCTGCCGTGACGCGCCGCGCGGCGAATAAGCTTGCGGAGAACGTAGCCTCTTCCCTCGTTTGAGGGCAAAACGCCGTCGGCAATGAGGAAGGAGCTTCCTCTGATATGGTCGGTTATAACGCGAAGTGAGAGGTCTTTTTTCTCGTCCTCTTTGTAATTTACCTTTGCGATATCGCAAACGGTCTTCATTATGTTGGAAACGGTGTCTATCTCGAAGATGCTGGTTTTGCCCTGCATAATGCAAGCCATTCTCTCAAGACCCATACCGGTATCTATGTTTTTCTTTGCAAGCTCGGTGTAGTTGCCCTCGCCGTCGTTGTTAAACTGCGAGAAAACGAGGTTCCAGAATTCAACGTAGCGGTCACAGTCGCAACCTACGAAGCAGTCCTTACTGCCGCAGGAGTATTCCTCGCCTCTGTCGAAATATATCTCGGTGCAGGGGCCGCAGGGACCTGCGCCTATCTCCCAGAAGTTATCAGCCTTACCGAGACGAACCATATGAGAGGGATCTACCCCGACCTCCTTGGTCCAGATATCGTAAGCCTCGTCGTCCTCGTGATAGACGGAAACGAAAAGGCGCTCTGTGGGAAGCTCAAGCTCCTTTGTTAAAAATTCCCACGCCCAAGCACAGACCTCGTGCTTGAAATAGTCGCCGAAGGAGAAGTTTCCGAGCATCTCGAAGAAGGTGCCGTGACGGCTCGTTTTTCCTACTCTTTCAATATCGAGAACGCGGATACATTTCTGGCAGGTGGTCATTCTCACAGAGGGAGGAGTTGCCTCGCCGGTGAAATATTTCTTAAGGGGCGCCATACCTGCATTGATAAGCAAAAGTCCCTTATCTCCGTCGGGTATAAGAGAGGCGCTCTTCTCGCGAAGATGACCCTTTTTCTCGAAGAAAGAGAGATATTTTTCTCTTATTTCATTTAAACCCATAGGTTTGATATCTTTCATATTTTAAACCTCTTTTACAATCATTTAACGACGATGTTGAGCATTTTATCCTTGATATAGATGACCTTTACGACCGTCTTGCCTGCAAGCGCTGCGGCAATCTTTTCGTCCTTTTCCGCCTCGGCTCTTACCGCCGCCTCGTCAAGACCTACCGCGACCTTTACGGTGCCGCGAAGCTTGCCGTTTACCTGAACGGGAATTACCTTGCTCGTGTCAACAAGCTTTTTCTCGTCGTACTCGGGCCATACGCCTATTTCGCAAATGGGCTTCTTCTCTCCGAGAAGCTCCCACATTTCCTCGGTAAGATGAGGTGCGAAGGGATTTAAAAGAAGGATAAAGGTCTTAAGCTCCTCCTTGGTAAGACCGCCCTTATCGTAGGCAAAGTTTACGAAGCTCATCATTGCCGCAATGCCGGTGTTGAATTTCATCTGCTCGATATCGTCCGATACCTTTCTGATGGTGCGGTGAAGCTCTCTCTCGGTCTCCTCGTCCTCTTTCTCAAGGGTTGCTATCTCAACGAGGCCTAAAACTCTCTCCAAAAATCTCTTGCAGCCCTTTATCGAGGAGGTGGACCACGGTGCAGTCTTTTCAAAGTCGCCTATGAACATCTCGTAAAGACGCATGGTGTCGGCGCCGTAATCTCTTACGATATCGTCGGGATTTACGACGTTGCCGAGAGATTTACTCATCTTGGCGCCATTCTCGCCGAGTATCATACCGTGGCTCGTTCTCTTTGCATAGGGCTCGGCGGTGGGTACTACGCCGATATCATAAAGGAACTTGTGCCAGAATCTCGAATAGAGAAGATGGAGAGTGGTATGCTCCATACCGCCGTTATACCAATCGACGGGAGTCCAGTATTCAAGAGCTTCCTTGGAGGCAAGCTCCTTATCGTTGTGGGGATCGCAGTAGCGGAGGAAATACCACGAGGAGCCTGCCCACTGGGGCATAATGTCGGTCTCTCTCTTGGCGGGACGTCCGCACTTGGGACAGGTGGTGTTTACGAAGCTCTCTATCTTTGCAAGAGGCGATTCGCCGTTATCGGTGGGCTCGTATTTTTCAACGTCGGGAAGGGTCAAGGGAAGCTCGCTTTCGGGAATCGCAACCCAGCCGCATTCGTCGCAATGGACGAGCGGAATGGGCTCGCCCCAGTAGCGCTGACGTGAAAATACCCAGTCACGAAGCTTGTAGTTTACCTTTGCCTCGCCCTTGCCCGTTTCGGCAAGCCACTCTATTATCTTTTTCTTTGCCTCGGCTACGGTAAGACCGTTAAGCATTCCGCTGTTTACCATTTCGCCGCTTTCAATGTCGGTAAAGGCTTCCTTTTCGATATCTCCGCCCTTAACTACCTCGATTACGGGGAGGTCAAACACCTTTGCGAAGGCGTAGTCACGCTCGTCGTGAGCGGGAACCGCCATAATTGCGCCGGTGCCGTAGCTCATAAGAACGTAGTCGGATATATAAATGGGTATCTCTTTATCGTTTACGGGGTTTTTGGCGGTAATGCCCTTTATGCAAACGCCCGTCTTTTCCTTTTGAAGCTCGGTGCGCTCGAAATCGGATTTCTTTGCCGCCGCCTCGCGATATGCGATGCAATCCTCATAGTTTTCGATAGACTCCTTATATTTGTCTATCATCGGATGCTCGGGCGAGATTACCATATAGGTGGCGCCGAAAAGAGTGTCGGGTCTGGTGGTGTAAACGGTGAGGGTGGAGCCTACCGAGGTTTCGAATTTTACCTCTGCGCCGGTGGAGCGGCCTATCCAGTTTTTCTGCTGGGTCTTAACGCGCGGTATGTAGTTTACGCCGTCAAGATCGTTGATAAGGCGCTCTGCATAGGCGGTGATCTTGAGCATCCACTGCTCCTTTACCTTTCTTACTACCTGACTGCCGCAGCGCTCGCAAACGCCGTCGACTACCTCTTCGTTAGCCAAAACGCATTTGCAGGAGGTGCACCAGTTTACCGCCATCTCTTTTTTGTAGGCAAGACCCTTTTCAAAGAGCTTCAAGAATATCCACTGAGTCCATTTATAGTAATTGGGATCGGTGGTGTTTACCTCTCTTGACCAATCAAACGAAAGACCGAGTGATTTGAGCTGATCGCGGAAGCGGTCGATATTCTTCTCGGTGATGGTCTTGGGGTGTACCTGATTTTTGATAGCGTAGTTCTCGGCGGGGAGACCGAAGGCGTCCCATCCCATTGCGTAGAGGACGTTGTAGCCCGCAAGGCGCTTCTTTCTTGCGATTATATCAAGCGCGGTATAGGAACGGGGATGACCCACGTGAAGACCTGCGCCCGAGGGATAAGGGAACTCGACGAGCGGATAAAATTTAGGCTTGCTGTAATCGTTGCTTGCCGCAAAGCTCTCGTTTTCCTCCCAATATTTTTGCCATTTCTTTTCAATTGCACTGTATTCGTATTTCATTTTCCGTTCTCCTTGCCGATTATTCTTCAGGGGTTACAATGTCGCTTATATCTATTTCCTCGCCGTTTTGCCAAAGCTGCTCAAGGGCGTAGAATTCTCTCGTTCTGCTGTTAAAGACGTTTATTATAAATGCGCCGTAGTCAAGAAGCACCCAGTTGCCCTCCATATAGCCCTCTCGGTGAAGGACCGCCTCGCCGTTTTCAGCAAGAGTTACCTCCGCAAGATCGGCAAGCGTTTTTATCTTGGTGGAGGAGGAGCCGGTGCAGATTATTATATATTCCGCAAGGTCGGTTAGACCCGCCGTTTTTATCACCTTTATATCCTCTGCCTTTTTACTGTCAAGCGCTTTTACCGCGATTTTTACCGCTTCAAAAATGTTGTTCATTTGTCTTTCTCCTTTTCGTTAAGATAACGCTTTGCGTTTACCGCTCTTACCGCCGAATTGTAGCAAAGCAGAGTGTTTAACGCGATGGTCTTTTTTCTTTTTGCAAGATCCTTTACCGTGAACGAGGTGCAATCGACTATTGCCTCGTCAAGATCGCGAAAGGCTTTTTTTCTTATCGCCTCAACGCCTCGGTAATCTCGGGAGGGATCTATAAAATCGGCAAGAAAGAGTATTTTTTCAAATGTCGTCATATTCTCCTTGCCCGCCGTGTGACAGCTTATTGCCGAGAGTATCTCTTTATCGGTTACTCCGAATTCCTCTTTTGCCATTACGGCGCCCGTTTTCGAGTGGAGCAGCTTTTCCACTCCCAGCTCGTCCTTCGGGACATCTACCTTATACCGCTCTATTATTTCGTAGTGCGTGGCGGCGGGGTATTCCTTGGTGCAGTCGTGCAGTATGCCTGCAAGCCGCGCTCTTTCAACGTCCTCTCCGTAGCGTGCGGCAAGCTCTGCCGCCGTATTCATCACTCCGAGGGAGTGATAGTAGCGCTTATAGGAAAGCCGCTTTGAAAGCACCTCTTTTATTTTCTTGATTTCGGCGCTTTCGTTGTAAAGTCCTTTTTTCTCGATATATTCGAGCACCGCAGGCGAAACGGAGTTTTCGGCTCCCTCTCTTACCTCGGTGGAGGATATCTCCTTCGGGGAAAGGGGCATTATCTCTATTTTGCCGCCCATTGCCTCGGTTATGCTCTTTGCCTTTTTTCGCATCTCCTCAACAAGCTCGGCGCTTTCTCTTCGCGGTGCGGCAACAACCGTTGCAAGCTCTAAAATTCGCCTCGGACACCGCCACTCGTCGAAGGTAAGGAGCATATCGCTTCCGATTATGAAAAATATATCGGCATCGGGATATTTTCTTTTGAAAAACTCGAGGGTATCTACCGTGTAGCTCTTTCCCTTACGCCGTATCTCGCAGTCGGACACCTCGGCAATGCCCTTAAAGGCAAGCCGCGCCATTGCCAGTCTGTCTGCCGCGCCGGTAGTTTCGCACGCCTTATGAGGCGGTATCTTGGTGGGAATAACTATCATTTTATCGGGCAAATACTTTTCAATAAACGCCTTTATGAAAAGCTCGTGACCCAGATGCGGCGGGTCGAAGGTGCCGCCGTATATTGCTATTTTCAAAGCTCCGCCTCCTTTTTAAGTGAAAACTCACAGCCGCAATAGCTTTGTCTGTATATTTCAAACTCTTTCGAGAGCTTTATCGAATTTAAATATCCGTCCTTCTTCTTGAAGTCGGCGTATAAAAACCTTACGCCGTATTTTTCCTCCAAAAGCGCGCCCGTTTCGTTTATAAAGAGTGCGTTTTTGTGGGGTGAGACGGAAAGGGTGGTGGTGAAATATTCAAAGCCGTGAGCTTTTGCGAATTCCGCAGTTTTCTCCATACGGTAGGCAATGCATCTTTTGCATCTTTCTCCGCCCTCGCTCTCGTTTTCAAGCGATGCGGCAAGAGCCGTGAAGTCGCCGTGGAGATATTCGTCCTCGATAACTGGTATATTTTTGATTTTGCAAAATCTTTTCTGCTCGAAAAGCCGCTTTTCAAACTCCTCTCTCGGATAGACGTTTGAGTTTGAATAAAAGACGGTTACGGTAAAAAGCTCGCAAAGGCGGGCAAGCACCGAGGTCGAGCAGGGGGCGCAACATGAGTGGAGAAGCAGACTCGGTCTTTCTCCGCTTGATTCCAAATTTCCCGTTATTTGCTCGTAAAGCTTTAAATATTCCTTCAAAGTTATCGTCCTTTTATTTTCTTTTTGCAAACTCTGCGGCAAAAAGTCTGAGTGCGTTTCCTCTGTGGCTTATTGCGTTTTTCTCCTCTGCCGTAAGCTCGGAGAAGGTCTTTTCAAAGCCGTCGGGAAGAAATACGGGATCGTAGCCGAAGCCGCCCTCTCCCCTCATTTCAAAAATTATTTTTCCCTCGCAGCTTCCTCTTACCGAGAAATGCTCGCCGTTCGGATAAACGCAGGTTATTACCGAAACGAAGCGGGCGGTGGGATTTTCTTCGCCCGTTTCTCTTATTTTGTTGAGCAGATAGGCTATCTTTTCGGCATCGGTTGCGTCCTCGCCCGCGTAGCGCTTTGAATAGACGCCCGGCTCGCCGCCAAGGCAATCGACCTCAAGACCGGAGTCGTCAGCCACCGATATCTTTCCGGTGTGCTTCATTACCTCGTTTGCCTTTATAAATGAATTTTCCTCGAAAGTCGTTCCGTTTTCCTCGACCTCCTCAAAGTAGCCCGCCTCACTCTTGGTGACGAGCTTAAAGTCGCCGTCGGAAAGTATTTCCTTAAGCTCCTTGAGTTTTTTTACGTTATCCGATGCCAAAACTATTTCAGTCATTTTCAATTACCCTCTTTTGCATGGCAAATATCTTTTTAAGTCCTGCCTTTGCCAAGGAAATGAGCTTTTTAAGCTCGTTATCGGCAAAGACGCCGTGCTCGCCCGTGCCCTGAAGCTCAACGAAGGAGCCCTTATCGGTCATTACCACGTTCATATCGACCTCGGCGGCAGAGTCCTCAACATATTCGAGGTCGCAAAGCACCTCGCCGTCGACTATTCCGACCGACACAGCCGCTACCTGATTTATAATGGGACTTTCCTCTATAACGCCGTCTGCCACGAGCTTTTTGCAGGCAAGCGCGAGCGCTATGAAGCCGCCCGTTACAGAAGCGCATCTCGTGCCGCCGTCTGCCGACAAAACGTCGCAATCGACGGTTATCTGACGTTCACCGAGCTTTTTCATATCTACCGCCGCGCGAAGCGAACGGCCGATAAGGCGCTGTATCTCGGCGCTTCTTGCCGAAAGCTTTAATTTATTTATATCTCTCTGATTTCTCGTTGCGGTAGATGCGGGAAGCATAGAATACTCTGCCGTTACCCAGCCTGCGCCGCTTCCGAGAACGTGGGGAGGAACTCTCTCCTCAACCGTTGCCGAGCAAAGGACCTTGGTGTTTCCCCACTCGATAAGCACCGAGGCGCAGGGCTGATTTATAAAACCCTTGGTTATTTTTATTTTGCGAAGCTCGCCGCTTTTTCTCTTTTCTCTCATGATTTATCCCCCGATGAGCGCCCTTGCAAATTCAAGAGGCACGAAAAAGTCCATATCGTCTATCTTCTCGCCTACTCCGATAAGCTTTACCGGAATTCCGAGCTCCTTCTTTACCGAAAGGGTAACGCCGCCCTTGGCGGTGCCGTCGAGCTTGGTTACCGCAACGGCTGTTACCTCTGCGACTGCGGTAAATTCCTTTGCCTGCGAGATGCCGTTCTGACCGGTAGTACCGTCGATTACCAGAAGGGTCTCAACGGGTGCGTCGGGAAGCTCTCTTGCTATAACTCTTCTTATCTTGGCAAGCTCGTCCATAAGATTTTTCTTATTTTGAAGTCTGCCCGCGGTATCTATGATAATTACGTCCGCCTTCTTTGCTTTTGCGGCGGAGATGGTGTTAAATACCACCGACGCGGGATCGGCTCCCTCTTTTTCGGATATCATCTCGGCGCCCGCTCTCTCGCACCATACTCCGAGCTGCTCGACCGCTGCCGCGCGGAAGGTATCCGCCGCACCTACAAGCACCTTCTTGCCCTCTTTTACGAGGAGGTTCGAAAGCTTGCCTATCGTAGTTGTCTTGCCCGCGCCGTTTACGCCTACGACAAGTATCACCGAGGGCTTGCCCGAAAAGTCGAAGCTTCCGCCCTCCATCTCGGAGGCGACTATCTCGGTAAGAAGCTCTCTTGCCTCTTCCTCCTTGGTAACGTGACGCTCCTTTGCCTCTGCCTTTAAGCGCTCGATTATATTTTCGGCAGTTTCCATTCCGCAGTCTGCCATAATGAGCGCCTCTAAAAGCTCCTCCAAGGTATCGTCGTTTATTTTGTTGAAGGTAAAGGCGTGACCTATGGATCTTGTCGTCTTTGAAAGGCCTGCCTTGATTTTATCAAAAAAGCTCATACTAACACCCTAAAATTATTTGATGGGAAAATTCTTTTCTATGTCGGATACGTTTATAACGAGCAACTTGGAAACACCCTTTTCCTGCATCGTTACGCCGTAGAGCACGTCTGCCGCCTCCATCGTGCCGCGACGGTGAGTGATCACGATAAACTGAGTTTTGTCGTTTACCGTTTTTAAGTAGTCGGCAAAACGGACAACGTTTACCTCGTCAAGCGCCGCCTCGATCTCGTCGAGTATGCAGAACGGTGCGGGACGTACCTTAAGTATTGCAAAATAAAGTGCTATTGCAACGAGTGCCTGCTCGCCGCCCGAAAGGGAGCTCATATTCTTGATGACCTTTCCGGGAGGGGCTACCTTGAAGTCGATGCCGGAATTCAGAATATCGCCGGGCTCGGAAAGCTCGAGCGCCGCCTCGCCTCCGCCGAAGAGCTCCTTGAATACCGCATCGAAATGCTTGTTTATAACGGCAAACTGCACCTCAAAGATGCGCTTCATCTCAACGGTAAGCTCGCCTATTATCTTTTCAAGCTCGGTCTTTGCCGAGGTTACGTCCTTATACTGAACGCTTAAGGTCTCGTATCGCTCGCTTACCTCAGCGTATTCCTCTATTGCCGAAACGTTTACGTCGCCGAGAGCCTTTATCTCTTTCTTTATCTCGTTTATTCTCTTCTGTGCGCCCGTTACGCTCTCAAGCTCGGTGCGAAGCGACTCAGCCTCGGTGAGCGTGAGCTCGTATTCGTCCCACATACGGGTAACGATAACGTCGTACTCGTTTCTTGCCGCCTCGGTCTTTGCCTCGAGCCTTGCCGTTTCCGCCTTTAAGGCGGCGATACGGTCGGTATCTGCCTTTTCCTTTTTGCGAAGCTCGTTTATCTTCTGCTCGGCACCGTCGCGCTCGACTCTTATCTTCTGTATTTCAAGCTGAGATGCGGCAATTTCGTCCGAAATGCTCTGCTTTGCGGAGTTTATCTTTAAAAGCTCTGCCTCAAGCTCGCCGCTCGTTGCTCTTATTGCCTCTATTTCGGCTTCCTTATCCTCCGCAAACGACTGCTCGGTGGATATTCTTCTGTCAAGCTCCGATGCCATCATTCTGAGCGCTTCGATATCCTTGGTCTTTGCCGCTATATCAAAGCGGATTTCCGATATTTTTTCCAAAAGCGCCTTTTGCTTGGCTTCAATATCGCTTCCGCTTCCCGTTACCTTAAGAAGCTTTTCCTCAAGCTCGCCTGCTATGCGGGCACACTCTTTGGAGAGTCTTGCATTTTCATCTTTCTTTGCGCTCTGAGCCGCCTTAAACTGCTCCTTTGAGGAAAGGGCAAGCTCAAGGCTCTCCTTTGCCTCTCTTGCCGCGTCGCACACAAGGGCGGCGTGGTTGCAGTCTGCCGAGCATTTTATAAGCTCCTCCTCGGCGGTGCGAAGCTCTGCCGCTGCGCCGTCTGCCTTTGCCTTAAGCTCGAAAAGCTCCGATTCGGCGGCGCGGTGTGCCGCTTCAAGCCTCTTTACCTCGTCCTCCGCCTTTACAAGCTTTGCCTTTATCTCTTCAATTTCGTTTGCTCTCGTGAATACGCCGACTCGCTTTACCGACGAGCCGCCCGTTATCGAGCCGCCCGCGTTTATAAGCTGACCGTCGAGCGTTACGGCGCGGAAGCGATAGCCAAAGGCGCGTGCAAGCCTTATCGCGTCGCCTATCGTTTCAACCACGGCGCTTCTGCCGAGAAGATACTCTATAACGCCCTTATATTCGGGCTTATATTCGACAAGCTCGGAGGCTATGCCGATATATCCCTGATGTCCTTTAAGCTCGGCGGCGTTTAAAACTCCGCCCTTGACCGCGTTTATGGGAAGGAAGGTGGCTCTTCCGAGGTCGTTTGCCTTTAAGTATTCAACAGCCGCCTTTGCCGAATCCTCGGTGTCGGTTATAATATTCTGGAGTGCCGCGCCGAGCAGCGTTTCCATTGCAAGCGCGTAGCGGTTATCGGTCTTTATCGCTTCGGCAACGGTGGTCTTAATGCCGCGAAGCGCGTTTTTGGAGGAGGCGTCCATAACCGCCTTTATGCTGTTATAAAAGCCTACGTAGTTTTTCTCCATATCGGTGAGGAGAGAGAGTCTGTCCTTCATCGAGGCGATGCGGGAAACCGCGCCGTCGTAATTTGCCTTTGCGTCGGCTGCCGCCTTTTCCTTCGCCGCGAGCTTTAAGCTCCAGCCGCCGAGGATATTGGAGAGGTTTTCCTTGTTTTCCTTTACCTGCGCTTCCTTTTTATCGAAGCCTTCCTTTATTTTCTCGCGGTTTTCAAGCTCCTCCTTGGCTTTTACGAGGTCCTCCTTCATCTTTTCGATGTCGAACACCGCGCCCGAAAGCTCAGTCGATACCGAGCTTGCCTCGACAAGAAGCGAGGTATATCGGCTCTGATTTGCCGCTATCTCTCCCCTTATTCTTGCCGCCTCCTCGGCGTTTTCAGTGTTTTCCTTGGTAAAGAGCTCGCTCTGAAGAAGGTCGTTTTTCATTTCTCCGTCGAGCTTTTCTACCTCGTTTTCCGCCGCGGCTATCTTTTCAAGATGAGCTTCCTTTTCCTTTAAAAGCTCTGCCTTTCGGCTTTCGCCGCCGTCTATCTCGTTTTTGATTCTCTCGATATCCGATTCGTTTCTTGCAATATTTGCCTTTATTTCGATGGCTCTGCCGTCGTCGTCGCTCTGCCTTGTGCGAAGCTCCTCGATCTTTCTCATAAGCTCGTCGGTCTCGACGTTTAATGCCGCAGAGCGCTCGAAGAGGGAGTTTATCTCCTCGGCGGTCTTTTCCGAGGCTGTTTCGGCGGAATCGAGGTCTGCCTTTGCAATTCGGTATTTCTCCTCCGCCGCCTTTACCGTTTCGGTCATTCTGTCTATCGCGTCGAGCCAGACGTTTATTTCAAGGCCCTTTTTCTCATCTCTCAAAAGGAGATATTTCTTTGCCTTTTCGCTCTGCTCCTTTAAGGGACCCACTCTTGCCTCGAGTTCGGTGATTATATCGTTTAATCGAAGCAGGTTATCCTCGGCGGCATTCAGCTTTCTCTCCGCCTCGTTTTTCTTATAGCGGAACTTCGAAATACCCGCCGCCTCCTCGAATATCTGACGTCTGTCCTCGCTCTTGGAGGAGAGTATCTCGCTTATTCTGCCCTGACCTATCATCGAGTAGCCGTCTTTACCGAGGCCGGTATCCATAAACAGCTCGTTTATATCCTTAAGTCTTACCTGCTGCTTGTTTATGAAATACTCGCTTTCGCCCGATCGGAAATAACGTCTTGTAACGGTTATCTCGTTAAAGTCGTAGTTGAAGTGGCGGTCGGCGTTATCGAGAGTGAGAGAGACCTCGGCAAAGCCGTAGGGCTTTCTTATCTTGGTGCCGTTAAAGATAACGTCCTCCATTTTGCCGCCGCGAAGCGATTTGGCGCTCATCTCGCCGAGAACCCAGCGGACAGCGTCGGAAATGTTGCTCTTTCCGCTTCCGTTAGGTCCGACGATGGCAGTAAGTCCGTCGGAGAAATCTATATTTATTTTATCGGGAAAGGATTTAAAACCCTGTATCGTAATGGAGTTTAAACGCATATTCTTCCTGCTTTCCGAAATTTTTTACATATTAGTCCATTATATAATAATATTATTATAATATAATAACATTATTGCGCTGTTTTTTCAACAGTTTTTTTGTCAATAATTGAATTTTTTGAGCATTTTTTTAACCGAGCAAAAATATTCGCAAGCGATATAAAAAAAGACGGGAATTTTTTCTTTCCCGTCGGGTGCTTAAGACCACTTTTACTCTGTTTTGCAAATAATTATCTCACACGGCTTATTTATCTTTTTTGCATAGCGGATTACCGACAGAGTCCCCTTTGAGGTTCCGTCCCAAAAGGCAATCACTTTATCGGCATAATCGACTATTTCTCTGTTTCGCACGATAGGTGCAGCACGTCCGTAACGCTCATAATTCGGTAAAAACAGCTTTAATTTGAGTCCTTTTTCCTTAGCCGTCTTTTCCGCACAGTAATCAACCCCTGCTGCACCGCCCGAAATTATTTCGTCGCCATACGATATATATTTCTCAATGTCAGGCGCCGTTATTCCTCTTGACCCTATAATCGCTATCTTCATAAAGAGAACCTCCATAAAATTTTAGTATACTTAATTCAAGTATACTAACAACATTATACCATAAAATAATCTTAAAATATACTCATATTAAGATTTTTAAGGAGTTTTTTATGAGAAATAAAAATAACAAGCATCTCGGAATAGAGATCGACCCCGAGCTTCACTACAAGCTGCATTATATATCGAAATATTACGGACGCTCCGCAAACGGCGAGATACTCTATCTCATACGTCAGGAGATAAAGGCTTTCGAAAAAGAAGAGGGGAAAATAGAAATTCCGAAGGCCGATTAACAAAAAATACAGCACCCGAAAATGTGTGATGTTCTTAGCGGAGAAATGAAATATGGGTATGGGCATAGCCCGATGCATTTGTAAAACAAATGCGAAACTTGCAATAAAAACAGAAGAGAGAGTCATGCGGAAGCAAGATTCCGTAAGACTCTCTCTTTTTC
>JAFVQJ010000007.1 GCA_017504945.1 Clostridia bacterium
GTCGCGCATTAGGGTAACGAAGCCCTGCACGAGGGGATCGTTCTGATCGTGCGAAAGGAGATATTCGTTCAGCGTCTGTTTCGTGAAGTTCTTTTTCATTCTTCTGTTGTATTCCGCCATGTGAGCGGGGCAGCCGCAGCAGATGCCGGGGCGCATCAGGAGGCGCACGTCGTCGTCGAGCATCAGCGTGGAGGGGCCTTCTGCCGCGATGATCTTGATCTCCTCGCAAAGCTGATCCAACACGCGCTCATCCATCGGGCAATAAGCAAAAAGCGTATTTCCGTTCAACGATTCCATAAGCTGCAGCGGAGCGGGTTCCCTGGACGAATTGCCGTGTCCGAAGGTGGACTGCAAAAGAATACCGGAGGGCACGCCTGCCGCATCCAGAGCCTTTTTGTATTCGCGGTATTTTTCCGCAATTTTAGTGCCCTTGTTCCAAAGAGGCGTTCCCTCGGGCTGAATATTGACCGAGAAAAGCGGCATCAGGCTGATGTTTCTTTTGTGCTGATCGATAAGATCCGCCACTCTCTCTTCAAAGTGATCCATGAGCAGCGGTGTTACGGAATAAGTATAAAGCATCCTAAAAATCCTTTCGTGACCTTATATAAAACATATTGTAGGAAAGAGTATGCCTACATTGTAGCATATTTTTTTGTTAATTGCAATAGGAAATCCGGATAAAACAGAAAAATGCCCGCGGCCGCGAAAAAGCACCGTCATACAGTGAGCTTTCCGAAAACTCTGTGGATAAAATGCTTTTCTACAAGTACTATCCTCTGTTTTTCGTTCTGTTTCTTTGTTTTCTTCCATTATGGGAAAAAATGCAACAAAAAAAGAGAGCCTATGTAGAGGCTATTCTTAACGAAAAAATTGAAAAATGCCTATAAGTGCGAGCATCGGATCTGACCGATCAAACGCAAATTTCCCAAAACCAAGCCTTATTACAAACAAAAGGAGCAAACACGCAAGACGAATCTTGCATGTCTACTCTTTTTCTGTTCGTTTTAGTTTAGCGTTATGAGGTTCGCTTTCGCCCACCGTTATGAATTTGCTACGCAAATGTTATGATATGATTGCCATCAAACCTTAAACTTGGCGAAGCCAATCATAACGATACGAAGTATCTCATAACTCATAACTTGCCCATAAGGGCAATTATAGTTTTAGCGTGTTCTCCGTTAAGGATAACACGCTAATGTGCTTGCTCTTTTTTTCTGTCCGTGAAGCTTTTGCTATCGTAAAAGTGGAGTTGATCGATACACGGCGAAGCTTTTCGCTTTGCGAGCATCATAGTTTGCTGTTAAGCCATTTTTGTAGAGGGGAAAAGCTGACTGGGCTTGTAAGCCGGGTTCTGTACGATCTCTCGCAGCAATCATCTATCTTCACTGCGGATCACTCCGCAGTTCAAGCCTTGCGGCTCTGCCACCATGCACTATCGGCGGGCCACCGAAGTCAAAGACTCGCGCAAGGTGTTGCTTCGGATAGGGTTTACAGCGCACCTATGTTACCATAAGTGCGGGTGAGCTCTTACCTCGCCTTTCCACCCTTACCGCGAAAAACGCGGCGGTATATCTCTGTTGCACTTTCCCGGAGGTCACCCTCGGCGGACGTTATCCGTTATCCTGCCCTATGAGGCCCGGACTTTCCTCACGATAATACCTTTCGGCACCATATCGCGCGATTGCCCCACCCAGTCAACCTTTATTATAGCAAATCTTAAATCCGTTTGTCAAGCCCCCTCTTCGGTATTAAAAGGAAGCGGATCGGGGCATTCTAATGGTATAAAAGAAGTCGGAGTGAAAGAAATGGCTGCTTGCGAAATTCTCGGAATCAAGATAGAAGTGGGGGAAGAGAGCGCGCTTTTTGAAAAATGCCTTGCTTTGGTGGGGAGGGGCGGTGTTATATGCACGCCAAACCCCTTGATTTTGTCGGCTTCGGTGGAGAATGCGTCCTTGCACCGTGCTCTTTTGTCGGCAGAGCTTTGCATTCCCGACGGTATAGGGCTTCGCCCCTATCTTCGCGCGGTGGATAAAAATGCCGCCGTCCTTGCGGGCGTGGAGCTCGGACAACGGCTTTGCGAGAGGGTGAAAACGGTCGGGCTCATCGGCGGTCGGCAGGGAATTGCCGAAAGGGCGTTTTCATATCTGCAAGGGATAAATCCCGACCTTTCTCCCGCGTTTTTGCTTTCGGGATACGGTACGCCGCTCTCTTTTTTGCTTGAAAGGCTGAAGGAAACGAAGCCCGCGCTTTGCTTTGTCTGCCTTGGCTCGCCCCGTCAGGAGATATTGATGCATGCGCTTCGTTATTACAGTGAAAAGACTTTGTTTTTGGGCCTTGGCGGAAGCCTTGACGTATATGCGGGAAGCGTCCGCCGAGCGCCGCGCCCTATAAGGGCGATGCATCTCGAATGGCTGTACCGTATGCTATGCGAGCCGCGGCGGCTTCGCGATCTGCCGACCTTGCTTCGCTTTCCCATTCTATGCGAAAAACATTGTCAAAAAAAACACAAAGCCACAAAAATAAGCACTCGCAACATCTGAAATTGCATGGATTGCACAAAATTTGGAAATTTTTCTTATAACTATTGTATCTTGTGAAAAAATGTGTTATAATTTAGAATTGGAAAGCAAGAGCTTTCTTTTTGGTAAGGTATAAAACAAAAAATATATTTTGGAGGATTTTCAAAATGGCAAACGTAAAGGTTGCAATCAACGGCTTTGGCCGTATCGGTCGTCTTGCATTCAGACAGATGTTCGGTGCAGAGGGTTACGATATCGTAGCTATCAACGACCTCACCAAGGCTTCCATGCTCGCACATCTTCTCAAGTACGATACCGCGCAGGGTCGTTACGACGGTCACACCGTTGTTGCAGATGACGAGGCAAACACCATCACCGTTGACGGTAA
>JAFVQJ010000008.1 GCA_017504945.1 Clostridia bacterium
CCAAAA
This sequence comes from Clostridia bacterium, assembly GCA_017504945.1. Taxonomy (GTDB): domain Bacteria; phylum Bacillota; class Clostridia; order Oscillospirales; family RGIG5299; genus RGIG5299. Next base: position 7 of record JAFVQJ010000008.1, read on the forward strand.
GAGGGGTAGATGCGAGCGAGGCGAAAGCCTTTGGTCTTGTGAGTTCTTGCCTTACGCATAAGAAATAGCAAAGGGAGCGAAGCGACTTTTGCATTTCGCTTAAGCGTAAGGCGTTTTGTACCCTTTTTATTCTCGCGAGCATAGGGGAAACCTCCCCTTTAAAAAAGATTCTTTTCCCCCTTTTCTCATCTTTGAGAAAAGGGGAGCCCCCGCGGCTTGAGCGGTAAAGCCCCGCGACTTGAGCGGAAAGAAAATGCGCCCCGCGCGTAGTGGGAACTTTTGAGAAAGCAGCGCTCCACGCGCAGTGGAAGTTTAAATAAAAACAAAAACCGCCGTGATCACGGCGGTCCTTTTTTATTTTATTCCGAAAAATTCCTTGGCGTTTTCGGTGGTGCGCACGGCAAGACTCTCGTAATCTTCCCCGATAGTTTCCGCCGCATGCCTTACTATATACCTGACATTATTTGGGTCGTTTACCGTTCCCCTCACCGGCTCCGGCGCAAGATAGGGGCAATCGGTCTCAAAAAACAGACGGTCCTTTGGCATAAACCGCAAAATATCAACAAATTTCTTTGCGTTTTTGAAGGTTATAACTCCCGTAAATGAGATATAACAGCCAAGCGCGACGAGCTCCTTCGCGTTTTCGAGATTTCCCGAAAAGCAATGTATTACCTTTTTTAAATCGGGAAATTGCTTTATTATCTCAAGGGTGTCGGCGTAGGCGTCGCGGCTGTGGACGATTATCGGAAGCTTTAGCTCTCTTGCAAGCTCGCACTGCTCCTTAAAGAGCTTTTTCTGCGCCGCCGCATCGTAGGGCTCGTAGTGGTAGTCAAGCCCTATCTCTCCTATCGCGACCACCTTTTTGTTCTCGGTTGCAAGCTTTTTAAGGGTTTTGAGATAATCTTCGGGCACATTTCCCGCATATTCGGGGTGAATTCCCACCGACGCGTAGATAAAGCCGTGCTTTTTTGCAAGCTCGGCACCGTTTATCGAGCCCTCAAGGCTTGCGCCCGCGTTTAGCATAAGCGAAACGCCGCTTTCCCTGAATTTTGCAATTATCTCCTCGCGGCTTTCATCAAATTCCTCGCCGTCGAGGTGGGCGTGTGTATCAAAAAGCATTTGCTTTCACTCCTTCAAAGCCAAACCGCAGGGTTTTCCTGCGGTTTTTGAGTTAATTTTCTTCGGTGTATTCCGCCTTTTGCGAGTCGGTGGTGACCAAAGGCGTTATTACTATTTCGGCGCTCACCGAGATCGCTTTTTTTGCAAGCTCCTCAAAAAGCGTTACCGTTTTCTCGGCGCCGCCCTCTGAAACGGTTATCTCAACCTCGTAGCGAAGATAGCGGTAGGTGAGATATCCGTCGCCGCTTACTATGCACATTCCCTTGCCGTTTTTAACGGTAAACGATGTTATTTCGGCGCCCTCGCCGTAAAACGCGGCGTAAAGACGCTCGGCGTCCGCCTTCGTCAGCGAAATGCCTTCGACGTCGTAGATATAGCTTCCGCTCGACTTCGAAATATTCTTTATTTCGTAATCGACACTCTCAAAGCCGACTGCGCCGTAAAGAAGCGAGTGCGCATCGTTAAACGAAAAGGCCTTTTTGGTCTTTTGCTCGCTCTTTTGGTCTCCCGAAAGGGCGCTCAAATGCTTATAGAGGACCTCTCCGTCGTAATAATAGCTGTTTTCAACGTAATTTTTGTATTCCGCGCCGCTTTTTACAGACGAGGTCTGCGAAAGCGTCATTCTGTTGCCGCTCTCGTTTTTCTTCAAAACAAAGCTGAAGCTTTCCTTGAAAACGGCGCCCGTATCTTTGTTTCCGAGCGTTTCGGTGAAGATAAGCTCCAAAAAGCTCTCGGCTGCTATCTTTTCGGCGCCGTTTCTCATCGCGTCATTGAGCTCTGCCTCGGTAATGGGTGAGGCGCAGGAGACAAACGAGAGAATAACTGCCGCCAATGCAAGCGAAATTACCTTTTTTGCGGTGTTTTTCATAGCTTTAGACCTTATTCGGCTGAATTTTCCGAGGTAACCTCGGTTGCTGCCTCTTCAGACTCCTCAAGGATCTCCTCCTCGGGCTCCTTTTCAACCGTTGCAATGCCAACGAGCTTTGCATCCTCGTCGGTAAGCTTCATAATTCTTACGCCCGAGGTCGCTCTGCCGATGACGGATATGCTGCCTACGTCGGTTCTTATGATAATGCCGTTTGAGGCAATGAGTATCATATCCTCTTCGCCGGTAACCACCTTGAAGCCCGATACCTTGCCCGTCTTATCGTTTAACTTGTAATTGGTGATACCGAGGCCGCCTCTTGACTGCATACGGTATTCCGAAACGTCGGTACGCTTGCCCGAGCCCTTCTCGGTTACGGTAAGCACGCTTGTGCCGTCGCGGTCAAGACCTGCGCCGACTACGGCGTCGCCCTCGCGAAGCTTCATACCTCTTACGCCGTGCGCCGTTCTGCCCATGGGACGAACGTCCTCCTCGGAGAAGCGTATCATCATACCGTCCTTGGTGCCGAGCATTATATTGTCGCTTCCGTTTGTGAGAAGCACCGAAACGAGCTCGTCGCCCTCGTCAAGACCGATAGCCAAAAGTCCCGTTTTTCTTACGTTTTTATACTCCTCAAGCGCAGTTCTCTTTACCGTACCGTTCTTGGTAACGAAGAAGAGGTAGCTGTCTGCCGAGAAGTCCTTTATCGTCATCATAGTGTAGACCTTTTCCTCTGCCTCGAGGGGAATAAGGTTTACAACGTTGGTGCCCTTGGCATTTTTGCCCGATTCGGCTATTTCATAGCCCTTTACTCTGAAAACTCTGCCCTTATCGGTGAAGAAAAGGACGTAATCGTGAGTGGTGCCTGTGAATATCTTTTCTGCGAAGTCCTCTTCCCTCGTCTTCATACCCGAAACGCCTCTGCCGCCTCTGCGCTGAGCCTTATAGCTCTCCTGAAGCTGACGCTTGATATAGCCGAAGTGGGTGTAGGTGTAAACGCAGTCCTGCTCCTCAATGAGATCCTCGATGTCGATATCGTTTTCAACTGCCGATATCTCGGTCTTTCTCTCGTCGCCGTATTTCTTGCCGATGGCGTGAAGCTCGGTGCGGAATATCTCGGTAACTCTTTCGGGACGTGAGAGAATATCGTTAAAGTCGGCAATAGCCGCCTCAAGCGAGGCAAACTCCGCATCAAGCTCCTCTCTTGCAAGTCCGGTAAGTCTTGAAAGACGCATATTTACAATTTCGTCTGCCTGAATTTCCGAAAATCCGTAGGCGGTAATGAGTCCTTCCTTCGCCGCCGCCGTATTCTTCGAGGCGCGGATAAGGGATATTATCTCGTCGATAATATCGAGCGCTCTGCGAAGACCCTCAACGATGTGCATTCTCGCCGAAGCCTTTTTGAGATCGAACTGCGTTCTCTTAACGATGACCTCGCGCTGAAAATCTATGTAGTGGTCGAGCATCTCGCGGATAGACATTACCTTGGGCTGATTGTTTACGAGTGCAAGAAGGATTATCGACTGGGTATCCTCCATCTGAGTCATTGAGAAGAGGTTATTCAAAACGACCTGCGGATTTGCATCGCGCTTCAGCTCGATTATCATCGACATACCGTGAATATCCGATTCGTCGCGAAGGTCGGATATGCCTTCAATTCTCTTTTCCTTAACGAGATCGGCTATCGACTCGATAAGTCTTGCCTTGTTTACCTGATAGGGAAGCTCGGTAACGTTTATTCTGAAACGTCCCTTAACCTCTTCTATTTCGGCTCTTGCGCGCACCTTTATCTTTGCTCTGCCGGTGGCGTAAGCCGCTCTTATGCCGCTTCTTCCCATAATGATGCCTGCCGTGGGGAAGTCGGGTCCCTTAAGATGCTCCATAAGATCAAGAAGGGTGCATTCGGGGTTATCGAGAATGCAGTCTATTGCGGCGATTACCTCGTTTAAGTTGTGGGGAGGTATGCTCGTTGCCATACCTACGGCGATACCGTTGGAGCCGTTTACAAGAAGGTTGGGAAACTTCGAGGGTAAAACAACCGGCTCCTTGTTCTTTTCGTCGAAGGAGGGCATCATACCGACGGTGTCCTTTTCAATGTCGGTGAGCATATCGACAGCCATCTTGCTCATTCTCGCCTCGGTGTAACGGTAAGCAGCGGGCGGGTCGCCGTCGACCGAGCCGAAGTTACCCTGACCGTCTATAAGCGGATAGCGTAACGAGAAGGTCTGCGCCATTCTTACCATTGCATCGTAGACCGACTGGTCGCCGTGGGGGTGGTATTTACCCAAAACGTCACCGACGGTGGTAGCCGATTTTCTGTAAGGCTTGGAGGGAAGCAGTCCTGCCTCGTACATGGTGTAAAGTATTCTGCGGTGAACGGGCTTTAAGCCGTCACGCACGTCGGGGAGCGCTCTTCCGACTATAACCGACATAGCGTAGTCGATATATGCGCTCTTCATTTCCTTTTCTATTGATACCGGTATTATCTTTCCGGCGGAGTCTTCGCTAAGGTTTATGAGATCCTGTTCCAAAGCTTTCTTCTCCCATTCCTAAATTTCGTATTTTTTCTTTTAAACGTCAAGGTTATTGACGTATCTTGCGTTTGCTTCTATAAACTCACGGCGAGGCTCGACCTTATCACCCATAAGCACGGTGAATATCTCGTCTGCCTTTATAGCGTCCTCCAGCGTTACCTGTATCATAACTCTGTTTTCGGGGAGCATGGTGGTCTCACGAAGCTGATCGGGATTCATCTCACCGAGACCCTTATAGCGCTGAACGACAGCGTCCTGACCGATCTCGTTAAGGAGCCTTACTCGCTCCTCCTCGGTGTGAGCGTATTTCTCAACCTTGCCCTTTGCTATCTTGTAAAGGGGAGGCTGTGCAAGATATACGTGGCCTCTTTCGATAAGCGGCTTCATATATCTGAAGAAGAAGGTAAGCAAAAGGGTTCTTATGTGAGCGCCGTCGACGTCGGCATCGGCCATAATGATGACCTTGCCGTAGCGAAGCTTCTCAATGTTGAAATCCTCTCCGAGTCCCGTTCCGAGAGCCGTTACCACGGGAGTGAGCTTATCGTTTCCGTAGACCTTATCTATTCTTGCCTTTTCAACGTTTAACATCTTGCCCCAGAGGGGAAGTATTGCCTGATATTCTCTGTCGCGTCCGCCCTTTGCAGAGCCGCCTGCAGAGTCACCCTCTACGATGAATATCTCGGTCTTGGCGGGGTCGCGGTTCTGACAGTCGGCAAGCTTGCCGGGAAGCGATGCGCTGTCGAGTGGAGATTTTCTTCTCTCGTTCTCTCTTGCGCGCCTTGCCGCCTCTCTTGCGCGAAGGGCGGTGAGCGCTTTATCGAGCACCGATTTTGCAACCGAGGGATTTTCCTCGAAATAGTCGGTAAGTCTGTCGTAAACAAGACCGTCAACGAAGCCTCTTATCTCACTGTTTCCGAGCTTGCCCTTGGTCTGACCCTCAAACTGCGCCTCAAGAAGCTTTACCGAGATAACTACGGTAAGACCCTCACGCACGTCTTCACCCGAAAGTCCCTTATCGGCTTCCTTGATGAAGTTGTATTTTCTCGCGTAGTCGTTTATTACCTTGGTGAGTGCCGACTTAAAGCCTGCCTCGTGGGTACCGCCGTCTACCGTGTGGATATTGTTTGCAAAGGAGAGCATCATCTCGTTGTAGCTGTCGGTGTACTGGAGGGCGACCTCGCAGGTGGAGGTGTTCTTCTCGCCCGAAACGTAGATGACGTCGCTTATATTTTCTGCCGATTTTTTGGAATTTATATAGCTTACGTAGTCGCGGATACCGCCGTCGTACTTAAGGTCGTCGGAGATAAGCTCCTCGCCGCGCTCGTCGGACAGCACGATGTTTACGCCCGCGTTAAGAAACGCCTGCTCGCGAAGACGGGTAAGCAGCACCTCGTAGTCGTAAACGGTGTCCTCAAATATGAAGGCGTCGGGCTTGAAGGTTACCTTTGTTCCCGTTTCGCCCGAGCTTTCGCCCACGGCAGTGATGGGAAGCACCGTCTTGCCCCTTTCAAAGCGCATTTTGTAGAGCTTTTCGCCGTTATCTACCTCTACCTCGAGCCACTCGGAGAGAGCGTTAACAACGGAGGCGCCGACGCCGTGCAGACCGCCCGACACCTTATATCCGCCGCCGCCGAATTTACCGCCCGCGTGAAGAATGGTAAATACTACCTCAAGGGTGGGAATACCCGCCTGCGGGTGAATACCCACGGGTATGCCTCGTCCGTTATCCTTAACGGTGATAACGTCGCCCTTCTTTACCGTTACCTCTATTTTGCTGCAGTATCCTGCCAGCGCCTCGTCTATCGAGTTATCCACTATCTCGTTGACAAGGTGATGCAGACCGCGTGAGGAGGTGGTTCCGATATACATACCGGGACGCTTTCTTACCGCCTCAAGACCCTCGAGCACCTGTATTTGATTTTCATCATACTTCGGAGTCTGTTCCATTTCCATAATTTCCTGTTCCGACATTCATTCAGATCCTTTCAGACTGTCGTCTATTACTTAAACGGCGAGATCGCCGATTTTAGTCTTTTCAAAAGCGTTGCCGCCGCAAGCGACGAGAGATAAGCTCTCTCCTCACCGCCGTTTTGGGTAAGGAGCAGGCTTTTGGGAAGCCCGTCGACCGTTGCGTCGATAACCTTGTTTTCCGCCGAGAGCCTCTTTAAAATCCCCGTGTTATCCTTGCCCGTCATTGCGCTGTCAAGGTCGAGGATAAGCACTATATCGGCAGAATTTACGGTGTTTTCATTGCCAATGTGAAGATACATTTCGCATTCTCTTTTACTATTTTAAATTTTAAAAACCGCAGTAAACTGCAATTTTTACGGAAAATTATACAGAGAGTATAATTTTTCGCTTTTTAGCCCTCTTTTTCGGTGGCTTTGCCTTCCTTTACCGAAAATACCCTGCCCTTTTCCACTCTTATCAGCTTTGCAGCCTCGCATGAGGTTATGACTGTCTGACCTGCCGAGAGATTTGAAAGCACGTATTTTCTTCTTGCCGAGTCGAGCTCGGAGAGAACGTCGTCGAGTATAACAACAGGGTCCTCGCCTATCTCCTCTTTTATGATGCGGCATTCCGCCGCCTTAAGAGCAAGCACCGCCGAGCGCTTTTGCCCCTGCGAAGCAAAGTCGCGGGCAAGACGCCCGTCGATAAATATTTCAAAATCGTCGCGGTGGGGACCTAACGAGGTGCTTCCTTCCTTAATATCCTTTTTTCTGTTGTTGTATATCTTTTGCAAAAGCCCGTTTTCAATGGGAAAAAGCTCCATTCGGTCAACAGAGCCATAAGGCTCTCTTCGGTTCCAAGCCTTTAAAGCCTCCGACGCCTTTGCGATCTCCGCCTCGAGCTGACCGCCGCTGCTTTGATAGTGGCAGGTAAGTTTCTCCTTGCCGCCCGTTATCTTTTCGTATTCCTCGGCGGCTATTTCTGAAAGGCGCTTTAAATACATCTTTCTCTCGCCTATTACCCTTGCGCCGTCGGGCGCCATCATACATTCCCACGCTAAAAGCTGGTAATCGGTGGCTTTTTTATCTCTTACCAATTTTAAACAGGCATTTCTCTCGGAAAGTGCGGCATTATAAGTCATAAGCGAGCGAAGATATGCAGGCTTTAACTGACTTATTGCAATATCGGCAAAGCGTCGACGCTCCGAGGGTCCGTCCTCTATCATCGAGAGGGTAAGCGGCGTGAACATTACCGCAAAGAAATAGCCTATCATATCGGCGGTGCGGCGAAGCCTTACGCCGTTTAAATATATTTCCCTGCCGCCGTCGTAGTGCAAAACGGTGCGAAGCTCGTTTTGACGGTCTGCGGCTGTGAAATTCAAAATTATTTCGCCCGTTTCCGAGCCGAAGCGTATCATTTCCTTGTCGGTGGCGTTTTTAAAGCTTTTTCCGGCAGAATTGAGCCAAATGCCCTCGGCGATATTCGTCTTGCCCTCGCCGTTTTTTCCGAGCAAAAGGTTTACTCCCTCGGAAAATTCAAGCTCTGTATTCAGATTTCGGAAGTTTTTAAACGAAATCTTATCGGCTCTCATCTTTTTCTCCTAAAAAATCACACAGGCTCCGCTACGGGCTCCTTTTCCTGCTCCTTTGCCGTTTCTTCCCTTTTTCTTGCGCCGTTTTTCTTAAAAAGTCCCATTACGGCGGAAATAACGAAGGCGGCGATCACAGAAAGGACGGTTACCGTAACGAAATTTACCAAATTGTTTTCTATTATAACGCCGTCTATTCCCAAAAGCTCCGACACGAAGCGAAGGACGACTATTACAAACGGATGGATTATATAAATTATCATTGAGGAATCGCGAAGAAGCGCCTTTCTCTCGCCCTTAACGCCGCAGAGCGCGGAAAAGAGAAAATATATTAAAGGAAGCAAAAATATGAAAATGCACATACTGTCGCGACGGAAAAGTGCCGCATCGCGAAGCGCCATTGCCTCAAAGAAAAGCAAAATATATGAAATAACTGCGCCAAGAAGGCTCTTTTTAAGCGAAAGAGGCTCTCTCTTTGCAATTATTGCACCGAGAACGAAGAATATAGGGGTAAAGAAGATTCCGTTTCTGCTGCTTCCCACAACGGCAAATACCGCATTATAGACTGCTCCCGCGGGTGTGGCTTCAATAAGCCCGAAAAGGCTGTCGCCCACCATACCCAAAAGGTAGAGAAGGAGCGTTATCGCCGCCGCCCATTTTGTTCCGAGCTTTTTTACAAGCAAAAAGGCGATTGCTCCGCCCGTTATAGCGGCGGGAAGATACCAAAGGTGGTAAAGAGTGCCGTCAAAGAAAATGTCCTTGATTATTTCAAAAACGGCGTTTTCCATTGAAAAATAGCCCATATAGACGTTTATGGGAATATAAAGCACTATTGAAATGAGGTAAATTACCGCTGTTTTCTTTATAAATGAGAGGAGCTTTTTATAAGAAGCGTCCTCACGCACAAGAAAGAAGCCCGACGTTATTAAGAAAAACGGAACGGCAACTCGGCATATTATGCCGGTGAAAACAAACTCCGCCGTGGAAGAAAGGTCGGCAAGCGGCGCGGTATGTATTGCAATTACGAAAATTGCGGCAATAAAGCGGAAAATATCTATTCCCGCATAGCCTTTTTTTAACGTCATCATTTCAAAACCTCACGGTCTTACTTTTTTACCCGTCTTTTCCTTTAAAAATGCGGGGAAGGCGGCGGCATCACCCATCGTAAAGCCTTCCTTCGATACGAGAAACGCCTGATTGGTCTTTGTTACGATATAATAACAATCCTTAAAGCTCATAACCTTTTTTACGGCGCCGTATTCAATTCCGATGGTATTTCCCGAGGCGGTGTTGTAAAGGGCATTTTCGGTAAAGGTAACGGTGTTTTCAACGTTTTTTCCGAAATTACGCTCCTTTATTCTCTCAACCGTCTTTTTGGCGCTGACGTAATAAAGAACGGGAATGAAAATATAATAGACCAATGAGAAAATTCCCACAAAAAGAGCTATTTGATAAGCTTTTACCAAAATGCACAGCAAAACGCTCACGGGTAGCAGATAAAATATGGGATTTTTCAGCAAAAAGGTGAGCTGAAATTTATAGATATTCGAAACGGTGTAATGACAGACGTTTTGAAAAAAGGGGGTTTCCGACTGCATTTTTTCAAATGCCGAAAGCTTTTCCATTTCTATCAGCCCTCTTATTTAAGTCTTATTGGCATAATTACGAATTTGTAAGAGGTTCCGGCAACAGGCTCTATAATTATGGGAGAAAGGTTGCTGTCGAGTCGGACGTATATTTCGTCGTCATTTATAACGCGAAGAGCTTCTGTCATATACTTATCGGTAAATCCTATCTCAAGCTCGCCGCCTACCGTCTTACAGTTGATCTCGTCGTGTACCCAGCCCTGAACGGTCTTACAGTTAAGCAATACTCTGTCGCCCTCAAAAACGGCACGAATGGGCATACGGAGCTTCTCGTTGGTTAAAAGTGCCGTTCTTTCAATTCCTGCCAGAAATTCCTTGGGGTCAAGGCGGCAATCAATGGAGGTCTTTTTATTTGCAATGGTAGAATAATCGATAAAATCGCCCTCTATAAGACGGGAAATAAGAGTAACGTTATCTATTTTAAATATTATCTGACGTCTTGTATGCTCAATATAAACAGTTTTACCCTCTTCATCAGAGAGAAGCTTCAAAACCTCGTTGACCGTCTTTGCGGGAACAATAAAGGAAGTGGATTCTACACTGCCGGTATCTATTATCTCTTCTCTGATAGCAAGGCGATGACCGTCAACTGCGACTATCTTAACGAGCGAGCCTTCAATGTGGAAAAAGCAACCGTTTAAAACGAGCTTCGTTTCGGCGTTGCTCATTGAAAATACCGTCTGCTTAAGCATGCTCTTTAATACGTTCTGAGGAAAGCGAAGTGAATTTTCCGCCGACATCTCGGGAAGCGCGGGATAATCATCAGGCGAAATACCGTTTATTTTATAGTTTGTAAGATTATTTTTTACGTCGGTAAAAAAGGCGTTATCACAGGATATATCAACCGTTCCTTTATTGAAGCGACGAAGCATTTCGGAAAAAAGATGCGAGCCTAAAACTACCGCGCCCTCTTCGGCAACTATTGCGTCTGTAACGGCGGAAACGGCAATATCTCCATCGTATCCGACGACCTTGACGGCTCCGTTCTCGGCAGAAATATAAACTCCCTCCAATGCGGGATTTGCCGCCTTTGTGGCAACCGCTCTCATCGCCGCAGAAACGGCTTCAAAAAGATAATCTTTATCGCAGGAAAATTTCATGGTAATCTTTCCTTTCACTTATTTAAGTGTAATGTAATATAATAGTTTATTTTACTTATTCTATTATGGGTGTTTATTATGTTGAAAAGCCCTGTAACCGTTATATAGCGCCGATTTTGCCTTTTTAAAAGCTTTTGTGAAGCTGTGGCGAAAAAAGTTTATAACTTTTCGTTGCAGAGTATTGCAGTGTTTTAAAGAGCTTTAAACACGGTTATTAAAAAAGTTGTTGATAATTATGTTGACAATTTTAATAAACTGTATAAATGTTCGTATTTTACCGACAGTTATTAAACAAATCTGTTGATAATTGTGTTGATAATTTTTATTACTTATTTTTGACGTTTGAGATGATCTCTTCGATTGATTGGCGTATTTTGGGATTCTTTTTGATGCTTTCCTCAACGACCTTTATCGAGTGATGGACGGTTGAATGGTCCTTATCTCCAAACTCCTTACCTATCTCACCGAGCGAAAGATCTGACATCTCGGAAAGAACGTACATACCTATCTGACGTGCAGAGGCTATTTTATCGGTCCTCTTTTTGCTCTTGAGATCGTCGATTGAAACCTCGAAATAACGGCTCGTTTCAACAAGCACCTTATCTATGATTATAGACACGGGAATATTTTCGTTCATTATTTCGTTAAGAGCATCCTGCGCAAGCGCAAGAGTGGGCATGGTGTTGGTAAGATCGTAAAACGCCATAAGCTTTTTTATAACGCCCTCGAGCTGTCTTACGTTGTTTTTGAGCTTCTCGGCAAGGAAGAATATTATATCCTCCGAAAGAGTTACTCTGTAGGGCTTTAGCTTTGTGCGGATTATCGCAATGCGAAGCTCGTAGTCGGGCGACTGAATATCGGCAATAAGGCCCGATTCAAATCTCGTGCGAAGTCTTTCGGTCAAAAGCGGAATTTCCATCGGGCGACGGTCCGAGGTGAGAATTATCTGCTTGCCCGCCTCGTAAAGCGCGTTAAAGGTGTGGAAAAACTCTTCCTGAAAGCTTTCGGACTTGCTTATGAACTGTATATCGTCGACGAGTAAAACGTCCGCCTTGCGATATTTATCTTTAAAATCGTTCATGGTGCCCGACTGGAGCGAGCGGACCATATCGTTAACAAAGTCGTCGCACTTCAAATAAATTATCTGCGCGCCCTTGTAATCGGATTCGAGCTTATTTCGAATAGCGTTTAACAGGTGGGTCTTGCCGAGTCCGCTGTCGCCGTATATAAAGAGGGGGTTATATATCATTCCCGGACGGTTTGCAACCGCAACACAGGCTGCATGTGCAAATGTGTTTGAATTTCCAACGATGAAGTTATCGAAGGTGTAGTGAGTGTAGGATCTTTCAACGAAAAGCTCCTGCTGCTTTGCCTCCGCCGCTTCCTCGCTCTCCTTGGGAATCTTTATAACCATATTTTTGGGTTTATCGTCCTTGGTGTAGATCTTAACGGTGATGTCGAAGCCGAGTATCTCGTTTAGCGCCGTTTCTATCTGCGCGGCGTAGCGCTGTAAAATTACGTCCCTCGTGAAATCGTTTTCAACGCATATGACCGCCTCGTTGTTGTATATATCTACGGGAATTATGGGCTTTATCCAAAGATTGAAGGCGGCGCCGGGTATGCACTCTGAAAGCTTTGCGATTGTCTGATCCCACGCGTTTTTAAATGACTGCATTTTTATACCTCCCAATATATTATATAATAATATCTATTTTATAATATAATAATATATTCTATTATAACATATATTATTATTAAAGTAAATACCTTTATAATAAAAAAACAAGACGTTGTAAGAAAACGTCTTGTTTCACGTGAAACATTTAAAGCTCAATTAAAAAGTCCGTCATTTCCGAAACGGTTTCAAAACATTTTTCGGCACCCGAAAGAGCAAGCTCCTCTTGACTTCCGTAGCCCCACAGAACCCCATAACCCTTTATACCGTTTTCGGCAGCGCCCTCGATATCGAATTTTCTGTCGCCTATCATAACGGAGCCCTCGACGTCGGCTGACAGCTCTTTCACGGCGTGGGCGATGACGTCTGCCTTTTCAACGCGCGAGTGGTCGAGAAGCGCGCCGGCGATAAAATCGAAGTATTCCGTTATACCGAAATGGTCGGTTATCCGTTTGGTATAGATCTCCGGCTTCGATGTGGCAATCACGAGATGCTTTCCGCTATCCTTGAGCCTTTTCAGAGCCTCGGGAATACCTGCATAGAGCTTATTTTCGAAAAGTCCGGTAACGGAAAAGCGTTCGCGGTAGTATTCTACCGCCTTTTCTGCCGTTTCGCGCGGGATATTGAAAAATTTCATATAGGTATCGAGCAACGGCGGACCGATAAAGCATTTTAGTTCTTCCCTTTTAGCAAAAAGTCCGAGCTTTTTTATCGAGTGCTCAATGCAGTTTAAAATGCCCTCGGCGGGATCGGTGAGAGTGCCGTCGAGATCGAAAAAAATATATTTCTGCTTCATTTTATCTAAATCCGTAGGTGATCTTTTCGATAAGGTCGTTAAGATCGTCGTCGCCGTAGAACTGAATTGAGAGAATTCCGCCCTTACTGCCGCCTGTAAGGGTTACTCTTCTGCCCATTTTCTCCGAGAGATCGGATTCAACGGCTTTAATATCGCAATTTATCGGCTTTAGCTTGCTCTTTGGCTTATCCTTGCCGCTTTTATAGCTGCGAAGAGCCTTTTCCATTTCTCTTACCGAGAGCTTCTTGACAACAGCCTCTCTTGCGGCGCGTATCATAACGTTTTCGTCGTCATAACCGAGAAGGGTGCGTGCCTGACCTGCCGAAAGCGAGCCGTTTTCGAGCATGGGGAGTATCTCGTCGGGAAGTGAGAGAAGGCGGAGTGAATTGGTTACCGCGGGACGCGATTTACCCACCTGCGATGCCACGCTCTCCTGCGTGAGATGATATTTTTCCATTAAAAGCTTGTAGCCGTTTGCCTCTTCAAGCGGATTTAAGTCAACGCGCTGAAGATTTTCAACGAGAGCATAAAGGTCGGCGGTGGCATCGTCTATCTCTCGGATATAGACATCTACTTCGTCAAGACCTGCGCGTCTTGCGGCTCTCCAGCGGCGCTCACCTGCGATGAGCTTATAACGTCCGTTCTCCTCTTTTCGCACGATAAGAGGGGTTATAACGCCGTTTTCCTTTATTGAATCGGCAAGCTCGGTGAGCTTTTCCTCGTCAAATATCTTTCTGGGCTGATTTTTATCGGGCTCGATATCGGTTATCTTTACCCTTTTTACAGTTCTGTCCTCTTTTTCATTGAGCTCGACGGTATCTGCAAAAAGCGCGTCGAGTCCGCGTCCCAAGCCACTTTGTCTTGCCATTTTCAGTTCCTCCTCAAAAATTCCTCGCAAAGCTCGCGGTAGCACTCCGCACCCTTGGAGAATTTGTCGTATTCAAAAATATTTTTTCCGTAGCTCGGCGCCTCTGAAAGACGCACGTTGCGGGTTATAACGGTTTTGTAAAGCTTGTCGGCAAAGTATTTTTTTACTTCCCTTGCAACCTGAAGGCTCAAATTACGCCTTGCATCGTACATGGTGAGTATTACGCCCTCGATTCCGAGCGTGGCGTTAAAGTGCTTTCTCACCGCGGCAACCGTGTTCATAAGCTGCGAAAGACCCTCAAGCGCGAAAAATTCGCTCTGTATCGGTATCAGAATGCTGTCTGCCGCCGTAAGAGCGTTAAGAGTGAGCAGTCCCAATGAGGGCGGACAGTCGATAAAAATGAAATCGTAAAGATGCCTTATTCCTTTTAGCGAGCTTTTGAGAAGCGAATCGCGCCCCTCGAGCGCAACCATTTCTATCTCCGCGCCGGCAAGCTCCATGCCCGAGGGGAGAATATCAAGATTGGGACGGTTGCTTTTTTTTACGGCGTCGTCAAAGCCGCAGTCGCCCAAAAGCAGATGATATACTGTTTTAACACCCTTTTTTTGCACTCCCAAGCCCGTCGTGGCGTTGCCCTGCGGGTCAAGGTCTATTAAAAGCACCCTCTTACCCTTCATTGCAATGCCTGAGGCAAGACTTATTGCGGTGGTGGTCTTTCCAACACCACCCTTTTGATTGGTTATCGCTACGATCTTTCCCATTTCTGTTTGTCTGTCCCTTCAAAAATTTTGCCTTATATTATAATTCTAACATATGAAAGCAGATAATGCAACAAAATTTTTGCAAAACGTTTCACGTGAAACAAAAAACGCACCGTTATAGGTGCGTTTTTTGTCAAAAGAAGTCATAAAATTTCAAAAAATCATTGGCAGATAAATTAAATATCGGACCTTGCCGACGAGTGAAGCAAGATCAGCACCGAAGCGATTACGGAAAAATTACGGCGATAATTACCTTTCGTCACTGAAAGCCCCTCCTCATTTGTTTATCTTGTCTATATTTTAGCATATCATTTAATAAATGTCAATAAGTTTTATAAAATTTGTTTAAAATTATTAAAGAAAATAAAAAACACCCGAGAGGAGTGATCTCTCGGGTGAGGTAAAATAATTACTTATTTTCGTATTCGGTGATGAGATCTATTCTCTTCTGATGTCTGCCGCCCTCAAATTCGGTGTCAAGGAAAAGGTCGACGATATCGAGTGCAAGGCCGGGGCCTACTACTCTGCCACCCATACAAATTACGTTTGCATCGTTGTGCATTCTGGTAAATCTTGCCGAGAAGGTGTCGGAGCAGCAGGCGGCGCGAACGCCCTTGACCTTGTTTGCCGCCATTGAAATGCCGATACCGGTGCCGCAGACCAAAATGCCCTTTTCACATTCGCCGCTTGCAACAGCCTCGCCGACCGCGATGCCGTATGCGGGATAGTCGACCGACGCCTCGGAGAAGGTGCCGAAATCCTTATATTCGATGTTTCTCTTTTCGAGATGTTTTTTTATGATCTCCTTAAGCTCGAAGCCGCCGTGATCACTGCCGATAGCTATCATTGTTATTACCTCTTTTTAATTGATATTATAATTATATTCGAAAATTGCCAAAAAAGCAATTATTTCGCGGATTTTTCTTTTAATTCTCTCTCCGCCTGCGAAAGACCGAGATAGACGGGCAAAAGCTTGTCGGATGACGTTTTTTCGCCCTTTTTTGCCGCCTTGCAGACGTTTTCGGCATCTGTGAAGATATTTTCCGCCTTTGAAAAGCGGGCGTTATCTGCGAGAGAAATAAAGAGCTCGGCGCCGTCGCCGATAATTATTACGTTTCCGTAAACCTTGTTACAAATATCTGTGTAATGAAGCACGCAATCGTCGTAAAGACGGGCAAGACTGCCGTTTTTTACGGTAAAGGCGGCGTTGTAGAAGCGCTCGCGGCGGGCGTCGGACACCGAGAGGATAACGTCGCCGTCGCTTGCACATGAGAGGACGCCGAGAGCCGCCGCCTCCATTGAGGAAACGGCGCAAACGGGGATATCTGAAGAAATTGCAAGCCCCTTTGCAAGCGAAACGCCTATTCTCACTCCCGTAAAGGAGCCGGGACCGACGGTAACGGCAATAAGCGAAATATCGCTCATTTTAAGGCTCGACTCGGAAAGCACCCCGTCTATCATCGGTAAAAGGGTAACGCTGTGGGTGCCCGTTCCGATATTGAAGCGCTTTGCAAGGCAGATATTGTTTTTTTCGTCGTAGACGGCGGCGGAAACGCTTTTTCCCGCCGAATCGAAGCCGAGAATCATCTTATTACTTCCTTATTTTTTAGAAACGGTTATCTCTCTTACCGTTCCGCTGCCGCAGATATTTACGAAAACTGCGCTTTTCGGCACGGCAAACGGGATATTTTCCGACCACTCCGCCGCAACTATTACCTCGTTTTCGTCGCAATCGTAGAAGCCGGTCATATAGAGGTCGTCCTCGCCGCGAATTCGGTAGAAATCGCAATGCCACACGGGAACGGCGCTCTCGTAGATATTCATTATCGAAAAGGTGGGACTTAACACCTCGTCGGTCTTATCTTTACCGCCGTAGGTGCAAAAGATCCCCGCAACAAGACCGCGCACGAAGGCGGTCTTACCTGCGCCGAGGTCGCCCGTGAGAGCCACGAAATCGCCCTTTTTAACGGTTTTATCGCTCACGAGGGAGGCGGCGATGTCCGCCGTCTCCTTCGGTGAATTTGAAATAAAGCGCTTTTCCATTAAAACAGTCCCACAATCGTGCCGTCATCGGAAATATCGATGTTTTCTGCGGCGGGAACCTTGGGCAGACCGGGCATGGTCATAATTTCACCCGTAAGAACTACGAGGAATTTTGCACCCGCGAGAATACGGATACGCTTTACGTTTATTTTAAAGCCCTTGGGACGGCAGAGCTTCTTCATATCGTCGGAAAGGGAATATTGGGTCTTTGCAACGCAGATATAGAAGTTGTTGAAGCCAAGCTCGTCGATCTCCTTGAGGTTTTTCTCCGCCTCGGCGTCGAAAACGGCTCCGTCGGCTCCGTAAACTCTTTTGCAAAGAGCCTCTATCTTTTCCTTAACGGGAGCGTTTAAGTCGTAGGAGAAGCAAAGAGGAGCGTCGTCAGACGCCTCGCAGACCTCAATTACCTTGTTTGCAAGGTCAATGCCTCCCTCGCCGCCCTTGGCAAATACCTCGGCAACGGAATAGGGAACGTTTTCGCTCTCGCAGACTGCGGCAACTGCGGCTATCTCCTCGTCGGTGTCGGCGTAGAAGCGGTTTATCGCAACGATGGGAGTGATACCGAACGCCTTGATGTTTGCAATGTGTGCGCGAAGGTTTTCACTTCCCACCTTAAGAGCCTCGACGTTGGGAGTCTTAAGGTCCTCCTTCTTGATGCCGCCGTTATATTTGAAGGAACGACAGGTTGCGACGATAACAACGGTGTCGGGCTTTAGGTCGGCAATGCGGCACTTTATATCGAGGAACTTCTCTGCGCCGAGATCGGAGCCAAAGCCCGCCTCGGTAACGCAGTAGTCGCCGAGCTTCAATGCGGTGCGGGTGGCGTTTATCGAGTTGCAGCCGTGTGCAATGTTTGCAAAGGGTCCGCCGTGAACGAAGGCGGGGACGTTTTCAAGCGATTGAACGAGGTTGGGCTCGAGCGCGTCCTTCAAAAGAAGAGCCATTGCGCCCTCTGCCTTTAAATCTCTTGCGAAAACGGGCTTGTTATCGCGGGTGTAGGCAACTAAAATAGAGCCGAGCTTTTCCTTTAAGTCGTTTAAATCGGTGGAAAGGCACAAGATCGCCATTATCTCCGAGGCGACGGTGATGGTGAAATGCTCCTCACGGGGCACGCCGTTTGCCTTGCCGCCAAGACCGATTATAACGTTGCGAAGCACTCTGTCGTTTAGATCTAAAACTCTGGGGAAAACGATGCGGCGCTCGTCGATATTAAGAGCGTTTCCCTGGGTGAGATGGTTATCCAACATAGCGGAGAGAAGGTTGTTTGCGGCGGTTATGGCGTGCATATCGCCGGTGAAATGAAGGTTTATATCCTCCATGGGAACGACCTGCGAATATCCGCCGCCTGCGGCGCCGCCCTTAACTCCGAAAACGGGACCGAGCGAGGGCTCGCGAAGAGCAAGCACGGGATTTTTTCCCACCTTTTTGAGCGCCTGCGCAAGACCTATCGAGACAGTGGTCTTGCCCTCGCCTGCGGGGGTGGGGTTTATTGCGGTAACAAGCACGAGCTTGCCGTTTTTGCGGTCTTTAAGACGGTCGCAGACCGAAAGACGCACCTTTGCCTTATAATCGCCGTAGCGAACCAGCTCCGAATCGGAAATACCAAGCTCTGCGGCAATTTCCGCAATGGGCTTCATTTTCGCGCTCTGCGCGATCTCAATGTCGGTTAACATAAAATATCATCCTTTTCGCTGTTATTTGTTATGCTGTAAAATTCTTCTCTTGCCGCCTCGGGCAGAGAGAATATAATTTTTCTGTTTTCCTTAAGGGTCCCAAGAGTAACACCGGTGCGCTTCGGGATAGAAAGGACCGCAAAGGAGCCGCTATCGGTATCCGATGAGAAGGAGAGCGTGCCCTTCTGAATATCTGCAAGCACCTTTAAGTAGAAGATGCGCAAGGTGGCAACGGTGGGTGTTGATAAAGCGGGTAAAAACTCTTTTGCAGGAAGATTTAAGATCGACAGATCCTCGCTTGAAACGGTAATTCCTTTAAGCGCAAAGGAGAAGAGGAAGGAGCTGCCCTTCTCGGTTACCGTAACCGCGATCTTACTGCACGGCTCGCGCTCAAGTGCGGCGGCAATTATAACGTAAAAGCATCTTGCGAGCTTTTCGCGGTCGCAGCTTATATTAAAGCTATCCGACATGATATTGGGCGATTCGACGGCTTTTGCCGCATCGGAGCAGACGGAAAGTGCCGAATAAACGTCATCCAAAAGCTCGTCGAAGGTGAAAATTGCGGGAAGATAGGGCTTTTTTCCGTTAAGATAGCGCATAACGGTGAAAAGAGCGTTTGAAGCGCCGCCTATCTTACAGCTGCTTTCACGAATTCCGCTAATAAGCATTTCCCTTTCGCTTTGCGAGATATCGGGGTCGTTTAGCCTGTCGATGCAGGAGTAGAGATTATTGATGGCGCCGAAAACAAACGCCTCTGCATGAGAGATGATAAGCTCGTTTTTTTCACGGTTTTTCATTTTTTGCACCGCCTTACCTTTTTAAATAATCTTTTCATAAATGCCGTGAGCGACGGACATTTGTAAAATCCTTCCCGATGAAACCTCTCGGGATATTGCGAAAACGCCTCCGAAAGAGCGAGCCTTGCGCCCGCCTCAACGGCGCTTGAGTTTGTTGAAAACAGCCTTGCGGTCTCCTCGAAGAGAAAGGTGACCGATTCGAAAAAGGGGTCGTTTGCCGCAAGAGTTACCGCTTTCGCAATGTAAAGACTGCCCGCTTTCGAAGGATTTAAGCCGAAATCGGCAATAAATTGCATTACGTCGTCAATATGAAAGGCATTTTTGCCTTGAGGAGCCGAGTCGCTTGCCAAAAGAAAGCTCTCGATACTGTCGACGGTGCTTTGAAAAGGCGTTAATCCCGTGAAAACGAGGTCGGCTTCGCAAAGAGAGGGAAAAAGCCCGACGCTTGAAAACGGGACCAAAACCACCGTAAAAACTCCCTCGAGCCGTTGCTTTACTGCAGAAACGGCTGCGGCAGAGCGGGCATCGGGACTGTTTATTACGAAGATAACGGTATCGGCACGGTAATCGGCTGCGGCGGAAACGGCGACAGAAAGAGGCACAGGCCCCGCGGCTTCAAAGAGATAGCGGCGGTTAAGCTCGTTGCAGATATTAAAGCCATATACGGGGTCGTTACCGACTGCCAATACTCTGTGCTTCTTCATTTCGAAAATCCTTACCGAAAAATTACATAGTTATAAATATTATAACAAATTTTTAGTGTTATTACAATAATTTTTTATATTATTGTAATATAAAAAGCATTGTAAAAAAACAAAACCCCCGCCTCGAATGAGGCGGGGGTGGGTTTTATTATCTTTCCGATTCGATAAGTCTTTTGAGTGCGGTTATTAAGCAGCTTAAGGTGGTGGACATATCAAAGCTTTCGGTGTCGGGCAGAGAGAGCTTTTGGCGGTCCTTATTCCACAAAATGTGAAGAAGAGCGCCCGCTCTTACGCCGAGCGAGGCAGCCACAGTGAATATTGCGGCACACTCCATCTCGGAGCAAAGAACGCCGAGCTTCAAGTAGCTTTCCCACTTTGAAAGAAGCTCGTAGCTTACGGGGCTGTTTTCGGGCTCGTGCTGACCGTAAAAGCTATCCTTGCTCTGAATAACGCCTGCGTGAAAATCGCAGTCCGACTCTCTTGCCGCGTTTACGAGCGCCTCGGTAACCGAGAAATCCGCCGTGGCGGGATACTCCTTGGGAGCGTAATGGTCGGAGGTGCCCTCCTGACGTATCGCGGCAGTGGCTATAACGGTGTCGCCTCCCTTTACGTCGGTCTTTATACCTCCTGCGGTGCCGATTCTTATAAAGGTGTGAGCGCCGCACTTAACTGCCTCGGTGACGGCTATTGCCGCCGAGGGACCGCCGATTCCGGTTGACAGCACGCTCACCCTTTCGCCTGCAAGGAAGCCGTTATAGCAAACGTATTCCCTTTTCGAAGAAACGAAGGTGGGAGAATCGAGCAGCTCTGCGATGTGAGGAACACGTCCCGGATCGCCCGTTAAAATAACGTATTTTCCTATATCGCCGTATTCAAGGTCGATGTGAAACTGCTTCATAAAACCACCTCTTTATTTTTTAAGGCTTTGCTTTAAAGCGCGAAGGAGAAATCTTATTGCAAAGGATATGGGAATTGCGACAAATACAGCCTCTGAAAGAGTAAGACCCAAAAGCAACACGAAAATATTCAGAGCCGCAATAATTACAGCCGCGCAGACGGCGCCGCAAACGACGTCACGCAGACGGTAGGGGAACAAGAGGTTCTTTGCGCTGACTGCTTTGGTAACGAACATTACTATAAAGCGAAGAGAAAGGGCGCATACCGCGGTAAGCGAGATGCCGATAAGCGAGTAGCTTTCGGGAGTAAAGAGAAGGGAGAGCAAGAGTGCGGCAATATTAAATGCAAAAAAGCCCAAAAACTCTGCCGCGCGGCTCTTTACCATAAGGGAGTAGATGCGGTAGCCGTCGCGCAGACCGTTGAAGTGAGTTGACTTATTATCCTCGATATAGGTGGTGGAGATGGGCGCCTCGTCGAAGCAGACGCCGTCGTCAACGCATTTTATGAGCATATTCATCTCATACTCGAAGCGGTCGCCCTTTATATCGCAGAAGGGCAAAAAGAGGTCGGGCGTTACGCCGCGGACGCCCGTTTGCGTTTCGGTGAGAAGCTTGCCCGTGAAGATGCAAAAGAATATTTTGGTAATGGTGTTGCCCGCCTTTGAGCGAAGAGGCATATCCTTAATTGAGCGGCAACCGAGCACAAGAGTGTTTTTCTTGCCCTCAAGCCTTGAGGCGACCGAGAGGATATCGGGGACGGTGTGCTGTCCGTCGCAGTCGGCGGTGACGACGTATTCGTTGGGATAATGCTCTGCAATATAGCGGAAGCCGACCTTTAAAGCGCCGCCCTTGCCTCTGTTTTTCTCATATCTTATAACCTCAACGCCCTTTGAGGCTGCCGCCTCGAAGATAGAGTCGAAGGCACTGCCGCCGCCGTCGTCAACGGCAACGACCTTGAAATCGGTGCGGGAATAGATATCGTCTAAAAAGCGCAGAAACTTTTCATCGGGCTTATAGGCGGGAATGAGAATTATCATGGCTTATTCTCCTTGTGACGAATTATTTTCAACCTGTGTGGAGTCGCCGCCTGCCTCGGGCAAAACGGGGATATCAACGACGGCAACGAGGTCGTAGAGATTTATGCGGTTTTCGTAGAGATTATTTATTCTTTTTCCGTTAAAAATAAGGGTGGTACTGGAGCCGCCGTCGAGATTATATGCGGCTGTGCAGCCGAGGTCGGCAAAGACGTCGCGCAGATGCTTAAGTCCCGCGCCGCCGCTCTCCTTGTTGTCGGTATCGTTTCGAGCGCCGTCGATAACGACGAAATAGTAGTGGTTTTTGGAAACGTAGCCGATTCCAGAGCGGGGATTCCAGTTGCCTATCTTGCTGTAAGCCGAGAAATCGGTTATCTTTTCGCCGTCAACAATAAGGGCGGGACCGAAATCGAGGGTAAATTTTGTGCCGTTTTCAAGAAGAGAGAGAGCCGAATCCTTATCGTCGTAATCTGCCGCCTTGAGTATCTCCATAGTGTTGTCGTGCTTTACGTTTACGAAGAATTTATCTCTTACGGAGTATCTGTAAAGCTGGCTGTGGACCACCTCGATGCCTGTTTTAACGTAGCCGTACTGGTCGCCCGTGATGGCGAGTATCGCGTTGTTTTCAGATGCCATATCGAAGGTGTTCTGACGGTAGGCGCCGCCCGTTCCGAAGCCCTTTGAGGCGGTAATGCGGGAGAGGGCGCTTTCGTGGCCGTCGGCTATCTTTATCTCGCAGATAAAGGTGTTGCTCTTTTTCTTGGTGGTACCGTTTGAGCCGGTAAATTCAAGATATTTTTTATTTATAATTATCTCAACGGCCTCGCTTTTATAATACCAATAGCCGTTTTCGGGGTCCTCAACGATTTCGGTGTAAACTATCTCGGGCTCCGAGGAGGTGTTTCCTGAGCTGTCGGGCTCTGACGAGCCGCTGCCGCTTGAAACGGGAGGATCCGAAGGCAGACCGATAGGTCCCTCCGAGTTGGGAATTATAAATCTCTCAAGCGCCCAAACGCCGAGAAGCACGAGCATACACACGAGTGAAACGAGCACCGGTGCGGGATTTCTTTTTTTCTTTCTTACGACTGCCATTTTATTTTATTCCTCCGCTTAAATATCTTGAATAGTAGAACAAATACTGCTGTGCAAGACCGGGATAAGCCCCGAATCTTTTATAGTCAAGGTCGCCGTAAAGGCTTTCCATCGTGCGCCTTATCCAAACGTCAACGGGGAAGGCGTCAAGACGGTGAAAGGCAAACAAAAGCACGCAAGCCGACACCTTGTCGCCCACTCCCTTTACCGACTTTAAAATTTCATTACATTCATTATAAGACCCTTTGTAAAGAAAATCAATCGGAATTTCGTTTTTATTCCATTTTTCCACCGCGTCGGCAATATATTTTGCCCTAAAGCCCGCTCTTATGGGTGCAAGATCGTCGGCGGTTACGCCGTATAACTGCTTCGGAGTGGGAAAGGCGCGGTATTCGGTGCCGTTAAAGCATTTTTTCTCGCCGTAAAGCTCGCAAAAGCGCTCGATTATGCCGCGAATTCTCGGAATGTTGTTGTTTTGCGAGATTATAAAGGAGATAAGCGTTTCAAACGGGTCCTGATTGAGTATATGCAGACCGCTTGAAAGCAAAGCCGCCTTTTCTATTATTTTATCACCGCTTTTTGTTATTTCGCGGTTAAAGGCGTGATAATCTGCTTTAAGATCGAGGTAATTTATGAAAAAGCCGTCGTGCGAGGGGTCGGTGTCGGTGTAAAGGACGCCGTCCTTCACGTAGCCCTTAAAGAGCTTATCGCCCGCGACTCCGACGGTAACTCCCTTTTCGTCGGTCTGAAAGCGGAAGCACTGACCGCAGTCGAAGGTTATTCCAAGGTCGATATTCTGTGAAAGTCTGTACTCCACTTGCCAACTTCTCCTTTTTGTTGTATA
This sequence comes from Clostridia bacterium, assembly GCA_017504945.1. GTDB lineage: Bacteria > Bacillota > Clostridia > Oscillospirales > RGIG5299 > RGIG5299. The sequence goes on from JAFVQJ010000008.1 coordinate 23,992, forward strand.
ATATAGAAAAATGCTGAAAGGCGGACAAAAATATGCCCGAAAAAATATATACCATACCGATAAACGAGGCGTTTGACAAAAAATGCGGCTGCCCCATCTGCAGTATTTACGAGATGCTTGAGAAAAACGAGATAGATGCTATTTTGGGCGCCTCAATGATGGAGCCCGATATAAGAGTTGCCACAAACCGACTTGGCTTTTGTCCCGACCATTTCGAAAAGCTTCTTCGCGCAGGCAAAAAGCTTCCGCTTGCCTTAATGCTCGAGAGCCACATTATTGAGCTTTGCGATAATATGAAAAAGAGTCCCGAAGCGCAGGCAAAGGCGTTTTCGGCGGTTTCGGAGAGCTGCTATCTTTGCACGCGAATTGAAAATTACATTGAAAATATCTATTTAAATCTCTTTTGGCTGTTTGCCGAGGACGAAGCCTTTCGCGAGAAGGTGAAGGGACAAAAATGCTACTGCCTTCCCCACTACGCCAAGCTTTTAACGTTGGCAAAGACCCGCCTTAAAAGGCAGGATTACAAGAAATTTACCGAATATCTCACCGCGACGGAGGAAAGATATCTCTCATCTCTCTCAAAGGATATAACTGACTTTACGAAAATGTTCGATTACCGTAACGCCGACGCCGAGTGGGGCGATTTCAAGGACGCGCCCGAGAGAATAATCAAAACGCTCAACTCTGAGCTTGGGTAGCCTCAATCTTTCCCATTAAATATTCGTCTATAGTGACGCCGCTTTGGAATATTTCCTTCGCGGCGTCTTTTCCTACGTAGCGAAGGTGCCATTCCTCTGTGTCGTATCCCGTTATGAATTTGTTTTCCTTTGTATAGTGGATAATAAAGCCGTATTTCCAACAGTTTTCCTTTGCCCACTTATAGCTTTCGGTCTTACCGAAGTTGCCCATCGACTTGACACCGTCGGTAACGTCGATGGCAAGTCCTGTCTGATGCTCGGAATGACCCGGACGGGCGCTGTAAAGGTCTACGGCTGCCTGATTTCCACCCTCGTTCTTAAGATATTTTTCATAAAGGCGCTGTTGCTTTGCATAGTCGCGATAGCCCGACTGACCCTTTATGGCATATCCCTCTGCCGTCGCGGCGTCGGACATTTCAATAAATGCGTCGTAGGCGTCGCCCGCAAGCTGCACGTCGTAGCTGGTGCTTTTATACGCCTTCGGAAGCGATTTAAGATCCTTCGGAACGAAATCCTCGCCGAGGTTGTAATATTTATTTACAAGAACGAGATAGTTATCCTTATTGGGAGAATCCTTGATATCGGTGTAAAAGGGCTTATCAAATCCGCAGTTTACGTATCTTACCACCTCGGATTTGGTAAGCTTTTTATATTTAGCGGCGTAGGAAAGATAGCGCTCGGCGTTTTCCGCCAAATAGCCCTCCGTTTCCTCGTAGCCGTTTAGGGGAACGCTCGACACCTCACTTGACGCCTCACTTGAGGTGACCTCGGAGATTGCCTCGCTCGACGCCTCACTTGAGGTAACGTCATCGGGCGCACCGCCGCCCACGGTAAACCAGAGCGCCAACGAAAGCGCCGCAACGTAAATTACTATGAAAGCTATCGGAATTATCTTTTTCATAAATATACTTCCTTGTCATATCGTTATATCAGAAGCGGTTTGACCTTCTTCTGTTTTTTAATGCCTTTCTTCCCTTTTTGGCAAATTTTCTTATCTGATTTCTCTTTGAGAGGAAGGAGAAGAGCAAAAAGAGCAAAACGCCCGTAATTCCCGTTACCGCGACGGCAATGCCGACGTTTATGAGCACGGGAAGCAGCTCGGTATCGGGAAGGGTAACGCGCGAAAATACCTTTATCTCGCGGTAGCTCTGCACCGAATCGAGAGAGAAGTCGTGTGCCTCCTTTTCGGGAGATCTTCCGACTACGTCGCACCCCGAAAGGAGCGAGTCAAACGGCTCCGAAAGAGAGCCTTTTTTGAGGGATACCGTTATTTTCCTTGCCGCGCCCGAAATGTCCTTTTCGAAAACGAGGTAAGCCTCGGTGCCGCCCGTTAAGACGGTCTTATAGGGGACAGACGTGCCGCTTACCTCTATAACGGGAGAGGAGCAAAATACCGGCGACGAAAAGCCAAGGAGCGAAAGACGTATGATATTTTTGTCAACAAGCTCCGCAGTAAGCGAGATATCGGGCAAAAATGCAAGATAATCAACCGAAAATCTGCCCTCTAACGAGAGCTTCCACTCGGCGTGCTTCAGGGGAGTTTGCAAATTGAATAGGCTTGAGGTAAACAGAAGACCGTCGTCGCTCGAAAGCTTTATATTGTTGGTGCCGCCGTTTAACCACGGCGAATCGTTTACCGTTTTTAAATTTATTTCGCCGTAAAGCTCGGCGCTTTCCTTAAACAAAAGCTCGCTTTTGCAAAAAAGACGGTGATTTAAAAAGAGATCATTGCGGTCTATGAAGATATAGTTGTTGTCGGGCTCGAAGTTATATGCGCCGCCCGACGCTTCTACTCTTACGCCTGCGGTGTTGTCAAATCCCTCAAGCTCGCCTTCCTTGTTGAAGGTAAAACGGCTCTTATAGTCCTTTTCCTCAATGAAGGTGCAGCTTTTTTGGGTAACGCCGAAGGAGATGTCGTCGGGATATAAAAGCGCACTGCCGACCGACGCCGAATTTTTCACCTTAACGGAGCTTCCAGCCGCCTCGCTTTTAACGTTGTAGCCGTTTGAGTAAAAGAGAAGGCTTTCAAGCTCGCCGCTTACTCTATTTAAGGATATCGCGGTGGAGCATTTGAATATCGGAGTGTCGGTAACGAGCAGCGAGGAAACGTCCTTCAAAAGCAGACCGACCTCGGCGCCGCACATCTGACCGCCCGAAATTGCAACGTCGCGACAATCCTCAAGCGAAATAAAGCGGCTCGCGCCGTAGAAAAAACAGCTTTTAAGGTAGCCCGAGCCTCCCTCGGAGGAGAGATAGCCGAAATTTGTGCCTTTTGCCGCAATCGCGGTGATGCACTCGGTGAAATAACAGCCCTCAAAGGAGATGTTTTCAGAGCCTTCTATCTTCACGGCGGTGTCGGCGCCGAAAAAGTCGCAGTTTATAAACGAAACGCTCTTTACGCCCGAAAGCAAAACGCCGACGCCGTAGAAAAAGCAGTTTTCAAAGGTAACATCCGATACTCCCTCGAGCCTTATATCGCCCGCGCTTAAGAAGCGGATATCCTCAAACGCCTTGCCGTTTTCCGTTACGGTAAGACCGTTTTTATCGGAAAAGAGGGTGCCGTAGGGGTTTTCCTCATCTGCGGCTGCGGTAAAAGAGGAAAAAAGACAAAGGAAGAGCGCCGCGCACATTGCAAGGCACGCGGTTTTTTTGAAAAAAGCTCTTCCCTTTCTCATAAATTACCTCTTAAATATCGTTTTTGATAATATCGTCGTAGCTTTCTCTCTTTATCCAGACGCTTTTGCTGCCGCCCGATACCGCAACGACGGGTGGACGGGGGATCCTGTTGTAATTCATCGACATTGAATAGTTATATGCGCCCGTTGCAAGCACGGCGAGAATATCGCCCGACTTCATCTCGGGAAGGGTAACGCGCTCCTGAATAAGATCGCCGCTCTCACAGCATTTTCCCGCAACGGTGTATTCCTTTTCGGGTGCGTCGTTCATTCTTGATGCCGCAACCACGGTGTATTCCGATTTGTAAAGGGCGTAGCGGGGGTTATCCGCCATGCCGCCGTCGACTGCAAGATAGTTCTTTATTCCCTTTATTTCCTTAATGCTTCCCACGGTGTAGAGGGTAATGCCGGCAGGTCCCACAAGGCTTCTGCCGGGCTCCATAAAGATAAAGGGAAGCGAAATGCCGAGCCTCTTGCAGACCTCCTTTACCCTCACGCTTATCTTTTCAATATAAGCGCCGTAGGGAACGGGGTCGTTTTCGGCGGTGTATTTTATTCCGTAGCCGCCGCCGAGGTTAAGCTCGGTAAGAGTTATTCCAAGCTCGTTTTTGATCTTTGCCATAAAGTTAAGCATTACCTCTGCCGCGTCCTCAAACGGCTCGATATCGAAGATCTGCGAGCCGATATGGCAGTGAATGCCCGTAAACTCAACGCCCTTCATCGAAAGAGTGGCCTTTGCTATCTCATAAGCCTCGCCGTTTTCAAGGGCGAAGCCGAACTTCGAGTCGATCGAGCCGGTGCGGACGTAATCGTGGGTGTGGGCGTCTATTCCCGGCTTTATGCGAAACATTATCCTTACTCTTTTGCCCTCCTCGAGAGCAAACGCGTTAAGACGCTCAAGCTCGAAGAGGTTATCGACGATAACGTGTCCCACCCCGTTTAAAATTGCCATTTTAAGCTCGGCGTCGGTCTTGTTGTTTCCGTGAAAGCAGATAAGCTCTGCGGGAAAGCCCGCCTTAAGCGCCGTATAGAGCTCGCCGCCCGAAACGACGTCGAGCCCCAAGCCCTCTGCGGCGGCAAAGCGGCAGCTTTCAAGACAGCAAAACGCCTTTGAGGCGTAAAGTATTCTGCCGTTTCCCTTGCCGTATGCCCTTTCGATAGCGCTTTTATATTCGCGGGCGGTCTTTGCCATAAGGTCCCTGTCCATAACGTAGAGAGGAGTGCCGTATTCCCTTGCAAGCTCTACGGTGTCGACTCCGCCGACGGTAAGATGACCGTTTTCAATATTCAGATTTTCAGTGAGAAGCTCCATTTTTATTCACCCTTATCCTTTTTGGGAATTCCTTTATTCTGAAGCCACAGCATAAGCACCGCAATGTCGGCGGGCGAAACGCCCGATATTCTCGATGCCTGACCTATGCTTCGCGGCTTCATTTTATTTAACTTCTGCCTTGCCTCGAGGCGAAGGCCGGTTATAAGCGAGTAGTCGGTATTCTCGGGAAGGAGCTTCGACTCCTCCTTTAAAAAGCTTTCGGCTTCCTTTTCCTCGCGCTTTATATATCCCTCGTATTTGAGAGCCACCTCAACCGCTTCGGTTATATCGCGGGAAAGGTTAGGACGCTCGCTGTCGGCAACGGCCAAAAGCGCGTAGCTCACTCTCGGACGCTTTATTAGCTCCGAAAGCCTTGCTCCCGTTTTGAGCGGCTCGCTCTCGACCGAGAGGAGAGCGTCGTTTAACTCCTTGGTGGGACGCGCCGTGGTCTTTTCAAGCCTTTTTATCTCTTTTTCTATCTTTCTTTGCTTTGAAAGATATTTTTTATATCTCTTTTCGTCTATAAGACCTATCTCGTAGCCAATGGGGGTAAGGCGCTTATCGGCGTTATCCTGCCTTAAGATAAGGCGGTATTCCGAGCGTGAGGTCATCATACGGTAGGGCTCGTTGGTTCCCTTGGTAACGAGGTCGTCGATAAGCGTTCCGAGGTATGAGGATGAGCGCGGAAGGATAAGCGGCTCCTCGTTTTTAACGTATTTCACCGCGTTTATTCCCGCTATAAGTCCCTGACCTGCCGCTTCCTCGTAGCCCGAGGTGCCGTTGAACTGACCTGCGCCGAAAAGTCCGCTTATATTTTTGAATTCAAGGCTTGCCTTTAATTCGGTGGGGTCGATGCAATCGTACTCTATCGCGTATGCGGTTCGCATTATTTTAACGTTTTCAAGACCGGGAATGGTCCTCATAAGCTTTAGCTGAACGTCCTCGGGCAAAGAGGAGGAAATGCCCTGAACGTAAATTTCGTCGGTGGTAAGACCCATAGGCTCCAAAAAGAGCTGATGGCGCTTTTTATCGGCAAAGCGCACCACCTTATCCTCAATCGAGGGGCAGTATCGCGGACCGACTCCCTCTATAACGCCCGTGTAGAGCGGCGAGCGGTCGAGGTTTTCCATAATGACCCGCTTGGTCTCGTCGTTGGTGTAGGTGAGATGGCATACCGCCTTATTCTCGGGCGGCTTTTTCGAGGTAAAGGAGAAGGGACAAAGGTCGGTCTCACCCTCCTGTATCTCGCACTTTGAAAAGTCTATCGAGGAGCGCTTGATTCTTGCGGGAGTTCCCGTTTTGAAGCGAACGAGATTTATGCCCGCGTCGGAAAGACATTTTGAGAGCGATACCGAGGGGAAAAGCCCGTCGGGTCCCGAGGGGTAATTTACCTCGCCGATAAGCACTCTGCCCATAAGGTAGGTGCCCGTGGCGATTATCGCCGCCTTAACGGGAAATACCGCGCCGAGATGGGTAACAACGCCGCAAACGGCTTTTTTGCCGTTTCTTTCCTCAAAGAGTATCTCCGTTATCTCCGCCTGCTTTAAATCGAGATTTTCGGTTTTTTCAATTACCTGCTTCATATACTCGGTGTAGCGGCGGCGGTCTATCTGTGCGCGAAGGCTGTGGACCGCGGGACCTTTTCCGCGGTTGAGCATCTTTATCTGAATGGCGCAGGCGTCAGCCGCCTTGCCCATTTCGCCGCCGAGGGCGTCTATCTCTCTGACCAAATGCCCCTTCGCCGTGCCGCCGATAGACGGATTGCAGGGCATATTGCCCACCGAATCAAGACTTATTGAAAAAAGAATTGTTTTATATCCGAGCCTTGAAGCCGAAAGCGCCGCCTCTATGCCGGCGTGTCCCGCGCCGATAACGGCTACGTCAAAGCTCTCTGCTGTATATCTTTGCAAGAGTAAGACTCCTTTTTATTTTCCTACGCAGAATTTTGAAAATACCGTGGCGAGGATCTCCTCGTTTGTCTTTGTGCCGTCGAGACTCGAGAGTGAATCGATAACTCCCTCAAGCTCAAAGGCCACCATATCGGCAGGCTGATCCTGCTCTATAAGAACTATCGCCGCCTCAAGCCGCGCCTTTGCCTCGGAAAGACAGCCGTACTGCCTCTGACTTAAAATAAGCGGCTCGTTTTTCTTTATTTTGTCAAGCCCCGAAAGCTCCGCTATTATTTCGGAAAGCCTTGCTATTCCCTCGCCGTTTTTGGCAGATACCGAAAGGAAGGGCGCGTTTTCGGGAGAAAGCTCTCTTGCCGCCGCCTCGACGTCAGCCAAGGGAGCCAGGTCGCTTTTCGTAAATACGGTAACGGTGGGCTTTTTCTGCCTTGAAATAAAGTCGGCAAGCGATCTTTCCTCACTTGAGAAGGGCTTGGAGATATCAACCGTGAAGATTATAAGCTCTGCCGCCTCAATTTCCTTAACGGCACGCTCGATGCCTATTTTTTCAACCACGTCGTCGCTCTCTCTGATGCCTGCGGTGTCGGACAGAATAAGCTTCACTCCGCCAACGGTTACGGCCTCGGAAATTACGTCCCTCGTGGTGCCCGCCACCGAGGTTACGATGCTTCTCTCACAGTTTGCAAGGGCGTTCATAAGAGTGGATTTGCCTGCGTTTGCACAGCCCGCAATTACCGTTTTTATTCCGTTTTTAACGGCAATGCCGTTTTTTGCGGTTGAAATGAGAGAGGAAAACCGTTTACTTACTCGGTAAAGCTTTGAAAGAAGCTCCCCCTTGCCGTCCTCCTCGATGTCCTCGTCGGGCCAGTCGATAACGGCGAAAAACCGAGCAAGCACCTCTTTTAATATCTCTTTTTCAGCCAAAAGGCTCTTTCCCGTGCCCGAAAGAAGATTTGCGGCGGCGGCGACCAAGGCCCTTTCGCTGTCTGCCTCTATTATGTCGCCCACCGACTCCGCCTCGTCAAGCAGAAGCTTGCCGTTTATAAAGGCACGCTTTGTAAATTCGCCCGCCGTTGCAAGCCTTGCGCCTGCCGAGAGAACGGCTGAAAGCACCGTGTCGGTTACCAGAACGCCGCCGTGGCAGCTTATCTCCACCACGTCCTCGCCGGTATATGATGCGGGAGCCTTGAAATAGGTGAAAAGACCGCTGTCGGTTACCGTGCCGTTTGAAATTATATTGCCGAAATAGACGTAGCGCGGCTTGATCTCGGCTTTTTCGTTTGAAAAACGAAAGACCTTTTTTGCAATCGAAAGGGCGTTTTCGCCGCTTATTCTTATTATCGCAACGCCGCCCGTTCCTCTTGCCGTGGCTACTGCCGCGACGGTATCGTTCCTTTCCGTTTTCAAGCTCCCCTTTCATTAAGTCATAGATATAATATTATATAACAAATACAGGGCGTTTGTCAAATTTTATAGCCGAAAGCGGCGCAAATTTTTAAAGTCGGGGAAAAGAAGGTAAAAAAAGTTTCTTTTTGTTATTTTTTGTAATTGATAATTATATTTAAATATGTTATAATTATTGCAACTACGTTTGTTTTCGGAGATAGGTTTTATGTTAAAAGCGGGATTTGACAACGAAAAATACATAGAAAGGCAGAGCGCCGAGATAAAGAAGCGCATAGATAAGTTCGGCGGCAAGCTTTACCTCGAATTCGGCGGTAAGCTGTTTGACGACCATCACGCCTCAAGGGTCCTCCCCGGCTTTATGCCAGACAGTAAGCTCTCAATGCTTCGTTCCCTTGCGAGCGAGGCGGAGATAGTTATCGTCGTAAACTCCCGCGATATTGAAAAGAACAAGATGCGAAGCGATATAGGCATCTCCTACGACCTCGACGTTTTAAGACTTATCGACGCATTCCGCGCCCTTGACCTTTACGTCGGAAGCGTGGTAATATCGCAGTATAAGGATCAGCCCTCGGCAAGAGCCTTTAAGGAAAAGCTCGAAAGGCTTGGAATTAAGGTCTATCTCCACTATCCGATAGCAAATTACCCCGTTGATATTCCCAACATCGTTTCGGAAAACGGCTTTGGCAAAAACGATTATATAGAAACCGAAAAGCCTCTTGTGGTCATCACCGCTCCCGGCCCCGGAAGCGGAAAGATGGCAACCTGCCTCTCGCAGCTTTATCACGACCATATTCGCGGCATAAAATCAGGCTATGCGAAATTCGAGACCTTCCCTATCTGGAATCTCCCCTTAAAGCATCCCGTAAACCTTGCTTACGAGGCGGCTACCGCCGACCTTAACGACGTTAATATGATAGACCCCTATCATCTCGAGGCTTACGGCGAAACCACCGTAAACTACAATCGCGACGTTGAGGTATTCCCCGTTTTGAACGCGATGTTTGAAAAGATATACGGCGAAAGCCCCTACAAATCTCCCACCGATATGGGAGTTAATATGGCGGGCTTTTGCATTAGCGACGAGGAGATATGCAAAAGAGCTTCTCTTGACGAGATAATCCGCCGCTATTTCGCGGCGCTGGTACAGAAAAGGCTCGGCACCGGAACCGACGACGCGGTAAACAAGATAGAGCTTCTTATGAAAAAGGCATCGGTCTCGCCCGACGACAGAGAGGTGGTCTCCGTTGCCCTTACAAAGTCGAAGGAAACGGAAAATCAGCCTGCGGTTGCAATAAAGCTTTCAAACGGAAAGACCGTTACCGGCAAGACCTCAAAGCTTCTCGGAGCCTCGTCTGCCGCAATATTGAACGCCGTTAAGGCGGTAAGCGGTATCGACGACGAGATAGATCTCATAAATCCCGAGGTAATCGCGCCCATTCAGGCTCTCAAAACGGGTTTCCTCGGTAACAAAAACCCCCGCCTTCACTCCGATGAGGTGCTTATCGCCCTTGCGATATCCGCCGCCACCAGTGCGGACGCGGCAAAGGCTATGGAGAACTTAAAGGAGCTTAAATCGGCGGAGGCGCACTCAACGGTCATACTTGCACAGGTCGATCAGGACGTTTACCGAAAGCTCGGAATAAACCTCACCTGCGAGCCGCAGTATCAGACGAGAAAACTTTATCACAAATAAAGCTGCCGCAAATAAAAATTAAAAGCACCCTCTCGGGTGCTTTTTTTATTTTCTCTTTCCGTATTTTATAAAGTCGATGACCGAGAAGTCGCGGCTTCCGAAATTCTGACCTGCTATCGCAAGCAGAGGCGAGAGTAAAAAGAGGAAGGGTATAACGTATATCCAGCCGCCCGTTTCCTCGAAGGTGTAATAAATTCCGTAGAAATTATAACGTAAAAAGAGGAAAGGAAGAGTTGCCCACGACTGACCGAGCACGAAGAGCAGATAGAGTATAACGCTCGGAAGCTCGAAAATGAGAGCGCCCACGAAGCAATCGAGCCTTACGGGACCCGCGTTTATAAGTCCTCTGCCGCTTCCCGTTGCGCCCTTTTGATTAAAGCCGTATTTCCATGCCTCGAGATAAGCCATCGAATAGATGGTTATCGAGGGGACGGCGGAGGTGAGTATCAGCTGCCACCAGCCCTTGCCGAAAAAGGCGATAACGCCCATGCACATAAAAAACGTCATAAGCGACGACACGAGCTGATAGAGAAACAGACTTCCGGTATATTTACAAAGTGAAGATATACCGCCGATTTTTTTTCGTTGCATTTTAAAACCTCTTTAATAGACCTTTTTATCCTTTACTGTCAAGGCTCTGTCGGCGTAGCTTTGCGCCGCAGGTCTGTGATTTACCATTATAACCGTTTTTCCGAGCGCCTTCAGGTTTTCAAGCATCTGCTTTTCGGTCTGCACGTCGAGGGCGCTCGTCGCCTCGTCGAGAATAAATATCGGCGCGTCAAAAAGAACCGCGCGGCAGACGGAAAGACGCTGCTTCTGTCCCTCCGAAAGACCGCCGCCGCGCTCGGTGAGCACGGTGTCAAGCCCGTTGGGAAGCTCGAAAACGAAGTCGCCGCAGCAGACGGCGAGAGCCCTTTTTATCTCCTCCTCGGAGCAGTTTCGCTTGAAGGTGATATTATCTCTTATGCTGCCCGAGAAAAGCTGTGCGTCCTGCGGGACGTAGGAGAAAAGTCCGCGCTTCATATCGGAAAGAGGAAGCGCGTTACCGTCCTTCGCAATGAGCGATATTTTGCCCAAATAGTCGGTATAAAGGGAGAGGAGAAGCTTCAAGACGGTGCTTTTGCCGCCGCCCGAAACGCCCGAAACGCTAACCGTTTCGCCCTTTTTGACCTCAAACGACGCATTTTCAAGCACCGTTTCTTCGCCGTAGGAGAAGGTAACGTTTTCGAATTTCAACGAGGTGAAATCAACATCAGGCGGGAGCTTGTCGGAACCCTCGTCCTCAAGCGAGAGCACCTCGCAGAGCCTCTCTGCCGACGCCGTTACCTGATAGTAGCGGGGTATCATATTTGAAAGCTGATTGAAGGGTGCCTGAATAGAGGAGAGAAGCTGAAGTATTGCGGTGAGGGTGCCGAAGGTAAAGGTCTCGGGCTCGGAGTAGAGCATAAGACAGCCCCACACGATAGCAAAGAGATTTCCCAAGCGAAAAACCGTTTCAAGACCGGTCGACGATAAAATGCCCACCGTTCTTCTCTTCATTCTTGCGACAAAGTGGGAAAAAAGCAGACCGTCGCTCTTTTCGGATATCTCCTTTTCAGCCGAAAACGCCTTTATAACGGGGAGCGAGGCAAGACTGTCCTGCCACTCGGAGCGGACGGCGCCGTCTGCCTCCTGAACCCTTTTGTGATAGCGCTTTATCGTTATTTTGAGAAAGCGAAGCCCAAAGAAAACGGCGGTGCCGCAGATCACAACGGTGAGCGCGAAGCGCCAATCGAGCCCGAAAAGCACTATAACGGTGAATATTATTTTGGAAACGAACTGGAAAAAGTGGGGCAAAATGCCGATAATGCCGTCGGATATAACGGCGGTGTCGTTTGAAAGACGGTTTATTATCTCGCCGCTGTGAAATTTGGTCTGCTCGCGGTATTTTTTATAGAGAAATGCCGAAAAAACGTTGCCGCGCATCTTCATATCGAAGCGCGCCTTTATTTTTTCCTCGCAAAAGCGGCAGATCATATTTATAACTATCTGCAATATGCCAAATCCCGCCATACAGATTGCGAAATAAGTGAAGGTGGCGAAGTCGCCCTTTACGGCGGAGTCGACGACGTACTGCGAAAAGAGTGCGAAAAGCACCGAAAAAACAGATACGGCAAAATAGCCGATAATAAGCATTATTACAGGAAAGAGCTGAGTCTTTAAATTGTCCTTAATAAATTTGCCTGCGCCCGTTTTCATAAGAAATTATCCTTTCAAAGAGCGGTTTATACGTCTTTTAAGCTCGCCCCACATAACGTAGGGAAGCCTGAAAATATAGAGCTTGCACCAGAAAAAGAGGTAGAGCTTATAGAAAAAGGAGTTAAGCGTGCGCTTTTCCTCGTCCCTGTAATAGTGCGACACCTTGCCGATTATCCACTCGGGCTTTGCGTTCTTTTCAAAGGAAAGCTGATTGTCGCCTATAAAAATAAGACCGTCCTTCCCCTTGCCGAAATAGCGGTGCATAACGAGCTTTCCGCTGTCGCGGCGGTAGAGGACTATATCGTATTTTTTAAGCTCCTTATCGTTTACGAGAAAAACCGTATCGCGGCGGTTTCTCAAAAGGGGCATCATAGAGAGCCCCACGGGAGTGCCGATATAAAAGCCGTTTTTTTCGATTATCTCTTCAATTCTGCTGTTCATTATTCGAGAATACCCGCTTTTTTGCATTTTTCAACGAAGAGAGAAACGTCCCTTGCGGCAGTTTCCCTGTCTATATCGTATTCGGCGGTAACGGCGGCAACGAGCTCGTTTTCATCGGCGCCCTTTTCGAGTGCCTTCCATATAACTACGCCCGTTTCGTTTAAGGTTATAAGGCCGTTAAACTGAGCCGACGCCTTGCCCACGGCAACCACGATATAGCTGCCCGCTACCTCTCTTAACATAAAGCCGTTTTTTATCTTCATAATAACAGTCCTTTCGGTTTAGTTGCCTGCCGACATTACCTCGTGAGAGAGCTTGGCGGCGGAAATATCCATATTGCAGTGCAAAAGGTAAAAGGGGACCTTTTTGCAAAGCTCGTTTAACAGTGAAAGAAGCTTTTCCATAAGCTCGGGCGATGCGGGACGGTGAGTCTGATTCAAAAAGCGAAGAATTACCTCTTTGCTTTCAAGGCGCCTTATCGAGTTTTCCTCTCCTCTTTCGAGAAAGCAGATAGCCTTTGCCCTTACCGTTTCGTTTTCCGAAAGGTCGCTCTTGCCCGAAAAGGGAGTGCCGCAGGCAAAAAACTCGCCGTCTGTAAGACGCAGGCAGGGCTTATCGTCGTTAAGAACGTGAGCGCGTTTTCCAAACAGCTTGAGCCAGAGAGCCGCGTGGGTGGATTTTCCCGTGCCGGGTGCCGCCGAGAACATATATGCCTCGCCGTCCATCACCACGGTGGAGGAGTGGAGCAAAAAGCCGTCGAAATCAATAAGCTGCTTGTAAAATTCGCCGCCGAGCCAGAGATATTCGCACTCGTCTATCGTGAGATTGGGGTTCTCTCTTTGCTTTTTCTCGAAAAAGCCAAAGGGGATATCAATGCTGATATCGGGCTTATCGGTATATTCAGTTATAAATTTTTCCGAGCGACGCTTTAAAAGCTCGCACTTTGCCTCGTAGTTTACGGTAAGACCCGCAAATTTATGGCTGTTTACCATCTTGATTTACCTTTCGGCGTTTATTTATCTATAATATACAATTATACACGATAACGCTTGCGATTTCCACTCTTTTTTAATTTTTAACCGTAAATTTACTTTTATCTGCCGCCAAAAGAGCAAAATGAGCGGCTGTTCCCGTAACGATCCCCGTAATTACCGAGGAGAAAAAGAGAAAGGGCAGATAATAAAGCACGGCAGAGCCGAAAAGAAAAAGCGAAACTGCAGACTGCCCGACGTTGTGCATAAAGGCTCCCGCAACCGAAACGCCTGTCTCGCCGACGGCGTCCCCGAGAGTGCGGACAAGAATTACCATTGCCAAAAATGAAAGAAGGGTGCCTGCGGCGGAAAAGAGAAAGCCGCTTACCGTGCCCGAGAGCAGAGCCGAGGCAAAAAGCTTTATTGCCGCAACGAAAACGGCGGTTTTCAGAGAGCAGCGCCTTATTGCGAAGATTATCGCAACGTTTGCAAGACCGAGCCTTATTCCCGGCAAGGCGGGAAGAGAAAGGGGCGGCAGCATAAATTCGGCAACGGTAAGAACTACGGCAAGCGCGCCCAAAATTGCGGGCAAAGCCGCCCTTCTTGCCGAAAAGGAGAGCGATTTACGTGACAACGTCGGCTTCCCCCTCTCCCGAAAGAGTTACCGAAACGCCGTTTGGCAGGCAGACTATCGACTGTCCGCTCTTCGAGATATATCCTGTCTTTTCGCAAATGCGGTCGGGACAGTCGCTGTGGCTCACTCTTATACCGTTTGCGTCCACCGTGAGAGTCAGTCGTCCGTCGATATTATACTCGGAGTATAATTCAAGGCTTATTTCGCGGTAAAGCTCGCCGTCAATAAATACCCTTGCCGTTTTCGCGCTCTCTTTTTGGGCAAAAACGAAAAGGGAAAAGACCGCAGAGATAAAAAGCACTGCGGCTATTATTACGGTATCGGCTTTTTTGAAAAGCGAGCGCGTGGATATCAGTCCTTTAAAGCGTAGTCCGACGACAAAAGAGTAAAGCGGTCCTTTAAGCCGTCGGTTATGATAACCTCGTTGCCGCTTGTTACAAAAACGGCTTCGCAAAGGTGAGTTTCGTTGATAAAATCGAGCGACGCCTCTGCTCCCATAATGAAAAAGGCGGTGGAGAGAACGTCGGCAAGAGTGCCGTCCTCACAGACGACGGTAACGGAATAAAGACCGCTCTCTGCGGGATATCCCGTTTTCGGGTCTATTATATGACAGTAATTTTTGCCGCCCTCGGTAAAATAGCGCTCGTAGCTGCCCGAGGTAACGTAAAAAAGGTCCTTGCCCGTTAAGGTGGCGAGTATCTCCTCGGTGTAAGGCTTTTTTATCCCCACCTTGTAATCGGCGCCGCTTTGCTTGGTGCCGAGGACGAATACGTTGCCGCCGAAATTTAAAAGCGCTCTCTCAACGCCGTGAGAGAGAAGTATCTTGCTTGCCTCGTCGGCGGCGTAGCCCTTTGCTATCGCGCCGAGATCGAGCATCGCTCCGCCCGAAAGAGAGGCAAAGCCGTCGCCCACCGTAAGTTTATCGGTGCCGCAATGGGAGAGGGCGGATTTTATATCCGCGTCGTCGGGAACGGAGGGCGTGGCAAAAAATCCCCACAAAAGAGAAAGGCGAAAGAGCGAAAAATCAAAGGCGGGAAGCAGAGAATTAAGCTCAAGCGCCCTCTTTAAAAGAAGCGCCGTTTCGTTGTCTATCGGAGTTTGCTCTCCGTCCGAGTAATTGAGCCTGTAAATATCGGAGCCTTCGCGCGAGACAGATAAAAGCGCCTCGAGGGCGTTTACCCTTCTTATTATCTCGTCAGCCGCGTCGGCGTTTTTTGCGGGGACGGTAACGGTGCAGTAGGTGTTCATTGCGAAAAAGCTTTTGGTAACGGTCTGCTCCGAGCAGGAGCCGAAAGAAAAAAGCGAAAGCAAAAGCAAAAGCGCTGAAAACGCCGCCAAAAGTCTTTTCATAAAAACACCCCTTCCCTTTTTATTCAAGCACCGACGGATCGTCGACGTAGGCGCCGTCCGCTCCGATGCGTTTTATATAGTCTGCTTCATCTTCGTTCTCGCAGGTGAAGATAAATATCTTCTTTCCCGCCTCCTTCAAGCGCGAAAAGCCTGCGCGGATATCGCCGTCGACGTAGTCGGGAAAGCATATTCCTATTATCCTGCCGTCGTCGCCGAAGTGATCCAATATCATATCAACGGTGTAATAGACCTTATACTGCGAGTAAAAATAGCCGTCGAAGCTCGTTGACTCCTTTAAAATATCCCACATCTCGGCGCCGAACACCTCGGGAATAATATTTGCCGAGAGGTCGATTCCGTAAAGCCTGCCAAGCTCTTCGATGCGGCAAAGAACAGCCGCGTCCTCCGAAAGAGTGGGCATTTTTGCATCGACTACTATCTTTACGTCGGGATAGCTCATAACAGTTTCGATAAGCCACTCCTCGTTTACGGGAGTGTAGCCTCCCGGCAGACGAAGCTCCTTAAACTGCTCGTAGCCGAGCGCTCTCAATTCTGCGGCGCTGAAATAAACGTCCTCGTGGGCGCCTATTATCCTGCCGTCGCTCGAGAGCATAAGGTCGTATTCGAAATAGCGGTAGCCCGCGGCGTAATATTCGTAAAAGGGCTCGGTGGCGTTTAAATAGGTAAGACCGTCCTTGCTGCCGCCCGCGTGGAGTATTGCGGTGAAATCGCTCGGCATGCCGCCCGTCTGCAAGGAGCAGCCGCAAAGCAGAAGAAAGGTAAGAAGAGCAACGAACGAAACTATTCTTTTCATATAAGCCGCCTTTCGAAAGCAATATAAATAAGTATATCATAATCGAGGCGCGAGTACAATACAAATTTGCGTTTTCGGTGTCTTTTCCTGTCGAAGATCGCCGTTTATGCGCGTTTTTTCGGTTTCAAAGCAAAAATTTTCGCAACTTTTTGGTCAAAATTGCCTTTGAGAAAAATTGCGGTTTTTGCTATAATTTATAGGTCGAAGACGCTGCTTTAAGCGTCTGACGGAAAGGCAGAATATGCAATGGATACCGTTTTTCACAAAACGCTCGGAAGGGGCACCGTAATTTCAAAGGAGGAACGCTACCTGACGGTTGATTTCTCGGGAAATATGAAAAAATTCATCTATCCCGACGCCTTTTTCTCCCACCTTACCTACGAGGACGAAAAAAAGCAAACGGAAATTTTGGAAATAATAGAAAAAAAGAGAACGGAAGAGAAAAACGCTCAAATAGAGCGCCTTGCCGCCGAAAACCGCAAAAAGCTCGAAAACAGGCTCAAAAGGGTGCTTAAAACGAGAAATTCGCTATCGGCAAAAGAAAAAACAAAAAAATGAATTGATTTTTAAAAAAGAGAGAGAAAACGAGCAAATAAGAGTAAAAACGAGAGAATACGGGATATAAATTGATTTTTTTGTTTTTACCCCCTTGACACGCGCCTTTTTATAGTGTATATTATTGGAGCAAAATTAAAGAAATCATGTCAAAGTTATCGGTTTTCCGCCGAAAACGGCGGCAAAACGTGAGAATATTTTGCGAAAATATTTTATTAAGGAAGGAAAAACCTCACATGAAAACCTACATGGCAAACGCAGAAAAACTTGAGCGCAAATGGTTTATCATCGACGCAGCAGGCATTCCGGTCGGCAGAGTTTCGGTTATGGCAGCCGATATTTTAAGAGGCAAAAATAAGCCCGAATTTACCCCCAACGCAGACTGCGGCGATTTTGTAATCGTTATCAACGCTGAAAAAGCAATCCTCACCGGCAAGAAGGCAGAGCAGAAGGTCTACCGTCATCACACCGGTTGGGTAGGCGGTCTTAAAGAGATCGGCTACAAGGCACTTATGGCAAAATCTCCCGAAACTGTTATCGAGAAGGCTGTTAAAGGCATGATTCCCGATACCACCATCGGCAGATCTGCATTCTTAAGACTTAAGGTCTATGCAGGCGCAGAGCATCCCCACGCTGCTCAGAAGCCCGAGCTTGTGAAATAAGGGAGGATATAAGAAATGTACACAGCTAAGAAAGAATACTTCTACGGCACCGGCAGAAGAAAGAGCTCGGTTGCTCGCGTAAGAATTATGCCCGGCACCGGCGTTATCACCATCAACGGCAGAGATATCGACGATTATTTCGGCCTCGAGACCTTAAAGCTCGTTGTCCGTCAGGCATTCGAGGTTTCCGGCACCACCGGTAAGTTCGACCTCGTTGCTACCGTTTGCGGCGGCGGCGTTACCGGTCAGGCAGGCGCTATCCGTCACGGCTGCGCAAGAGCGCTCCTTCGCTACGATGCAGAGCTTCGTCTTCCCCTCAAAAAAGCGGGCTTACTCACCAGAGACCCCAGAATGAAGGAAAGAAAGAAGTACGGCTTAAAGGCTGCACGTCGCGCACCTCAGTTCTCGAAGAGATAATCAAAGCCCTTTGGGCGATATCAAAAGCTCCGCTTTTTGCGGAGCTTTTTTGTTTTCCGCTTACGCCGCGGAACGGTTTGCACGGATTTTAGGGGTGGGTGGGGTGCGTACCCGCTTGATTTTCGGCTCTTTTCCCCGCTCAAGCCGCGGGGGGCTCCCATTTTCTCAAAGATGAGAAAATAGGGAAAAGAATCTTTTAAAGGGGAAGGCTCCCCTATGCTCGCGAGAATAAAAAGGGTACAAAACGCCTTACGCTTAAGCGAAATGCAAACGTCGCTTCGCTCCCTTTGCTATTTCTTATGCGTAAGGCAAGAACGCACAAAACCAAAGGCTTTCGCCTCGCTCGCATTTACCCCTCTTTTGGTGCACGTCCACACTCGGTTAGTTGCCCGAGGGGAAGCCTCCCCTTTAAAGCGTTTCTTTTCCTATTTCTTGTCGCTACAAGAAATA
>JAFVQJ010000009.1 GCA_017504945.1 Clostridia bacterium
GATGATAATGAATTAACCGAATACTTGTGGCCGATTGTTCGTGAAATGGTTAAAACTGCTATCGAAAACAAGCAGAACTTAATTGTCGAAGGTTGCTATCTTCCATTCGATTGGCAGAAAGACTTTGACGCCAACTATCTTGAAAGCATCAAATATTACTGTCTGGTAATGAGTGAGGAGTATATCAGAAACCACTTTGCCGACATAAAGAAATATGCAAACGTCATTGAAAACCGTTTTGATGATGAATGGTGTACAATGGAGAGTGTGTTGGAAGACAATGCAGAAATCTTAAAACTGGCCAAGGTACATAATGCGAATTACATCCTTATCGATGACAAATATGAAATCAACATTGATTTATAACAACAAATTGGAATTTGTCTAACAGCGCAGTTACACTACTTTTGGTCGCTCTTTCGCAAACAGAACTACCACCCAAACGGGTGGTAGTTCTATTTTGTAAAGAAAACAAAAAAGAAGGGACTCGAAACCTCTTGTTCGGCACATTTTTGCGTTATCTTAATAGTTTTTTAATAAAATATTAAAATACTATTGATTTAAAAGCAAAAAAGTTTTATAATAGTAACAGTATTGTTGTTAAGACAGTGCGGAAATTTAAAGAAAAAGAGGTAAAAAAACGTGGCAAAAGACAAAGCTTCATTTTCAAGCAAGCTTGACAGCTTTTACAAGATCAGCGAACGCGGATCTAACGTAAAAACCGAGATCATAGCCGGCTTGACCACCTTCTTCGCTATGGCGTACATAGTGACTACCAACCCCAACCAGATCACCAGCTTCTCGCAGGATGGCGAGCTTGCTACAATCTGGAACGCAGTTTACGTTGCATCTATCCTCGTAGCTGTAATCGGTACCCTTCTTTATTCCTTCTATGCAAAGCTTCCCTTTGCGCAGGCGTGCGGAATGGGTCTTAACTCATTCTTCTTCGTTTCCTTCATATTGCCGGCGCTCTTAAACGGCGAAAGCACCATAAAGGGTTATCAGGAAGGTCTGTTCATCATCCTTCTCTCCGGTGTGGTATTCTTAATACTCTCTGTTACCGGCGCAAGAAAGTACATTGCAAAGGCACTCCCCGACTGTCTTAAGAAGGCTATCCCCGCAGGTATCGGCCTTTTCATTGCTCTTATCGGCTTCAAGAATGCAGGCATCATTCAGGCGAACCAGTACACCTTCGTTCAGCTCTTTGACTTCCACGGCGCTATTGCAGGCAAGGAATTCTTCGATGCCTGGAAGGCAATTGCTCCCATAGTATTGGCACTCCTCGGCCTCTTCCTCATCGGCATTCTCGAGCACAAGAAGGTTAAGGGCGCAACCATCATCTCGATCCTCTCCATCACCGTTCTTTACTATCTCTCCACCTGGACTCTTCCCGGCTTTGACTTCAATAAGATCGGCGAGTCCTTCAAGGATTTCGGCGAGATCGGTCTTATCGGCGCATTCAAGGGCTACACTATATTTGAAGGCGGCGCAGGTGCTATCATTAACGCTATCGTTTTGGTAATCACCTTCTGCCTCGTCGATATGTTCGACACCATCGGCACCCTCTACGGCACCGCTTCTCAGGCAGATATGCTTGACGAAAACGGCGACCCCGTAGATATCGACAAGTCTATGCACGCAGACTCTATCGCAACCGTAGCAGGCGGCGTTCTCGGAACCTCTACCTGCACCACCTTCGTTGAGTCGGCAGCAGGCGTTGCAGCAGGCGGCAGAACCGGTTTTGCATCTCTTGTAACCTCTGTTTGCTTCTTGGCTTGCCTCTTCCTTACTCCTCTTGCAGCAATCATTCCCTCTTGCGCAACCGCTCCCGTACTCGTTTACGTTGGCGTTTTGATGCTCAAGAACTTCACCAAGGTTGATATGACCGACGCTGCAAATGCAATCCCCGCATTCCTTGCACTTATTATGATGCCCCTTACTTACTCCATCTCCAACGGCATCGCAGTAGGCGCTATCGCATACACCGTGATCAGACTCGTTACCGGCAAATTCACCAAGAAGGATATTGTCGTTGCTTGCATCGCGGTTCTCTTCACCCTTCGTTTCTTCCTCGTTACCATGTAACGTTAAAAAACGAAATAAGAAAGATAGAAAAGCTCACCGAAAACTCGGTGAGCTTTTTGTTTTTTGAAACATTATATAAGACCTTTTATAAGAGCCTCGATATCGCTTTTATTAAAAACCGATATCTTGCCCTGCGCGTAATTGTCCTTTCCGCCGCCCTTGCCCGAAAAGGCGGAGTTCAGCGCCGCCGAAATAGCTCTTGCGCCGCTTTCCCTGCAGGCTACCACGTAGATGGCGCCCTCGTCGCACTCGGAGAGAAGAATAATAGGAGCGGCAAAGCCTTCCGAAATGCTGTTTGCACAGTATCTGAGATCGTCGTAGGAGGCGCTTTTCGCATATCCTATCATCGCACCGCCAAGCTCCGTTTTATCAAGCTCGTAAAGGGCAAGCCTTCTTGAAAGCGAAGCGTTTTCGCTCTTCAACGCCGCAACGGTGTCGCAAAGCTTTGAAACGGCGTCGTCCACAGCCTCTCTCGATGCCGAGAGAAGCCCCATAATGCGCTTGTTTGAGGAGTGCAAAAGAGCGTGATCCTCATAGGCGAAAATTCCCGCCGTCATCTCAATTCTCGTGCCGCTCTTGAAGGGGCAGAAATCAATTATCTTTATAGCGCCCGCTTCACCGCTTCTTTTAAGATGCGGCGCACAGCAGGCACAGACGTCAATACCCTCTATCTCAACTATTCGAAGCCCCTCGGCAATGTCGAGCTTGCTTCTGTAATCAAGCGCCGATGCCTCCTCTTTGGTCGGGAAGAAAACGTTAACGGCGGCGTTTTTGTAAACTGCCTCGTTTGCAAGCCTTTCGACTCTTGCAATATCGCAGTCGCAAAGCTTTCCCGAAAAATCCACCGTCATTGTCCTTTCGCTCATATGAAAGCCGACGTTTGAATAGCCGAACTCACGGTGAACGATTCCCGAAACGATATGCTCGGCGGTGTGGCTCTGCATACGTGAAAAGCGAAGCTCCCAATCTATCTCGCCGCAAACGGTCGAGCCGACATTAAGAGGCTTGTCGGTCTTATGTAAAATATCTCCGTCTGATATCTGCACGTCGCTAACCGCGGCGCCGCCGAGAAATCCTCTGTCTGAAGCCTGACCTCCTCCCTCGGGGAAAAAGGCGGTGCGGTCAAGCGTAACGTAAAAGCCGCCGTCGCACTCAACGCAGGAAAGCACCTTGGCGTCAAATTTTTTGCAGTAAGAGTCAACCTCAAAAAGCTTTTCGGTCATTTGTTTCACTACCTTTAACAGAACTTTTCAAAATTAAATTCGGTGTTTAAGAAATTATCAATATCTTCCTTGCGGTCAAACAGGGAATAGGCAATAACGAGCTTTGAATAGATAAGCTCGTTAGTAGAGCCGTAAAGGAAGCCTATTTTGTTTTCGTTTGCAATGCGGTGAGCGCTCTCGTAAATGCCGCCGCATCGCTTTGCGGGCGAAAAATAAATATCGCCGTCAAAGTGATCTGCAAGAAATAGAAGTGAGCCGCTTTTCTTTCCGTCGGCGCAGGCGGTGCCGGAGTGATAGCTTAAATGCAGCACCGCACGGTAGCGTGAAAGCTCGAAAGCAGAGTAATCAATGCCAACGTAGGGCGTTATCATCGCCACGCTGCCTTTGAGAGCGAAATTTTCGGGAAGCAAAATCGGAATTTTCTTATCTCTTGGAAATTTCTTTGCGATTTCCTCCAAAACAGAAGGAGAAATCGCCGAAATATCGGTCTCGCCAACGCTTTTGAAATCCTCGGAATAATTTTCGCATTGCTTCAGGCGCGAGGCAAGATGAAGCATCATTTTGCCGTTTGAAATATTTTTATAGCAAACGTAGACGTTTGGCTCAATGCCCATACAGATGCACTCGACTGCCGCCTTGAAATTATCGTTTCCGTTGGCTCGGCTGTCGGTCAAAACGGCGTTGCTCGAAACGAAAAACACGGGAATATCTGCTTTTGAAAGCAGAAGGGAAAAGAGAGATGCGCTGTATCCGAGCGTATCGGTGCCGTGAGCGAAAATAACCCCGTCAAACCGATCGGAATCGGTATATTTCTTATAAACGCGGTAGATATCGTTCCATCTGTCCACCGTCATATTTTCACTTAAAATAAAAAGGTTTTCGGTCAAAACGAATTCGGTTTCCGAAAATGGCGAGTCGCTTTTTCTGAAATTCTCAATAAGCGCCGCTCCCGCCTTATCCGACACCGAAAAAACACCGTTTCCGCTGTCGCTTGAGCAGACGGTTCCGCCAACCAAAAGGAGCAATATCCTTTTCATAGAAGTCACCCTTTAAAAAACGGCGGCAGCAAAAAAATTACTTCCGCCGTTATTTATTTTACATAGAGAGCTTTTTCTCCAAAAGCTCCTTTATAACCGCGGGATCGCCCGCGCCGCGAAGCTCCTTCATGCAAGCTCCGAAGAGAGCCTGAGCGGCTTTCTGCTTGCCGTTTTTGAAGTCAATAACCGCCTGCGGATTGGCTGCGATAGCTCTGTCGATGACCTCCTCGACAGCGGAAGCATCAAACTTCTTGTCAAGACCGTTCTCCTTGCAGTAGGAAACGGGATCGACGCCGTTTTCAATAACGGCAATAAGAACCTTTTTGCCGGCGTTTCTGTTGATATCGCCGTTTGCAACCATCTTTATAACAGCCGCGAGCTTTTCGGGAGCAATGTCAAGCTCCGAAAGAGCCTTGCCTGCCTTTTTCAAAATACCTGCACAGTCGGTAACCACCCAAATGGCGGTGTCCTTAAGATTGCAGCCCATGGAGACGACGTCGTCGATAAGCCTTGCTATCTTAACGTTTGCAATTATTATCTCAATATCGTCCTCTTTTATGCCTGCCGCGCGGTATTCCTCGGTTCTTTCGTCAACGGCAACGGGCTTTGCCGCCTTTATTTCCTCAAGCCACTCGTCGTCGATAACTATCGGCATAAGGTTGGGATCGGGGAAATAGCGGTAATCAGCCTCGGTCTCCTTGTTTCTCATGGCAAAGGTCTTGCCGCTTACGTCATCAAAGCGCCTCGTCTCCTGAACGAGCTCCTCGGTGCCGTATTCAAGAGCGTCTATATGCCTTTGCGCTTCGTAACGGATAGCCTTGTCAATGGCGTCAAAGGAGTTCATATTCTTTATTTCGGTTCTCACACCGAATTTTTCCTCGCCTGCGGGACGTACCGAGATGTTTACGTCACATCTCATCGCGCCCTCCTCGCACTCGGAAATACCGCCCGCAATAAAGCTCGATTTAAGCTTGTTAAGGTAGCTTACTACCTCCTCGGGACTTCTGAAGTCGGGCTGCGTTACTATTTCGATAAGCGGAACGCTTGTGCGGTTGAAGTCAACGAAGGACGAGTTTCCTCCGTGGACGAGCTTGCCCGCGTCCTCCTCCATGTGAATCTGCTTGATGCGGATATCTCTAACGCCATCCGCGGTCTTAACCGAAACGAGGCCGTTTACGCAGATGGGGTGATTGAGCTGAGTTATCTGATAAGCACAGGGAAGGTCGGGATAATAGTAATTCTTCTTGTCGAAGGTGGTGTAGCGGTTTATCTCGCAGTTGAGCATAAGACCCGCAGTAACGGCAAGCTCGACAACGCGCTTATTCATAACGGGGAGCATACCGGGCATGCCCGAGCAAGCGGGACAAACACAGTCGTTGGGCTCGCTGCCCTTGCCGTGACCTCCGCAGGAGCAGAATATCTTCGAATCGGTTGAAAGCTCAACGTGAGTTTCAAGACCTATAACTAACTCGTAATTCATAATTATTTATCCTCCTTTGCCAAAGACAAAAGCGTGCTTTCGGAGAAGTGGTCGCCTATTATCTGAACTTTGCCGCAAGCAAGCGCGGGAAGACCGATAAGGTTTGCAAGCGCGGTAAATTCGCTTTCGTCAAAAACCTTTTTAAAGGCGTCCTTGATATCGTAAGCGCCGTAAGCGGAGAGAGAGCAAACGGGAGCGATGACCGCATCAAAGCTTTCAAACAGCTTTTTCATCTCGTTCATAACCACTCTGCGAACGCGAAGCGATTTATCGTAGCAATCCTTATAGCGATTTTTGGAAAGAACGTCGGAGCCGTAGAGAATAACGGCTTTGGTAAGGAAATTAAAGCCCTCGGTCCTTGAATTTACGTAAAGCTCGTCGATATTCTTATAGCTTTCGGCGCGGTAACCGAATTTAACGCCGTCGTAACGGGAAAGGTTATTGCAACTTTCCGCGCACATCAGTATCTGATAGGCAACGTTTGCCGTTTCGAATATGTCGGTGGAAATTTCCGAAACCGAAACGCCTTTTTTCTTTGCCGAAGCTGCAAAAGCGTCTATTTCCGCCTTAACGGAAGCGTCAGCCTTTTGGTAAAGCTCCTTTACGATGCATATACGCTTTCCCGAAAGCTCCTTATCACAGCCGTAATCGTAGCTCTCGTTTTTAAGGCTCGTGCCGTCCTTTTCGTCGTGACCCGAGATAACGCTCATTATTTCCGAAATACCCTCGGGACAGCTTGCATAAACGCCGAGCTGCTCACCCGATGCGGCGGTGGAGATTATTCCGTAGCGCGAAACGGTGCCGTAGGTGGGCTTTAAGAAGCAAACGTCCGAAAGGGCGGCGGCACGTCTTGCCGCGCCGTTTACGTCAACCGCTAAGGCGGCGTTTACCTCACCCGACTTTACAGCCTCTGCGGCGGCGCCCTTTATCTCACTTTCTGCGGGAGCGTAGTATGAAAACTCACCCGCAAGGTCAAGACCGAATTCGCCGACGTTGGTCTTGCCCGAAATAACGTAGCCCTTATTTTCAAGCCTCGTTACCGCCTCCGCCGAGAAAAGAGGAGTAAATCCCTCTAAAATGTGGGAGCCTGCGGCGGCGGGAACTCCCTTAACGAGCACGGTATCGTCAACGGCAATGCTGCCGTCTGCAATTTTTTTATAATAAAAATTCATCTTTAGCACCTCACTTAACCAGTCTGGGAACCTGCCAGCTGTCCTCGCTTCTCTCGGGAGCGCCCGAAAGGAGCTCTTCTCTGGTAAACGGCTGAACGCGCTTATCCTCGCGCAAAACGTTTACCATGGGCATAACGTGGACCATCTCTTCAACGTTTTCGGTGTCGGTCCTTGAAAGCACCGCTTCCTTTTCGCTCATCGAGGCAAATATCGCTTCAATAGCCTCCTCCTCGCCGTCGGTAAGAGAGAGCTGATTAAGCTGCTTTGCGTTTCCGAAGGTCGAGCGCTTTGAGGTGCTTTGCTTTCCGCCTGCGGAGGTGGGTGTGGCTCTTGCCGCAAGGGCGTTTGTGGCGCCGAGGAGATGAACGTCCTCAAGCTGCTTGTTGGTAACCTCACTCGGAGCGCCGAGAAGAAGGTCCTGCGCGTTTCCGTTTAAGGGGAAGGCGATAACGTCGAGTATCTTTTCCTCGTCGGTAAGAAGCATTACCATACGGTCGATGCCGGGCGCCATACCCGCGTGAGGCGGTGCGCCGTACTGGAAGGCGTTGTAAAGAGCGTTGAAGCGCTTTTTAAGCTCCTCCTCGCTGTATCCTGCTATCTCAAACGCCTTTTTCATGATATCGGTGTCGTGGTTTCTTACCGCGCCCGAGGCAAGCTCGATGCCGTTGCAAACGAGGTCGTACTGATAAGCAAGAATTTCGGTGGGCTCCTTGTTAAGAAGCGAGTCCATACCGCCCTGCGGCATCGAGAAGGGGTTATGGGTAAATATAGTTTCGCCCGTCTCCTCGTCGTCCTCATACATCGGGAAATCAACTACGAAGCAGAACTCAAAGGCGTCGTCGCGAATAAGGTCAAGCTGCTCCTTCTTCGCAAGCCAGCTTCTTATAAGACCTGCCTTTTTCTCGGTGTCGTTTTTCTTATCGTCGCATATAAAGAAGAGTGTTTCGCCCTCTTTAACGCCGGTTATCTCAATAATTTCCGCCTTTTTCTCGTCGGAAAGGAACTTTGCGATAGGACCTGCAAAAACGCCGTCCTTAAGAGTGATATATCCGAGACCGCCGAGTCCCACCTCGAAGGAGGTGGCGTATTTGAGCGAATCCTCGAAGAATTTCTTGCTCTTGCCGGCGCAGTTTGCAACAATGCCGCGAACGGGCTTGCCCTTAAATGCAGGGAAGGCAACGTCTGCAAAAAATGCGGTGAGATCGCAGATGATAAGCGGATTGCGAAGGTCGGGCTTGTCGGAGCCGTAATACATCATTGCGTCGGCGTAGGTGATGCGCCTGAAGGGTTTTTCGGTAACCTTCTTGTCGGAAAATGTCTTGAAGGTATCGTAAATTACGTCCTCACAGACGTCAAGCACCTCCTCCTGAGTGGAGAAAGCCATCTCAAAGTCGAGCTGATAAAACTCACCGGGTGAACGGTCTGCTCTTGCGTCCTCATCGCGGAAGCAGGGAGCAACCTGGAAATAGCGGTCAAAGCCCGATACCATAAGCAGCTGCTTGAACTGCTGGGGAGCCTGCGGAAGTGCATAGAACTTACCGGGATGCTTACGGCTGGGAACGAGAAAGTCTCTTGCACCCTCGGGCGAGGACGCAGTGAGAATGGGGGTCTGCATCTCGAGAAAATCCTTCTCCTCCATCTTTTTGCGAAGATGACGGATTATCTTCGAGCGCATAACGAGATTATCGTGGTTTTTGGGGTTTCGAAGGTCAAGGTAACGGTATTTGAGACGAAGCTCGTCCTTGCTTGCTCTCGAGGCTCTCACCTCAAAGGGAAGCATATTTTTGCTCTTACCCAAAACGGTAAGAGAAGCTGCCGCGAGCTCAACGTAGCCCGTAGCTATTTTTTCGTTAACGGTGTCGGGATCTCTTTCCGAAACAGTGCCCGTAACGGAAATAACGGTCTCGCGGTTGACGTTTTCAAGAAGCTTCTCGTCGTGGACGACCACCTGAGTAACTCCCGTATAGTCGCGCAGGTCGATAAATATAACGCCGCCGTGGTCGCGAATGTTATCGACCCAACCCGCAAGGCTTACCTCCTTGCCGATATGATCCTTGCCGATGTCGTTACAGAATAGAGTTCTGTACATAAAATTACCTCCAAAACCAAAATAAAAAGTCCCGAGAATATATCGCTATATTCTCGGGACGAGTAAACTTAAAAAAATTAACCCGCGGTGCCACCCGCTTTGACGTAAAAAATACGTCCGCTTTTATATAAAATTTTGCCAAGACCCGTGAAGCGTTCCCGTGCTTACTACTCATCTTAAGCGCGCTTTCAGTCGGTGACGCGCTCTCCCTTTCAGACTTTCCCAAAAAGCCGAGTCTTCACGTATGCTATTATAACAAAATTTATATTTATTGTCAATAGTAAATTTTTAAGCTTTATCGTAATATTCGTCAAGCACGTTGCTTACCGTTTCCGCCCAGACGGTGAGGTTTTCAAGCCTGTGCGAAACGGTGCTTATATCCTTCAAAACGAACTCCAACGGACAGCCGTATTTAAACGAAAGCTTTACCGTCTCTTCGATCTCCTTGCGGATATGTTCGGGCTCTGTCTTTATCGCAACGTTTGCGGGATTGGGCTTTCTTGCGCAAACGTAATCCTTGCCTATCTGCTCGGCACAGACCTCAACGTTTGCCCAAGGAGAAACGCCAATCTTGCGAAGATTTTTAATAGATTTAAGATGCTGTATCTTGTTGTCAAGCGGCTCGCAACAGCCGTAGTAGGTGTAGGCAAAGCGCTCTGCAATGGGCTTTAAGTAATCGAGCTCAAATTCCTTGAACATTTCGGGTGAAACGATTCCGAATGACTGCGAGGCGGCTCTTATCCACTGCGACTTAAGACCGTGATCTTCAAGCCCCGAAATATAGGCGGGAGTGCAGTGAAGGCTCGTCAGCACCGGCTCGAGCAGATCGTTTTTCTCAAGAAAATCGATTTCCGCATTGGCAGCCGAAACGAATTTTTCAAGTATTCTGTGCAGATATTCGGGACGGTCGTACATATCCATCATACACGCCTCAATGCCGCGAAGACGGGCGAGCCTGTCCCACGGGGACCAGCCGAAGAGGGAATATTTTATTATCTTAACGTCGAGGGTATCGCCGAGAATTTCCTTGCAGATATCAAAGTTTGCCTGCGCGGCATCGAAATGAGCGGTCAAAACGGGGTCGTGAATCTGCAAAAGCACCGATTCGTCAGCCATAACGTCCTCGTAGCTGTGCGATTTTATGCGGTTTTCGTTATCGGTAAGACGCTCTTCCTTTTCAACGAAATTTATGCCCATACCCGTCGAGCTTATCGGCAGATAAACGGGGAAATAAGGAGGAATGAGCATATCGACCTTATTCAAATATTTGTTTCTGAAAATAAAAAGCCTCAAATAGAATTCAATGCTTTTCGTGTGCGGATTTTCGCAAAGACAGGTAAGACTTCCGTCAACGTCTATTTGATACCACGGTATCTCGTCGATAAGAACGGGAGGACGGACTATCTTAAGATCGTTCGAGTCAAAAAAACGCTTGTTTGCCCGAAGCTGCTTGTCGGAAAAGGCTATTTCCTTATATTTCTTTGCAAGCTCGCGCACAAGTGCGACTTCTTTTTCGGGAAAAACTGACATATCGAATTCCTCCTCAAAAACAAAAGACTGATTTTTTTAAAATTATAACATAATGAAAAAATAAAGTAAATTGCAAAACAAGCAAAAAACATTGCATTTTCAGCAAAAAAACAATCGTTGAAACAAAAATAAAAGAGATACCGAAAAGGTATCTCTTTTATTTGTTGGTGGGCCTTCAGGGACGATCCGCTTCGCGTCTCACTCGCTTGATTGCCGCTTGGCAATCGTCGCACCAAAAGCTAAAAAATTGCCACCGGCAATTTTTCTAAACGCTTTTACCCTCTCAGGGTTCGAGTCCCTTTCGGCAAAAATAAAAGAGATACCGAAAAGGTATCTCTTTTATTTGTTGGTGGGCCTTCAGGGACTCGAACCCCGGACCGACCGGTTATGAGCCGGGAGCTCTAACCAACTGAGCTAAAGGCCCTCTGCACAAGCTTTGTTTCAAGTGCGTTAAATATTTTAGCACAAACGCTATCAAAAGTCAATAGTAAAAATAAATTTTTATAAATAAACCGCTGTCCGTTTTTTTGGACACAAAACGCGTTAAAATATAACCGTAACGTAACGGAGGAAAAAAATATGAAAAGAAAAAAGATTAAGATAACAAATATCGTTTCATTTGCTCTCTGCGCCGTCAGCGCGGCTGCACTTTTGTGGTTTACGCTCTCTGTATTCACGGTAAGATCGGCAAGAAGTATAGATAACGAGCTTCCCGCGTGGAACTATTTTGCCGTCATCGGGGAGCTTTGCTGACCATCGCTTTCCGATGAGGAAGCTTTTGCATCGTAAACGCTGTCGATAAAGGCGATGTTTCCGAGGGCGGTCGAAACGGTTGCAAGAAAAAGGCTCAAAGCCGTGCGCTCGTTGTCGTTTAGCTTTGCCGCCAATGCGCCCGCAAAGGAAATTGCCATAAGATTTAGCTTTTGCGCGTCTATGATAGCACTCGGCGAACACCCCGAGGTATCGGGTGCGGCAGATACGGCTTCCGATGACGAATCGTTTTCTGCCATAATACCGCCCCTTTCAAATTTGCTATTTCCATTATATGCGAGACCTCATTTAAAAGTTGAAACAGCCTGCATAAAGCAGGCTGTTTCAATTATATATTTACTTTTTCAACTTTTTCTCAATAGCTTTTTTGAGAATTTCAAGACCCTCAAGAAGTAACTCGTCCTCAATTACCAAGGGCGGCATTATCTTCAAAACGCAGTCCTTTCTTCCGGCAAGCTCAAGAATAAGACCGTTTGCAAACGCCTCCTTGACTACCGAAACGGTGTCAAGCTCGGGGATAGCGCTGCAGTCGATGCCCCAGACAAGACCTATGCCCCTCATTGAAAGACGGCTGTCAAGCGGCAAAATGCTTTTCTCGATAAAATCGGCAACGAGCTTTCCTTTTCTCACCGTTTCGCCGTCGAAATCGTAGCTCTCTCTGAACTCGATAGCCGCCGCAGCCGCGGTAAAAGCCGCCTGGAAGCCTCTGAAGGTTCCGTTGTGCTCTGCGGGAGCGAAAATATCGAGAGCGGGATTTATGAGAAGAAGCGACATCGGCAGACCGTAGCCGCCTATTGATTTTGAAAGAATTACCATATCGGGCTTTATTCCCGCGCGCTCGAAGGAGAAGAAGCTTCCCGTTCTGCCGCAGCCGACCTGAATATCGTCAACGATAAGAACGATGCCGTGCCTTCTGCAAAGCGCCTCAAGACCTATAAGCCACTCGGTAGGTGCGGTGTTTATGCCGCCCTCTGCCTGCGTGGTCTCGCAAATTATCGCGGCGGGCTTATCAATACCCGAGTGATCGTCGGAAAGAACCGCTTCAAGATATTTCAGCGTATCAAAATCGGCACCCGAGCCGACGGGATAAGGCATAAAGGTAACGTTGTTCAGGGGAAGGGAAGCGCCCTCGCGCGATTCAAGACCTGAGGTGCAGGAGAGAGCGCCGAGGCTCATTCCGTGAAAGGCGCCCGAAAAGGCGATAACGTTTACACGACCCGTATTTTTTCTTGCAAGCTTCAAAGCCGCCTCAACGCCGTTTGCGCCTGTGGGACCGCAGCACATTATCTTGTATTCAAGCTCTCTGGGCTTGAGTATCTTATCCTCGAAAAGCTCAATGAATCTTGCCTTCTCCGCGGTGTGCATATCAAGAGCGTGAACCACCTTGTCGCTCTCGAAAAACTCCAAAAGAGCCTTTTTGATATATGGATTGTTATGACCGTAATTCATAGCGCCCGCGCCGGCGAAAAAGTCGATATATCTTTTTCCGTCAACCGAAAAAAGCTCCGAGCCCTTTGCGCGATCGAAGACCGCGGTAAACTTGCGGCAATAGGAGCGGACGTTTGATTCATACTGTTCGAAAATGTTCATAGAAAATCTTCTTTCATACAAACTATAATACATAATTATATAATAACAACCGCAAAGTTGCAAGAGCAAAAGGATAAAAAATTCAAAAATTGCCTTTTAAGTCAAAAAATTGCCTAATTTGACCGCCACCCTTGAAAAATATAAAACCGTGTGATATAATAACCCAAAAAACTTCAGGGGGATAAAAATGACGGAAAAAAAGATCAAACTTGTAAAATACGCTTGCTATACAGTAAATATCACGATGGCGGCAATAGGTAATTTGTCTCCGATTTTATTTCTTACCTTTCGGGGATTGTACAACGTATCGTATTCCTTGTTGGGTCTCCTGATAGTAATAAATTTTACCGTTCAGCTTATAGTTGACCTTATATTTTCATTTTTCTCTCATAAATTCAATATAGAAAAGACGGTAAAAATAATACCGTATATAAGCATTGTCGGATTGCTGTTTTACGCTGCCGCCCCATTTTTGTTTCCCGGAAACGTTTATTTGGGATTGGTTTTGGGCACGGTTATATTTTCTTCGGCGGCGGGACTTATAGAGGTTTTGATAAGCCCCGTAATAGCCGCATTGCCCGCCAAGGATCCCGACAGAGAGATGAGTAAGCTCCACTCCGTTTACGCGTGGGGGCTTGTCGGATTTGTAATATTTGCCACCCTATTTCTTTTCCTTGTCGGCAACGAAAATTGGCAATGGCTTGCAATAGCGGTATCTGCCGTTCCTCTTTTTTCAGCGGTGCTGTTCTCAAAAGCCGAGCTTCCCGAAATGAAAACTCCCGAAAAGACCTCTGCGACCTTCGAATTTATAAAGGATAAAGGACTTTGGCTCTGCTTTTTCGCAATATTCTTGGGCGGCGCCTCCGAATGCACGATGGCACAGTGGAGCTCGGGATATCTCGAGCAGGCGGCGGGAATCCCTAAGCTTTGGGGCGATATCTTCGGCGTTGCCCTCAACGCCGTAATGCTCGGAATCGGAAGAACGCTTTACTCAAAAATAGGCAAAAACATAGGCAAGGTGCTTTTCTTCGGCGCATTGGGTGCGGTAGCGTGTTATTTCACGGCGGCGGTCTGCAACGTTTCCTTTATAGGACTTTTTGCCTGCGCCTTCACGGGCTTTTGCACCTCGATGATGTGGCCCGGAAGCCTCATCGTAGCGCAGGATCGATTCCCCGCGGGCGGCGTGTTTATTTTCGCGATGATGGCGGCGGGCGGCGACCTCGGCGCCTCCGTCGGTCCCCAGCTTATAGGCATAGTTACCGACGCGGTCTCGGCAAGCCCGATAGCCGCAGAGCTTGCATCCACACTCGGACTTTTGCCCGAGCAGCTCGGAATGAAGATCGGTATGATAGGCGGAATGCTCTTTCCGCTTGCGGCAATACCCATTTATTTTCATATATGGAAAAGAAGCAAAAGGACTGTCGCCTGACAGTCCTTTTTCGATATCTGTTTTAAAATACTTGAAAAGTAAAAAAGTGTATGGTATAATTACAGGGCTTATTAAGTTAAGAAAAGACGGAAAATATAATGAAGAAAAATCTGTTGGGAAACGCTCTGCTCGTTATTGCGGCAATGATATGGGGTATGGCGTTTACCGCTCAAAGAGTGGGAATGGACAGCATTGAGCCTATAACCTTCACCGCCTCCCGAATGGCGCTTTCGGCGGTCTTTGTCGGCGGTATCGCGCTCGTCCTTCGCCTTTTTAAAAGAAAAGAGAAAAAAGAGCAAACCTCTTCAAAAAAGAATAAAACGCTTATCGGCGGCATCGCCTGCGGCTTTTTCCTTGCAATAGCAAGCCTTTTTCAGCAGATGGGAATAGTTCACACCACGGCGGGCAAGGCGGGCTTCATAACGGCGATGTATATCCTTTTCGTTCCCGTTATCGGCGTTTTGTTTTTCAAAAGAAAAAACTCGCTTCGTGTGTGGATAGCGGTGGCACTCGGCGTTTTGGGAATGTATCTGCTTTGCATAAAGGAAAGCCTTTCCTTAACCGCGGGTGACTCGCTCGTTTTGCTCTCTGCCGTTATGTTCAGCGGTCATATCCTCTGCTGCGACTATTTCGCTCCTCGCGGAGATCCCGTTGAAATATCGGCAATACAGTTTATTACCACGGCGGTAATAACGGGCGTATTTGCATTTATATTCGAATCACCGAGCGTTGAAAAAATTCTCTCTGCGGCGATCCCGATAGCTTATTGCGGCATACTTTCGGGCGGCGTTGGCTATACTCTCCAGATAATAGCGCAAAAGCGCACCGAGCCTGCAACCGCATCGTTGCTTATGAGTCTTGAATCGGTATTTGCGGTAATAGGCGGCGTTATAATACTTGACGAAAAGATGTCGGTGGCGGAGATCGTCGGCTGCGCGGTAATATTTGCGGCGATAGTGCTTGTGGAGCTTCCGCCGATGAAGAAAAAATAAAATAAAAAACAAACAGCGTCGGAGAATAACTCCGACGCTGTTTTTATATCGGTCATCAGTAAATACGGAACATATTGGAATCGAATTTCGCACCCGGATTTTGAGATTCGAGCTGTGACTGCGACGTTACCTTGCTGAAGCTGTTACCGACGATAGAGAGGTTGACGTTATTTCCCTCGGAGAGCATCTCCTTGTCTGCAAATGCAGAACCCGAGTTGTAGCGGTTGAGGAAATTCATCGATATCTCAACGTTGGCGGTATCCTTGCAGTATATCGCACACTTGATACCGGGCATAGAGGTGCCTGCCATTGTGGTAGCCTTGCCGTTTCCGTTCAAGCTGTTACCCTCAATGACTATCGCGCCGGCGTTTGCGGGGGAGTTAACTACCTTAACACCGGTGGTATGGTTGTTTATCGAGTTGCCCGCAATAAGACCGTTTTGAGAATTGGTAATATAAATACCGGTTCTGTCATCGTCGGAGAGAATGTGGGGAACGCCCGGGTTTGTGTCAACACACATTCCCGAAAGACCGCCGTTGGTGGCTATCCAACAGCCTCTCATCTTAAAGCCGTCTACCTTTTCAAAGTAAACTCCGTAGGGATTTTTGGGCTTGTCCTTTGCATTGTAGCCAAGGTCTGTTGAGGAGTCGCGCATATCGAAGTTTTTAAAGTTCTTGACTTCAATATCGGTTGCGTGATTCCAAACGCCCGAGGAATTAAGCACGGTAAAGTCCTCGCCGCCGTCTATTCGGAGAAATGCCTCGGCGTCGTTGACGAGGGTGCTCTCAACCGTAGTCTGCTTGCAGCTTTTGGCGGTAATGCCGATTCCGCTTACGTGGAAATGGCAGGCGCGTATGTGCGAGCCGACCGCGTTCTCAAGCACCACCGTTTTTGCAAACCAGTTTACGATAACGTTTTCAACCGTTACCTTTCCGGTGCCCTTGTAATCAAGGAAGGTGCCCGAGGGATTTGCGGTGGTCTGTGCGCGTAAAAATGCAATGTGGACGTCGTGATCGCCCTTGACCGTCTTGTTGGTAAAGAGAGCATTTCCTCCGTTGTTGCTTATGATGTAGGAGGAGCTGAGTCCCGCGCCGATTATAGAAATATCGTGATCGGGAAGCTCAACCGAGCCGTTTACGCGGTAGTTGCCGTTTGCAAGATAAACGGTCTTGGAAGCAGCAAACGCCTTTTTAAAAGCAGCCGCATTGTCGGTGGAGTTGTTAGCAACACCGCCGAACCACTCGAGCCTTGCGTAAGCCGAAAGTAAAACGGTGCCGTCACCGTAGAATATCTGCGTAAAGGGAGCGAAAACCGACTCCGATCTAACGTCGAAGCTGCCGCCTGCATTCACCGTTACCCTTGCCCCTGCGGAGAAGACCACGGTAACGTCTGCGGGAACGGTAACCGACGAGGAAACGGTATAATTGCCGCTTCCGAATATTACCGCCTTGCCGCTCGCGGCGTTTATAGCAGCGTTTATAGCGGCGCTGTCGTCGGCGGAATCGTTTACGTTTGTGTCTATCTCAACGGCGTTTTCGTCGCTGTAAATAAATTCCTCGGGAGTTTTAAATGCGTAAAAGAGGTCTGCTCTGTCGGAAATGCTGTCAAACTCAACGTTCATAACGGGAGGAGTGGGAAGCTTACCGACGCTTTCGCCGTCGTTGCAGGAGGAAAGAGCAAAAAGCGAAGAGATGGCAAGCAAAAGTGCCAAAGCAAGAGAAATATATCTTTTCATTTCAAGTCGCCTCCTTACAGTTTTCCGTCGGCAAAAACGTTGTTTCCGACAATACCCGTTGAAATACCCGCATCTGCCGCGATATTGCATTGGTTTACCGCAATGTCGTTCTGACAGAAGAGAATATTTACCTTCGAGCCGCCGCTTACGGATGCGGCAGGCTTTGTGCCGTTTAAAACATTTCTGAATATCTTAACGTCGTTTGCCGAGCCAAACGCAATATCTGCAATACCGCTTTTGAATTCGTTGTTCTTAACGTAGGTACCCGAGCGCATGCCGGTGCTGAATTTAAAGCCGTAATCGGCAACAGTTACCTTGTTGCCCTCAACGTAGCCGTCAACTACGCTGTCAAAGAATATGCCAGCGCGACCTGCCGCAGAGGAGGTGATAACGGAATCTATAACTCTCATATCGCAGGAGGAGTAATAGTAGACGGAGGCCTTTCCGCCCTTGCCGCCGGTAAAGCGACAGTCCTCAATAAATACCGTCTGATTTCTGGTAACGTAAACGTCCTCTCTGCTGTTGTTTTCCGAGGTGCAGTGGCTTATCATAATGCCGTTTGAAACGCCGCCCGACTCGGGAACGTCGCAATAGAGGAATACGCCGTTGTTCCTGTTTGTGAGATACTCGTAATAGAGGAACATTGAAAATTCGCCGATGTTGTAAGCGATATCGTTGTTTTCAGCCGTGTTGTAGGAGAATCTGCAGCCGCCCGCATAGGTGTAGTAGCAGCCCCACTTAAGACCTGCAAGATAGCAGTTGGTCATATCGATTCTCGCGACCTTGGTAAAATAAAAACCGTAAGCGGTCTGATTGTTGCCAACGAGTCCCACGCTGTCAAACGCGACGTAAGCGGCAACCGAGGAAGCGGCACCGTAAAAGCCCTTAACGCCGTTTGCTATTTTGAAGGTGGACTTTTTCATACCCTCACCGGTGATGAAGGTGTTTTTGTTCGAGATCTTTTTCTGATCGAGCCTTACCGAGCTGTTTATAAGGTAAGTGCCCTCGGGAACGAAGATGGCAACGCCGTAGTTTACCGCGTTCTGAACGGCGGCGGTATCATCGTGATTTCCGTCACCGTATGCGCCGAACCACTTAACGTTCAAAATGCCGATGTTTGCAAATCCCGAGAAGCCGCCCTTGCCTATAAATACGGCGGTTCCCTCGGAATAGATATCGTAGCTCGATACTGTAACGGTTCCCGAATGGTTTACGAAAGCATTTTTTGCAAAATAGGGAATAACGTTTGAGGGAAAATTAAGCGAAGAGACCTTGTAGGTGCCTGCGGGGAAATAAACTATATTTCCCGCCGCGGCGTTTATTGCCGCATTGATCGCGGCGGTATCGTCCGCCGAGCCGTTGCCCTTTGCACCGTAATCCTTAACGTTTACAAAGACCTTCGAACTGTCGACATCGGGCTTTGACGAGGGAACGGAGCTTTCAGGGGTAGACGAGGGTACCGAGCTTTCGGGCTTCGAGGCAGGAGTTGACGAAGGCACCGAGCTTTCGGGCTTCGAAGACGGAGCGGAGCTTTCGGGAGTTGACGAAGGCACCGAGCTTTCGGGAGTGGAAGAGGGAACAGAGCTTTCCTCCGAGCTTACACCCGTATCGGAGCTTACACCCGAATCGGAGCTTATGCCTGTGTCGGAGCTTACACCCGTATCCGAGCTTACACCCGCGTCGGAGCTTTGCGACGGAACCGAAGAGCCACCCTCATTGCCGCTGTTTAACGCACAGCCGGTTGCAATACCGAGAAGCAAAACGGCGGCGGTAAGAAGCGAGAGAGCTATCTTTAAATTTCCTTTCATTTTTATGAAACAACACCTTTCTTAAGGATGAAAATTACAGTAAATCTATTATACATTATAAACCCGACAAAATCAACCGCAAAATTTTGCCTTTTTCTTTTAAAAAAAACAAAAATTACCACTTGAAAAGGGAATAAAAAAGTGATATAATCAAAATACGAACAAATGTACTAAAAGAGGGAGCAAAAATGGAAAGGGTAATTTTGCATTGCGACTGCAACGGATTTTTCGCCTCTGTCGAGATGCTTAAAAATCCGCAGTTCAAAAGTGTGCCTATGGCGGTAGGCGGCAGAAAGGAAAGGCGTCACGGCATAATTTTGGCGAAAAACGAGCTTGCGAAAAAATACAATATCAAAACGGGTGAAACGCTCGGCGACGCAAAAAGGAAATGTCCCGAGCTTATAATCGTTCCGCCCGTCTTTTCCGATTACGAGCGCATATCGCGTGCCGTAAACGCCATCTACGCCGAATATACCGACAGGGTAGAGCCCTTCGGCATAGACGAATCTTATCTCGACGTAACCGATTCCCTCCATCTTTTCGCCTCCTCGCCGAAGGAGCTTGCCGACCTGATAAGAGAACGAATAAAATGGGAGATAGGCATAACCGTTTCGGTTGGCGTTTCCTTTTGCAAGACCTTTGCAAAGCTCGGAAGCGATATGAAAAAGCCCGACGGCACCACCGTTATATCGAGATCCGATTTCAAGCAAAAGGTGTGGAAGCTCCCCGTGGGCGATATGCTCTATGTGGGCGGAAAAACGGCGCAAAAGCTCGAAAAGCTGGGAATAAAGACGATAGGCGAGCTTGCCGCGGCTGACCGAAAATGGCTCAAGTGCTTTTTCGGTGTGGCGGGAAACTCTCTTTGCGATGCGGCAAACGGAAACGATCTTTCCGAGGTAACGCTCATCGGTCAGAGAGAGGCGCAGAAGTCTGTCGGCAACGGTATGACCTTCCCGCGAGACCTTCGCACTGAAAGAGATATAAAGGCGGCGGTGGCACTTCTCACCGACACCGTCTGCGTAAGAATGAGGGGTATAAACGCCGTCTGCCGCACTGTTTGCGTAACGGTAAAAAAGCCCGACCTGACTTCAAACTCGAAGCGCCTCACTCTCCCCGAGCCGACCGACAGCTTTTTCGAAATAAACGGAGCGGCGCAAAAAATTGCTTTAGAGCTTTGCGGCGACGAGGCGGCAAGAATGATATCGGTAAGCTGCGCCTCTCTTTCGGAGAAAAACGCCGATTTCGTCCAGCAGGAGCTTTTTTCGCAGGAAAGGAAGGAAAAGCTTTCAAAGCTTGAAAACGCGGTATATAAAATAAAAGAAAAGCACGGCGTGGGAAGCATAAAAACGGGCAGTATGATGTCCGACCTCACACTTGAGGGCAAACAGCCGAGCTTTTATAAAAACGGAGTATGAAATGGATTTCGATAAAATTTATCAAAAGCTCAAAATATTGACGGATGCCGCCAAATACGACGCCGCCTGCACCTCGAGCGGAGTTACCAAAAAAGGCGAAAGAGGAATGCTCGGCTCGGCGTCGGAGTGCGGCATCTGCCACAGCTTTTCGGCAGACGGCAGATGCATCTCTCTTTTAAAGGTGCTTCTCACAAACGTCTGCGTTTACGATTGCAAATACTGCGTAAACCGCGCCTCGAACGACGTAAAGCGAGCGGCTTTTACTCCCGAGGAATTGGCGTCGCTTACCGTCGGATTTTACCGAAGAAACTACATAGAAGGTCTTTTTTTGAGCTCTGCAGTTATAAAAAACGCCGATTACACCGCCGAGCTTATGTTAAAAACTCTCACTCTGCTTCGAAATCACTACCGCTTTAACGGATATATTCACGTAAAGGCTATACCGGGCGCCGACCCGCTTATCACCGAAAAGATAGGCTATCTTGCCGACAGAATGAGCGTAAATATCGAGCTTCCATCCGAAAAGAGCCTCAATCTCCTTGCGCCCGACAAAACGCGAAAGAGCATAGTGGCTCCGATGAAGCAGATAAGCGAGGGGATAATTCAAAGCAAAAGCGAGATTGTCAAATACCGCCACGCGCCCGCCTTCGTACCGGCGGGACAGTCAACGCAGATGATAGTGGGCGCCACACCCGAAACCGACCTTCAGATAATGCGGCTCTCCTCGGCGCTCTATTCCGACTACAAAATGAAAAGAGTATTCTTCTCCGCCTATATTCCCACGGTGGAGGACAGCCTTTTGCCCTCGGTCGACACAAAGCCTCCGCTCCTTCGTGAGCACCGACTCTATCAGGCAGATTGGCTTATGCGCTTTTACGGCTTTTCGGCAGATGAGCTTCTTTGCGAGAGCGAGCCCAATTTCAACCCCTATTTAGACCCGAAATGCTCGTGGGCTCTTCGACATCCCGAGTTTTTTCCCGTAGAGATAAACACCGCGCCGAAGGAGATGCTTCTTCGAGTTCCGGGCATAGGCGTAAAGAGCGCGCTTCGCATAATCTATGCAAGACGTGCCTCGTCTTTGCGCCTTGAAGGACTGTCAAAGCTCGGAGTGGTTATGAAGAGGGCGCGCTTTTTCATAACGGCGGGCGGCCGATACGACGAGGCAATAAAAATAAGCTCGCGCTCGCTGATAGAAAGTATGCTGTCCGACACCGCGCTTTCCAAAATAAGCTGCTGTGCGGGTCAGCTCTCTCTGTTTGACGAGCCGACGGGGGAGGGACTTATGAAATGTATAACGGGAGAAATGTAGCACTCGTCTATGACGGAAGCTTTTACGGGCTTCTCTCTGCAGCGTGGTACGCCCTCGAAAACAAAATAACTCCTGCGGAAATAACTGCAAAGCGGCTTTTGCTTCCCATTTTCGAGGAAAAGGAGATAGAAACCGATGAAAAAAAGGCGATGCGCCTTTTGCACGGCATTGAAAACAGAATTTTCAAGGGCGTTTCCAAAAAGGTGTTTGCCCTGTGGCTTTCCGACAGAGAAAACAAGGAGGAGCTGCTGCTTGACTATTTGAGATTCGGACTTTCACACGGTCAAAAAACGGCAAGGCTTCTCACGGAGCCTGCCGTATGCGAAACGGAAAAGACCTTTCGCGCGGTGTATAACGAGGCGCATCGACTGAAGGGCTTTCTTCGCTTTTCGGAATTCGACGGCTTTTTGGCGGCGATAACCGAACCCTCCTGCAACGCGCTCCCGCTTATTATCGGGCATTTCGCAAGACGCTTTCCCGAGGAAAACCTTTTGATCTACGATAAAAAGCACAAGCTTGCGGCTCTTTCGCAAAGGGGAGAGATATCACTGTTTGACGCCGATGAATTCTTTTTTCCAAAAAGATCGCTCGAGGAAAAACACTACAGAATTTTGTGGCGCGAATTTTATAACACCGTTGCCATAAAGGAGCGCCTTAACGAAAAATGCCGAAAAACGCATCTTCCCGTAAGATTTTGGCATCAGCTCACCGAAATGTCGGAGGAAAACGACGTAAACGCTTTAAATTTCGAAAATATAAAATTAACATTTAATGACTAAATAAAGTGTGAAAAATTCGGATTAGCCTGAAATTGACCGTTTAAATTGCATAAAAAGTGTTGTAAAATATAGTTATCAAGATAAACGGGGCGAAAACTATGGAAAGATTTTCTATTGAGGCTGAATCGGAAATAAGGGGCAGAGGAAGGATATGCTATATTCTCACGAGCCGCAAAAAGCTTATAGAGGGCTGCGGAGTGGTGAGAGTCTACGGCGTGCGGTGCTTTTATATTACAAGACCGGAAACGGAGAGGTATATCGACGACCTGTCCTCCAACAGAGACGTTGCGGTAGATATAATATCAAAGCTGGCAAAATATGCGGTAACGCCAACGGAGCTTTTAACGGCAATTGAAAGTTTATTGGGATAATACTTGAAAAAATATTATATATGTGATAAAATATCAAG
This sequence comes from Clostridia bacterium, assembly GCA_017504945.1. Lineage (GTDB taxonomy): Bacteria > Bacillota > Clostridia > Oscillospirales > RGIG5299 > RGIG5299. Next base: position 22,854 of record JAFVQJ010000009.1, read on the forward strand.
AGGTAAACAATAAATTAAATTTTTATAAAGGCACGGTAATTTTTTATGAAGATCGTAATCGTGGGCGACGGTAAAGTCGGCTCGAGCCTTGCAGAGCAGCTCTCAAAAGAAAATCACGATATAACCGTAATCGACAGCAATCCCCAAAGACTTCAGAACGAGCTTGAAAAGCTCGATATAATGACGTTGAGCGGAAACGGCGCAAGCCTCGACGTTCAGCGTGCCGCAAACGTCGACCAGAGCGACCTGCTCATCGCCGCCACCTCGTCCGATGAGATAAATATGCTCTGTTGCATAGTTGCAAGAAAGCTCGGCGCAAAAAAGACCATTGCGCGAGTCAGAAATACCGACTACACCTCGCAGCTCCAATTTCTTAAGGACGAGCTCGGTCTTTCCCTCACGGTAAGCCCCGAGCGTGCCGCCGCACGAGAAATATTCAGAATACTTCAGTTCCCCTCCTTCTTAAAGCGCGATACTCTCGCAAGAGGCAGAGCTGAAATAGTCGAGCTCAAGATAAGCGACGACAGCAAGCTTGCAGGCGTAAAGCTCAAGGAGCTTCAAAATATAGTAAAGCTCAAGGTGCTTGTCTGTGTTATCGACCGCGACGGCAAGGTAATAGTCCCCGGCGGTAACGACGAGATACTCCCCGGCGATAAAATAACGGTAACGGCACCTCACAGCGACCTTGCAAAATTCGTTAAAAACCTCAAGCTCTCCGCAACCAAGATAAAGGACGTTATGATAATCGGCGGAAGCCATATAGCGTTTTATCTTGCCGATGATCTTATAAAGAGCGGCGTCGGCGTAAAGATAATAGAGAAAAACGCCGAGCGTTGCCTTGTTCTTGCGGAAAAGCTTCCCAAAGCAATAATAATAAACGCCGACGGCTCCAAGCACGATATTTTGCTTGAAGAGGGCATAAAGGATATGGATGCGGTAATAACCCTTACCGATATAGACGAGGAAAACCTCATTATGTCCATCTTTGCAAACAGCATAGGCGTTCCCAAAACGATAACCAAAATAAACCGCACCGAATATTGCGACCTTTTCGAGAACAAGGGGCTTGACAGCATAATAATTCCCAAGCAGCTCACCACCACCTCGATAATTCGCTACGTAAGAGCGATGTCCAACACCACAGGCGGCTCTGTAAGAGCACTTCACAGACTGGTCGACGATAAGGTCGAGGCACTTGAATTCGTCGCCATGCCCGACGCATCCTATCTCGATATCCCCCTTTCCAAGCTCGAGATAAAGAAGGACGTAATTATTGCCGCAATAGGCAGACAGGGCAAAATACAGATAGCAAAAGGTGACGACGTTATCCTTCCCGGCGATATCGTCGTGGTAATAACTCCCGCCGAGCAGATGATAACCGACCTTTCGGCAATATTTAAAAAATTGCCCGAGCAAACGGAGAATTAATAATGAATATAAAGCTTATAGCAAACTATACGGGTAATATTCTCCGAATAGAAGCGCTTTTTATGATCCCCGCGCTTTTAATAGCGCTCTTTTCGGGTGAGCAAAGCTCGGTAATAGGCTTTGCGGCAACTATTGCCGTCGTGCTTATTTTAGGCTCGCTCTTTGTGCTTATAAAGCAAAAGGACGATTCATTTTACGCCCGAGAGGGCTTTGCCACCGTTGCACTTTCGTGGATACTTCTCTCGATATTCGGTTGTCTCCCGTTTTTCATCTCGGGAACGATACCGAATTTTATAGACGCGCTTTTTGAAACGGTGTCGGGCTTTTCCACCACGGGCGGAAGCATTTTGTCCGACGTGGAGTCGCTTCCCAAAAGCATGCAATACTGGCGAAGCTTCACCCATTGGATAGGCGGTATGGGAGTGCTCGTTTTGATGCTTGCGGTAGTCCCCATGAGAGGCCGCTCTGGAAACAACGGAAACTCATTTAAAATGCTTCGCGCCGAAACCACGGGTCCGATCATAGGCAGACTCGTTCCAAAGGTAAAGCGCACCGCAATGATACTTTACTCCATCTACATAGCACTCACGGTAGTTGAAATAATATTTTTGCTTGCGGGCGGAATGCCGCTGTTTGACAGTATATTAAACTCCTTTGCAACCGCCGGCACAGGCGGCTTTGCCATCAAAAACGCGAGCATCGGCGCCTACAACAGCTACTATCTGCAAACGGTAATAGCGGTGTTTATGCTCATCTTCGGCATAAACTTCAACATTTTCTATCTTCTTCTGATAAAAGACTTCAAAAGCATATTGAAGGACGGCGAGCTTAAGCTCTATCTTGGCGTAGTTGCGGCGTCGGTAATAGCTATCGGCTTAAACACGATGTCGCTCTATCCCTCGGTATACGATGCCTTCCATCACAGCTTCTTTCAGGTAAGCTCAATAATAACTACCACAGGCTTTGCCACAGTTAACTTTGACGCATGGCCGACTTTCTCCAAAATGATACTCACGCTGCTTATGTTTGTGGGTGCCTGCGCGGGCTCGACGGGCGGCGGTATAAAAATGGCGAGAATACTTATGATGGGCAAGTTCTTCAAGGGAACTATTCAGAGGATGATCCATCCCCGCGGAGTCAAGCCGGTAACGGTAAACGGCAGAAATATAGACGACGGCGTTATCAGAGAGGTAATGGGCTATATGTCTGCATACCTTATAATAACGGTTGTCTCAATTTTGATTGTTGCTATTGACGGCTTTACCTATGAAACTACCTTCAGCTCGGTCGTTGCGTGCTTAAACAATATAGGTCCCGGCTTCGGAATGGTAGGTCCAACCGGAAACTTTGCGGATTTCTCGGTCTTAAGTAAGCTCGTGCTTATGGCGGATATGCTCATTGGCAGACTTGAGATATTCCCGATACTTTTGCTGTTTACACCGTCAATGTGGCGCAGAAATAAATAAAGGTAGGTAAATTAAGAATGAAAAAAGTAATAATAGCCCCCGATTCGTTTAAGGGCTCCATCTCATCCGAGGAGTTTTGCAATATTGCAAGGGAGGTAATAAACAGCTATTACCCCGAATGTGAAACGGTAAATATTCCGATAGCCGACGGCGGCGAGGGCACCGTTGACGCCTTCGTTCTCGCAGTGGGCGGCGAAAAGAGAGAGATAACGGTAAAGGGTCCCTTCTTTAACGATATAAAGGCGTGCTACGCCGTATTGCCCGACGGCACCGCGGTTATCGAAATGGCGGCAGCGGCATCGCTTCCCATGGTCTACGGAAAGGAAGATCCCATGATAACCACCACCTACGGCGTCGGCGAGCTTATTAACGACGCGGTAAAGGGCGGCGCAAAAAATATTATTATCGGACTCGGCGGCTCCTGCACCAACGATGCGGCGGCAGGCTGCCTTTCGGCAATGGGAGTGAAATTCAAAAATAAAGAGGGCAACGTATTCGTTCCCACGGGCGGCACCCTCACCGATATCGCCGATTACGACGACAGCGAATACAAAGCAAAATACGCAGAGGTAAAAATAACCGCAATGTGCGATATAACCAATCCCTTTTACGGCGAAATGGGCGCGGCGTATATCTTCGCTCCCCAAAAGGGCGCAAGCGCCGAAAAGGTAGTAGCCCTCGATAACGGACTTCGCCATTTCGCAAAGCTCGTGCTCGAAAAAACCGGAAAGGATCTTCAGGCACTTCAGGGCTCGGGCGCGGCAGGCGGTATGGGCGGCGGACTCTATACCTTCGGTGCGGTTCTTCAAAAGGGTATCGACTGTGTGCTCGACACCGTTCACTTCGAGGAGATGTTACAAAACGCCGACCTGATAATAACCGGCGAAGGCAAGATAGACTCGCAGAGTCTCGGCGGCAAGGCAGTGCTCGGCATTTCCAAAAGAGGAATTGCAAAGGGAGTTCCCACCGTTGCCGTTGTCGGCGATATAGGCGACAAAATGGATCCCGTTTACGATATGGGCATAGCGGCAATTTACAGCATAAACAGAGTTGCCGTTCCCTTCAAGGATGCAAGGCGCCGCTCCAAGAGCGACTTAAGGCTCACGCTCGACACTCTTATGCGCACCTCCGTCCTCTTTGGCTCAATGAAATAAATACAAGCGCCCCGCATTATGCGAGGCGCTTAAATTTTGCTGTTTTGAACAGAAAAAACCATATAATTAAAGAGGTATTGTATATATTTTCAGGTGCCGAAAAAATAATTTTAAAAAGGCTGATTTTCTTTGAAAAAAGGGTTGATTTTTCCGTATATAAATGCTATAATGCTCCGAGTAAATTAAGGAATTACCGAGCCTTTCGGTAGGACGTCAAAGGAGAAAAGCAAATGCCACCCGAAGAAAAAGACAGCATATATTTACTCATCAACTGCCTGATAGCGCTAATAGCGGCAGTCGTGATATTAAGACCGTTTTTTAACGGATTTTTCGGCAAACTGAAATATTTGAATCTTGAAATAAAGCGCACCTCGGGCTCGGAGCGCCGCCGCTGGAAAAAGAAGCGTCGCCGCCTTTTTCTCTCACTCATCCCCTTTGTAAAGGATAATATGTAACAAAAAAGACCTTCCGTGAAATTTCGGAAGGTCTTTTTACTTTTTGAAACGTCAGTCTGCTCTGCCTGCGGCAACTGCCTCGAAATCCTCAACGATCTCCTTGTCGGGAGCCTTGGTGAGAAGCGAAACGACCACAATGCAGATGCTTGAGAAGATAAATGCGGGCAAAAGCTCGTATATTGCAAATATACCGCCGAGCTGGCTGATAACGAGCTTCCAGAGGAATACCATAGCTGCGCCGCCTATCATACCTGCGATTGCACCGGGCTTGTTTACGCGCTTCCAGAAGAGCGAGAAGAGCATAAGAGGACCGAAGGTTGCGCCGAAGCCCGACCATGCAAATGAAACGATATTGAAGATAACGCTGTTTTCGTCAAGCGCAATAACGATACCGATAATTGCAAGAACGAGAAGGGTAATACGCGATACCCACATGACCTGCTTGTCGCTCGCGTTCTTTTTGCAAATGCCATGGAAAATATTCTTTGCAAATGCGGAAGCGGCGATGAGAAGATAAGAGTCTGACGAGCTGATGGTAGCCGCCAAGATACCCGCCATAACGAAGCCTGCGATAATGGGAGGCAGGAAGCTTGTGGAAAGGGTTATGAATATATTTTCTGCAGCCGAAGCGGTAAGATGTGCGGTGGGGAATATCTGACGTCCAGCAATGCCTATAAATACGGCAACTGCAAGAGAGATAACTACCCATATCATAGCAATGCGGCGAGAAAGCTTAAGCTCGCTTTCCTTTCTTATAGCCATAAATCTCAAGAGTACCTGAGGCATACCGAAGTATCCGAGACCCCATGCAAGCATTGAAAATACGTTGAGAAGACCGTATTCCGAAGCGGCTCCGAACTGAGCAACGCCGTCGACTACCACCTGCTGACCGTTTGCATCGAGGGTGGGAGTTGCAAGACCGAAGAACTCAAGGAAGCCGGGAATATCCTGAGCGTTCTGAAGGACCGCGCCGATACCGCCTGCCGAAGCAACGCTTATAATAACGATAACGGTGAGGGCAATTATCATAACGATAGCCTGCATAAAGTCTGAAGCACTCTCTGCAAGGAAGCCGCCCAAAAGGGTGTAGAGCAAAACGAAGATAGCGCCGATGATGAGCATCACGTGATAGGAAACTCCGAAGAGGGTAGAGAAGAGCTTACCGCAGGTTACGAAGCAGCTTGCCGCGTAGATGGTGAAGAAAACGAGAATAAAAGCGGCGGCAATGAGCATTATCGTCTTTTTCTTCTCTTTAAAGCGGTTTGAGAAAAACTCGGGAAGAGTGATCGAGTTGTTTGCTCTCACGCTGTAACGGCGAAGACGCTTTGAAACGATAAGCCAGTTGATATAGGTGCCGACGGCAAGACCGATAGCGGTCCAGGCGGCGTCGGCAAGACCGCACCAATAGGCAACGCCGGGAAGACCCATAAGGAGCCAACCGCTCATATCGGATGCCTCGGCACTCATAGCGGTGACCCAGGGACCGAGTGAACGTCCTCCGAGATAATACTGCTCGGAGCTTTTGTTTGCGCGCTTTGCGTAAACTATACCGATAACGATGACCGCAGCCATATATATGATCATCGCAATCAGAATTTGCATTTCCTTAGACATAAAAAACCTCCAAAAAGAAATTCATTACAAGTATAACTTATATATTAACAGAAAATTAAACGATTTGCAAGAAAAAAATGAAAAAATGCTGAATTTTAAAATATATTAAAATAAAAAAGCAGACAGTATTCCGATAATAGATTGATTTTTAAAAGCGATTGTATTATAATATAGAAAACTTTTAAAAAGGGATGTCATAAAATGAATGCGATCAAAAATAACGACGTTGAAAGGTATCTTGAAGCATACGAGGCAAAGCAGGACGCAAAGCTTATCCACAATGCGCTCTACAAATTAAGCCTGAACGACCTTGCCTTTGTAGGCGATAATATGGTAGGAAAAAGCTTCAACTTTTCCGTAGATATAAAAACTCTTCCCGCAACCGCACAGAAGTCAACGGGACGCTGCTGGCTCTTTGCCGCAACCAATATTTTAAGAGAAAGAGTAGCAAAGGAAAAGAATCTCGAGAATTTCGAGCTTTCTCAGGCATGGCTCGCATTTTGGGATAAATTCGAGCGTTGCAACTACTATCTCGAAACGGTAATAAAGCTTATCGACAGAGATATCGACGACCGTACCCTGAATTTCGTAATGACCTGCGGAGTATCCGACGGCGGTCAGTGGGATATGTTCGTAAACGTTATCGAAAAATACGGAATAGTTCCCAAAGACGTCTATCCCGATAACGCGCAATCGTCGTCGACGGCTCAACTGAATACGCAGCTCAATATAAACCTCAAGCGTTGCACTGCAAAGTTAAGAGAAATGTATGCAAACGGCGAATCAAATGAAAAAATAGCCGCCGCCAAGGACGAAATGCTCAAGAAAATATACGTTTTTCTCGTTACCTGCTACGGCGTACCGCCCAAAAGCTTCGATTTTGAATATAAGGACAAGGATGGAAATATCGGCATAGAGAAAAATTACACCCCTCTTACCTTCAAGGAAAAATACGTAGGCGACTTTTTAAGCGATTATATCAGCATAATAAACGGTCCCACCGCCGATAAGCCGTTTTATAAGCTCTACACCGTCGATCTTCTCGGAAACGTCGTTGACGGAAATGAGATCCGTTATTTGAATCTCCCTATGGACGAGTTCAAGGAGGCTGTGATATCACAGCTTAAGGACGGCGACCTCGTCTGGTTCGGAAGCGACTGCGGCAAATTCAGCGAGCGCGACACCAAGGCTCTTTGGGATCCCGCGCTTTACGACTACGAGTCGGTAACCGGTCTTGATCTCGATATGACCAAGGAGGAATCGCTTGATTACCGTTACAGCGCAATGAATCACGCTATGGTACTCACGGGTGTTCACCTCGTTGACGGCAAGCCTACCCGCTGGAAGATAGAAAACAGCTGGGGAAGCGACGGACCCAATAACGGCTACTTCTTCTGCACTGACGAGTGGCTCGATAAATATGTATTTCAGGCGGTTGTAAATAGGAAATACCTCAAAAAATACGAAAGCGCCTTAAAAGAGGAGCCTATTGTGTTAAAGCCCTGGGATCCCATGGGAACGCTTGCAGATTAAAAATAAAAGATCCACCCGAATTTTCGGGTGGATCGTATTTTTTTATTCCTTATCGTAGCTATCCAAAGCGTTTTTTAAATCGTCTATCAAGCTGTCAACGTTTTCAAGACCTACGTGCATACGTATAAGATGCCCTCTTTCGGGCGAGCCGACGTAGGTAACGAGGCTTTCAAAGCCGCCCCAGCTGAAGCCGTTTTGAAAATAGTGAAGGCTGTTTACAAGCTTTTGCGCCTGTGCCTCCGTTCCCTTGGGAATAAAGCTCATAAGCCCGTTGGTTCCCGAAAGATATTTTTCGAAAAGCTCCTTTTGAGCAAAGCTTTCCGAGCCGGGATAAAAAACTCTCTCTATCTTGGGATGCGATTCAAGAAAAGCGGCTACCCTTTTTCCGTTTTCGCCGTGCTGAGCAAGACGCAAGGGCAGGGTACGGATGCCTCTTATAAGCAAATAAGCCTGATGCGGATCCATCACCGCACCGATAAGAACGCGCTCATTTGCCTGAACAGACCTTATTATCTCCTCGTTTGCCACCAAAACACCGCCCATAACGTCGCTGTGACCGCTTAAATATTTGGTTATTGAATGACAAACTATATCGATTCCGTGCTTGAGCGGCTGCTGATGAAGAGGAGTTGCGTAGGTATTGTCGATAACGGTGCCTATGCCGCGCTCCTTTGCGATCCTTGCAATCGCTTCGAGGTCCTGCATATGAAATACGAAGGTAGAGGGGCTCTCAAGGTAGATGAGCGCCGTTTCGGGACGTATCGCGTCCTCTATCTCCTTAATATCGCCGCCGTGGACAGCGGTAAACGAAATATTGAATTTATTGTAGAGATATTCTCTTATAAAGGTATTTGCCCCTACGTAACAGGTTCCCACGAGAACGACGTGGCAGCCTGCGCGTACAAAATGCATTATTGCCGCCGACATGGCGCCCATACCTGAGCTGAAAACAAGCGCACCGTCGCCTCCCTCGAGCGCCGCGATCTTTTTCTCGGCAACCTCGAGAGTGGGGTTTTCGCTTCGCGAATAGGTGTAGGGATGTTCTTTGACACCGTTTGTTTCGGTATGCTGAACGAAAAGCGAGCTTTGAAATATCGGAGGAATGACCGCACCGTTAAAGTCGGCGTAGTTATCTCCCAAATGGGCGCAAATGTCCTCGGGAGAGGTGTATTTTTTGTCTTTTTCCGTTAAAATAGCCATAACTGCCTCAAATTAAATAGTAATAACTCCGAAAGCGTTTAAAATAGAGGAAATAAGTATCAAAACGATAAAGACGGGTGCAACGTATTTAATAATAAAGGAGAAGAATTTTTTAACCTTAAACTCACCCGTGATCTCAACCTCCTCGATTATCATCTTGGGCTTGATAACGAAGCCGACGAAGATGCTGGTAACGAGAGCGATAAGAGGCATAAGGAGGTTATTGCTTGCAAAATCGAAGAAATCGAGGATCTGCATTCCGAGTATCTTGAAGCTGCCCCATGCGCTGTAGCCCAAGGAGGAGGGAATACCGAGCAAAAGCGAGATTCCCAAAACTATAAGACAGCAGAGCTTTCTGTTAAGCTTGAATTTATCGTGGAATATCGAAACCACCGTTTCCATAAGAGAAATGGAGGATGTGATAGCCGCAAAGAAAACCATTATGAAAAATACAACGCCTATAATATTTCCGCCGGGCATGGTATTGAAGATCTTGGGAAGAGTTACGAACATAAGACCCGGGCCCTGCTGAAGCGCGTTGGGGTCACCGCCGGAGAAGGCAAATACTGCGGGAATTACCATAAGAGCCGCAAGGAAGGCAACGCCCGAATCGAAAACGCCCACTTGAACGGCGGACTTGGTAATGCTTATATCCTTCTTCATATAAGAACCGAAGGTTATCATAATACCCATGGCAAGCGACATTGAATAGAAGAGCTGACCGAGCGCCGCAACGACCGTCATTACCGAGAAGTGAGAAAAATCGGGAGTAATAAGATATAAAACGCCGTCAACCGCGCCGTCCATAGTGAAAATAGTATATCCCGAAATTACAATTATAAGAACTACAAGCACGGGCATCATTATCTTGCTTACCTTTTCGATGCCCTTTTCAACGCCGAGCAAAACGACGAGTGCGGTAAGACCTATAAAGAGGAAAAACCAGCCGATAGGCTCCACGGTGCTTCCGATATAGCTGTTGAAATAACCGTCCCCTGCCATACCCGAGGCATTGCCCGAAACAAACCCGAAGAGATATTTCATGACCCAACCGCCGATAACGGAGTAGTAGGGAAGAATAATTGCGGGCACGAGAGCAACGATATATCCCATAAAGGAAAAGCGCTTGTCAAGCGACTTAAAGGCGCCTATTGCGCTGAGACCCGTTTTTCTGCCTATTGCCGTCTCTGCGACCATGAGGGTAAAGCCGAAGGTGAGTGCAAGAATAAGATAGATGAGTAAGAAAATACCTCCGCCGTATTTAGCGGCAAGATAGGGGAAACGCCAAATATTTCCCAAACCGACTGCCGAGCCTGCGGCGGCAAGCACGAAGCCTATTTTTCCGGTAAAAGAACTGCGATTAGCTGCCATAATATTAACTCCTGACAATATAGTTTAAATATTATCTCACATTTTAAGGAAAAATGCAATATAAAACCGCAGTTTTATTTTTGTAAATAACCTTCTTGACAAATAGAGATCAAAGGAATATAATAAAAAAACAAAGGGGGAACTATTATGATAAAAAAGATTATGGTACTGTCGGTTGCAGTTATATGCCTGGTAACCGTTCCTTTTTCGATTGTCACATATGCGAACGGTGACACGACAACGGTGTATTTTGACAACACCGAAACGAAATGGGAATATGCAGTTGTACTGTATAAGGAGTCGGTTGAAGCAGCGTGGGAAAACTTGGGTGACATAACGGCATTTACCGATGACAATATAATTACGGTAGAACTGCCCGCAGATGCAACAATAATAAGAATTATAAATTATTTACCCGGTCAGCCGGAATCCGATGCGCCCGAGGGCGGCTTTAAAAAGACTGAGGAATTGGAAGTAGTTGCCGGAAAGACCTATCGTTATGAGGAACCTGCCGAAAGCGTAGGCGGCGGTAATATAAATGAAGATACTTTTCCGTGGTACTTTTTAATACCCGTCGCAGTGGCTGTGGTAATAGCGTTAGCTGTTGTTGCCATTGCGGTAAAAAAGAATAAGAAACAGTAAAAAGAAAGCTCCCAACGGCTTGGTCCGTTGAGAGCTTTTGAATTTACAGTAATTCTTTTCTTAATTGCTCCGGTGATTTTGAAGAAAGATAAGCGGGCGGAATATCAAAAACGGTCTTTGCGCCGCAAATGCCCTCCTTGTTCAATCTGTATACCGCGCGTGCAAAGCAAACGAGCACGCTTGCGGTAAATTCGGGGTTGGAGCCGAGCTTTAATGAATATTCAACTGTGTGCGACGTTTCGCCGTCCGCCCCCGTAACGCCGCTTCTTATAACGAAGCCGCCGTGAGGAATACCGCTGTGATTGCGCTCCATTTCCTCCTTTGAAATGAAGTGAACGGTGGTATCGTAATCGGCAAAGTAGTTGGGCATGGTAACTATCTCTTTCTCGATCTTTTCCCTGTCAGCACCCTCTGCCGCTACCACGAAGCACTCGCGCGTGTGCTTTTCCCTTGCCGAAAGCAGAGGATTTTCGCCGCCCCTCACTCTTTCGAGAGCCGACTCAACGGGAATGGTGTACTGCTTCGCATCGAGAACTCCGTCGATTCGGCGGATAGCGTCGGAATGTCCCTGACTTACGCCCTTGCCCCAGAAGGTGTAATCCTTGCCGTCGGGTAAAACTGCGCCGCCGTAAAGACGCATAATACTGAACATACCGGGATCCCAACCTGCCGAGATAAGCGCTATCTTTTTGCTTTCTCTTGCGCTTTTATCGCAATTTTCAAAATGCTCGGGGATCCTTGCGTGAGTGTCGAAGCTGTCGACTATATTGAAATATCTTGCATATTCGGGACTCAAAAGGGGAAGATCGGTAGCGCTTCCGCCGCAGATTATAAGAACGTCGATGGCGTCCTTTAGCTTTATCGCGTCGCTTGCGCTGTAAATGGGGACGTCGGGTGAAAGCGTTTTAAGCGAATCGGGAGCGCGCCTTGTAAAAAAAGCCGCAAGCTCCATATCAGTGTTCTGACGGAGCGCAAGCTCAACGCCCTTGCCGAGATTTCCGTAGCCCATGATTCCCACTCTGATTTTTTCTGCCATATAAAAGACCTCTTTTTAAAAGGATTTAACTTAAATATTTTATCACAAATAGCCGAAGGTATCAAGTGGTGAACGAAAATTTTCACAATATTAAGAAAAGGGAGTGCCGTTGAGGCACACTCCGTAAGGAAGTGTGCCTCAATGATATCCGTTCCTTTGCGGAACGTGTGATATACCTTCGGTATGATATCGCTCTGCGAGCGATGATATATGCCTGCGGCATATTAAAGAACGGATATTATATCATATTTTCACGAAGTGGAAATATATCATACGGCGAAGCCGTATATCATATCTCGTCAGAGATATATCATTCTTTACGCA
>JAFVQJ010000010.1 GCA_017504945.1 Clostridia bacterium
GCAAAAATCCCCTTTCACTCGCACACCTCTTGGCGCTTTGCGCCTGCGAAGGTGTGAAGGCGAAAGGAGGCTTATGCAAAACACAATGTTTTGCGTCACTCACCTCACCCCTCGGGCAACTAACCGAGTGTGGACGCGCACCAAAAGAGGGGTAGTTGCGAGCGAGGCGAAAGCCTTTGGCTTTGTGAGTTCTTGCCTTACGCATAAGAAATAGCAAAGGGAGCGAAGCGACGTTTGCATTTCGCTTAAGCGTAAGGCGGCTTGTACCTTTTTATTCTCGCGAGCATAGGGGAGCCTTCCCCTTAAAAAGATTCTTTTCCCCCTTTTCTCATCTCTGAGAAAAGGGGAGCCCCGCGGCTTGAGCGGGAAAAAGAGCCGAAAATCAAGCGGGCGCGCAACCCACCCGCCCCAAAAATTCGTGCAAACCGTTTGTATGCCCTCCGCGGCTTGAGCGGATAAGGAGAAAATGGTATCATAAAAAAGCTTTCGGAAGAAGATTACGGTTTTGATTAAAATAAAAATCCGCATCATTTGATGCGGATTTTATTTTCACTTTCTCTTATATCTCTCGGGGGGATCGACGAAATCGGGTCTGCCCGAAAGCAGATGAACGCGTATTCTTCTTCTGCCCCAAACGCGCGCCTCGTAAACGGTGTCGAAATGGAGGTCCATCCACGTTGGGTTATAGCTGTGAGAGGTGTCGCAAACGTAGGCGTAGCCGTAATCGAAATCAAGTCCTATGCACTCAACGTATACCCAGTCGCCCATTCTTATCTCACCGGGGTTTCTGTAGCTTACCGCCGCTATGCCGTAATCCGTCTGATATCCCATCGCGGTGCATTCGCCGAGATTCTTCTGCTGTGATGAATAGGCGGTAGAGCCGTATTCCACCGTTTTTACAACGTAGCTCATATCAAGCCCGTAAGGCTCCCACTCGGGATGGTAAATCACGTATTTTACCTCGTTGACGGGGCGCGAGATGACCGTTTTATTTACCTGCACCTTTTCAACGAGCTCGCCGTCGACGTATTTGCAGCGATATGAAACTCTCGTCTGACCGCGCCTGCCCGCCGTGTCCTCGGGAATTCGGTTAACTGCCGCAAGGAAAAATACGCGATAGGTCTCGGTCTTGTAGGCGGTGTACTGTATCTCTGTCTGGAGTGAATAGCCCACGCGGTTTATCTCTATCTCGCCGCACTGCGAGATAAGGTCGGTGTATTCGACGTTCATCGAATCCTCCTCGCCGAGTGAGATATACTGATCCTCGAAAAACGCCTTAACCGTCTTATCCTTCGAATAGTAGGTGGAGCGAACGCCCGCATCGTTTACCACTACGGCGTACTGCGGCTCGGTGGTAAGCTCCTCCGTTTCGGTGTCCTTCGAGATAAAAAGGCTGTCTAACTTAAAAAGATTGTAAGTGTATTGCTGCATATATATGCCCGCCTCGAAAAACTCGGGGCTCATTTCGTATTCGGGCAGTCTTTTATTGCCCGCGCCGACGAACACCATAGCGAGAGCCGTAAAGGTAAGCAATGCCGAAAGAACGATAACCGCCGTTTTCTTGGCATTTGCCGCCAAAAACGCCGATATTCGCTTGAAAAACGATTTTAAATTTTCGAAAAGACGGTCAAACAGCTTCTTCACCGCGAATCCTCCTTGAATACAAATATTCTACACTATTTTCGCAAAAAAGAAAAGACATTTTTTACCACTTTGCGAAAATTATTGCCTTCTTTTCTGAAAATTATGCAAAAACGGGATAAAAAAAGCCGCCGTCTTATTGACGGCGACCCTTTTCAGTCCTTTGATATGACTTTTTTCTGCCAGCCCTTTTTGTTGCATTTGGGGCAGCGCATATGCCTCGTTCTGCACAAATGGGGCGCGAGGTTTACCGATTTGAAGCTCGGCACGTATTTGTGTCCGCAGTGGGGACACTCGTAATAGCCCGCCTTTTGCTCTATCTTCAGCATTACGGGCAGAGCAACAAGGAAGGGAGCAAGTCCCGCAAGGACAATAACGACGCGAAGCCATTCCTCTGCGTTTATATACGACGCGATGACGGCTGCCGCCAACAAAATTACCGTGCAGATAACTCCTATGAGTATTTCCACCCGAAGAAGCATTCTGTCGGCATATTTCTTCTGCTTTACAAGCTCCAGGATCTCTTTTTCCGTTTCCTTATTATAGTTTTCCACCGATACCTTTTCTCCTTTCAACAGGTCAGTGACCGTTATTTCGAGAAGGTCGCAAAGAGGCAGCATAATGGAGGAATCGGGGAGCGAGCGTCCCGTTTCCCATTTCGAAACGGCACGGTCGGTAACGCCGAGCGCCTCAGCCAGCTGAAACTGAGTTATCCCTTTTTCCTTGCGCCTTTGTGCAATAAATTTTCCTGTTTTTATCTGGTCCATTTCTTTCCCTCCCGCAAACAGTATACCCAAAAAGGAGCGTGTGGGCAACATACCGTTGGTTGAGTTTTCAAAATATCCTTGTTGTGCTTGATCGTTCCGTCGCATCATCGGGACGGTCGTCTGACATTAAGGCCTTGAAAAGAATTTTTTTAGTCCGCAAAAGATTTAAACCGAGTAAAAATACGATTATACAAACAGCGGAGCCGAAAACGGCGTTCATAATTACCGTTTCCGCTTCGGTCATACCCTCAAAAGATACGAGCATTGAGCGCTGCAGTGCGAAAATTGAAACGAAGGCGTCGGCAAACGAGATATTCCGAAGGGTTACGAGGGTTGCATCGTTGCTGTGACGGGATTTTACGAGATTTACCGTTGCAACGGTAATTTTGGTAAAGGCATAGGTCGCCATTGCGATCATTATTATCATATGAAGGTCGTGGCCTCTGTCGCGGACTGTTGACAAAATGACCGTTCCGATAAGTGGCACCGAAAGTATCATCAGCATATAACCCGTAAGTCTTACGGTAAAGCGCTCATTACGGCTAA
Source organism: Clostridia bacterium (assembly GCA_017504945.1). Taxonomy (GTDB): domain Bacteria; phylum Bacillota; class Clostridia; order Oscillospirales; family RGIG5299; genus RGIG5299. The sequence goes on from JAFVQJ010000010.1 coordinate 2,955, forward strand.
AGCGCAAGACCGCAAAGCGGAGAAGCGTCAGGATAAGGTAATAGCTGCCGAGAGTCAGCAGCCACCACGAGAAGGTAAACGCTCCCGAAACGAGATGATAGATCGCAAAAGCCGTGTTGAAAAGAAGGCTCGCAAAAGCGGAGATCCGCAGCTTATCCATTGATATCCCTCTTACCCATAATGCAGTCGGTGATGACCTTGACTACCGTCCTCATATCGTCTGTACAGCCGCCGTTGAGCCATTCCATAACGACGCCAAGGACGCCTGTGAGATAAAACTTCATAACGTAGGCGTGCTCTGCCTCCGGAACACAAAAGCGTGCGAGAATGGGGGTGAAAATTTGCTCAAACATTTTGCCGTACACCTCTCCCATATTCATTGAATGAAATTCCTTTACGGCAACCTTGAACAAGCGCTGATTTTCCTTTATAAACATAAGATAGGGAGTAAGGTATTCGTCGGTAATAAACAAAAGCTCCTCTTTCTTGCAGCTTTCAAGGCAAAGGGACGGCTTCTTGCCGTTTTCTTTATAATAGGAAAAATGCCTGTCGATGATGTAGCGGGTGGTTTCTTTAAGAAGGTCCGAGGTGTTTTCGTAATGAAGGTAAAAGGTGGAGCGGTTCACACCTGCCGCGACGCATATCTCCTTTACGGAGATATATTCAAACTCCTTCTTTTCAAGTAAAGCTATGAGGGCCATATCCATTTTTACGGCAGTATTAAAATATTTACTTTCGTTTTTGTTCATAAGAGCGCCCTCCGCAGAGATTATTCGCCCTCGCTGATCTCTCTTGCAAGCTCAACGATTTCGTATGCGTATTTCTTTTTGCCCTTTTCAAGCATTTTTACGTAGATGGGATAGTTTATGCCGCAGCCGAGCATACCGATAATTCCTATTACGATACCGAGTATCATACTGTTTCCTATAACCTGCATGGCAAAGCACATTCCGGTACCGAATACGAGGGCGGAAACGATTCCGAAGGTATAGGTGAAAACGGTTGCGGGAAGCTTTGCCTTTGCGTCGAGCTTGCGAAGGGCAACGATCTTTGATTTTTCCTTGGGAGCGTACTCCTTGGCGATGGATTCCGCATAGATCTTGTCTGTGTTCATTTTATTTTCTCCTTTGTGTTTGTTGTGACATTATTATACCCACCGTGCGGAAAAAACTGAACAACAAGATTTGCAAAATGTGTTGTTTTAAGAAATCATATCACAAAAAAGCCCGGGACTTTTGTTCTTATCCCTTTCTTGCAATCACGATCGGCTGATAAAATCCCGTTTCCTTCGGGAAAAGCCATTTTACCTCTTTGAAGCCGCTTTTTAAAAGAAGCTTTGAAAGCTCTCTGCGGCTTACCGCCCTGTAAACGCAATCGAATTTCTTTACCGAAAGGGTTGCTCCGTCTTCAATTATATATTGGGTAAGGCGGTAAACGTCGCCCTCCCATTTCCAGGTCTGAAATGAAAGGCGCTTTTCCCCGTCGGCTTCGTGAATATACGGCGGCGAATAGGGAGGCTTTGTTTTGATAAGCTCGTCGTAGTCCCTTATGCTTGCAATGAAAAGACCGCCGTCGAGCACCGCGGAGGCGATGCTTCTGAGAGCCGCGGAAAGCCCCTCCTCGGTTATTTCGTGGGGAAGAGCGTTGTCCATTGCCAAAACGGCGTCGAATTTGCCTGAAAAAACGGCGTCGAGCCTTTTGAAGTCCGCTTGCTGAAAGCGGACCTCCGTTTTTGCGGCGGCGCTTCTCTTTTTTGCCTCAAAAAGAGCTCCCTCGCTTATATCCGACGCGGTGACCGAGTAGCCAAGAGAGGCAAGACCTATTGCCTGGGTTCCTATGCCGCATGCGCAGTCAAGCAGCCTTGAATTCCGCGAAAGGCCTTCGCGCGCCAAAATTTTATCAATTATATCCGCCTGCTCTGAAACGGTCTTGCTCCAATCGAGAAAAAGCTTCTCATAGTGAGGGGCAAGCTCGTTGTAAAAGGTTTGGATCGTATCCATTTTTCTTCTCCTTTTTGCATTTCCTTTTTATTTTACCATAAAACGTTGAAAAATAAAAGGCGGATAATTCAATTTTTTAAAAACAAAAGCTCCTCCGCAAAAAGACGGAGGAACTGCTTTTCTTTTCAGCTCGAGCGGAGAGCGGAGGGGGATCTTTTTTCTCTCCACTTACGCGTGGGGCGCCTGTTTCCGCTCAAGCCGCGGTGGCTCCCCTTTTCTCAAAGATGAGAAAAGGGGGAAAAGAATCTTTTTAAGGGGAAGGCTCCCCTATGCTCGCGAGAATAAAATAATCACAAGCCGCCTTACGCTTAAGCGAAATGCAAACGTCGCTTCGCTCCCTTTGCTATTTCTTATGCGTAAGGCAAGAACGCACAAAACCAAAGGCTTTCGCCTCGCTCGCACCTACCCCTCTTTTGGTGCGTTTCCAAAAGATGTGCAAGGTTTTAAAAAGGCGGGAGCCTTAGCGGCTTTAGCGGAAAATAAGCGTTGTACAGAGTTACGTCTTTTTTTATGTCTTTCACGGCTTATAACCTCCTTAATGTTTGCGGCAAATTGCCGTTTTAAATATTTAACTTAATTTTTCTGTTTTTGATTTTGAAATTTCAAAGTTACAAAGCCCCGCACGGTAGGTGTTAAAGGAAAAATCCAAAGAAAAGGTTATCTCGGAGCCGTTTTCACCTGCAAAGACATCACGGTAGCAAAGCTCGTAGGAGTAGGAGCCTACGCCCGAGGTCGTGCGCGTTCTTGTAAGAGTAAGGAGTTTGCCTTCCTTTCGGTAAAGTGTCATAACGTTGCCGCCCTCGCTATCGGGGGTAAACTCGTTTATCACGTCGGCGTCTATTGAAAGTTTTTGCATAACGTCGGTTATTCCGTCACCAAACGATAAACCGCAAGGCAATGCAAGACCGCCAAGAGGTTCTTTGGTTGAGAAAACCACCGACGAAATTCGGTATTCCCCGCTTGTGCGGTAGCCGTTGTAGACGTAGATGGGGAAATCGCTCGAGGACTTTGCTTCAAATCCGCCGCCGGATTCATAGTCGAACTGTGTGAAGTCGGTGGTCTCAAAAAGCGGAAAGCGGCTTTTTATGTAAGAAAGCGCCTGCGCCTTGAAGTCATCCTCGAAAAAGGTATTTACGTAATCGGAAAAGGTTAGGCTTTCAACGTATTTTGTAACAGAGTCCGGAGAATTTGCGCCACAGCTTGCAAAAAGTAAAAGAAGCACACTCACAATAAGGGCTATAACTGTTTTTTTCATTTAAAAACCTCCTTTTGTTTTATAATTTGATTATATCATAAAAGAATATTGATTACAACAAAAAATGCACCGAAAATTGTGTGAAAACGGCGAATTAATGTAAAAAGCGCCGCAAAAAGACGAAGGAGCTGCTTTTCTTTTCAGCTCGAGCGGAGAGCGGAGGGGGATTTTTTTCTCTCCGCTTACGCGCGGGGCGCCTATTTCTTGTAGCGACAAGAAATAGGAAAAGAAACGCTTTAAAGGGGAGGCTTCCCCTCGGGCAACTAACCGAGTGTGGACGCCGTTCACCTGCCTGATACTCTTCCAGGAAGTGACCTTGCCTTTGTCGTCAGTGATCCATGCACCGACAGTGCCATTGTCGATCACAAAGATATCATCTGAC
>JAFVQJ010000011.1 GCA_017504945.1 Clostridia bacterium
CTATGCAGCATGGATATACCAGTCGGTGCCTATGACGATGAGGTCCCACCCGTTCCCATCCCGAACACGGTAGTTAAGCTCATCAGTGCCCACGATACTCGGATGGCAACGTCCCGGAAAAATAGGTCGGCGCCGGCTACAAAAACACACAACTTATGTTGTGTGTTTTTTATTTTGCAATATAAAAGAGTAGCTTTTTAGGCTACTCTTTTATATTAGGTTTTTCAGTTTTTCGGAACATAAATTCTGATTCCGCCCTCATTCATATAGCTTAAATTCAGCTCATCGGAGTAATGCGAAATGTTAAATGTAACGAATTTGTTGTTGTTCCAAAACGCCTCGTCGACTATAATTATCTTCTCTGCGGAAAGATGGCAGTCGTAGCGAGCCGCGTTTTGATCGGGATCGAGGGTATCGGTGTCCTTAAACTTAACGGGCATAACGCTGTAAAGATCGTCAACGACGATTATACTGCCCACGGGAAGCGTTTCGGGAGTATAAAGCTGGGTGCAATAATAGAAATTTGAGGTTGAGGGAGTGGATTTATCTCTCTTATAGTTATACCATTTTCCCTTCATCCACTCGATCTCTGCCGTTTTATAAGCCGAGAAATCCTTGCCGATGGCGTTTATAATAACGGAATCCTTTGTAAAATCAAGACCGTCGCTCTCGGTGTACTGCGAATTCGTTATCTCAAACGGCTTGTTAAGCGCGTTTTTAACACACTCTTTTATAACGTTAAGACGTGCCTTTACCTCAGGCTGATCATCGGGAGTCCACTGCATATTGTCGGTGTTATAGCCGGTAATTGCGCCGAGCCAAGCAAGTCCTACCGAATAGGAGGCGATGCCAAGCTCGAGATGCGAACCGTCACGGTTTAAGGTGTTGCCGATATAGGAGCTTCGTAAGTCCTGTATTACCGTGCCTGAGGGAATAACTGCGGCAATGTCCCCCATAGGAGCAATAGTATTCTTTATGTTATTAAAGACGTTTGTCATAAACGACGTTTGCGAGCCGCCGTATTCGGCACCTACGGTTTGATAGCACCACGTCATATTCCAGCAGATCTTGACGTCGGGATTTGTTGCAAGCTCCTTGAATTTGTCAAGAAGAGGCTGTGCGTTTGAAAAGCTGTTGGAATCGTAGGTCTTTGCGCTCGCCTGAGCGGTAACGATAATATCCCAATCCTGTGAAGCAATTGCCTCGTTTGAACTTACGTTGGCACGCCAACTGTAATCGCCGCTGTCGTTATAGTAGTAGCGGTAGCCCTTGGTGCCTTTGGTAATATAATCGTAGTGAGTATCAATGTCGCAACCGCCTCTGTAAAGATGACCGACGATTATCTCATCGTATCTTCCCGTAGCCTTTAAAAGACTCCAAAGGTACTTAACGCTGTCGTCTCCGTAGCTGTTTGAGATGGAAAGAATTTTTATCGAGCCCTTTTTAGTGTAGGGTGCATTCGGATTATCGCCGTTTCCTGCGGGAGTGCAGGCGGCAAAAAGCCCGAAGGTGAGAATCGAAGTGATCATAATGGAAAAAATTCTGCGAAATGTTTTACTCATAACAATACCTCTTTCAATCCTGTTTTTAATTATAATAGCATTTAAAAAATTAAAAGTCAAGAGGCATTAAAAAATAAAATATACTATATGTAATTATAAAAGCCAAAACGGCGGAGATTATTTTACCGATGAGATATTTTTTCATATCAAGTCTTGAGTCCAAAATCGCCGATGCCGTTTGCATAAAAACGCACAGACCTGAAAAGGAAAGAATAGCGGCGGCAGAGGCAAGAGAAAAGGGTGAAGCGTCGGAAATATGGCGAAGTCCGTAGGTGAGCTCAAAAAATCCGCTTAACAGTGGCAAAAAACGGCTCGGAATTAGCGAAAACAGACCGATATTTTCAATTATCGAGATAATGACCGCAAAAAAGACGATAAACGCCGAAATAACCGCCATTGACGAGGCGGCGTTTTTGACGGAATTAGTAAAAAGCGAAATGCCGCTTTGCTTTGCGTTAAATGAACGGGTGCAATTGAGCGGCAGGGAGTCTTTTTTTAAAAACCTCATAATAAAGCCTGTCAAAAGTCCGGCTATGATTACCGAAAAATAGAGAATTGCACCTGTTTTTACAGATCCGAAGATACCCACGCCCACTCCCGAAATGACGAATGCGGGCCCGGGAAAATTGCAAAAGGATATGAGCTGCTCGGCGTCGTCCTTTGAAATTTTCCCAAAGAGGTAAAGAGATGCGGCAGACGTCGCACCGACGGGAAAGCCCGAAACGGCACCGAGCAAAAGTGCCTCGGCGGCGTAAGGAGGAAGCGAGAAGATTCTCATAAGTTTGCCGAAACGGCGCGATATTGGAGATAAAAAGCCTCCGTTAATTGCCAAATTCGAGAGGACGAGAAAGGGGAATATTGACGGAACAAATACCTTAACGAGTGAAATAATTGCGTTATAAGCGGCATTTTGCACGGAGCCTCCGAACAAAACGGTCAGACTCATAGCGGTAAAAAGCAATAAAGGTAAAAGAATTCTCACAGCTTTTAATTTCAAATAGACCAGTCCGTTTCAATGTGCTTGGTAAAAGATATGCAAAAGGTCATTTATTTAAGAACGCCGCAATATAAATTTATCGGTGATTTATTATGAACAAAGACAGATTTTCCAAAAACTTTTTTACCAAAGCCTTCGAGATAAGAGAGGACGTTGCCGATTGCAGCATACCGAGAACAGAGCTTATAGGAAACACCGAGCTCACGGTAAGCGGAGTGCAGGGGATAGTTGAGTACGGCTCCGAAAGGATAAGGCTTAACACCGGAAAGCTGCCGATTACGGTGGTCGGGCGCGATATGATAATAAAAAGCTACAACACCGAGGAGCTTTGCATAAACGGCTTTATTGAAAGGCTGGAGTTCGCGCTATGAGGCTTTATCGCTGGTTTTCGCTTATAAAGGGATATTTTGTGATTGAAGCAAGAGGACGCTGTGAAAGGGCTTTAAACGCCGCAAAAGCAAGGAATATCAGAGTGTGGGACGCGGTCAAAACGGGCAGCGATACCGTCGTGTTCAGGACAGACTTATCGGGCTTTAAAAAGCTTCGTCAGCTGTCGCTTCCCGTCGAAATAACTGCATCGGAGCGCAGAGGCTTGCCGTTTTTTCTCGAAAAGCACCGAAAAAGAGTGGGATTTTTAATAGGAACTGCGCTGTTTTTCGCCCTTATTGCCTTTTGCTCGTCGTTCGTGTGGGATATAAACATCTACGGACTTGAAACGATATCGGAGAGCGAGCTTTCGGCGGCGCTTGCAAAGGAGGGCGTTGAAATAGGTGCTCCTCTTTCAAAAATAAATAAGCCCTACGCCGAGCTTGCAATGCATATAGCCTGCCCCAAAATAAAATGGATACAGATCGAAACGGTCGGCACCACGGTAAACGTCTATTTAAAGGAGAGCACGGCGCCGCCCGAAACGGCTCTCAAGGAGGACGAGATAACCGACGTGGTCGCCGCAAAGGACGGTGTTATAATACTTGCCGTGCCGCATTGCGGAATTCCCTGTGTAAAGGCAGGACAGACAGTGCAAAAGGGCGACCTTCTTATAGCGGGCAGATATATGAGCTATCAGAACGAGGAGCTCAATGTCCATGCCTACGGGAGAGTTATGGCAAAAACGGTAAACGTAATAGAAACGCAGGTGCCGCTAAAGGAAGAGGTGCTTGAAAAAACGGGGGAGGTTATGCGAAAAAACTCAATTCGAATCTTTTCGTGGGAAATAAGGTTTTACTCCGACACCGAGGAGATCCCCTTTAAAAGCTACCTCTGCGAGAAGGAGAAAAAGCAGCTTGAGCTTTTCGGAATAAAGCTACCCGTTTTCCTCTATTCAACGGCATTTTACGAAACGGCGCCGCAGACAGTGGAGATAAGTGAAGAAATTGCGCTTTTAAGGGCGGAAAATGTTGCAAATAAATTGCAATTTTCGCAATTTGGCGGTATAATAGTAAATGATATTGAAACAAGCTATAAAATATCAAACGGTGTGCTTTATTACGAGTGCTATCTCTACTGTACCGAGGATATAGCAAAACTCGTGCCCGCCGATATGGAAAGACCTTTAAAGGAACACGATTTTTGGAGTTAAAAGGGTGGTATTATGATCTGCTTCGGCTTTAGCGATCAGACCGAGCTTAAAAACGGTAAGGAATTTAAAAAGGCAATAAAAAAGGCGGCGGAGACCGCTTTGAAATTTGAAAACGAAACGAGAAAGGCAGAGCTTTCGGTAACCGTCTGTAACGACGGGTATATCAGAGAGCTAAACCGCGATTACAGAGGAAAGGATAAGGCTACCGACGTTCTCTCCTTTCCCGCATCGGACGACCTTGACGAGATAAACTACGATACCGGCGCCGTAATACTCGGTGATATCGTAATATCAATAGACACTGCCGAGCGTCAGGCAAAGGAATACGGAAACACTCTCGAGCGCGAGATAAGCTTTCTCACCGTTCACGGAATGCTTCATCTTCTCGGCTTTGACCACGAGATATCGGAGGACGAGGAAAAGATAATGTTTTCCGAGCAGAAGGCAATAATTAAGGAATTATACGGAGAAGAATAACTATGTTTAAAAGCGGAACCGTTGCCGTTACAGGCAGAGCAAATGCAGGAAAATCAACACTTATAAATGCGCTTATAGGCGAAAAGGTGTCTATCGTATCACCAAAGCCACAGACCACGCGCACCGCGGTAAGAGGCATATATAACGATGAGGGCTGTCAGATAGTCTTTGCCGACGTGCCCGGTCTTCACAATGCAAAAACGGGGCTTGGCAGAGAGATGACGAGGGCTATAAACAGCGAGGCCTTCTCGGCAGACTGCGTGCTTTTTCTTTTGGAGGCAAACAGTCGCGGACTTTTGGAATCGGAGAAAAAGCTTCTTGCATCGCTCAACCGCGAGGAGATTCCCGTAATTTTGGTAATCACCAAGATAGACCTATTTGAAAAGAAAAAAATGCTTCCCGTAATTGCCGATGCCACCTCGCAGTTTGAATTCAAAACGGTAATTCCCATTTCGTCGCGCAAAAAGGACGGGCTTGACATAGTAATAGAGGAAATTTGCAAATTTATACCCGAGGGCGAGGCTATTTACCCCGAGGACGAATACACCGATATGACTATGAAGGAGATGCTCTCCGAAACGATAAGAGAAAAGGCACTTTTGCAGCTTGGCGACGAGGTTCCCCACGGAATTGCGGTTGAAATAACCAAATTCGAGGAGGGCGATGATATTATAAAAGCCACCGCCGAGATATATTGCGAGAGAAAGAGCCACAAGGGCATAATTATCGGTAAGGGCGGCGCAATGCTCAAAAAAATTGCCGAAAGCGCAAGGATTGACGCCGAAAAGGCGTTTGGCACGAGGATATTCCTCGAATGCTGGGTAAAGGTAAGAGAGGACTGGAGAAATTCGGAAAGCTCTCTTTCGGAATTCGGCTTCAGAAAAAAGAGCGAATAAAAGCAATACACCGAAGCCAAAATAAAGGCAGAGGTGTTTTGTATGAATAAAAGTAAAAAAATGCTGTGGTCAAGCTTTGAAAAGAGCGGAAAGATAAAGGATTACCTCGCCTATCTGGAGGCGGATCCCGACTTTTACGAGCTTGAAGCGGCAGACGAATACGGTGCTGAAAATGGAAACGAAGATAGTAAAGGGAATAGTGCTGAGGGAGGCGGAATATCGCGAGAGCGATAAGATACTCACCGTCCTCACCGAAAGCGGCAAGATAATCGTAACGGCGCGAGGAGTAAAAAAGCCAACCGGCAAAAACCTCTCGCTCTCATCGCTTTTCGTCTATTCGGAAATGACGCTTAACCTTCAAAACGGAAAATATTATCTTGCGGGCGGCAGCCTTATAGAGAGCTTTTATCCTCTTCGCGAGGACCTTGAGCGGCTCTCGCTTGCCACTGCGTTTACAGAGATAACCTCCTACCTCTCCGAAAACGGAGAGGATGCGGCGTTTATGCAAAAGCTGCTTTTGAACTGCCTTTATTTTCTTTGCAAGAAAGAGATAAATATTGATCTCGTAAAAGCCGTTTTTGAAGCAAAATGTGCCGAATATTCGGGCTTTTTTCCCGAATTCGAGGGCTGTGATCTATGCGGTGAGATGACCGAAAAAATGTATTTCGAGCCCGAGGCGTGCGAGCTTACCTGCCGCCGATGTGCAGAGGATACAAACGCCTTTTTGCAGGTGAATATGAACGTGCTTGCGGCGCTTCGCTATATCGGTGCAAACGGTTTACTTAAAGCAGTTAAATTCACAATGAACGAGAGAGATCTCCGCACCCTCTCAAACGTTACCGAAAGCATTCTGTGCGCTCAGCTCGGCAGACGCTTCGAGAGTCTTGATTATTTCAAAAAACTGAGAATATAACATCCGAAAGGAAAAAATATGAGCGATATAAAACTCACATCAAACACGGCGCGTTCGCTTGAATACGGAAAAATACTTGAAATACTCACTACATACGCTGTTTCCGATATGGCAAAGGAAATGTGCAAAAGCCTTTTGCCCTCCGATAAGATTGAGGACGTTTACAAGTGGCAGTATGAGACCGACGCCGCCCGCGTTATGACCGCAAAAAGAAAAAGCCCGGGCTTTTCGGGCGTTTATTATATGACCGATATAGTAGCCCGTGCAAACGTAGGCTCTATGCTTTTGCCCGAGGAGCTGCTTCGCGTCTCGGCGCTTCTTCGCAACGCGCGATTCGTAAACGAATATTACGAAAACGTAAGGGGAAGCGTTATCGATTATATTTTTGATGAGGTTACCCCAAATCCTTACCTCGAGGAAAAGATAGACAGCTCGATAATCTCTGCCGACAAGATCGCCGATAACGCATCGGGCGAGCTTTTTGCAATAAGAAGAAGGATATCGGCAGAGGAGCTTAAAATAAGAGAGAGCTTAAATAACCTTATCCGCTCAAAAAGCTTCGCACAGTATCTTCAGGAGCCGATCATTACCGTTAAGAACGGACGCTACGCCGTTCCCGTAAAGAGCGAGCATCGCCGCGAGATAGCGGGCATGGTGCTTGAAAGCTCCTCAAGCGGCTCCACGGTATTTATTGAGCCTGCAAGCGTTATTGAGGCAAACAACAATATAAAGGTGCTGCTTGGCAAGGAAAAGGCTGAGATCGAGCGTATTTTATACGCGCTTTCGGCGGAGGTGTCAAGCTTCGGCGACGCTATTGATAAGACCTCCAAAGCCCTTGCAAAGCTCGACTTTATCTTTGCAAAAGCGGCTTATGCCGACGAAATAAACGCCGTAATGCCCGTTTTAAAGACGGAGATCGGCTTCGATTTCAAAAAGGCGCGCCACCCGCTTATCCCCAAGGATAAGGTCGTTCCCACAGATATTGCAATCGGAAAGGATTGTAAAATGCTCGTAATCACAGGCCCCAATACGGGCGGCAAGACCGTTTCAATGAAAACGGCGGGACTTTTATGCCTTATGCTCCAGTCGGGACTTCACATTCCCGCCGCCGAGGGCAGCTTTGCAAGCGTTTTCAATAACGTCTATACCGATATAGGCGACGAGCAGTCTATCGAGCAGTCGCTTTCCACCTTCTCGGCGCATATGACCAATATCGTAAAAATACTCGACGTGGCAGACGAAAACAGCCTGCTCTTTTTCGACGAGCTCGGCGCGGGAACCGACCCCGTTGAGGGCGCGGCTCTTGCCGTTTCGATATTGAAATATCTGCTTGAGAGAAATATAACCACCGCAGCGTCGACGCACTATCCCGAATTGAAGCTGTTTGCACTCGAAACGAAGGGCGTGCAAAACGCCTCGCTTGAGTTCGACGTTGAAACGCTTCGCCCCACCTACCGCCTTATTACAGGTATGCCGGGCCGCTCGAACGCCTTTGCGATAGCATCACGACTCGGCATAAGAGAGGATATAATCGAAAACTCCAAAAAGGAGCTTTCCGAGTCGAGCGTAAAGCTTGAGAGTATAATCGCAAAGCTCGATGAAAAAAGAAAAAAGCTCGAAACCGAGCTTATTGAAGCCGAAAGGGCAAATATTGAGGCGCAGAAAATAAAGAAGCAATGCGAAACGTTACGTGCCGACATCGAGCAAAACACCGATAAAGAGATGAAAAAGGCGCTCGAAAAGGCAAGAAAGGTAGCCGACGACGTAAAATATATGTCCGATAAGCTTATCGACGAGCTTATCGAAATAAAGAAGCAAAAGGATAAGGAGGAGTTTGCCGCCCGTCTTGAAAAGGCGAGAATGTCTCTTAAAGGCAAGCTCGACGAGATAGATAACGTCGCCACTCCCGATAAGGAGGAGATAGACGACGGCTACGTGCTTACCCGTCCCTTAAAGGTCGGCGACACGGTAAAAATTAAAGGCCTCGACGGCATATTTACCGTAAAAGGCCTTAAAGACTCCAAGGGACTCGTTACCGTTCTTTCGGGAAATATTCTCACGAAGGTCGCAGAAAGCCGCTTAAGGCTTACCGAGCAGCCCAAAAAGGAAAAGAAAGTAATGTCGGCTTCCATAAAGCGCGACTCGGGCAAGGGTAAAATGGAGCTTGATATAAGAGGAATGACGGTGCTTGAAGCCGAAGCGGAGGTCGACAGATTTATCGACAGTGCCGTTGCGGGCAACTTAAACGTCGTTTCCATAATTCACGGCAAGGGCACGGGAGCGCTTCGAAAGGGCGTTCACGAGATGCTTCGCTCAAACCCCTCGGTCCGCACCTTCAGGCTCGGCACCTTCGGCGAAGGCGAGGACGGAGTTACCCTCGTTGAGATCAAGTAAAAAATCAATATCACCGAAAATTTCTTTAAAGGCTTCCGGAAAGGGAGCCTTTAATTTTATTTTTTCGCCGCCTGGTAAGCAAAACTCCAAATATCCCATAAATAAAAGCTGATGCGGATATTTTTCCGATAAGCTGCCGTAAACCGAATCTCCGAGCAAGGCGTGGCCCATATGCGCCGTGTGAAGCCTTATCTGGTGAGTTCTTCCCGTTTCGAGATAAAAGCAAAGAAGCGAATATCCGTCTTTATATAAAAGCCGCCTGTATCTCGTAACGGCGCGCTTTCCCATATCGGAGATAACGCGCTTTACCGAACCGTCGTCGTATATCGGCGCGTCGATAACGCCATACTGATCGGTAACTCCCTCGCAAACACCGAAATAGAGCTTTTTCATGGTCTTTTTTACAGAAACGGCGTGGCTGTTTTTGGCAATTAAAACTATTCCCTCGGTATCCTTGTCGAGCCGATAAAGCGGACGGTAAACGCCTGCTGAAAACTCGTCGCCGAGAGTTCCGCCGTCGCGATGCCCCTTTGATGAGTGAGTGGGCATATTCGAGGGCTTTAAAACGGCAATAACGTCCTCGTTTTCGAAAACGAGGGGGAGTAAGCCCGAAAATACGGGAGAGGGCTTTGCAAGAGTAACGGTAAAGGGCGCGCCATTTTTTACCGTATCGACGGTCCTTACCGCTCTTCCCGATGCCACCATAGAAAAGGGATAACCTTTAAGCTCGGTTATTACCGAGCGTGAAAAGCCTTTGGAGAGAAGCAGCTTCTCAACCTTAATATCCTCTTTTGCAATAAAAGTTAACTTTCTCATACCATAATTATACCCTCAAACAGAGAAAAAGACAATAAATTTATTGCAATTTCGCCACTAAAGTGATAAAATATAAAATAGCAATAATAAAGGAGTATTAAAATGAGAATTGAAACGAAATGCATTCAGTCGGGCTATAAGCCTAAAAACGGCGAGCCGAGAATGCTTCCCATAACGCAGAGCACCACCTTTAAATACGACTCTACCGAGCATATGGGCAAGCTCTTTGCCCTTGAGGAGTCGGGCTATTTCTATACACGCCTTGCAAATCCCACCAACGACAGCGTCGCCGCCAAGATATGCGACCTTGAGGGCGGTTATGCGGCAATGCTCACCTCGTCGGGGCAGTCGGCAATGTTTTATTCGATAATCAACATCTGCTCGGCGGGCGACCATTTCGTCTGCTCGGCAGAGATATACGGCGGAAGCCACAATCTTTTCGGCGTATCGCTTAAAAAGCTCGGAATCGACGTTACCTTCATAAGCCCCGATTCCACCGAGGAGGAAATTGAGGCGGCAATAAAGGAAAACACCAAATGCCTCTACGGCGAAACGGTTGCAAATCCCGCCCTTTCGGTATTCGATATTGAAAAATGGGCGCGTGTTGCACACAGAAACGGTATTCCGCTTCTTGTGGATAACACCTTCCCCACACCCGTAAACTGCCGTCCTATCGAGTGGGGCGCCGATATAGTTATCCACTCCACCACCAAATATCTTGACGGACACGATATGGGCGTCGGCGGCTGTATAGTCGACAGCGGCAACTTCGATTGGGAGGCTTCTGGCAAATTCCCCGGTCTTTGCACTCCCGATGCAAGCTATCACGGCGTGGTCTATACCAAGGATTTCGGCAAGGCAGCCTTTATCACCAAGGCAACGGCGCAGGTCATGAGAGATTTCGGCGCTATCCAGTCGCCCATGAACGCCTTTTTGTTAAATATCGGCATTGAAACGCTTGCACTGCGTATGGAGCGCCACTGCTTTAACGCGCAGAAGATTGCCGAATATCTTGAAAGCCATCCCAAGATAGCAAAGGTCACCTATCCCGGCTTAAAGAGCAATAAATACTACGACCTTGCACAGAAGTATATGCCGGGTGGCAGCTGCGGTGTCCTCACCTTCGAGGTAAAGGGCGATATGGCGGCAACCGTTAAGTTTATGGATAGCTTAAAGCTTGCCATGATAGCCACTCACGTTGCTGACGCTCGCACCTGCGTGCTTCATCCCGCAAGCCACACTCACCGTCAGCTCTCTCCCTCCGAGAGAATAGCGGCAGGCGTTACCGACGGACTCATTCGCTTCTCGGTAGGTATTGAGAATTATCTCGATATCATCGAGGATCTGAAGCAGGCGCTTGAAAAGGTATAAAACAAAACCCCCGAAGAATGTGTGATGTTCTTAGCGGAGAAATAAGATAGGGGTATGGGCGCAGCCCGATGCATTTGTAAAACAAATGCGAAACTGGCAATAAATACAGAAAGAGAGAGTCATTCGGAAGCAAAATTCCGTAAGACTCTCTCTTTTTCTGTTGTCTATGAGTGATATTCTTTGCTTTCGCAAAGAGTGATATTGCCCTTGCGGACAGTGATATTGTTCGGCTACGCCTCACAGTGATATTCTATTCGCCCAGAAACTCGCGAAGCGAATACCACTCGGCGTAAGCCGAATATCACTGCGTAGCAATATCACTCGCCGTAGGCGAATAGAACCGGCGTGATACTCCGATAAGAGTATCACGCCAACTCTTCGGGGGTTTATTTTTATAATGTATTTACCGAAACGGTGTGATGCCAAGCGATAGGGTAGCTCTTTTTATCCAATATCTCGTCATCAAGCTCCTCAATATTTGTTATTTCGCCGTTTGAAAGCGAAATAAGCCTTTCCTTGCAGCTTTTTACCCTCTGCAACAGACCGCCCAGGCGAATATCCTGAACCTCAAAGCCGTGCGGCTTGTTTTCAAAAAACCAAAGCTTCTTAAATGCGGCGTGAAAATCGGAAATGAGCTTTTCAAGCTTCTCGTAGTCGCAAATTACCGCTTTCAGAGCCGCTGCGTCCTTATTTGAATAGGCGGCTCGCGTTTTTATTCCTATTCCCGCCTTTAAGGCAAGAAGCCTTGCAAGAGCGGCGTAGCTTTCAAAAAGATAAGAAAACCTTGTGTTTCTCTTTGCGGCGCCGTCAAGAGATGCGGCAAGCTCGCCGTAATAGCTCTCCTCGTCGCCGACACAGAGCTTATCGAGGAATCCGCTGAAGGGATCGTTGTATAAAAAGCGCTTGCTTGAATGCTTGTAGCTACCGTCAGACATGGGCTTGTCTATTCTGTCAAGCAGCATAAAATCGTCGTAATCACAGCCGACGGCATTTTTAAAGAGAAGCCTTGCCGACTCTTCGTTTCCGCCGCTTGCCATCTCGCCGACGGCAAAAAGTGAGGGGAGAATACAAAGCTTCGAGCACTCGGCGCCGTCGTCGCCCCAAACGGTGAAGAAGGTGTCTAAAACACCGTTGTCGTTGCAGGCACTTATTGCAACCTCCGAGTTCTTTATACTGTAAGCGTTATCGGGCGCAAATGAGCCCCAGGTCCAAAGACCGCCCGCAAAAAGCACCCTTCTGTCAAAAGCCTGATTTGCCTTTATAAGACTGTCGTAGCGGTTGTAATCGGAGGAATAATAGTCCCAATAGACGAGCGAAACGCTTTCGGGAACCGACGCCTTTTTTGCAATATCGGAAAAATTATCGAGCTTAAACTGGTTGTCTGCGTTGAGGGCGAGCTTGCAGAACATATCGCTCCATATCATCGGCTCAAAGCCGTATTTCTTGCAGATATCGCAGACCTTGTGAAGATGACCGTTAATAACGTCAAACCGGTCCTTAATGCCGTGGAGCTTTTGATATTTACCCGTGCCGACTCTGTAAGCCTCGTCCATACCGATGTGGATCTTGCGGGTGGTATAGCACTCTGCAAGCGTTGATATCATATCCTCGATAAGACGGTAGGTCTTTTCATCGTCGATAAGCAAAATATCGTCGCAATCTATAATGTCGCCGTAGGCCTCTATGTGACGGAGCAGATTTTCAAGGTGAGCAAGAGTCTGAATGCAGGGGATAAGCTCAATACCTGCTTCGGCACAGTAGCGGTCAAGCTCCTTTATCTCCTCTTTCGAATATCTGCCTCTCAAATAGCCGAAATAGGGTTGATTGTTTACCTCGTAGGTATCCTCGGTGTAAAGCATAAGAGCGTTGTAGCCCGCCGCTTTCATAACATCTGCAAATTCCTTTACGGCTGAAACCTTCATAACTGCATTTCGTGAGCAGTCGAGCATAATTCCAAGCATATTTTTCATAACAGTCCTCCAAAGGTCTTTTTTAAATCATATATCATATAATAATAAAAATCAAGAAGAAAACAAAAAAACAGCAGGTCTTTTGACCTGCTGTTTTAAGCTTTGATTATTCCTCTTCGGCATACTGTGCTGCAAGACGGTCGATGGTGCCGTCATCGAGCATCTTCTGGAGAGAAGCGTTGATCTTGTTAAGAAGCTCGGTGTTGCCCTCTTTAACTGCAATACCGTACTGCTCGCCCTCGAAGGCGTTGTTGTCAACAACGATCTTAAGACCGTCGGTCTCAGCAACGTATTTGTAAGCGGTGATAGAGTCGATAACAACGACGTCGCACTTGTTGTTCTTGAGCTCGAGCATTGCATCGGGACCGTTTTTGAAAGCTTCGTAGCTGTATCCCTCGCCGAGCTTATCAACGGCAGTCTGACCGGTGTAGCCCTGGATAACTGCGATTCGCTGACCCTTCATATCCTCAGCCTTGGCGATGGTGGAATCTTCTCTTACTATCATAACCTGAGTGGCGTTGAAATAGGGAATAGAGAAGTCGACCTCTTCCTCTTTTTCGGGGGTGATAGTCATACCTGCGATAACTGCATCGACCTGACCGTTTTCAAGAGCGAGAATAAGGGAGTCAAACCCCATGTTTACTATCTCTGCCTTGTAGCCGTTTTCGTCGCCTATCTGCTTTGCGATAGCGATGTCGATGCCGTCGAACTCGCCAATAACGCCCTTGCCGCCGGGAACGAACTCGAAGGGAGCGAATTCAGCGTTGGTGCCGAATTTGAGGGTAGGTCTGTTGTCAGGTGCGGTGCAGGCTGCAAATGCCGAAACAAGAAGCATAGCAGCAACTGCGAGAAGAAGGATTCTTGCAAGCTTTTTCATAATTTTTTCTCCTTAAAAATATTTTTTTATTATAAAACTTTGCTTAAGAAAAGTTTTGTGCGCTCGTTTTTGGGATCTCCGAATACCTCGTCGGGCGTGCCCTTTTCGACAATAACGCCGCCGTCCATAAACAAGATTCGGGTGCCGACCTCTTTTGCAAAGCCCATTTCGTGAGTTACCACGACCATGGTCATACCGCTTTTCGCAAGGTTCTTCATAACCTCCAAGACCTCGCCTACCATTTCGGGATCAAGCGCAGAGGTGGGCTCGTCGAAAAGAAGTATCTCGGGGTTCATTGCAAGCGCTCTCGCGATCGCGATACGCTGCTTCTGACCGCCCGAAAGCTGTGCGGGATAGGAGTCTGCCTTCTCGGCAAGTCCTACGACCTTTAAAAGCTCCATAGCTTTTTCTGCCGCCTGCTCCTTGGTCATAAGCTTAAGCTTGACGGGTGCAAGGGTGATGTTCTGCATTACGGTAAGATGGGGAAAAAGGTTGAAATGCTGGAAAACCATTCCCATCTTCTGACGCATTTTGTTAACGTCCACCTTCGGCTTGTTTATCTGCTCGCCGTCGATGAAGACCTCGCCCTTGTCGGGCTTTTCAAGAAGATTCAAACAGCGAAGGAAGGTGCTTTTTCCGCTTCCGGAGGGACCGATAACAACAACTACCTCGCCGTCGTTAATCTGCTCGTCGATACCGCGTAAAACCGCGTTATCGCCAAATTGCTTATAAAGACCTGTAACCTGTATCATATCACGATCCTCCCTTTACCGTTGATCCGATTTCCTGAGCTTCTTTTCAATAAGCCCAAGCAAAAGTGTGAGGACCTTGATAATTACGAAGTAGATTATCGCGGTGCCGATAAGCGGCATAAAGGCCTCAAGGGTAGCGGTCTTGATAAAATCGCCCGCCTTCTGAATATCAACGAGGCCGATATAACCAACGATAGCCGTTTCTTTAAGAAGGGTGATAAACTCGTTGCAAAGCGCGGGGAAGATATTTTTAATTGCCTGCGGGGCAACGATGCTCATCATAGTCTGTCTGGCGGAAAGACCGAGAGAGCGGCCCGCCTCCGTCTGACCCTTGTCAATAGAGAGGATGCCGCCTCTTATCGTTTCCGAAACGTATGCGCCGGAGTTTATTGCAAATGCAATAGCGGCGATTATCCATTTCGCCCAATGGATATTTGCAAAAACGACGAAATAGATTATCATAAGCTGGGTAACCGAGGGGGTACCTCTGATAATGTCGGTGTAGATCTTGCCGAACAAGCGAAGCGGCTTGCTTTTTGAAAGATTGCAAAGAGCAATAAGGAAACCTATAATAACACCGAGTATGGCGGCAAAAAGAGTTATTTCCAGCGTTACGCCGATACCCTCGAGAAGCATAGTCCAACGGTCATTTCTGATAAAGCATTTTTCAAAGGTCTCGGCAACGTCGATGCCCCACGCGACGATAGAAGCCCAAACGCCCTCGAACCATTTAATGATCTGCTCCACCTTACGACCTCCTTTTAAGTACAAAATGAAATGTATAATTATGTAATTACATATTATATATTAAATTTATAAAAATGTCAATAAATAATTTATTTTGACACCTTTTTGTGCCAAAATCAGCAGTTTTATGCATAAATTTATGCATATTTGGGATTTTATGCATAAAGGAGGAGGGATGATATATCTATTCCCCAAACAAATCAAGGCATCAGCCTTGTATTTCATCCGCAACTTGTTGCGGTATATCATCAATGCGAAGCATTGTATATCATCAAGCCGCAGGAGGATGCACGCTGGCGCGTGATGAGATACAAGGGCGGCTCGCCGCCCTTGATGATATCCACGACTGCGTCGTGATGATATGCCAAGCCTGCGGCTTGGATAAACAAAAAGAGAACTTTTGGTAGACAAAAGTTCTCTTTTTGTTGGTGGAGCCGGTGGGGATCGCAGTCCGCTTCGCGTACTAACGGCTCGGCTGAAAAGCCTCGCCAATTTCGTCTAAAAACGCGCACCCCGGCGCGTTTTTTACGCCGAAACCCTCTCGGGTTCGATCCCCAAATTATC
The DNA here is from genome assembly GCA_017504945.1 of Clostridia bacterium. Taxonomy (GTDB): domain Bacteria; phylum Bacillota; class Clostridia; order Oscillospirales; family RGIG5299; genus RGIG5299. The sequence goes on from JAFVQJ010000011.1 coordinate 15,916, forward strand.
AAAAAAATAAAAAACACAAAACCAAAAGGTTTTGTGTTTTTTATTGGTGGAGACGGTGGGGATCGAACCCATGACCTCTTGAATGCCATTCAAGCGCTCTCCCAGCTGAGCTACGCCCCCAAATTATTTAGCATAATAATTATATACCGAAATTTGAATTTGTCAAGAGTTTTGAACTAAAAATAGCGAAAAAATAAAAACGGTCTGCATTTACAGACCGTTTTTACTATGTTTTACAATCAGAAGCTTCCGCCCGAGCAGTTACAGCCGTTGCCGAGAGAATTGTTTGAGCATCCGCATCCGCAGTTTTTGTCGCCCGTGAAGAAAAGGAGCACGATGATAGCGGCAATGAAGATCCAGAAGAGAGTGCTGTTGCTTAAGCAGCTGTTATCAGAACACATTCTGTTTACCTCCTTTCGTTTATAGTTTATCTTATGAAAGAAGGGCAAAATGTGTGAAGGATTAAACATAAAAAAGAAGCGGCGTAAAGCCGCTTCGGATTATTTTAAAATTTAAAGAAGATGGCAGGAACGTTTTTCATTTCGAAAATGTCCTCTCCGCTGTATTCCGAATGGATAAAGAAGATAACTATGCCGTCAAAGCCGACGGGAACCTGCCACGCATAGCTTCCGGTGTAGGTGCAGGAGCCGTTTTTCCAAGCAGACAGAGTGCCGTTCGGCGCCTTCATAATGCATTCATGATCAACTCCGTTGTAGTTTACCGTAAATGTCTCGGGAGTGTCGTCGGAAAGACCTGAGGTATCGCCGCTGTAATAGTTGTCGATAGCGGGAGCTATTACAAAGCCGTAGGTCTGGGCATTGTCGTCGTTAAAGCGGATCTTAACGGTAACGGTGTGCCACTCGTAGCCGTCCTTTTCGGCGTAGCCCTCCTTCGAGGCAAACACCTCGTGATCCTCCCACCAAAGCTTACCCACGGTGTTTTTAGAGCCGTTTGTGTTTCCGCCCGTCTTGTAGTTATATTCCTTTCCCATCTCGGCAGATATAAGGCTTACGTTTTTATCGGCGTAGAAGGGAGAAAGCTTTTCGCCCTCGGTATGACCGCAAACGGTGCAGACGGAAGGGGACTGATAATTTGCCGCCGACATATCGTGAGGAGCAAGCTCGCCCTCTGTTTCGGCACAGCGGTTGCAGGTCTTGACCGAAGTGCAGGTAGCCTCCTGCCAATCGTGACCCAAAGCATCACCCTCCGTTTTTTCGCAAAGAGAGCAGGTCTTGGGAGCAATACAGGTGGCGTCCAGCCACTCGTGCTCGCATTTTGGCGCACAGCCCGAAAACGAAACGGTGAAAAGTAAAACGAATATAAAAGCAATAGCAGTAACTTTTTTCATTTTTATCTCCTTAACGGTTAATATAATTATTATATACCTAAAAAAATAAAAGTCAAGAAAAAAGAGGCGGCAAATTTGCCGCCTCTTTTAAAATTTAGGTTACGTGCTTACTTTAAAGAGATTGTGCTCGCACTTAAAGCTGTCGGTAAGACCTATTTGCGAAACAAGATCGTAATCGCTGTTTCCGAGTGAGTTGCCGATAACCTCAATGTTTTTAAGATTGCCGCCGCCCGAGATCTCGTGGGGAATGCCTCTCCACTTGTAGGAGTAGCAGAAGTTGTAGTTTAATTTTACTCCGTTTGAGTTTGCAAGGTAAAAGTCGTGCTGGAAGTTGCCCTCGCCCTTGTTACCTACTATTTCAATATTTGCATTTACGTCGGTGCCGTTGTCAACGTTAACGCCTATTCTGTTGTTAACGATGGAGTTACCGCGAATGCCGATATTCTCACAGCCGTTTATGATAAGGATACCGTCACGGAATTCCTTGGCGGAGTAGGGAGCATCGGGGCAGGTTGCTATCCAGTTGCCGTCGAACGAGGCGTTCTTTACACCGTCGAAAACGATTGCGGCGCGGTTGTCGGTTCCGGGATACTGGTTGCAGCCGAGGTCATAGCCGCCCTGCTTGATGGAGATATCGGAATAGTTCTTGATGATTATATCACTTGCGTAAGCCCAGACGCTACAGCTGTTAAGAAGGGTGATGCCTTTCGACTTGCCGTCGTTCTCCTCACCGCCGTCGGCAACTATAAAGGAGCCGCCCGAAAGAGAGAGGAAGGAGCCGAAGGTGGTATCGTTGCACTGCTTGCCGAGAACGAAGCTGTATTTGGTAATAACACCTCTCGAATCGGCAAATTCACAGCCGGTTACGTAGGAGATGCTTACGAGGGTGTGCATTCTGTCGTAAACGAAGTTGGTTATTTTGAGCGAACTGTCGGTTGCACCCTCGATTCCGTGGAAAGAAACTGCGGTGTTGGCGTTATCGCTTTTGAACAAAACGCCGGTGATGTAGAGGTCGGTCTTTTCACTTCCTGCCTCGCGCTGATAGCTGAATGCAATGGGAGCAGTGATATAGAGGTAAGAAAGGCTGTACTGACCCTGACCGATTATCGAGATGTTTCTGCCCTGCGGTATAACGACAGTCTTTTCAAGATCGTATCTGCCGGAGATGAGATAGATGGTATCAACGGCATTGATTATCTTCTGGAAGGCATCGGAATCGCCGTTTTCATCGCCGATTATTGCGCCGAACCACTGGGGATAACCGAACTCGATATTCTTCATTCTGGCAACGGTGCCCTCGCCCTCGAAGATCTTTGCAATGGGAGCGTATATCTTCTTTGAATCAATGGTGAGGGTTACGCCTGCGTCAACCGAGATAACTGCACCGGGTGCAAAGGAAACGGTTACGTTCTCGGGAACGGTTATAGCGGAAGAAAGCTTATAAAGACCGGTTACGAGATGAATGTAGCCTTCCTCTGAGCCGATAGCGGTAATTGCCTCGTTGAGAGCTGAGGAAATATCCTCGCTGCCGTCGTTTTTGGCGGCAAAATCAACGGTGAGATTTTTGAGGTTCTTCTCGGTTCCGTCGAGGGTGGCATTTAGGGGAACCTCGTTATACTGTGCGTTGGCAGAAAGCCAGATGTTCTGGATATTTGCATAGATGTTTGATGAAGCGTAGTCGGTAAGCTTGGGGACGTAGTAGGAATACTCGCTCTGAGGTGCGCAGCCTGCAAAAAGACAGAAAACAAGAGCAAAAGAAAGTATAACGGAAATTATCTTTTTAGTATTCACAGTCGTTCTCTCCTTTCTTAACCGTTAAATACGTTGCCGTATTCAACGTTTGTTGAATTGCCCGTTTCTTTTCCGAATTCGATTGCCTTTGAAACAAAGGTGTTTTCTGCAATAAGGATGTTTTTAACTCTTGCGTCGCTGAATCTTATTTCAACGTCGCTGTTGCTGCTGTGAGCAAAGGCGGTTTTAAACTGATTTCCTACTATCTTGGCGTCGCTCGTTCCTTTGAAGATAATATCATTGTCCCTGTTTTCAAAGGTGCAGGCGTTTACGTAGGTCATACATCTCCAGCTTCTGGGACCGTCGAAGAATAAGCCGGTGCCGTTGTTTTTGATATCGCAGTTATAAATATAGCCCGAGTGGGAGTTTTTGTTGTAGTATGCGACTCTTTCGGGAGCCTCGGGGCTTGAGGTGATAACGGTGTCGGTTATTCTGAAATCGGATACGTTTGAAAGGAAAATAGAGGCATCGCCGAAGCCGCCCTCGAATTTGCATTTATCAATAAAGACCGCCTGATTGTCTTTAATATATACGTCGTATTTTTCCGATTTTGAAACGTTGTTTTCAACGATATCGATACCGTTTGAATAGCCGCCGTTCGGGGGGATATCGCAACGGATAAAATATCCGTTTGAAACAGCGGTGTTGTATTTGTAGAAAAGGAACATCGAGCCGCCGCCGATCTCACAAACGACCTCGTTATTTTCTGCGTAGTTTCTGTTGAAATGAACGAAGCCGGAGTTTCCGGTGTCAAAAGCGGTATTAAAGCCCTTGAAGGAGCAATCGGTGATAACTGCCTTGGGTGAAGCGTTGGGAGTTGAACCGCGAACGGATATTGCCATACCTGTTCTGCCGCCGCCGACCTCCTCAAAGCCGATGTTTCTTATTTCGATAAGATAATAGAACACCTTGGAGCCGTCAAAGAAGAAGCATTTAACGTTGGGAGAAACCTTTAAAACGGTTTTATCCTTGCCGGCACCGTTAAGGATAAGAGAGGTGTGGGTCTTGGATTCGGTGTTGAGATCGACGTTTTTATCAACGTTATAGGTGCCTTCTGAAAACTCAACGGTTGCAAAGCAGCCTACTGCGTAGTTTATAGCCTTGGAATCGTCGATATCGTCGTTGACCTTTGCGCCGAACCATTCGGGACAACCGACACTTGCAGAGAAGAATCCGCTTCCCATTATTTTGGCACCGTCGGCCACGTCGAATATCTGAGTTTTGGGAGCGATTATATTTCTGCCGTTCATATTGAAGGTGGCTTCTGCGCCGAGCTTGAAGATTGCGCCCTCCTCAAATATGAGGTTTACTCCGACGGGGATCTGGAGCATACCGTTTATTTCATAAACACCCTTGGGAATATAGAGATTTGAATTTCCCGTAGTGGAGCTTGCCTTTACCGCATCAGCCGCTGCTCTTATGGATTTTGCCCAGTCGGACTTGTCGTTTTCAAAATCAGTAAGGCAGCTGTAATAGTCGTTTAACGAAATTTTCTTATTTCCGCCGCAAGAGGAAAGCCCCAAAAGAGCGGAGAGAAGAAGTAATACCGCAAGCGAGATTGCCGTGATTCTTTTCATTTGTTTGCCTCCCATAATATTATTATAGATATTATAACAAATATATATTAGCCAAGTCAATGAAAAAAGGGTGAAAAAGCTTCTTTTATTGCAGTTTGTTGCAGAAAACGGACGTTAAAATAATGCCATAGACCGAAAAGAAAAAAATAAGGAAAAAGGAGAAAAAAGATGAGTGAAAGAATAATGGTAAAAAGGCTTAACCGCTATCTCTCGACCTTTGACGAAAAGGAGAGAGAAATGCCAACGGCAGCAGGGCTTGCAAACTATCTCGAAATAACCAAGGAAGAGCTTTTTGCCCTTGCGAAAAGCGAAAACGAGGAGCTTCGCCGAGCCTACGTAAGAGCCATGAACGAGATGGAGCATCAGCTTCTTTCGGGAGCGGCGTTCAAGCGCTTTAATCCCACCGTGGTAAATATCTGTCTGCAAAACGTCTTCGGCTACGGCAAGGACGAGCAGGACGAGGATATCGACCTCACCCTCACCGTGACGGGCGATATGAAATGAAAAAAGAGATATCCGTAACGGCAAAGCAGGCTGAGTTTATAAATTCCGATGCCGACGAAACCTTTTTCGGCGGTGCGGCAGGCGGCGGAAAAAGCTGCGCGCAGGTAATAGACGCTCTCTTCTTTTCGGTCAGATACCCCGGCTCGCGTCAGCTCATACTGCGCCGCACCTTTCCCGAGCTTGAGAGAAGCATAGTGCCGCTCACTAAAAGATTTTTTCCGAAAAGCGCGGCGAAATACATAAGCTCAAAGCACCTATGGCAGTTTAAAAACGGCTCGGCGATAGAGCTTGGCTATCTCGAATCGGACGGCGACACCTCGCGCTATCAGTCGGCGGAATACGACGTTATCCGCTTTGATGAGCTGACACATTTTACCGAGTCGCAATATCTTTATATGCTCTCAAGGCTTCGCGGCGCAAACGGATATCCCAAAAGGGTAAAGTCTACGGGAAACCCCGGCGGAGTGGGACACGAGTTTGTAAAAAGGCGCTTTATCGACAAGGGCGAATACCGAAAAAACGGTCGAAAATTCAAGTTTATTCAGTCCTTCGTTTCAGATAACGACTTTTTGATGAGATCCGACCCAAATTATTTGAAACGGCTTTCCGAGCTTCCCGAAAAGGAGCGAAGACGTCTTTTGGAGGGCGATTGGAGCTTTTTCGACGGCGCCTATTTTTCCGAATTCAAAACAGCCGTTCACGTTATAAAGCCCTTTTCGGTAAAGAATATGACGCTTTTCCGCTCGCTTGACTACGGTCTTGATATGACGGCGTGTCTTTGGTGGGCGGTCGACAAGGGCGGAAATATGTATATCTACCGTGAGCTTTATCAGTCGGGACTTACCCTTTCCGACGCGGCAAGGCTCATCGTTGAGGCAACGCCTTATGACGAGCGTATCGAATACACCGTTGCATCGCCCGATCTGTGGAACAGAAGACAGGAAAGCGGCGTTTCGGGAGTTGAGATAATGAACGGCGCGGGGCTTACAGGGCTTATTGCCGCCGATAACGGCAGAGTGCGCGGACTCCGTCTTTTGCGAGAGCTTTTGAAGCACTCGGAGGGAGCGCCGCCGCGGCTTCGATTTTTCGAGGGCTGCTGCAGAAATCTCGTAAGATGCCTGCCGCTTCTTACCCACTCCTCAAGAGATCCCGAGGACGTTTCGGGAACTCCCCACGAAATAACCCACGCACCTGAGGCGCTTCGCTACGGAGCGATGTCAAGACCGACCTTTTTCGAAAGAAAAAGTGAGCCTTCGCGCGAGAGAAGCTTCGGCGATCCGTTTGAGAGAAAAAACGAGGAATGCACCCCCACATACGAATATCTTTTTGAATAAAAGGAGGAAATTATGCAGGTTTTATCAATCTTTTTGTCGGTTGCGGCGGCGGTAATGTCGCTTGCGGCACTTTGCATAGCAACGGTGCCCGCCGAGGAAAAGGAAAAAGACGAAAGCTTTGAATTCGAGCTTGAAAAGGAATTTGACGAAATAATGAACTATACGGGAGATGAAAAGTAAATTGAAAAACAAAAACAGAGAGGGCGAAATAACGAGAGATTGGCTGCTTTACACCAAGGGCGTTGATTTCGCCTCACAAACGGGCTTTAAAAGCACCGTTTCCAAAAACGAGAGATTTTACCGAGGCGACCAATGGCACGGAGTAAAGGCAAACAATCTGCCCACTCCGGTATTCAATATCTTTAAGAGGATAATCGACTACGTTATCGCCTACATCTGCTCCTCGCCCATCAAGATAAGCTACCGCGCCGACGACGAGCGCGCTTGCGAGATACTCAACAATGAGGCGGAGCATATCTGGGAAGAGAACAAGATGGAGGTAAAGCTCAAAAAGGCGCTTTTAAACGCCGCCGTTTCGGGCGATATGTGCGCCCACGTCTATTGGGATAAAAACGCCGTGCGTTCAAACGGAATAAGAGGCGATTTCAAGACCGAGATACTCGACTCGGAAAACGTCTATTTCGGCGACGTTACCCGAAACGACGTTTCCAAGCAGCCCTATATAATAATTGCGGGGCGCACCTTCACCTCGGAGCTTATCGCCGAAGCAAAGGCAATGGGAGTTAAAAAGGAAGAAATAGAAAAGATCACGCCCGACAGCGACCCCAATATGATAGACGGCATAGAGGACGGCTCCTTACGAACCACCTACCTCGTGCGCTATTTCTTCGGCTCGGACGGCAAGGTGCATTATTCGAAATCCACCCGATGCGCCGTTATCAAGAGCGACGTAAACACCGGTCTTTCACGTTACCCCATAGCCTTTGCAAACTGGACGGAAAAGAAGGGAAGCTACCACGGCGAGAGCTTTGCGGGAGGAATAATCCCCAATCAGATATTCATAAACAAAATGTTTGCAATGGCAATGAAAAGTCTTATGGACACCGCCTTCCCCAAGGCGATATACGATAAGACAAAGGTCGCAAGCTGGTCAAACGCCGTAGGCGCCGCGCTTGCCGTAAACGGCGACGTAAGCGGCGTTGCGAGATATCTTGAGGGCGCGGGAATAGACCCCAACGCCATGATGCTTATCGACCGCGCCGTAAAATATACCGAGGAATGTCTTGGCGCAACCGACGTTCTGCTCGGTCAGAGCATACGTCCCGACAACGCCGCCGCAATTACCGCACTCGGACAGAACGCGGCTATTCCCATGGAGATAATAAAGCAAAATCTCTATAATTTCACCGAGGACATCGCGCTTATATGGCTTGATTTTCTCAAAACCAAGTTTATCGCGAAAAAACGACTTTTGCTTGAGCGAAACGGCAGTCTTGCCGATTTCGAATACAGCCCCTCCGAAATCAAAAAGGCAGCTGTAAGAGTAAAGGTAGATATCGGCCCCTCGAGCTTTATTTCCGAGATGTCGTCGGTAAATACCCTTGCAAGCCTCTTCAATTCCGGCGCGATAGACGCGGTGCAGTATTTAAAAAGGCTTCCCAAGGGCTACGTGCCTGCGGTAAACGAGCTTATAGCAGAGCTTTCCTCAAACCGTGAGGAATTGCAATAAATTTATATCCACCACGATATGAAAGGAAAAACAAAAATGGAACAAAACGAAATGCGAGCAAATACCGCCGAAAACGGTGCAACGGAAAACGAGCCGTTTAGGCTGAAGGTCAAGTATAACCACGAGGAGCTGTTAATACCCGAGGATGAGGCGGTAGTGCTTGCACAAAAGGGTCTTAATTACGATAAGGTGCTTTGCAGCTTAAACGAGCTTAAGGAGGATAAAAGTCTTGCTCTTCTTGATAAGCTTTCAAAAGAGTGCGGCTACTCCGACAGGCTTTCCTTTTTAAACGGAATAACCGAGCTTGAAAGGGAAGAAAAGCACGGCGAGCTTGCCCGATTCTTAAAAGAGAACCCTTCGGTAAACGTAAAGGAGATACCCGACTCTGTAATTTCCGATTACCTTTCGGGAAAGAGCATATCGGAGAGCTTCTTACGTTATCACTCGGCAAGAGAAAAAGAAGGCCTGCTTGCCGAGATAGAAAGACTTAACGGCTTGCTCGAGATAAAAACGGAGGAAAGGGAGAATAACGAGTCGGCAAACGAGTCGCTCGGTTACGCCGTCGGAGCAACGGGCGAGTATTACAGCGACGAGGAGCTCGACGCCCTCTCCGACAGCGACCTTTCGCAAAATCTCGAGAGAGCAATAAAGTCTATGAGCAGGCTTTCAAGAAAAAACAAATAAAAAAACAAAAGGAGAAAACAAAATGGCATATACCAATTTCAAACCTAACGTATGGGCAAAGGCAATAGAGAGAGAAAGAGATACCCTCTCGGTAGGCGCAGCCCTCTGTAACAGAAGCTACGAGAAGGACGTAGCAAATATGGGAAGCTCTATTCAGATAAACTGGACAAAGCGTCCCACCGTAAACACCTACACCGTAGGCACCGATATCCTCGCTCCCGAAACTCTCGAGGGCGCAGGCTCCACCACCCTCAACATCGACCAGCTCAAATACGTAAACTTTATGGTCGATGACGTCGACGAGCTTCAGTCGGCACCCGACATAATGGAGAGCTGTATGCACGAAGCGGCAGCCGCTATTGCGGCAGACGCCGATAAGTACGTTTACAACCTCTACGGCGAGGCGGGCCATACCATTTCAAGCCTCGGTCCCACTCCCGACAACATAACAGCCATAATCGCACAGGCGGCAAAGAAGCTTTATGAAAGCAACGTACCGCAGAACGAGGAGCTTTTCCTCGAGGTATCTCCCGCCATCTACCAGATACTCTGGCAGGCAAAGGTGCTTCGCGAGGCTCCCAACTCCGACACTCTCGGAACCGGCTTCGTGGGAATGTTCGATAACTTCAAGGTATATATGAGCAACTGCATAGTAAAGGATGCCGCAAACTACCATTTCTGCTATGCAAGAACGAGAAAGGCTATTGCCTTCGTAGGACAGATGAAGAAGATGGAGGCTTATCGCCCCGAGGGTCTTTTTGCCGACGCGGTAAAGGGACTTCACGTTTACGGCGCGAAGGTGGTACGTCCCTCCGAGCTCGTTGTTCTTAAGCTCTGCACCGGCCCCGAGGCTTAAAATACGGTTAAAAAATTGCTTGCCCGAATTAAATTCGGGCAAGCAATAAAGAAAGGAGAACAATATGAGTATAACGGTAAAAGACGTTTTTGAGAAGGCAATGGCGCTGTGCGACTATATCGGCTCCGACGGCAAGGTGCTCGAGGCGGATTTTATAACGGTATTTCGCAAAAGAGCGCCCGCCCTGTGCGATATTGCCCAGCGTGAGCTCATCTGCTACGTAAAATACCAAAGGGATGCCGAGCTCGACTTTGCAAATTCGAAAAGCCTTCCGCTTCCGGAGGATTTTCTGTCGGTCGTTTCCTTAGAGCCTGCCGCAAAAAGTGTTATCGTGGGTAAGAAGATAGAAGCGGTAAACGGATTTTCGGGAAAGCAGCGTCTTGTCTACTTGGCGTCGCCTGCGGCGGTAACCGACGAGAACGGCACCTTTTCCTTTTCCGATAACGAAATTATATCGACTCTTCCTTACTATCTCGCCGCCGTTTATATGAAGGATGAAAACGCCTCGCTCTCGGGCGAGCTGTTCTCAAGCTACGAAACGGCAAAGAGCCGCTTAAGATTGGCACAGTCGCAGGGCTTTTTTGAGGATATTGCCGATACCGTCGGAACGGAGTGTGGATGCTGTGGCACGTTCTGATTCGGTTCTTTCGATAAAGACCTTTTTCGGAATAAACGATAACGTCTTTGCGAAAAAAACGCGCGTCGGCGAGGCACGAAGCCTTTGCAACTTCGTGATAACCGACGACGGAAAATTAAAAAAGCGAAAGGGCTTTAAAGTTGTTTCAACAAACGCCGTAACGGGAAAAATACTTCAGGTAATAGATTTTTGGACTACTACGATGCGAAACTATTCCTTTCTGGTCCTTACCGACGGCGCGCTGTGGGGATACCGATTTCAAACGCGCACCTTCGAAACCGTTTACGAGCGCGCCTTAGCAGGCGAGGGCAGATGCTTCGAATACGGCGATAAGCTCTATCTTATCGGCGGCGAGTTCGTCTGCTTCGACAGAACGCTTGCGGTTAGCGAGCCGGAGCCCTATATCCCCACTCTTTATTTGAATAAATCGCCGTCGGGAAACACTTTCGAAACGTTTGAAAAGGAAAATATGCTCACCGACCTTGTCCGTGAAGAATTTCTCACAGATGCAACCTCGAAATTCTACTTGAAATATAAGAATATTTCCGATCTCAGGTAAATGTCGGCGAGCTGTCCGTAACGGTTTCACCCGATAACGTAAACGGCACCTTCACCGTTTCGCCGCCGTTACCCACAGGTATGAAGGCGGTTGCGACCTACCGCGCCGCCGAGCTTTCCTCAAACAGAGAGGAGCTTTTGAAATGCAGAAGGTCGGTATTTTACGGCGGCGTGGGAGAAAGCGATCTCTTCCTCTGGAGCGGAGACTCCAATAAGCGCTACTACTCAAACGGCGGAAATATAACCTATTTTCCGATAGATAACTGCGATACGGTGGGCGAAAACGGATATATCGGCGATATCGTCTGCTACTACGACAGAATGGTGATATTCACCTCGAGCGGAATATACTCAAGCGAGCTTCACCTCTCGGAAAACGGCGACGTTTCCTATCCCGTAACGCTGCTCAATTCAAGCTGTAAAAATATAGTCGGAAATGCGGCGGTCGTTGATAATTCTCCCGTTTTTATAAACTCAAACAGCATAAAGCGCATAGAATCCACCGCCGTGCGAAGCGAAAAGAATCTTTCGGTAATAAGCGACAGAATATCGGGATTGCTCAGACAGCACACCTTCAATGCCCTTTACGACGTAGAGAGCAGAAACGAGCTGTGGATGACCGCTGATAACACCGTCGTGATTTGGAACTACAAAAACGACGTCTTTTACACCTTCGAGGGCATAAGGGTAGGATATCTTTGCGATAGACCTCTTACACTTACCTTTTTCGATACCGACGGCTACTATTGCGAATTTACAGAGGACGGTTTCGATCAAAAAAGCGACGGCACCACGTCGGCGATATCGGCATATTGCTATCTTGAGGGTCTTGACTTCGGCTCTGCCTTCAGAAAAAAGCAGTTAAACGATATTTTCGTCAAAACGGAAAAGTCGGAAAATGTCGGCGGCGAGATAGCGGTAATAGGCGATATAAGCGAGGAAAGCTCAAAAAGCCTTGCAATAAAGGGAGGGCTTAACCGACTTCACTTAAGGAACGAGCGCTTTTATACCCTCGATCTGCTGATCCGCTCGCAAAATGTAAACGAGGCGCTTGAGATCGACGAGATAGCGGTTGCCGTGACCGATATAAGCACGGTAAACAGAAAATAAAGGAGATGAAGAAATGAAGGAAACGAACAAGCTTTTGAAGGATATAAACGGACTTATGAAGGGCATCGGTGAAAGCAAGACGGTGTCGGAGAAGGCGGCGGCAAATCGTGCAGTTGCATCGCTTGCGTCGGCGGTGAAGAAGCTTAAGGCAGAGTCGGACTTAAAAAGAGCAAGGCTTGACGCAAAAAGCGAGGCCGATAAAGAGCTGCTTCGCCAAAACGTCGGAAGCGCGGTAAAGCAAAACGCCGAAAATAAGGCTGATATCGACGCATCTGCACGAAAAACGGCAAGAATAACGAGTCTTAAAAATGTCTATAACGGCATAACCGGCAAGGAGGCCGAAGATGACGGACTTGATATTCTTGAAAGAGCTCTTAACGAAAAGGGAATAAAGGATAAGGAGCTTAAGGAAACGGTGTGGTCGCTCGAGCAGAAGGCGGCAGCCGAGGAAAAGGCAAGAGCCGAGGAGAGAAAGCGAATAGACGAGGAGGAAAAGGCCTCCGAGCGAAAGCTTATCGACGATACCAAGGTAAAGCTCGAGGAGATAAAGACGAAGCTCTCTGCAGAGCAGCTTGACAAGGATATAAGCAATAAGCTCGAGCAGGGAGGCTCGCTTACCGATAAAGAGATAGAAACGCTCTGCAACAACCTCATCAAAAACTCCACCTATCGCGGTACGGCGTATAAAAGTCTGTTAAAGCGCGAGTTTCTCATAATGAAGGAGAGCGGAATGTTTACCGACTACGATATCGAAAGGGTAAGAAAGCTGCTCTACCTTGAAAACGAGGAGGATCTCTATTGAACACGGTAACTTTTGCGTTAAAGGGGGCTTTTGCGGCGGTGTTCACCTTTATAACCTATCTTTTCGGCGGATTTGATATCCCCGTCATCACTCTTCTCGTTTTTATAATACTCGACTATATAACGGGTGTTATATCGGCGGTATTTACAAAAACGCTCTCAAGCAGCTACGGACTTTTGGGAATACTCAAAAAGATAGCTATACTCTGTTGCGTAGTGGTGGCGGTAATGCTTGACCGCCTGCTTGAGACCGATTTTATATTCAAAACGGCGTTTTGCTATTTTATGATAGCCAACGAAGGCATTTCGGTGCTGGAAAACGCGGGCAAGATGGGAATACCTCTTCCGCAAAAGCTGCTTGATGCCTTAAAGCAGTTAAAGGAATAAATTTTAAAACATACCTCGTCCTTCGCGAGAAAAAAGAAAGCCCCGTTTCAGAAGAAACGGGGCAAACGTTATTTAAGCGGCTTTCTTTTTCTTTTCGGGCTTTGCTATTTCTCCCGCCTTCTGAAGAGCGATCTTCGTGAGAACGGGGCCGAAAAGCTCGTAAATGAGGGTTGCACAGAGAACTACCGTGGTAACCGTTCCCGCAATATCGGGGAAGGTGGCGGCAACTATCTGCGACATACCTATCGCAACACCCGCCTGCGGCAGAAGTGCAACGCCGAGGTATTTTCTTATGTTCGGGTCTGCCTTGGTAATGGTTGCACCGAGGAATGCGCCGAACCACTTGCCTGCCGAACGTGTTACGAGATAAACTACGCCCACGACACCTACCGAAACGACGGTGGCGAGGTTAAGCTCTGCGCCCGAAATTGCAAAGAAGAGCAAGAAGAGCGGGGGAGTCCATCTTTCAGAGCCCTCCATAATGGAAACGGCGTCGTCCTTGAGGTTGCAAAATGCCGCGCCTATCATCATACATACGAGAAGCGAGGAAAGCGGAATTCCGAGTAACTCGTCAAATGCAATGGAAGCACCAACGCCGGCAAAAACGGAAACTATCATAAGACAGAGCTTGTTGCTCCTGGAGTGGAAGAAACGAACGACCACCGCAAGCAAAACGCCGATAACACAGCCTACTGCGAGTGAGATCACTATTTCCAAAAGGGGATCTATAAGTATAGTCTTAACGCTTATTCCGGCATCGGAATGTATTGCCATTGCAATGGAATTGGAAATTGCAAAGACCATAAGACCGATAGCGTCGTCAAGTGCAACGACGGGTAAGAGCGCCTCGGTAACGGGACCCTTTGCCTTATACTGCTTAACGACCATAAGAGTCGCCGCAGGAGCGGTGGCGGTGGCTATAGCGCCGAGAACGATCGCCTCTGCGGGAGTGGTAAGACCGAACACCGCAAGTAACAAAAGACCTGCATCAACGAAGAAAACGGTGGTAAGAGCCTGAAAAAAGGTTATGGTTATTACCTTTCCGCCTATTCTCTTTATGTTCTGTATCTTAAATTCGCCGCCGATGGAAAATGCGATAAATCCGAGTGCAATGGTGGTGATTATCGAGAAGCTTTCGATAGTCTCGTGGCTTAATAATCTGAGACAGCTCGGTCCGATAAGCAGACCTGCAACGAGGTAGGCGGTAACGTTGGGAAGATGGATGAGCTTTGCAAGACGTCCCACCGCCAGAGAAACGGCAATAAGAACGGTTATGCCTAAAATAATTTCAAGTGTCGTGCTCATTTTAGAATTTAAGACCCTCCACATAGCTTACGGGTACTGCGAACATAATACCCGTGTCGGGCTTGTCAAGACCGCCCGTAACGTCGTTTACTACCTTCGAGATAGCGGGAATTCTGTCCTCGTCGGTAACGAGGAAGATTATCTTGCTCTTCTCTCTCTCGGGATTTAAGAACATACGGAACGCGGTGGTGAAGCTGATCTCATCCTCCTGATAAAGAGCGTGAGCCATACCGGTGGACTCGAAAATGGTCGCACCGTAAATATTGTGCTGTGTAAACTCGTGTAAAAGAGTGTCGAAGCAGCTGGTTTTGTTAAGAACGATGGTAAGCATTACTTTCATTTTTGTTTTCCTCCTTATTTGTTGTGTGCCGCTATGCGCATTCTCTGCGCGTGGTCGAGTATTTTCTTTCTTATTCTTATGTTTTTGGGAGTTACCTCCAAAAGCTCGTCGGAGCTCATAAACTCAAGGCTTTCCTCGAGGCTGAGCTTTGTGTGGGGGACGAGGCGAAGCGCATCGTCCTTGCCTGCGGCACGCATATTCGTCTGTTGCTTTTTCTTGCAGACGTTTACCGCGATATCGTCACCCTTGGGAGAGGAGCCTACGACCATTCCCGCATAAACGGGAACGCCTGCGCCGATAAACAGCCTTCCTCTTTCCTGAGCGTTGAAAAGTCCGTAGGTTATGGATTCGCCCGATTCAAATGCAATAAGCGCACCTGCCGAGCGGGTGGGTATCTCACCCTTATAGGGCTCGTAGCTGTGGAAAATGGTGTTTAAAATACCTTTTCCTCGGGTATCGGTGAGAAATTCGTTTCTGTATCCGAAAAGACCGCGTGAGGGAACGTAGAAGGTGAGCCTCGTTCTGCCGCCCATCGGCACGGAGGCGACCATCTCGCCCTTTCTTCTTCCGAGCTTCTCAATAACAGAGCCGACGTATTCGTCGGGCGCGTCGACCGAGACCTCTTCAATAGGCTCGCATTTAACACCGTCTATCTCTCTCATAATAACGGTGGGGCTTGAAACCTGAAATTCATAGCCCTCGCGGCGCATCGTTTCAATGAGTATCGAAAGGTGCATCTCGCCTCTGCCCATTACCTTGAAGCACTCGGTTGAATCGGTATCGAAGACCTTGAGCGAAACGTCCTTCAAAAGCTCCTTGTAAAGTCTTTCGCGAAGATGCCTTGAGGTTACGAACTTGCCCTCTCTGCCTGCAAATGGGCTGTCGTTTACCATAAAGTTCATTTCAACGGTGGGCTCCGATATTTTAACGAATGGAATGGGGGTAACGTCTGCGGGTTCGCAAACGGTGTCGCCTATCGTAAGCTCCTCTATTCCCGAAAGGGAAACGATATCGCCGACGGTTGCCGAATCAACGCCCGTCTTTCCAAGACCCGAGAAGGTTGAAACGGTGTTTACCCTTGCTTTGTAGGGAGCGGAATTTCCGTGGTAGTTGCAGACCACTACGTCGCTGTTTGCCTTCAAAACGCCGCGCTCTATTCTTCCAACGCCTATTCTGCCTATATAATCGGAGTAGTCGAGCGAGGAGATGAGCATTTGAAGGGGAGCGCTCTCGTCGCCCTCGGGGGGATCTATGTAGTTTATGATAGTGTCGAAAAGGGGAGTCATATCCTCCGTCTGCTTATCGGGGAGATAAGAGGCGGTGCCGCTTCTGCCCGAACAGAAGATAAAAGGACTGTCAAGCTGTTCGACGGTGGCGTTAAGCTCTAAAAACAGCTCCAGGACCTCGTCGTGCACCTCGGCGATTCTCGCGTCGGGCTTATCTACCTTGTTGATAACGACGATTACCTTAAGACCGAGATCAAGTGCCTTCTGAAGCACGAATCTGGTCTGCGGCATGGGACCCTCAGCTGCGTCAACGAGCAGCAAAACGCCGCTTACCATTTTAAGCACGCGCTCTACCTCGCCGCCGAAATCGGCGTGTCCGGGAGTGTCAATGATGTTTATCTTTATGTCCTTATAGATTACCGAGGTGTTTTTCGAAAGAATTGTTATGCCTCTCTCTTTTTCAAGATCGTTTGAGTCCATAACTCTTTCGGCAACCACCTGATTGTCACGGAAAACGCCCGATTGCTTCAAAAGCACGTCTACAAGCGTGGTTTTGCCGTGGTCAACGTGGGCGATTATCGCAACGTTTCTGATGTCGTTTCTTATCAAAATAACTACTTCCTTTTCAAAGAAGATTTTATATATTTTACCAAATATATATTATACTACTTTTTTAAACTGATTTCAATGTAATTTTGCCAAAAGAAAGATAGATTTCAGCCAAAACAGACCGCATTTTGAACAAAAAAGAGGCAACAGGGCGACCTGCAATAAAGCAGGTCTGCCGAACGATGTTTGCCCTCACGGGCAAGTGATGTCGGCTTCGCCTAATGATGTAGCCTACGGCAATGATGTTGTGCCTTCGGCACAGTGGGCAAACATCACATCATTGCGACCATCGGGAGCAACATCATTACGAACGAAGTGAGTAACATCACTTTTGC
>JAFVQJ010000012.1 GCA_017504945.1 Clostridia bacterium
ATGAAGAAAGCCGGTATCCGTCCGATGATCCACGGTTTTATCATCTCGGCGTTGGTCGTTGTCGTTGCGTTGTTGGTAGAAATGGCAATGGGAATCGTATAAAGAGAAATAACACTATAAGAGAGCAATGAATAAATTATCTGATGCGAGTTACACGGTATTATAAACTACAATTTATCGAATTGTTTTGTGTCGGCATCTAAATCGGTGCGACGAGCCAAAGGACACGCAGTCATCGACACAATTCAAGTTGCAATACCGCTTCATTTGTGCTATAATTAACCCAATTCCGAACTGAAGCGGTGATATTTATGAAGCACTTTGCCAACGGTTTCTTTGATAAATTTCATATCGGCACCTACTGTCTGCAGGAAAACGCAAGAACCGAAGCCACCGTCAAGGATATGCGCGATTGCGGCATCGACCTTTTGTTTGGCATCGACAACGACGAGGCGCTTCTTGACCTTCTCTACCGTCATGGCATAGGCGCCGTCGTTTCGGGAATCGTTCCCCATTGGTTCGGCGGAAACGGCGATAACGCGGGCAAGATGGAGCTTCTTTGCACCGACGAGAGCTATATTAACGGAATAAGCGGCTTTGCCGACCATCCCGCAACCGTCGGCATCGATATATGCGACGAGCCCTCGAGCATCGACCTTCACCGTTGCGGTCAGGCAGCCGAGCTTGTAAATAAGCTTTTGCCCTCTAAATTTCCCTACATCAACCTTTATCCCTCTTACGGTATGACGGCGTCAAACGACTCTGCACAGCGTAAAAAGGAGCTCGGAGTCGCAAACTATAAGGATTATCTTGAGGAATACTGCAAAAATGTAGATCTCCCCTATCTCAGCCTCGACCATTACCCCTTTTCCTCAAGCACGCGGTTATTCTTCAGCGACCTCGAAGCCGCCGCAGAGGTCTGCAAGAAAAACGGAAAGAGACTTTTAACGGTCTTGCAGGTAAACTCGCACGAAAAGGACGTTTATCTGTCCAAATCTCAGCTTTGCTTTCAGGCTTTTATCGCAATGGCATACGGCGCGTCGGCAATAACGTGGGCGTGTTACAGCGCGGGCTGGTGGTATAACAACGTCCTCGATGAAAACGGCGAAAAGACCGAGCAATATTTCAAGCTAAAGGATGTCAACCACGCGATACTGGCGCTCTCGAAGGAATACTGTAAATACAGTCAAAGCTCCACCTCAATAATAAAGGGCGGCACCTCTTGCAAGCGTGGCGATTTTACGAATATTGTCGCAACGAATGATATGATTTTGGGCGAATTTGAGAAAAAAAGCGGAAATAAGGCAATTTTTATTTCTTTGGCAGACCCAAACGCCTCCGACTGCACCCTTTCCTTCAGGCTTGACGGCAAAGGGACGGCTCATCTTTTTATGCCAAACGGCGAAAAAGTGCTCACCTGCGACGCCGACGGCGTTTACCGTATAACATTTTCAAACACCGAAGCCTGCTTCGTTACGGTTGAATAATCTTATAGAATAAAAAAACAGCGCTCATCCGAGTGCTGTTTTTTATTCTTGTTTTTCTCTGTTTATTGCTTTGTAGATCTCAACGAGCCGCTTTCTCGACGGCACTCCGAGCTTTCCGTGATTACTTATATAAAAGCACGTGCCGTTATACACCATTTAAAAATTTTTGTCAAACCGTCTTGCATTCTGTTCCCAAATGTATAAAAGCTTTAAAAGTATCGCAAAAATCAAGCCGCACAATTTTCCTTGCACCAAATTCGGTTCGTAAACCTTGATATAATTTAAAGGTCTCAAAACAATAATCTTACAAAAATGATGTAAATGCCATGGTGAAAATTGCTGATATAATTAAATACGAGGGTGATAACAGCACGTTTGTGTGGAAGCATCCGCGCGAGGATTTTAACACTGCCACGATATTTCTACTGACCTTTTATGGCGCAAATAAAAAGGTGCCCTGTTTGTGGCACCTTTTGGTTTATAGTAATATATTTTTACGATTCCCACGCGTTGAGCTCGTAATCATATAAAGACATTCCCTTTTTCTCTGTTTTTTCTTTCACGGCTTGTATATATGATTTCAAATAATCAATATCATTGCACTGTGACCAGCTGCCGTTAAATGAAATATTGAATTCCTTTTTTATATGTTTAATCATTATTCCGTCAACGGGGAAAACCGGAATTCCTGTTATTAAGGAATTTTCCATATTAAAATGCTGCAACAAAACAGCGTAATACTTTATTGACATATTTACCCATTTTTGCGCATTGCCGTAAGTATAATCATCAATACCGTACTTTTTGTATACTTTATATATTTTATTCCATATATCATATACAACGTCAATTTCAAAAGGTGTTTTTTCATTTATTGCAGCGCAGAGGAACTCTTTTATTATTGTTTCTCCATCTTTTCTTGCCAAAGCCGCTTCGCGCTTCTTGCCGTTAAATTTTACTGCACGCAATACAGATGCCCGATAAGAAAGCGTTGCTGCCAAACAAGCCAAATCAATATAATCGGGATTTGCTTCCAGTTTTTTAAATGCTTTACTGTTTGCGCAAAACCTATTAAACCACATTTCTGCCTTGTTCATATAAACATCCTCTTTCATAAAAAATTTCTATTATTATATTAGATTTACACAAAAAAATCAACTATAACGAATTCAAAACGTGAAAATTTAAACAAATTTATTTATTTTTCAAATTGCCCCCTTTAATAGTTGATTTTAGTATTTTTTGTGTGTTATAATAAGTGCCCTTAATAAAGGAGGTCCCCACCTTATTGCGTCTTAATCCCGGAAACGCAACAAACTATTTTTCGCAATTATTTTATCCGAGTAAAAAACAAAGAAGGAGAAAACGTTATGGATTTTGAATTGATCATTGGTTACGAGGACGTAAAGGCAGAGCTCAGGATGGCGCTTGACACAATCAAAAACCCCGAAAAATATAAGAAACTTGGGGCAAAACCTCCGCGTGGAATTTTGCTTCACGGTGATCCCGGTGTTGGTAAAACGGTATTGTCAAAAGCGTTTCTTGAGGCAAGCGGTAGAAAGTGTTTTATTTGCCGAAAGGACAAACCCAACGGGGATTTCGTGAATGAGATTACAAAGACCTTTGAAAAAGCTAAGGCAAGCGAGCCTTGCATTATCCTTCTTGATGATATGGACAAATTTGCAAACGAAGATAAAGATCGTCCCGATGCCGAAGAGTACGTAACGATTCAGTCTTGCATTGATGATATCTCGGATAAAGATATTTTCGTTATGGCAACAGTAAATAATCTTAAAAAGCTC
The DNA here is from genome assembly GCA_017504945.1 of Clostridia bacterium. Lineage (GTDB taxonomy): Bacteria > Bacillota > Clostridia > Oscillospirales > RGIG5299 > RGIG5299. Next base: position 3,290 of record JAFVQJ010000012.1, read on the forward strand.
CCTGATTCTCTGATGAGAGCCGGACGCTTTGATAAAGTGATAGAGATGAAAATGCCAAAAGGAAAGGATGCGACGGAAATCGTTAAATATTACTTGTCTTCCAAAACAACGGTATCCGACGTTGACCCCGAGGAAATCGCGCGAATTCTTGAGGGAAAATCCTGTGCCGAGTTAGAGGCAGTTGTCAATGAAGCGGGAATCTATGCGGGATTTGAAGGAAAGAGCCATATTGATCGAGACGATCTTCTTCGCGCAGCTATGCGCGTGATCTTCGACGCTCCCGAACGTCTTGATTTTAAGGATGAATACACGTTGCACCGAGTTGCCGTGCACGAGGCGGGGCACGCCATAGTTGCTGAAATCCTCGAGCCGGGATGTGTAAATCTTGTTTCTATTAATCCTCACGGGGGCGATGTGGGAGGCTTTACTTCGTATAACAACAATGAACACTATTTTAATTCTATTTCGTATATGAAGGAACGAGTTATCGCACTTCTCGGAGGTAAGGCGGCATCAGAAATTGTGTTTGCGGAAGCCGACGTAGGTTGTAACCAAGATATACGCCGCGCATTTCTTATTGTTGAGCGATTTGTTGATAACTATTGTGAGTTTGGCTTTGACAAGTTTGAACGCCATAACTCGTCTAACACATTGTTCGAGAAAAAAGAGACCTTTATTCACGCCGAGCTTGACCGCTACTATATTCAAGCAAAGAAAATCATATTAGAAAATCGTGCATTCTTTGACGCGTTGGTTCGCGCTCTGATGGAAAAGAAAACGCTTACTGCTAAAGATATTGCAAAAATTAAAAGCTCGGTTAGCAGCTTAATATAGAGTTATAGAGGTTTTTATGTGGTATTTTGTTTGTAATAATCAAAGAACAGGAAATTGTTATTTGGAATTTTTCAAGGGGAAATGGGATGGAATTTCAGTTTGGAACGACGACTCAATATTTTTAGATCCCACGATTATGGCTGAGGGTTTTAAAAATGCAATTGCTGAAGTAATCCCGACGTATAATGCATTGGGAATAACTACAATTTCCCCTGCCGTTTGGGAAGAAATCGGAAAAAGAGTATTGCAAAAAGACAATGAATCACAGGACCAATATAACGAAGCAGATGTTTGGGCAAAGAGAGTGTTTCAAAGCCACGATTGTTTTACGATATTTTTTCAGTGTGAAACGCAATATTTCTTTTTTAATTAACAATCAAGCAGCACCAATAGTTCTGGTGAATTTATTGAATAAATAAAAAGTCGTAAACGTGATTGTTTACAACTTTTTGTTTTTGTGGTTATTTATTCCGCCACAAACGGAATGTTTTTTTCTTTTGCAAATTTTTCAGCATAACTTCCTGCAGGAACGTAAATGGTGAGATTTTCGCAACCCTTGAAGGAATAACGGTCGATCGAAGTTACACTTTTGGGTATATTAATGCTTTTTAGACTTTTGCAACCACTGAAGGCATAGCTGCCAATTGAGGTTAAATAACTTCAAACTTCTTTGATAATTCACTTATCCGCCTTCCCCTTTATATATTTCGTATATTCAACGGGATAAGGCACCTCATTTTCAAAATATTCCTCCATCGAAACGATAACGCCGCGCCTCTTTTCATATTTGTATCCCACGGGAACGTAAACGGCGTCGCGGCACTGACGTTGTGTGTCTATGACAAAAAGAAGAGAAGACAGAAAACTATGTGAAAGTGCTTCGCTGACATAACTCCATAATCAAAACCACCATTCAATGGTGGTTTTGATTGAATTAAGCCGATAGACAACTTTTTATTCTTTAATGGTAATTTTCTGTTACTTTTTTGTGTTTTTCGCTAAAACAATTGAAAGAAACTGGATTTTGTGCTATAATAAATTATCTATATTTATTATTATTTATTATTTGATTCCGTTTAATTTAGGAGGTAATATATGTTCAAACGCTGTGTTCTGTTTATAACTGCTTTAATTATGGTAGTTAGTCTGGTTGCTTGCCAAAAAGCTCCGGTAACCAATTCCACGCCAACGGATATTGGCGATGGGGTGGTTATCTACCAAGCTGATTCTGCATTTGAGGAAGGCACAAAGGTAACCGCCGAGGTCTTGACCGCAGGATCGGTTTATGAACGTGCACAAAATGCGGTTCAAGAAGAGGCCGTTCAGTTTGCCGTGTTTGAGATTACCGCAGTGAAGAATAACGCTGCAGTTCAACCTAACGGCTCTGTGAAGGTTGAGTTTCCTATCCCGGACGGCTATAGCAACAATCTCGTCCTCTGCTATGTATCCGAAAGTGGAGATAAGGAATTGCTGCAAACGACTGTAGATTCCGCTAAGAAAGTGGTTTCTGCAGAGCTTAGTCATTTTAGTACATATGTGTTGGTCGATTTGGGAGAGCAGGCAAATGCTCCCCATGACCATTCGTTTGGTGAATGGAAGTATGACACTGATTCTCATTGGAAAGATTGTATCTGCGGCGAGAAGGACAGTGTCGGCTCCCATTCTTTCGGCGAGTGGACTGTGACGCAGGAAGCAACTGCGACTACTGCGGGCAGCAAGTACCGCACATGCTCTGTGTGCGGATATGAAGAGTCTGGGATTATTCCTGAGACTACACACACTCACACTTTCGGGGAGTGGAAGAGTGATTCCGCTTCTCATTGGAAGGAGTGTGGCTGTGGCGAAAAAGAAAACACGGCAGCCCATAGCTTTGGCGACTGGACAGTAACGAAAGCGGCTACGACCACTGCGGAAGGCAGCAAATCCCGCACTTGCGTTGAGTGCGGCTATCAGGAAACTGCCACGATTCCGATGGTTACACCACACAACCATACCTTCGGCGGCTGGAAGATCAATGCCACATCTCATTGGAAGGAATGCAGCTGCGGCCAAAAGGACAGCAACGCTTCCCACAGCTTTGGGGATTGGACCGTGACGAAAGAGGCCTCCACCTCCGCAGAGGGCAGCAGATACCGCACCTGCTCTGTGTGCAGCTATAAGCAGACAGAGACTATACCCGTGGTTTCCCATACCCATACCTTCAGCAGAACCTCCGCAGGTCTGAAGAAGGGCAAATGCGATATTTGCGGAAAGGCTATGCCCATCTACAATTTAGGTGGTGAAATTTACGACAAACCCGGCGAGAACCTTTGGCTTGTTGTGAACGAAAACGGCTCTTATGATTGGTACTATGAGGCCGATGTAAATGCAACCGTTGAAGATTACTGCCATGCTGAATTTGCAAACAACTACTCCAGCTACCGCTATCCCTGCATGGATCTCCAGGTATTTGACGGAGTGGCCAATCACCGCTATGTGCTTATCTTCTACATTGAAAACGGCGAACTGAAGCATATCATTCCCTCCGATCCCAATTGGAACAAAGTGATTCCGGACAATGTTGTGGATCCCAAGGAAATATTCTGCAGCGACGGTGAATTGCGCAGCACCTATGAGGAATCCGCGTGGTCCGGCTATGTCATCACCAAAGGTACGACCACCTTGGGCGGTAAGACGGAGGAGTATACCGTAACGCTTTCTATGCATACTCCCCGCTCCAAGAGCTTTTGGGAGACAAACCGGAGCGGCCCTACCTTCTACACATACTACACGACCAGTTATTCGGCTCCCTTCCAAAAACTGGAGAACAACTCCTCTGCTTTGCAAAACACCGTCAAATACAACGCAAACGGTGACTATTACACCGTTTCTGCTTACACGGAGAAATATTATCAGGCACCGGATGTTTACGATCTTTACTACTATCAGAACAGCGGTCTGTTATCCACGACTACAGCCGGTTATAGTCCGAAGTATTACCTGTATTCGGATATGACCTGCGAAAAGATCAATTCCACAAGTGCGCCACTCTCGAAGGAAATCTATCAGGGCTTGCCCTATGGGCTCGAGTTTACCTTGATGTCCGACAATCCCAACGAGGTGGTGACCTACAAATTTGTGGTCGACCATCCCGAGTTCCGTAATGTTACCGAAATCTATAAAACGGTCTATACGAAGCATGAACTCTATCTGGTGAAGAGTGGTTCCTCCGGTGGATATGTTTTGACTGACGTTAAACCCTCTTAAGCAGATATGTAAAGTTCTGAATGATCCTGCTTGTCTTTATGCAGGATCGATAATCGTGAAATTGCTCACATAGAAAATGCACTTAATCTTTCCCACTTCCCCTTTTCTTAATTATATTAAACCATTTTTGCTGTACGATAATACGGACTCGTAAGCATAAAAACAAAGTCCTTTTGTATAAAATTCTCGACCTTTACTGTAAATACAGCCCTTGAAAAATACTGCATTTTGATATATAATATTTTCGTATTTTATCAATTTAAATCAGGAGAATAAAATGAAAAGGTTATTCGCATTATTTATTGCGGCAGCGCTTTTGCTCTGCACGGTAGCTTGTGCGCCAAACGGTCCCGAAATGTTTTCAAAGGCTCTATCACTCACCGATTTTGGCGATAAGCTGGAGAATATGCAGGGCGCATCTGTCGGCACCGGTGTTTTCAAGGACTATTTGTACGTTCATTCAAATCCCACGAAGATCGCCGAGCTTCCTCTTGATATAACGGCGGAAAGCAAAAGGATCGCAAATAATTCCGACGGGTTATCGGAGTTCTTAATATCAGTTGCTAAAAAATACGGTTTTGCAAACGAATATCTTACCGACTGTAACGAAGCGACCGATATAGACGGCGCTTTGGATATTCTTTTTGCCGCCGCAAAGGATAACAGCGGTCTTGCTGAGGCAAAAGCAGCAGCAGCGAATATAAGCGACAAGTTAAAGCCCGCACTGACGAAATATCTTTGCAAAGCGGCAAAGGCATACGCTTTATATGCCGAGTGTGCCGCAAAGGTATCCGACACCGCATACGGTGATCTGCAGAGCTATCGCTTCTGCGCTCCCGCCACCTCAAATCCCTTCCCGTTGAAAAACGCCTACTCGGTCAGTTTGATTACAGGTGAAACAAAGCTTCTTGTTGCGGGAATGCTCATTACCGAGGCAGGCTCGGAGCTTGCAAAGGCATTGAAAGATATCTCAAAGCTTACCGTAAACGGCGAGGCGCTTTCATTTGCAACGCCTGCCGGAAATATAGTCTTAGGCTCGTCGGGTAACGACGTTTATACCTCTCCCGAGGCGTTTTTGCTGATCGATATTTCGGGAAACGACCGTTATAACGGAAGCATTGCGGCGTCTATCTCAAAAACGAAGCCCGTTTCTGCGGTTTTCGACCTTAAAGGCGACGATATCTACGATTCAACAACCGAAAAGGTTCCCTCGCAGGGTGCCGGCATTCTCGGCGCAGGTCTTTTGTTTGATATGGACGGCAACGATAACTACAATGCAATAAGAGCCTCTCAGGGCTTTGCACTTTTGGGCGTTGGAATTCTTTTCGATGCAAACGGCGACGATAAATATCGCTCCGAGGTCTCCTCGCAGTCCTGCGGCTATTTCGGAATATCCGCATTGGCTGATATGGCGGGCAACGACAGCTATTACGCCTACGGTTATGCGCAGGCAAGTGCGGGAAACAGAGCAATGTCTTTCCTTGTGGATAAAAAAGGAAACGATAAATATTTTGTTGAAACCTACGTTCAGCCCGGCTACAGCGATATGTATTACGGTCAGTTTCAGGCAAGGGTAAACGGAAATTGGTCGCAGGGCTGCGGAATGGGTAACCGAAGCGTTTCAACAAACGGAAACGGTCTTGCCGGCGGCATTGCGGGACTTATTGATCTTGGCGGCGACGACCGTTATACGGGTTGTCTTTGGGTGCAGGGCACGGGATATTGGAGCGGCTACGGATTCCTTTCCGATATCGGAGGAAACGATATCTACAATTCGCGCTACTATTCGCACGCAAGTGTTGCGCACTACGGCGCCGCGGCTCTTATAGATATCGGTGGCGACGATAAGCACCTTGTGCAATACAAGGAGGAGTCTATCGGTGAAGGAGCCTCCCTTGCCTTCGTTTGGGACAGAGGAGTTGCACTTCTTGCCGACGACGGCGGAAACGATAAATACGATTCTATGTATTATTCAATTGCCTCATCATGGTCGGAATATGACGACAGAGGCGAGGCCTTGCAGGATATGAGCTACGCCTTCTTTATTGAAACGGAAGGAAACGACGAATATCCCACCATGGCATCTCAATCCTTCGGTTGGGGCAGAGGCGGCTTCTTCTTCGATTTGAAGGGCGAGGACAAATACAGAGATAAATCTTATTACGACGGTCTTACAAGAACCGATACCGCGGGCGTTTTCATCGACAGTGAAAACGGTTACGTTTCCTTCTGGACGGAAGCAAGAAAAAAATTCGGCATATAAAATTGAAGCCACCCTTAAAATCGGGTGGCTTTTTTGTTGAAAAACGCCGTTTTATGTTGTATAATATTTTTATATAAAGTAAAAAACGGTCAAAAGAGGCGTTTTCATGAACGAAAGACTTAAAAAACAAATAGATTTCATTTTAGAGGCAGATAAAGAGAAGGAGATATTCCGTCAGACTCATATCACCGGCTTTTCAAGGTGTGAAAACGACGCCGAGCACGCCTGGCATATGGCGATGATGGTCTGGCTTTTGAAGGAATACGCAAACGAGGAGTTTGACGTAGCAAAGGCTATGATGATGGCGCTTATTCACGACGTAGTAGAGATAGACGCGGGCGACACCTACGCCTACGACAGCGAGGCGCTTTCAACCCAGAAGGAGCGCGAGGAAAAGGCGGCAAAGCGCATCTTCGGTCTTTTGCCCGACGATCAGCGCGACGAGCTTACCTCCCTTTTTCACGAGTTTGAGGAGGGCAAAACTCCCGAGGCAAAATTTGCTAGAGCGATGGATAACCTTCAGCCGCTCTTACTCAACGATTCAAACGACGGCGGCGACTGGAAATCTCACGGCGTTAAAAGCTCGCAGGTGTTTCGCCGTCAGGCTGCAACCGAAAAGGGCTCGAAGGAGCTTTGGGCACTTACCGAAGGCATTATTAACGACAATATAAATAAAGGCAATCTCAAAAAGGATTAAGATAAAGGGACGGCGAAGCTCCGTCCCTTTACTTTTTTACAGTTTTTGTGAAATAATGATTGAAATGATTTTCAATATATGTTACAATATTTCTAATGGGTCGAAAAACAGCGTTTTTTGACGAAAAATTTTTTGGAGGTTAAACATGAATAAACTTGTCTATGACATCCACGACAAACCCAAGTTCGGCAGTATGCTCATCTTCGCGCTCCAGCAGGTCCTTGCGATACTTGCAGCTACCATCGCCGTTCCCGCCATCATCGGTAACGGTATGAGCCCGTCCGCCGCTCTCTTCGGCGCAGGTATCGGCACAATCGTTTACCAGCTCTTCACCAAATTCAGAAGCCCCGTTTTCCTCGGCTCCTCATTCGCATTCATCGGCTCGATGTTTGCGGCATTCGGCGGCGCAGCTTCCGCTTCGGCAGGCTACGCAGGTCTTATCATCGGCGCAGCGTTTGCAGGTCTTGTTTACGTTGTTATCGCTCTCGTCGTTAAGTTTGCGGGCGTTGCATGGATAAACAAGCTTATGCCCACCGTAGTTATCGGTCCCACCGTTGCTCTTATCGGTCTTTCTCTCGCGGTAAACGCGGTTAACGACCTTTTTGCAGGCAAGGTAATGGTCGAAAAGGTTGAGCAGGTCATTCAGGACGGCGCTATCGTCGATAAGGTCTCCATGGTTTCGGGCTGCAACCCCTATATCGCTCTTATCTGCGGTATCGTTACCCTTCTCACCGTTTTCCTCTTCTCCGTTTACGGCAAGAAGATGGCAAAGCTCATCCCCTTCATTCTGGGCATCATCGCAGGCTATATCGTTGCATCTATCTTCACCGTTATCGGTATCGCTACCGACAACGTTGCACTTCAGATAATCAACTTCGCAGCATTCAAGGATATGACTATATTCGCTGTTCCCGATTTCACCTTCGTAGAGGCTATCAAGGGCGTTAAGGATATAGACGGCTCCTTCATCGCCACTATTGCGGTTGCTTACATTCCCGTTGCTTTCGTTGTTTTTGCAGAGCATATCGCAGACCATAAGAACCTCTCCACCATCATCAATAGGGATCTTCTCGAGGAGCCCGGCTTGCACCGCACCTTACTTGGCGACGGCGTAGGCTCTTTTGCGGGCGCATTCTTCGGCGGTTGCCCCAACACCACCTACGGCGAATCTGTCGGTTGTGTTGCTATCACCAGAAACGCTTCGGTAATCACCATAACCACCGCGGCAATCATGTGCATCATCATCTCCTTCTTCGGTCCCTTCGTAACCTTCCTCTCGTCTATTCCCAACTGCGTAATGGGCGGCGTTTGCATTGCGCTCTACGGCTTCATCGCAGTCTCCGGTCTTAAGATGATCCAGCAGGTAGACCTCGGCGAAAGCAAAAACCTCTTCGTCGTTTCCGCTATCCTTATCCCCGGCATCGGCGGCTTGAAGCTCGTATTCGGCGAGATCGAGATAACCACCATCGCTTGTGCACTTATCCTCGGCATAATCACCAACATCCTTCTCAACAAATTTCAGAAGAAGGACACAGCGGAGAAATAAAATGAAAAGCTTTGATAACGTAACTATCTTCAACCATCCGCTCATAAACCATAAGATCGCCATTCTTCGCGATGAAAAGACCAGCATGAAGGAATTCCGCGAGCTTATTGAGGAGATAACCACTCTTATGACCTACGACTGCCTCAAGGAAGGCGTTCCGATGGTTGAAAAAGAGGTCAAAACTCCCCTCGAGGTCTGCACCCAGACCGTCGTTAAGGATAACTCCATCGCGATAGTTCCCATTTTGCGCGCAGGTCTCGGTATGGTAAACGGTATTCACGTTCTCTTCCCCTCTGCAAAGGTCGGTCATATCGGTCTTTACAGAAACGAGGAGACTCTCGAGCCCTGTGAATACTACTGCAAGCTTCCCGAGGGCATTGAGGACAAGCTCGTTTTGCTCGTCGACCCGATGCTCGCAACAGGCGGCAGCGCATGCGACGCTATTGCAATGCTCAAAAAGCGCGGCTGCAAAAACATTCGTTTTATGGCTATAATCGGCGCTCCCGAGGGCATTGAAAGAGTAGCAGAGGCTCATCCCGACGTAAAGATCTACGTTTCCACTCTCGACAGATGCTTAAACGAGCACGGCTATATTCTCCCCGGTCTCGGCGATGCGGGCGACAGAATATTCGGAACGAAATAACTTTAAATTACAACAAAAAATCCGCGGTGAATTTCACCGCGGATTTTTTTATTTGATTTTTATTTAAAGCTCTTTTTGACGAGTATTGAAGCGATTATCAGTGCTGCTGCCATTACGCCGGTTGTAAGGAAGGTAAGGATTATATCCTGACCTCCGATCGAGAATACTGCGGAAACTGCGTTTATCACGCCGAAAGCCATAAGCCAAGCATATGCGGCAGATGCCTTTTCGATTTTAAGCTCTCCCTTTTCTACGCTCTTATATACCGATTTAGTCATAGCGTGAATGTATCTCCAGCTGAAGAGGTTTAAAACTATTCCTACAACTCCCACAACCGCAAATACTATGAATACGATCACCATAACAAAGGCGAATCCGATATTTGCCGCTTCAAGCATTGCAAGTATTTCTGCCAACGAGGGTTCGTTTTCCGACGCCTCCATTATGTAGCCGAGCAATTCACTGTTGACGGTTGCGAACGAAAACAAAATTGCAAATATTACGCCAACTGCCGCAAATATCGAACAAACTACCATGTTTACAATATAGTTTGCATAAGTAACGCCGCTTATCCATTTAAGCTGACCTGCCTCGACCTTGTTGCTGCAGCCCTTTGCAAAGATTATCCACAAAAACACCGTTGCAAGTATAGAAAGCACGGGGAACGAGCCAAAAACCACGCTCAAGCCGCTTGACACCGATACGAGAATACAAACGGTGAGAAAGAGCGGATCCTTAATAATTCCAAGTATCTTCTCCGCAGCCGCGTTTACCGTTCTCGTGGCTTCAACGGGAGCTTCACAGCTGACAGCATCTTCCGTCACTGCCACCGCGCCGCATTTGGGACAAAACTTGAAGACCTCAACGTCCTCATAGCCGCAATTATTACATTTCATTTTAAAGATTCCTCCTTTTTATTTTTATTTTATCATAATCTTTGCCGTATTGCAACAAATTTAAAAATTTTTCCGCGGCAAAGCTGCCGCGGATCTTTTATTTTTTAACGGTCGGAATATCTTTTCGAGGGCTGTGTCCCGTAACCGAATGATACTGACGGTAGAAGGTGGAATAGTTTTCGTAGTTGCAGGAGTTGCTCACGTCTGCAACGGGAACGCCCATTTTTATAAGCGACTGCGCATAGAGAACTCGCTTTCGGTTAACGTATTGCTTCAAGCCGATGTTAAGCTTTTCCTGAAAGCTGTGCGTTATCCACGAGGGGCTCACGAAAAACAGCTCAGCAAGCTTAGCCGCCGTGAGATTTTCCTTTGGATGCTCGTCGATATATTGCAATATCAAAACCAAGTTGACGTTTTTCTCTTTTATTACACCCGAGGTCTCCGCCTGCATATGCTTCAAAAACAGAAGTATGTTTTCAACTATGTTGCTTTCAAATATCTTAAGCTCCGTTTCCGTAAACTTTTTGATTGCCGTTCTCCAATTTTGGTAAATCATATCTATCGGGCTGTTTTCGGGAATGCTGTATATAACGTTTGCATTTTTAAGAAAATCCTTTATCACGTCGGGAAGTTCGCTTTCATCGAAATTTATAACAAACCTCTCGTAGAGTGCGGTGCCGTACGCCTTGGCGTAATGGTAGGAGCGCGGACGTACTATAAACAGATCGTGCGGACGCATAGTGTAAACCACGCCCTCAATCGTTATCTCCATTTCGCCCTGAATAAAATAAAGTATCTCGTATCCGCTGTGCATATGCCTTGAAAAGAAATCAATTTCGGGTACGTTTATGGTATATCCGAACAGTGCCTTATCCATTATTTCCACCGCCTTTTACTTTATTATACTATAATTTGCTGAAAATGCAAGATTTTTTGCAAAAATTGCAATGTACTTTTCATTTGACTTATTTTATAATATAATAAACAGGTCAGGAGGTTATAAAATGATACGTTTATCAGCATTTGCAGACGAGGCATCTCCTCACATAGAGAATCAGATAGCCGCTTTAAAAAGAAACGGCATCTCTCTTATCGAATTTCGCGGACTTGAGGGTCAGATCACCTCAAATATGCCCTTTGAGACCGCCCGCGAAGCTTATTTAAAGCTTAAGGAAAACGGAATTTCCGTTTGGTCCATCGGTTCGGGACTCGGCAAGGCGGATATCACCGTTGATTTTTCCGAATACGAAAAGACAGTAAGACACGTTTGCGAGATAGCAAACATTATGGAAACCGACCGAATAAGAATGTTCAGCTTCTGGAAGGCATATGAGGAAAAGGAAAAGGTTTTCGATTACCTTAACCGTATGGTAGAGATCGGTAAGGAATACGGCGTTTATATGTGCCACGAGAACGAGGGCTTTATCTACGGCGATAATTCGGTAAGAGTTTTGGAGCTTAAGGAAAACGTCCCCGGGCTTAAGTTCATCTACGACCCCGCCAACTTTGCCCACACGGCAGAGGGCGCCGACGTTACCTTGAACGCATTGGTAAGCTTTACCGACTATTATCACATCAAGGACGTAGACACCACCGAGCATATCATCGTTCCCGCAGGCTACGGCGACGGAAAGATAGACAAGCTCATAGATATGATAGAGGGCGACACTGTATTTTCAATAGAGCCCCATCTCCGCGTCTTCCCCGGTCTTTCGGAGTTTGACAAGCGCGACCTCAAAAACAGATTTGCCTACGCCACCAACGACGAGTCCTTCGACGCGGCGGCAGGTGCAATAAGAGAGCTGTTGATCAAAAAGGGCTACCGTGAGGAAAACGGTGCCTTCATTAAATAATTCCGGAGGAAGATAAAATGGATAAGGTACGTTACGGAGTTGTCGGCTGTGGCAGTATGGGCGGATTTTACATCAAAAACCGCTTGGAAAACGTTTTTTCCGATGACAGCGTTCTCACCGCCGCCTGCGACATAAACCCCGACAGATTAAAGCAGTTTGAAGGAACCGACGTTGCGGTTTTCGAAAAATACGAGGATCTTTTAGACAGCGGTCTCGTTGACGCCGTCGTTATTGCAACGCCCCACTATCTTCATCCTCCCATCGCCAAGGCGGCGCTTGAGAGAAATATCCACGCCTTCTCCGAAAAGCCGGCAGGCGTTTATACCAAGCAGGTAAAAGAGGTAATTGAGGCGGCAAACAAGAGCAATGCTCATTACGGAATACAGTTCAATCAGCGCACCCACCACATTTACAGAAAAATGAAAGAAATGATCGCCAACGGCGATATCGGTGAGCTCCAGAGAGTAAACTGGATAATCACCAACTGGTACCGAACCCAGAACTACTACAACAGCGGAAGCTGGAGAGCAACGTGGGAGGGCGAGGGCGGCGGCGTTCTCATCAATCAGTCGCCACACCAGATAGACCTTTTCTGGTGGATAGTCGGCGAAATGCCCATAGAGGTATCGGCTCGCTGCAGCTACGGCCGTTGGCACGATATTGAGGTCGAGGACGATGTTACCGCAACCTTCCGTTACAAAAACGGCGCCACCGGTGTATTTATAACCTCAACGGGCGAATATCCGGGCACAAACCGTCTTGAAATAGTAGGCACCAAGGGCACTCTCCTTTGGGACGCCATTGATTACAACACCCTTATATTTTATAAGCTCGCAAGAGACAGCTACGAATTTTCAATGGACCTTGAAAGCCACGGTGCCGCGCCCGCATTAGAGCGCATCGTAGTTGAGACCGACGGTCTTTCCACCCAGCACGTAGGAAACTTCAACAACTTCTGTGCCGGAATACTCGGAAAGGAGCCCTTCTTCGTTGACGGAAAAACGGGCATTCACGGCGTCGAGCTTATGAACGGCATGGAGCTTTCAGGCTGGAACGACGGCGAAACCGTTTCCTTCCCCATCGACGAGGAGCGCTATTTGAGAGAGCTCAACGAGCATATCAAAAACGGTAAGGAAAAGGCGGTAAAATCGGAAAAGGGCTTTAACGTCGAGGGCACCTTCGGAACAAAGTAATTCAAATAGGAAGTGATAGCTGTGAAGGCAGCAATTATAGGATACGGCGGCATTGCAGTTACTCACGAGCAGGTCTTGAAAAGCCTCGGTCACGAGATAGTCGCCGTGTGTGATAACGACCCCAAAAAGCTTGAAAGAGCGGACGCTCCCCTCAAATTCCTCGATTACAGAGAAATGCTCGATAGCATAAGCGCCGACGTCGTTCATATCTGCACGCCCCATTATCTTCACGCCGATATGATAATCTGCGCCCTCTCAAGAAATTTCAACGTGCTTTGCGAAAAGCCGCTTTGTATAAAGGAAGAGGACGTTGAAAGAATAGCCAAGGTCGAAAAAAATTCAAAGGGGCAGTTGGGCATCTGCTTTCAGAACCGCTACAACCCCATAAACGTTTACATAAAAAACTATCTTGAGGGCAAAACGCTGAAATGCGCAACCGCAAGCATGGTCTGGAACAGAGACGAGAAATACTACGCCACGGCAAAATGGCGCGGCAAATGGGCAACCGAGGGCGGCGGCGTGCTTATAAATCAGTCTATTCACACGCTCGACCTTCTTTTGTGGTTTGCGGGTATGCCGGAATACATAAGAGCCACCGTTGACAATATAAGAACCAAAGATTTTATCGAGGTCGAGGACACCGCAGTCATCTCGGGCTACGGCAAAGCTCCCTTTACCTTCTTTGCAACCAATTCCTCCGCGGTAAACTACCCCGTTGAATTTACCCTGAACGTTGACGGCGTTTGGCTGAAATACTTCAATAACATCCTTTATATAGGCGATAAGGCAATTACCTTCGAGGAAGCAACTAAAGCTTATGGCAAATCCGAATACGGTTCGGGTCATACGGGGCTTATTGCCGATTTTTACGACTGTATCGGTACCGGAAGAAAATTCGAAATAGATGCTTTTGAAGCCGCAAAGGCAGTTAAGGTGGTTTTTGCGGCGTTCAAGAGCAGTAAGACCGAAAATAAAATCATATTATAAATTTAACTCCCGCCTCAAAAGAGGCGGGAGTTTCGTTATTTCTTTGTAGCATCGAATTTCGGGCTGTGGCCCAAAACGTTGCGATACTGGCGATAAAAGGTTGAATAATTTTCAAAATTGCAGGCGTATGCCACGTCGGCGGGACTCATTCCGCTTTGTAAAAGCGCCTGCGCGTAGAGGATTCGCTTTCGGGTTATATATTGCATAAGCCTTACGCCGAACTTGTTGCGGAAGGTATGTATTATCCACGAGGGACTTACGAAAAATATATCGGCAAGCATCTTTGCCGTTATACGTTCTCGCGGGTTTTTGTTGATATACCTAAGTATATCAACGATACAACTGTTTTTTTCCTCTACCTTTACGCCGGTCTCGACCTCGGTATATTTAAGAAAGAGAACAATATGCTCTATAAGAGAGGTAAGATATATTTCCATTTCTTCTTTTGTAAAGGTCTTTTCGGCAACCAAGATATTTGAAAATATGTTATCGACTATACAGTTTTCCGGGATATTATATATTCTTTCCGACTGACGCAGAAAATCCTTTATGGGCGGTCTTAAATCGGAATCGGTGAAGTTTATAACAAACCGCTCGTATTTTGCGGAGCTTAAAGGATAGCAATAGTGAAAAGCGCGTGGACGGATTATGATAAGATCTCGAGGGCGAAGATGATACATAACACCCTCGATAGAGTAATCCATATCTCCCTGAATAAAATAAAGTATTTCATATTCGTTGTGCATATGGTTTTGAAAAACGTTTGCCTGCGGGTAGTTTGTTCCGTAGGTATAAATGTTTTGTTTTATCGGCAAAAACATTGCGATCTTCCTTTTTAAGTCATTTTCTATATTTTAAACGATTTCTGCAATATTTGCAATAGTTTTTGCCGAATTTGCAATTTACTTAACTTTTTAAATAGTGTACAATTGTTATATAATTCCAAATAAGAAAGGGTTGTAATGAAATTGAAACGATTTTTCACTCTATTGGTTACCGCTGTTATGCTTCTTGGCTTAATGGGAATTTTTGCCTCCTGCGGCAACGGCGGCACCGTGAAGGCAGAGGTTATTGACGGAAATACGTGCCTTCCGTTACGGTAACCTGGGCTTGGCCCTGCATAGGCTCTTCAATGGCAGAGCTCGAAAGGCATACCGACAAGGACGGAAACTTTGACTGGACCCCCGGGGATACCTCCTGGACGAAATATGCTAAGGAAAACTACGGTATCAATTTAAAGCTTGAATGGGATATATTCGATTACGGAGCTTTTATTGGCAAGCTTAATAACTCGATTTTGATCGGCGAAATCCCCGATTTTCTCAACGTGGGAATCGGTGATTATGCAATTGACTTTATAGGAAAGCTTTATGAAACAGATCTTATTCAGCCGATCGGCGACGAAATTATGGAGTACGCCTGCAGCGAATATATGGACACCGTTGAGCACGTTGGAGAGCAGGTATTTTATTCCTCCACCTTCAACGGCGAGATCTACGCGCTTCCCCATATAGTTATTGACAACGGCAACAATATGTTTTGGTGGATACGCAAGGACTGGCTCGAAGCAGTTAACAAAACTACGCCTACAAGCTACGAGGAGCTGATCGACGTCTTTAAAGCATTTGCCTATCAGGACCCCGACGGAAACGGTCAGGACGACACCTACGGTCTTACAATGAATCTTGAAAATGCGGGTGCGGGCAGTTCGCTCTTCTTTAACCTCTTCGGTGCTTTCCCCAACTACTGGATAGAAAAAGACGGAAAGCTTGTGTACGGCTCGGTTCAGCCCGAAATGAAGACTGCTATATCTGAGCTTCGCGACCTTTATACCTCAGGAGTTATCTATTCCCTTGACGAAGAAGCCGGTGCACTTACGTCAGGCTATGGCCACGGCATAACAAACAATAAGGCAGGCGCCGTGGAACAAGGAAGAGGAACCTCACCTTTTAATTCGGTGAAGCAGAAAAATCCCTCCTTTGATTTGATTCCCGTTGCGCTAACCTTTACCGCAACAGGCGACGAGCCCGTTTTGAGTGCTACCGCCGCTACCTTCCGTCAATACGTCGTGAGCAAGGAATGCAAATATCCCGCAGTTCCCGTGCTTCTTATGAATATGTTCTGCGAAATCGAGCTTGCGGGACTTGATAACCCCGAAATTCAGACAGAATATATGTACAGCGCTGACGCGACCTCACATTTTTACAACTTTGCTCCCTGCATCACTCAAACGATTGGAAATTCAAGGCTTGAAATGACAAAGCGAATTTGTGAGGCGCTTGAAACAGGCGACACCGCAGGCTTGGGACTCGGTCAGGATATGCAGGCATACAACTACGTTACCGATTATCTTGAAAACGGCGATATAAACGGTTGGAGCTATGAAAGGATCTATTCTCCCGAGGGCTCGATGAAACAATACATCGATAATCCCGTCAAGGAAATAAGAAATCTTTATCAAGGCGCAAAGACGGTCAATATGCTTGATCACGAGCCTGATTTGATAGCAAATCTCACCACGGCCATTATACTTATAGTTATCGGCGAAGCAGACCTCAACACCTTCGACATTGCCGTCGAGGCATGGTATGACGGCGGCGGAACCGAGATAACCGCAGAGGTAAACGAGTGGTATAACGGCGTCAAAGGCTGATTTTATTTTTCTTTTAATTAAAAGCTCCCTCGAGATAAACCGCGAGGGGCTTTTTTATTGACACAGTATCTCATAATATGATATAATTTTTACAGTATTAAAATACATCGCCAAACCGTATTTTACAAGGAGAATTTTATGAGAACACTGACTGTAACACGAAGCAAAAGATTTATCGGAATTGCAATGCCCGTTGCGATTTACATTGAGGACGCCGCTTCAAACGACCACAATACCATTACTGTTGACGAAAAGAGCTGCTGTTTTCTCGGTTTTGTCAATTCGGGCGGAAGCCTTACCGTTTCAATTCCCGACGGCGAGCAGAAGATATACGCCGTCACTCCCCGTTCCATGCAGAAATCGAACATTTCGGAGGCTTACGTAATTCCCGCAGGTACAGAGGACGTTATGTTAAGCGGAAGTGTTTATTTCCTTTCCTCTTTTTTCAAGGCGGTAACCTTTGTTTTCGACGGTAGCATTTCAAATGAAGAAAAAAAGAAGATCAAGAAGAAAGAAAGTCTTTCGTTTTTGTCTTTTTGGGCACTTGGAACAGTAGTTTTAACCGCAATAACCCTTACTGTCCTCTTTTTCTCCAATTACGAGCCCGATAAGACCTTCACAAACGACGGTGTTTCGATAACGCTGACAACGAAATTCATCGAGCAGAGCTATGATGGCTTTAACTTCGTTTACGCCTCGAATGAGGTTGCCGTTTTGGGATCAAAGGAAAGCTTTTCGGATTTCCCCGACCTCGCAGACTACACCAACGAGGAATACGGTCTTTCGGTACTTAATGCAAACGAATTTGATCCTACCGTAATGCTAAAGCCGTTCGGTGAAAGCTACTCCTTTAGCTATCAGGCAGAAGGTTATTACTATTTCTGCGTTATTTATAAGTCGAGCGATGCTTTTTGGCTGGTGCAATACGCCACCGACGTCGAACTCGCCGGTGACTACGCCGACGATTTTGAAAAGTGGGCAAATTCCGTTACCTTCTCATAAAATTATTGACACGGTTTTTTCGCTGTGATATAATAGAATAAACAAATTAAAAGGTGGTATTTTTATGGATCCGTTGATAGTATTGGCAATAATTGCGGGCATCGTTTTGCTCATAATTTTAGCAAACCTCAAGATCGTTCCGCAGGCAACCGAATACGTAATTGAACGACTCGGTAAATATAAGAGAACGTGGGAGGCGGGCCTTCACGTCCTCATTCCCATAATCGACCGCATTGCAAAAAAAGTAACCCTTAAGGAGCAGGTGCTCGATTCACCGCCCCAGCCCGTTATCACCAAGGATAACGTTACTATGCAGATAGATACCGTGGTTTATTTCAAGGTGTTTGATGCAAAGCTCTTTACCTACGGCGCGGTAAATCCCATAAGTGCTCTTTCAAATCTTACCGCCACCACTCTCCGTAACATCGTAGGTGAGCTTGAGCTTGACGATACCCTCACCTCGCGCGATACCATTAACGGTAAAATGACCGAAATTCTCGATTCGGCAACCGACCAATGGGGCATTAAGGTAAACCGTGTTGAGCTTAAAAACATTATTCCTCCCGCAGAAATTCAGAATGCGATGGAAAAGCAGATGAAGGCAGAGCGTGACCGCCGCGAAACTCTTTTGGAGGCAGAGGGTCACAAGGCAGCCGTTATCACTCGCGCAGAGGGCGATAAGCAGGCTATGATACTCGCCGCAGAGGGTGAAAGAGATGCAAGAATAGCAAGAGCCGAGGGTGAGGCAAAGGCAATACTTCTTGCAAAGCAGGCAGAGGCAGACGGTCTTGCCGCACTTAAGGCCGCAGGAGTTGACGCCGCTGTTTTGGAGCTTAAGAAATACGAGGCTCTTATCAATATGTCAAACGGCACCGCCTCCAAGATAATCGTTCCCACCGACGCCGTAAATATGACAAAATCAAACGTAATCTTCTCCGAGACCACCGGTCTTGGCGACGTTACCAAAGAAGCCGCAAAGCCCAAGGCCGCCAAAAAGGCTGACGTTTGCTGCGATTAACAAAAAAATAAAGCTCTCCTCGGAGAGCTTTTATTTTTTTAATATTTTTCTCGCTTTTGGGCATACTAACCGAAAAAGAAAAAGGAGAAAAAATATGATAGAGCAGGATACGATACGTCTTTTAAGAGAGTGCGACGCAGGCGTTAAAATGGGAGTTTCGGCGATCGACGAGGTTCTCCCCTACGTTCATTCAGAGTCGCTAAAGGAATTTTTAACCGATAACAAGCACAAGCACGAGGAGCTTGACCGCGACCTCAATGCCCTTCTTTCCCGTTATCACGACGACGGCAAGGAGCCCAACGCCATGGCAAAGGGAATGTCGTGGATAAAGACCAACGTCAAGCTTATGATGCACGAATCCGACGCCACGATAGCCGACATTATAACCGACGGCTGCAATATGGGCGTCAAGTCGCTTAACAAATACCTCAACGAATTCGGCGCGGCTGACGAAAAATCGAAGGACATCACCAAGCGCCTTATCGACCTCGAGGAAAAGCTCGCAATAGATATAAGAAGATTTCTGTAACTGTTTTGATGCAAAATACTTGATTTTTCGCAATATTATGCTATAATTATAGTAACATCAATCTTGAAAGGACAATAATTATGGCACTTTTTAATCAAACCAAAACAGTTGCACAGTCACCCGCCGCAAAATATGCAAGCGCGAGAAGCAATCTGCTTATCGCAATAGCATTTACTCTTGCAAATATTATTCTTCTTGTAGTCGACGCCGATCTCTACTTCCTCTTCAGCGCCTACCTTCCCTATACCCTCGTGTTATATATGAAGGTCTTTTGCGGAATGATGCCCGACGAGTATTACGAAGGCGTCGAGATGGAATTCCTCCCCGAATCCGCCTTCTACGTTTCCCTCGCTATCGCGGCAGTAATTTTAATAGTCTACTTTATTTGCTGGATATTCTCAAACAAAAACAGATACGGCTTCCTCATTGCCGCACTCGTCCTTTTTGCTATCGACACGGTAATAATGATACTCAATTTTGATCCCTCAAGCTTCGATATCTACACCGTAATCGACGTGGCATTTCACGCTTGGGTCATCTATATTCTCGTAGTCGGCGTTATGGCGGGCGTTTCAATATCGAAGGCTCCCGTAACCGAAGTAAAAGCGGAATTCATTCCCGAAGCAGCCGCACCCGAGGCACCCGAGGCAAAATTGAACGGTGAAAACGCCGATATTTCGGAAAAATAATATAAAATCTCTCAAAAGTCCGCCTCTTTCGAGTCGCGGACTTTTATTTTGTATTGAAAAACCTTTTTCGGTGTGTTATAATATAATACAATAACGACTTTTTAAAAGGATAACGTCACAAATGGTTTACAGCAATATTTTAGAGGCGCTCGGTAACACGCCCATTATAAGACTTAACAATATGACCTCCGAAAACGATGCAGAGATACTCGTCAAATTCGAGGGGCTTAACGTCGGCGGCTCAATAAAGACCCGCACCGCCTACAATATGATAGTCGACGCCGAAAGCAAGGGGCTTCTCAATAAAAACAGCATAATCGTCGAGCCCACAAGCGGCAATCAGGGCATCGGCCTTGCCCTTGTCGGCGCAGTAAAGGGCTATAAGGTAAAGATAATTATGCCCGACTCTGTAAGTGAGGAGAGAAGAAAGCTTGTCCGTCACTACGGCGCCGAGGTGATACTCGTTCACGATGCGGGAAATATCGGTCTTTGCATCGAGGAATGCCTTAAGCTTGCCCTCAAAATGAAGGCAGAGGATAAAAACGTTTTCGTTCCCCAACAGTTTGAAAATCCCGCAAACCCCGAAATTCAGCGCAAGGGCACCGCGGCGGAGATACTCTCGCAGGTAAACAAGCCGATTCACGGCTTCTGCTCGGGAATTGGCACGGGCGGCACCATCACCGGCATCGGCGAGGTTTTAAAAAAGGCAAACCCCGATATGACTATCTGGGCAGTTGAACCCGAAAACGCCGCAATACTCTCGGGCGGCTCAATAGGCACCCATCTTCAGATGGGCATCGGCGACGGCATAATTCCCGAAATATTAAACACCGAGATATTTGACGACGTCTGCATTATAAAAGACGAGGAAGCACTCAAGACCTCGAAGGAGCTTGCCTCCAAGGAGGGCATTATGTGCGGAATAAGCAGCGGCACAAACGTCGCGGCGGCGCTCCGTCTTGCAAAGAAGCTCGGCAAGGGCAAAACCGTTGTAACGGTACTGCCCGACACCGCAGAGCGCTACTTCTCCACTCCCCTTTTCGACGAATAAAACAGATCAAAACACCCCTTCGGAAGCTCCGAAGGGGTGTTTTTTATCTCTCATTTAACTTTTTTCTCAATTTCTTGCAATCGGGCACCGCTTTTTCAAGCTGCTCCCAAAAGGCTTTCGAGTGGTTTTGCACCAAAAGATGACAAAGCTCGTGCGCCGCAACGTAGCGCCTGCACTCTTCCGACTTGAAATAAAGCTCGGTTGAATAGGTTATAATGTTTTTTGCGGCGTTACAGCTTCCCCAGCGCGACGTCATTTTCCGAAGCTTTATTTCGGGAAAGGGCGTTTTAATTTCGGGAAAAAGCGCCATAGTCTGCCTTGTGAGCAAAATAAGCGCGTTTTTAAACTCCTTCTTTTCCGTTGCCGTAAGCTCTCGCACGGCGTTTTTGCTTAACGCATCGCGCGCCCTCACTATTTTGTCCTTGCATTTTATAACGAGGCTGTCCACCGCACCGAAGGACACGAAATACGGCGCCGAGGCAGACACCTTGCCGTCGGGAGATATCCTTACGTTAATGTTCTTTACTCTTTTGCGAGTAAGCTCGTATTCAATCAAAGTGCCGTCGGCGGTAACTTTTCTCTTCATATTGCTTCTCTTTTGCGTTTTTTATTTATTATACCGCAAAATAAGCAATTTGTCCACCCGTTTAATATTTTCGAAGCACCTTGAGCGCCTCGGTCATCTCCGAAAGCGATGCCTTTGCCGCCTCCGCCTCTGCCTTCAAGACCTCGTTTTGCTCCGCAAGCTCCTTGTTTTTCAAAAGCTCCTCGTTGTAAAGCTTCTCGTAGTCTATCGGCGCCTCAATGTAAGAAAGCCCGTTATAGACCGCCGCAAAGACCTCCTTCCCCTCAAGCTCGAAGCTTACCCACTCGTAGCCGCCGTTTTCCACGGTGTAGCTTGCCGCGTAGCCGCCTTCGGGCAAAAAGCCGAGCTTTGTTTCCGCCACCGTTTCGGGTGCGCTTCTGTAATAAAGAGCGTTTGAGCGCAAGCACACGAAGCGACTTCCCTTTTCAAGCGGCAATTTCTCATATTCATTTAAAAGCGTTCTCACCTGATTTTTCGGGTCGTATCCTATCTTCTGGTCGGGATAGAGAAAACAGTATTTAAGCGGATCGACGGCGTATTTATACACCTCCGCCGACTTGAACTTATAATCGGTGGGACAGACCAAAAACTCAAAATGCAGGTGCGGACCCGTTGCATTTCCCGTTCTGCCCTCAATTCCTATTATCTCACCTTTTTTTACCTCCTTGCCCACCGTCATACCCTTTGCTATCTCCGACATATGAAAATACCTCGTATGCACCGTCTTGCCGTCGATAAGCCCGTAATGCTCGATCCGAAGGGCGTTTGCCGCCGTACCTGTGGCGTCCTGACGCCACTTAATAACTCCGTCGTCTGCCGCGCGGACGTATTTCGTACCACCCTGCCACCTGCTCGTATACGCCATATCAACGGCGTAATGATGCTCGCCGAATTGATTGAAGTATTCGTCCTCATCGTCAAAATAGGTGGTAATGCAAATAAGCTCCTCCGGAAGTCGCGGATAGCGGTTTAACTTGTAATCCATAGTATTTTCTCCTTTTTTATTTTATTCTACCGCCAAATAACTGCAATTTACTGCAATTATCCCGAAATAACTCTCCAAAGTGCAGCAAGATAGAAGAAAAATCCCGCCTTTTTTACCTCGTTTTTTGCCGTTATCGCAACTCTTGCAATTATCTCTCCGTCGAGCTTGTAGATTATCTCACCCACCGTCTGCCCCTGCTCAACGGGCGCGTTAACGCTGTCGGAAACTATTATCTCGCGCGTTACCGATGATATCTTATCCTTTTCCAAAAGCACTGTTGGAGCCTTTCCCGCCTCCGCCTCACAGCTTTTCAAAACTCCTCTTTTTACCTCTACCGAAAGCGGATCGGTCGCAACGTCGAGCGTCGTGAGCTTGTAGTTTGCAAATCCGTAGCTTAAAAGCTTTTTTGCCTCCTCAAAGCGAATATCTCCTGTAGATGCGCCCAAAATTACCGCAATAAACTCTGTGCCGTCCCTTTTTGCCGAAGCCGTTATGCAAATTCCCGCAAGGTCGGTCGAGCCCGTCTTAAGACCGGTGGTGCCGTCGTAAAAGCGCACGAGGCGGTTAGTGTTTACAAGACTGTATTTGCCGTCGCGCAGACTGTCGGTCCAAATGGTCGTGTATTCGCGAATAAGCTCGTATTTCAAAAGCTCCGCCGACATTATCGCAATATCGCGCGCGGTGGTAAGATGCCCGTCCTCGTCAAGACCGCAGCAGTTTACGAAGGTGGTGTTTTCCATTCCGAGCTCACGCGCCTTTTTATTCATTCGCTCAACGAACGCCTCCTCGCTCCCCGAAATATGCTCTGCCATCGCAACCGAAGCATCGTTTGCCGAAACTACCGTTATCGCCTTCAAAAGCTCGTGAACCGTCATCTGCTCGTGCTCGCGCAGATATATCTGCGAGCCTCCCATCTGCGACGCCTTGGTGGAGGCTGTAACGGTATCGGAAAGCTTTAAATTGCCGCTTGCAAGCTCCTCCATTATGATAATAAGCGTCATCACCTTGGTAATGCTTGCGGGATGTCTTAGCTCGTCGGCGTTTTGCTCGTAAAGCGAAGCACCCGTCGACGCCTCAATGAGAATTGCGGCGGCGCAGTCAAGCTCAGAAATACCTCCCACGGTGGGGACCGACTCCTCCGTGCCTGTCTCCCCTTCCCACTCCGATCCTCCGCCGCCCGCAAGGGCGCTAAAGGAAAAAAGCATAACTAACGCGGTAACAAACAGCATAAATCTTTTCATAAGAAAAATTCCTTTCTTTTCTTTTTAAAAAGTTTATGATATTGCCTCCGCATTTTATTACAGTTATTTTTTCATTTAATGCATATTTTTTATTAAATAATTATTGATTTTTTTAGTAATTTTATATTATAATAAAACTAACAACAAATAGAAAGAGGGGGACGATTATGACCACTTATCGTAAAAGGGTAACTTCCGTATTTCTGATTATCATCGCTATATTCTGCTTTTCCACGGTTGTATTTGGAGCATATCGCACCGGTACTTCCGAAGAGATTTTAAAAAGTGCGGAACGCCTTTCTTCGTATTATGAAAAATTGGCGCTTAAAATATTTCTTTTCCCGATATATCAATTTTCAGATGAAAAAGCTCTTACCTTTGACGAAATTAAGAACGCCGGTGAGATAGTGGTCGTATTTGCCATTGATACAAATAAACTTAAGAATTTTTACTATTTTACCGTTGATATTGATTATTCTGATGAAAACAACGAAACTCTTGCTTTACCGCAAATAACTTCATCAAATCCGTATTTCATTATTCCGAACGAGCTTATTGGCACCGAGCTGAATTTTACCGTCAAATTCCGCAACGGAAGCGAAGAAATGAAATATCAGAAATTCAAAGGGGTAGTTACAAACAGTTCAACCTACAACGGAAACGGAGAGGAGATATATTATCCCCATTTTGAAATAAAAAACCAATTTATTTCCGCTCCCTTAAGTTATTATTACAACCCCGAAACCGACGACTGGCAAACTTCCCCATACAAACCGCAATCCCCCTTCGAAGATCCGAGCAGTACAACAGCTTCAAAGCCTTCACCCGTAATTAAAAATTGCGGAAACCGAGGTTAATACGAAAAAGCTCCTTCGTTACGAAGGAGCTTTTATTTATTCTTTATAAGGCGTTGATTTTTTCATCAGATCTCTGAAGTAGTTGATATCCTCAAGCGTTTTTTCTTGACAGCGATTTTCGTTTTCGTGTATAATAAAAGAAAACAACCGTTTTTTACATTTCTATAAATCAGGAGATATGCATTATGGCAATTCCCGCACCCAAGCCGTATATTGCGGCGTTTGAAAAGCTCGGTTTCGGAATGTTTGTCCATTGGGGACTTTACTCACAGCTTGCAAGAGGCGAATGGACCTATCTGCTTCACAAAATGGATATGAAGGAATACGAAAAGCTGAAGGACAGCTTCACCGCAGAGGATTTCAACGCAGATGAGCTCGTTCTCACCGCAAAAAACGCAGGCTGCAAATATATAACCCTTACCACCCGTCATCACGAGGGCTTTTCTCTTTACGATACGAAGGGTCTTTCCGATTTCGACGTAATGCACTCCCCCTGCGGCAGAGATCTTGTTCGCGAATACGTTGACGCCTGCAACCGCCACGGCATTTTGCCCTTCTTTTACCACACCACTCTTGATTGGCATCATCCCGACTTCGAAAACGATTTCGATAAATATCTCGAGTATCTCCGCAAAAGCGTAGAAATACTCTGCACCGAATACGGAAAAATAGGCGGTCTCTGGTTTGACGGAAACTGGTCAAGAAAGGGCGCCGACTGGAAGGAAAACGAGCTTTACGCCACGATTCGCCGCCATCAGCCCGAGGCTATGATAATTAACAACACGGGGCTTAACGCAAGAGGAGAGGCGGGCAATCCCGAAATAGACTCGGTAACATTTGAGCAGGACCGTCCCACCCCTTTAAACCGCGAGGGAATGAAAAAGTATCTTGCGGCTGAAATGTGCGAAACGATAAACGACCATTGGGGAACGGGAAGCCTCGACTTCAACAGCAAATCACCCGCAACGTTAATTGAAAACCTCTGCCTTTGCAGAAAGGTAGGCGCAAATTATCTTCTGAATATCGGTCCTCTTGCGCAGGGTGCGATCGACCCCTATCAGAAGGAGCTTCTGGCAGTCGTCGGCAAATGGCTTAATATCTTCGGCGAGGCAATATACGAG
This sequence comes from Clostridia bacterium, assembly GCA_017504945.1. GTDB lineage: Bacteria > Bacillota > Clostridia > Oscillospirales > RGIG5299 > RGIG5299. The sequence continues at coordinate 29,180 of JAFVQJ010000012.1, forward strand.
GGCAAGCCCTACGGCGCCGGCTCTGTAAACAGAAATTTCATATTAAAGGGTGAAGGCAAGCTTTATATCTTCTTTTTTAATCCCGGCAGAGAGGGCAGCGAAAACGTCACCGCAGGAAACAGCTACTTAGGTGCCTTTGCCTTCGGCAACGTGACCGACAAGGTAAAAAGGCTTTACTGGATGGATAACGGCGAAGAGCTTTCGTTTGCGCAAAAGGAAAATATGCTTATGGCAAACTTTACGGGGCAGCCCTACGGCAAATCGTTTTGCGTGCGCATTGCAACAGCGGAGATAGAAAAATGAGTAAAACAATCGAAAAATGGAAGCAAGTTATTTCAAATGATCTCAACGATTACCGTTCCATTCCCTTCTGGAGCTGGAACAACGAGCTTGACGAAGCAGAGCTTATAAAGCAGATAGACGAAATGAAGTCCGTGGGCATTGGCGGCTTTATTATGCACGCCCGAATAGGTCTTAAGACCGAATATCTCGGCGAAAAATGGTTTTCCTGTATAAAAGCCTGCCTTGACCACGCAAAAAAGCTTAATATGAACGCCTGGATCTACGACGAGAACGGTTGGCCCTCGGGCTTCGTTGGCGGAAAGCTTCTTGAAAACGAAGATTTTCGCGCCCGTTTTCTTGAATATGAGGTAATGGATTTCTTTGACGAGGGTGCCTTTGCCGTCTATAAAGAAACGGCAGAGGGATTTATTCGCATCAAAGCTCCCGAGGAAGGAGTTATTTCTTATCACACGGTTTATCTCAAAATAAGCCCCGCAAACACCGATATTTTAAATCCCGCAGTAGTTGACGCCTTTATTTCGGAGACCCACGAAAAGTATTACGAAAGATTTGCAGATTCATTCGGTAAGGAGCTTGTGGGCTTTTTTACCGACGAGCCGCAGTATTACCGTTGGGGTACACCATATACTCCCATACTCGAAGCGGAATTCAAGAAAGACGGAAAAGACGTCCGCGACGGGCTGGTTTACCTCTTTTTAAAAGATGAGCGCGGCTACCCCTTCAGAGAAAAATATTTCCGCACCTTAAACGAGCTCTACACCGTCAACTTCTACAAAAGACTTTACGATTGGTGCGAGGAACACAACTGCAAGCTCACCGGTCATTCGGTTGACGAAATGCAGGTCTTCAGCCAGATGTGGGGCGGTGCAGCCTGTATGCCCACCTATGAATACGAGCACATTCCCGGCGTTGACTTTTTGGGAAGAAACTGCGCCTCGGAGCTTGCCCCAAGGCAACTCGGAAGCGTTGCAAGTCAGCTTGGCTTCCATCAGACCCTCACCGAGACCTTCGCCTGCTCCGGAAACGACGTGACCCTCAAGGAGCTAAAGAGCATCGGTGAATATCAGTTCTTCCACGGTGTTACACTTATGTGTCAGCACCTTTACCCCTATTCCATTTCCGCGCAGGGAAAAAGCGACCATCCTCCCGTTTTTTCAAGCCACAACAACTGGGGTGATGGCTTTAGCGTTTTCAACGAGCATTTCACCCGTTTGGGTTACCTTATCTCAAACACCGAGGAAAGCTACGATGCCCTTATAATCCACCCCATGAGAAGCGTTTACCTTGATTATATAAGAAGCCTTGACCACAAAAGCGTTTGGGATCTTGAGGAAGAGTTCCAAAAGCTTCTTGAAGGCTACCGCCGCGTTGGCATAAGATACCATTTTGCCGACGAGCGCATTTTGGAGCGCCACGGACGTGCAGAAGGGGATAAAATCGTTATAGGCAACTGCAGCTACGATACCGTAATCGTGCCAAAAATGAAAAATATCTCACGCAAAACCCTCGATATTCTCAACGCCTACACAGGCAAGCTTCTTTGCTACGGCATACCCGAATACGTAAACGGCAAAAAGGAAGAGGTTATGCTTTCTTCAAGCATAACCGAAAGTGAGCTTTTTGAAAATCGCGGCGTTAAATTCACTTCACTTTCGGGCAACTGCGGCATTGCCACCCGAAAGGGCGAGCTCGGAAGCTATATTTTCGTTAAAAACTATTCCCGCACAGAGCCCGCAACCTTTAACATTCCCGATATTTCAAAAAAATATCAGGCGCTTGACCTCACCTCTCTTACCCTCTCTCCCGTTTCCGATACCGTTACTCTCGGCAGCTCCGAAAGCTTAATTCTCGTTAATGAGCCCTCCGACAAAAAGGCACCCGAAAGCGAAACGGCAGTAGAAGTTACCGACAGCTTTAAGGTGACGGATATTTCCGATAACTATCTCGTCCTCGACTACGCAAGCTACAGCACCGACGGAATAAGCTTTTCGGAATATCTTCCTATGCCGTATCTTTTTGAAAATCTGCTTCGCGCCGATTATAAGGGCGACGTCTTTATAAAGCAGCGCTTTACAATTACCGAAAAGTTACCAATCACTCTTATTATGGAAAAAAGCCGTTACCGCTTTGTGCGCTTAAACGGCAAGGAGCTTGATTTCAATGATAGTGATTACGATATTTTCTTCACCGAGGCAGAGCTTGAAAATGCCTTGAAGAAAGGCGAAAACGAGCTTTATTACGCGGTGGATTATTTTCAGCACGAGGGCGTGCATTTTGCCCTTTTTGACCCTCTTGCCACAGAAAGCCTGCGAAACTGCCTGTATTACGATACCCACATCGAGCCCGTCTATTTAAAAGGGCGCTTTGCGGTAGATAAAAATCACACGCTTTCTCCCCTTACCGTCTTGCCTCCCATCACCGACAGAATGTGCGATTTCGGTTTTCCCTTCTTCAAGGGCTATGTTGATATTGAGGGAACGGTGAACTACGACGGAAACGGCAGAATGGTCCTCAAGCTTGATGGACGCTTCCTCGTTTCAGAGGTCGCTGTTAACGGAAAACGAGCCGACCTGTATCTGGACGTTAAAAGGGATATCACCGACCTTCTTGCCGTCGGCGAAAACCGCATTAAAATAAGAGCTCGCTCAAGCCTTCGAAATCTGTTCGGGCCTCTTCATTTCGCACCCGAGGCAGAGCCTATGGCAGTAGGTCCATTCAATTTCAATATGCGCGGCAGCTGGGAAAACGGCGTAAGCAGCGCCTACACCCACGATTACCAAAGCGTACCCTTTGGAGTTTCTGCTATTATACTGATAACAAAAATATAATTAAAATCCCGAAATTCGCAATGAATTTCGGGATTTTTTTACTCAACTTGTATCACAAGGCATATTGTTTCACAAGGAGCTTTTATTTATTCTTTATAAGGCGTTGATTTTTTCATCAGATCTCTGAAGTAGTTGATATCCTCAAGCGCCATATCTGCGCGAAGCCTTGCAATGAAGGCAAAAAGTATGAAAAATACGCCGTCAACAAAGCAGGAAACGGCAAGCAGCCAGAGGTTTTCAAGTCCCTCTCCCGCAGTAAGACAGAAGATGAGGGTGAGCAAAAACCAGAGCGCGAAAAACGCCGCAAAGACTATGCCGCCGATAAAGGTCACCCTTTTGTAGATATTCAAGAACCTTTCACCCTCGAAAAGCGACATAAACAGCGTTATAATAAGAAACGCAGCCGATGCGGTAAAGACCGCATACATCACCGTGTTAAAGCCGCCCTCGAGTATCTTTCCTATCTCGCTCTCGTTAAAAACGCCGATATAGCAGATAAAGCGGAATATTGCAAGCACGATGGATGCAAGCAGCACCGGCACCTTGAATCTCGACTTATTCGACCACACCGCAGCGGTAAGCAGAAATGCGGCGGCAGGCATCAAAAGAAGCTGAAGCAAAACGCCGTCGCTGTCCGACACGCCGAGATATCCTATTCGGTACATCTCCATTATCGGCTCCTTGAAATAGGCAAGCGCCACGGCACCCACCGAAATCAAAAGATATGCGGCTGAGGCTATTAATAAAATCAGGCTTTTCTTTTTCATAATTATATATTTACTTCTTTGGCAATGTTGTAGCTCTCTACGTCGAAGGGCTTCTTCATCGAAAGAGCCTCGAAGATATCGAGATCGGTAATGGCGTTATCACGCATTACAACAACTCTCTTGCCAATTCCTTTTTCAAGCAGATTTACCGCGTAATGACCCATTTTAGTGGCAATAATGCGGTCCTTTGCAGTGGGAGAGCCGCCGCGCTGAACGTGACCGAGAATGGTTGCACGGCTTTCAACGCCGGTTGCCGCCTCGATCTTCTTTGCAAGCTCTGCGCTTCCTCCAACGCCCTCTGCAACGATAACTATAAAGCTGTGTCTGCCAGTTTCAATATGCTTTTTAAAGGGCTTTACTATATCCTCTTCAAAATTGAAGGGAACCTCCGAAACGATGATCGCCGAAGCGCCCACGGCAATGCCGCTTTCAAGGGCAAGCCAACCTGCGTGACGGCCCATAACCTCGATTACCGAGCAACGAAGATGAGATGACGAGGTATCTCTTATTCTGTCAGCCATTTCCATAACGGTGTCGATAGCGGTATCGAAGCCTATGGAGTATTCGCTTGCGCTTATATCGTTATCGATCGTTGCGGGAATTCCTACTGCGGGAAGACCTCTTTCGGAAAGATCCTTTGCGCCGCGGAAGGAGCCGTCGCCTCCGATTACAACAAGTCCGCAAATATTTCTCTTTTTGCAGTTTTCAATGCCTTTTTGCATTGCCCACTCCTCTTTGAATTCAAGGCAACGGGCGGAGCGAAGCACAGTACCTCCGCGATTTATAATATCCGATACCGAGCGAAGAGTAAGCTCCTCGAACATATCGTTTACAAGACCGTAATATCCTTCCTTGATTCCGTAAACGGTAAAGCCCTTTGCTATTGCGGTGCGAACTACCGATCTTACCGCCGCGTTCATACCGGGGGCGTCACCGCCGCTTGTGAGTACTGCTATTGCTTTTTTGTCTGCCATTATTATCATCCTTTTGATCATGCATTAAATCTATATATAATTATACATCATTTATTATAGTTTTTACAATAAAAAATCGTTAAAAATAAGACTTATTTTTTATTTTTTCTTCCTTTATTGCAAAACCACGGCGTCATCGCCCAAAATTTGCTTAAGCGCTTGCAAAAGCGAGTCGGTCACCGCTATCTTAAACGGAAGCCTTCCCACCTTCCTCTGCGGCTCGGTAACCACCAAAACCGCCTCGGTATCACCCGTGCTCTTGCAAAGAAGCTCTGTCACCGCGCGATATTCGGGGCTCTCCTTGCTCCTTATTTTAAGGTAAAGGCTCTTTTTCCGTTCACTCTCCGCGACCTCGTCGTTTTTAATAAGACGCTCTATTTCGTTTATCATAATTTTCGGCGGCTCGTTTTCTCTTACCGAAAGCTCACCGCGCGCCATTATCGCAATGCCCTGCCGCATTATCGCGCTGAACCTCTCAAGAGTTTTCGGGAAAATTATTCCCTCAATTCCGCCAGAAAGGTCCTCAAGCCGCACGATAGCCATCTTTCCGCCCGATTTGGTAAGCTTTATATTTAACGAGGTTATAAAGCCGCAAACGTTTATGCGTTCTCTGTCCTTAAAATCGGAAACGCCCTCCGCTTCCTCCTCGTCGGCTGAAAACGCCGCAACTATTTCACCTATCTCTGTCGGACGGTAATGCTTTGCATCCTTCGTGAAATCCGACATCGGATGTCCCGTAAGATAAAGTCCCGTAAGCTCCTTCTCCATAGTAAGCTTTTCAATAAGCTCAAATTCAGGCTTTTCGGGGTAATCAACTCCCGAAAAGAGCATTGCATCCTCTCCGCCGAAAAGGTCAAGCTGACCGTCGGCGCTTTCTCTGCTTGAGCGTGAAATGTCGGAAAGTATCTTAAGATACGTCTCGCAAAGCTGACGTCTGTTTTGCGGAAGCGAGTCAAAGGCGCCGCATTTAATTAAGCACTCTACCGCCTTGCTGTTTATCTCACTTCCCGAAAGGCGCCTGCAGAAATCGTAAAAGTCCTTAAAGCTGCCGTTTTCCTTTCTTTCGCTCATTATCGACTCAACAAAGCCCTCACCCACGTTTTTAATTGCGGCAAGACCGAAGCGGATATTTCCGCCAAACACCGCAAACACCTTTTCCGATTCGTTTACGTCGGGCGGCAAAAGCTTAATGCCAAACGACCTGCACTCCTCGGCGTAGAGCATAATTTTATCGGGGTTATCAAGCACGCTCGTCATAAGCGCGGCGTAATACTCCTTCATAAAATGGCGCTTCAAATATGCCGTCTGATAAGAAATGTATGCGTAAGCCGCCGCGTGCGATTTGTTAAAGGCGTATTCCGCAAACGACACCATCTCGTCGAAGATGCTGTTTGCAACGTCGTCGGGAATTCCGTTTCGACGCGTACCCATAACGGTAACGTTGCCGTTTTCGTCAACTATGCCCTCAATGAAGTTTTTGCGCTCGGCGAGCATTACGTCCGCCTTCTTTTTCGACATGGCACGGCGCACGAGATCGGCTCTGCCGTAGCTGTATCCCGCAAGGCGCTGAACTATCTGCATTACCTGCTCCTGATAGACGATACAGCCGTAGGTAACCTCAAGTATATCCTTCAAAAGCGGATGCTTGTAAACTATCTCGTCGGGATTTTCGCGGTTTTTAAGGTATCTCGGAATAGAGTCCATCGGTCCGGGACGGTAAAGCGCAATTACCGCGATTATATCCTCAAGCGTTTTGGGCTGAAAGCTGACTACCGTTTTGGTCATTCCTCCCTGCTCGAGCTGAAAAACGCCCTTTGTAAGACCCTGCGAAAGCATTTCGAAGGTAGCCTTATCGTCAAAGGGTATCTTCGCAATATCGAAATCGGGAACGGTCTTTCTTATCTCCTTCACGGCGTTGTCTATAACAGTGAGATTTCGAAGCCCCAAAAAGTCCATTTTCAAAAGACCGAGCTTTTCAAGCGTACCCATTGCAAACTGGGTAACGGTGGCGTCCTTCGAAAGCATAAGGGGGACGTATTCGTAAACGGGCTTATCCGCCATAACCACTCCCGCCGCGTGAGTAGAGATATTGCGCGGCATTCCCTCAAGCGCCATGGCATCGGAAATAAGGGCGTTTACGTCAAGACTCTCCTCGGTGGCTTTCTTAAGGTCGGAATTGGGCATCTTAAGAGCTTTTTCAATGGTCATACCGAGCTCGTTGGGTATCATCTTTGCAACGACGTCAACGTCCTGATAGGGCATACCGAGCACCCTGCCTACGTCGCGCACGGCACTTCGCGCCTTCATCGTGCCAAAGGTGGCTATCTGCACCACGTGATCGTGGCCGTATTTTTCCGAAACGTATTTAAGCACCTCTTCGCGACGGCTTTCACAAAAGTCAACGTCGATATCGGGCATCGAAATACGCTCGGGATTTAAAAATCGCTCAAAAAGAAGATTGTATTTAATGGGGTCGATATCGGTTATCCTCATGCAGTAGGAAACGATGCTTCCCGCCGCAGAGCCTCTTCCGGGGCCAACCGGTATTCCCTTCGATTTCGCGTAATTTATATAGTCGGCAACTATAAGAAAATAGTCAACGTAGCCCATCTTCTCAATTACCGATATCTCGTAGTCAAGGCGTGCCTTATGAAGAGGCGCGTCCTTCCCGTAGCGCTCATCAAGCCCCTTAAAGCAAAGCTCCTTGAAATGCTCGTTCTTATCAACGCCCTTTTCAAGCGGAAATTCGGGAAGATAAACCTTTTTAAAATCAAGCTCAAGCTCGATCTCGTCGGCAATTTTGGCGGTGTTCTCTATCGCCTCGGGGGTAGCGGCAAAAAGCTCGCTCATCTCCTCGGTGGATTTCAAATAGAACTCGTCGGTCATAAAGCCCATACCCGAGCCTTCCTCAACCGTTTTGCCCGTTTGAACGCAAAGCAGTATATTCTGAAGGCGCGCATCCGACTTGTTTATATAGTGGGCGTCGTTTGTGGCGATAAGCGGAAGCGAAAGGTCGGAGGCAAGACGAATAAGCCCCGCGTTTACCTCCTTTTGTTCGGGATAATCGTGATCCTGAAGCTCGAGGTAAAAGCCCTCCTTGAACATTTCGGCATAGCGTTCTGCCTGCGCACGCGCCGCATCGTAGTTATTTGAAAGCAGGTGCTGCGGAATAGCGCCCGCAAGGCAGGCGGACGAGCAAATTATTCCGTTTGAATATTTGTAAAGCAGCTCCTCGTCAACTCTCGGCTTGTAATAGTAGCCCTCGGTAAATCCGAGCGATACGAGCCTTATCAGGTTTTTGTAGCCCTCCATATTTTTTGCAAGGAGTATCAAATGGTTATAGTCGCCCGTACGGCTCATTTTTCTGTCGAAGCGACTTCCGTGAGTAACGTAGACCTCACAGCCGATAATAGGCTTTATTCCCTCTTTTTTCGCAAGGTTGTAAAACTCTATCGCGCCGTTCATAACGCCGTGGTCGGTAACCGCAACCGCTCTTTGTCCAAGCTCTTTAACACGGGAAATAAGCCTGTCTGTCTTACAGGCGCCGTCAAGAAGCGAAAATTCGCTGTGAACGTGAAGATGAACGAAATCTTTCATAGCTTTTCCCTTTACTGTGATATCTTTGAGGCTATTTCAACAAGGCGGCAGAGCCTCGTATATACCGCCGTTTTCGAGAGCCTCGGCTCGCAGAGCTTGCCAAGCTCGGTAAGACTCATATCGTCGTTTTCAAGACGAAGCAACGCGAGCGTCTTAAGGTCGTCGCTAAGACCGTCAAGACGGTCTGTCGATTTAAGCAGCTCTATCGCCTCTATCTGCTTTTTGGAGGCGTCGCGCGTTTTTTGCGCGTTTGCGCTGTCGCAATTCATCGTGCGGTTCAAATCGTTTTGCATTTCCTTTTCTATTCTGATATTAACGAATTCAAAATAGCTTTGAAACGCACCGAGCGTTTGAAGAACCGCCTCAATATTTTCGCCGCCCTTAAAATAAATAACCCTCACGCCGCGGCGAAGAAGCGTTTTCGGCGAAAGCTCATACTCGGAAAGTAAGGTAAAAAGCTCCTCCGAGAGCTTCAAACTCGAGGTGGTAAAATCGAAATAATAGCTTTTCTTTTCGGGATCCGTAACCGTGCCCGCAGTCAAAAAAGCACCTCTTAAAAAGGCAAGCTTATCGCACTCGCTCTGAAGCATCATATGGTTTATACCGCTTCTTTGAATATCGCGCGGATAAAACTTTTTCATAATTGCATCGAGCTTTGCCGTGTCCTTAAGAGTGAGTATATAAAAATCTCCGTCTTTTCTTTTCGAAACCTTAACGTCGGGCGCAAAGCCGAAAAGCGACCTCATATCGTCGCACATTCTCTTGCATACCGCCTTCGAGCCCGTTACGGTGCGAAGCTGCTTTTCGGAAAATTCCGCAGAGAAAAGGAGCATGCCGAACAGACCTGCCGCCTTACAGCAGGTCTTTTGATGCGCTTTAGCCAATTCTTCCTTCAAACGTCCGCAGAATGTCATTTTAAAAATTCCTTATTTTGCAATATCTCTGTGTATCTCGTTCACGGCGTTGCCCTTTTCGGTGAGGTAATCGCAAAGAAGTCTTGCAAAGGTAACCGAGCGGTGTCTGCCGCCGGTACAGCCTATCGCAATGTTTATCACCGATTTACCCTCTTCCTTGAAAAGCGGCTTCAAAAAGGTAACCATATCGCATATCTTGTCGAAATACCTCTTCGAGCAGCTGTATCCCATAACGAAATCTCTTACTTCCTTTTCAAGACCGGTCTTGTATTTAAGATTGTAATCGTAATAGGGATTAGGCAGACATCTCACGTCAAAGACCATATCCGCCTCGGCGGGTATGCCGTATTTATATCCAAACGACGATACGTTGATAACTATCTTGTTTTCCCCGTCGGAGTAGATGTTAAGTATCTCCTCCTTAAGTCTTGCCGGGGTGTAATATGAGGTGTCGAGTATCTTATCGGCGTGATCGTAAAGAGGCATAAGGAATTTTCTCTCGTTTGCAATAAGCTCTCTTATGCTGCCCTTATGACCGTCTATCTCAAGGGGATGACGGCGTCGCGTTTCCTTATAGCGCTTCACTATCGTCTCGTCGTCGGCGTCGATGTAAAGCAAATTGTAATCAACGCCCATTTTTCTTATCTCCGAAAGATCGCCAATAAACTTATCGAACTCATAGCCCGAGCGAATATCTGTAACGAGTGCGACCTTCGAGAATTTGTCCTGCGAGCCAAGACAGATCTCGGTAAATTTAAGTAAAAAGTCAAGCGGCATATTGTCAACGCAATAGAAGTCCATATCCTCCATTGCTTCAACGGCGCGGCTCTTTCCTGCGCCCGACATTCCCGTAATGATAACAAGCTTCATATTTATCAATCCTTTTTATTGTTTGCCTTTATCTTATTATTCTTATTTCGGGCTCAAGCGTTACCCCGAATTTATCGCAGACCTTCTCCGTTATCTGCCTTATTATCTCTTCAAGCTCGGCTTCGGTACCGCCGCCGAGATTAACAATAAATCCCGCGTGCTTTTCCGAAACCTGCATTTTCCCCACGGTAAAGCCCTTTAAGCCGGCGTCCTCGATAAGCTTTCCCGCAAAATGTCCCTCGGGACGCTTAAACGCCGACCCGCAGGACGGAAGCTCAAGCGGCTGCTTTTCACGTCTTTTTGCCGCAAGCTCCCTCATTTTTCCTCTTATCTCGCCTTCTTCTCCCTTTTTTAGCGAGAATGTAGCCGAAAGCACTATCCAACCCTTTTTTGAAAAATCGCTTTCGCGATATCCGAAAAAGAGCTTGTCTGCCGAAAGCGTTTTAACGTTGCTTCCGTCGAAAAAGGTAACCGACTTCAAAACGTCCTTCATCTCGCCGCCGTAGGCACCCGCGTTCATAAAAACGGCGCCGCCCACCGAGCCGGGAATTCCGTGTGCAAACTCAAGACCTGTAAGCGATGCGTCTGCCGCCGCCGATGCCACTCTCGAAAGAAGGGCGCCGCAGTCTGCCGTTATCTCGTTTCCGTCAACCGTTATCTCCTTAAGCTCCTTGGTCGATATAACGGCTCCGTCAAAGCCGCTGTCGGCAAAAACGGTGTTGGTGCCGTTACCGAGTATCATCGCCCTAACCGCGACCAGCCTTGCACCCGAAAAGGCGTGAACTGCCTCTCTCGCGCTTTTGGGAATAACGAAATACCGAATAATTCCGCCCGCCTTCATCGAAACGTGCGCCGCAGAGGGCTCGTTTTCCAGAAATTCTATTCCGTTTACTTGTAATATTGTGGTATACGACACTTGCAGTCACCCGTTTTATCAGAGATTTGATTCATACTCCGCCATAAGTCTTTTGTTAAGCTCCTGAGCCGAGTTATAGCCCATCTTCTTAAGACGGTTGTTCATAGCGGCGACCTCGATTATCATGGCGAGGTTACGTCCGGGACGGACGGGTATCTTAAGGCTCGGAATGTTAAGACCGAGTATCTCGGTGTATTGCTCCTCAAGACCGAAACGGTCGTAATGAGCGTTTTCGTCCCATATTTCAAGATTTATTATAAGGTCGAGCTTTTCGCTGTCCTTAACCGCGCCCATACCGAAAAGACGGCGCACGTCAACAATTCCTATTCCGCGAAGCTCTATAAGATGCTTTATTATGTCGGGCGAAGAGCCTACGAGGGTCTTGTTTGAAACCTTCTTTATCTCTACCGCATCGTCGGCGATAAGACGGTGACCGCGCTTTAAAAGCTCCATTGCCGTCTCGCTCTTACCAACGCCGCTCTCGCCGAGCAAAAGTATTCCCTCGCCGTATACCTCGACCAAAACGCCGTGACGGGTTATTCTCTCCGCAAGCTTAACGCGCAGACTTGAAATTATATTCGCCATAAGCTCACTTGCGGTGGTATTAACCGAAAACAAGGGAGTGTTGGTCTGCTTTGCCGCCTCTATCATTTCGGCAAAGGGCTCACGTCCGCTCGTTATTATAAGAGCGGGAAAGCCTCTCCTAAAAAGCTCAAGACAGCTCTGATAGCGCTTTTCGGCGCCAAGCTCCTTTAAATAATAATGCTCAACGCTGCCGACTATCTGAAGACGCAAATTGTCAAAGTGGGTAAGATATCCGTCAAACTCAAGACCGGGACGGTTTATCTCACTCGTGGTGACCTTTATCTCCTCCCAACCCTCGGGAAGATAGATGCCGTTTAATGCAAACTCCTTTGCAACCTCTTCAAGCTTTACAAAAAGTGTGGGAAGCTCCATAATTACCTCTCCTTTATCTTATTTTCGTTACCGTTACGTTATTCATAAATTTTCTTACCGATTCTATCTCGGGAGGCTTCGTGCCCTCGCACTCGACCTTTGCCGAAGCGGTGGCAAGCGCCCATTTTATGCTTTCGGCATAGCTTTTGCCGCTCGTTGCGCCGTATAAAAAGCCCGAAAGAAGCGCGTCGCCCGCTCCCGTTGTGGAACGGCATCTCACGCCCTTTACCCTCGCGTAATACGCCTCGGTGCGAGAAGCGAAAACAGCTCCGTCGCCACCCAAAGAAACAATAACGTTCGCTATCCTCTCCGCCTTTGAAACGGCGGCAACCGCTATCTCTCTCACCGTTGTCGGCCTGCTGCCGATAAAGTCGCAAAATTCCTCGTAATTCGGCTTTATTGCAAATGCGCCGTACTTTTCGGCAAGCTTAAGTCCCGTTTTTTCGGTGTCGACTATAACTCTTACTCCGTGCATTCTCAAATATGAGATGAGCGCCTCCAGATCTCTCGGGGTATATCCGTGGGGAGCCGAGCCGGAGATAACTGCGGTATCGCCGTTTGATATTCCGTAGGCAAGCTCATTCAAACGCTTTATATCGTTTTCGGTAACTCCTACCCCCGACTCGTTTACGTCGGTCTGCAGACCGCTTACCGTGTCGATTATCTTGCAGTTTACCCTTACCTCGCCCGCAATCGGAACGAAGGCAAAATGTGCGCCGTAGCTTTCAATATGCTGCTTGTATCGCACAAGGTCGGCATCGCCCATAAATCCCGTTGCAACGCTTTTAACGCCGAGCACCGCAAGATCCAACGATACGTTAACGCCCTTTCCGCTCAAGTCAACGCGTGAGGAAACGGCTCTTGTAAATCCGCCCTCTTTTAAATTTTCCACCGTGTAGGTCTTATCTATACACGGATTCAATGTGAAGGTATATATCATTTTATTCCTCAGTATTCAATAAGACTGCCCGTAATATCCGAGGGCTTCAAATTGTTTTTCTCAAAATATTCGGCAAGCTCGTTTACTATCGAGTAGGCGGCGTAGGGATCTGCAAGATTTGCGCTTCCCACCGACACAGCCGTCGCACCGGCTATCATCATCTCAACAGCGTCCTCGGCAGTCGTAATTCCGCCCATTCCTATAATGGGAAGCTTTACCGCCTTGTAAACGTCCCTTACCATTCTCACCGCAACGGGAAAAACGGCAGGTCCCGAAAGACCGCCCGTGTTGTTTTTCAAAATCGGACGCCGCGTATTTATATTTATTCTCATACCCAGAAGAGTGTTTATAAGCGAAATGCAATCCGCTCCCGCGCTCTCTGCCGCTCTTGCGATATCGGCAACCGAGGTCACGTTAGGCGAAAGCTTAACGATAACGGGCTTTTTGGTGCTTTTTCTCACAAGCGAGGTTATCTCCGAAACGGCGTCGCAGCTCACGCCGAACGCCATACCTCCCGAAGCAACGTTGGGGCAGGAAACGTTAAGCTCTATCATATCGACTTCCGTTTCGTCAAGTATCTCCGCCATTTTTGCAAATTCCGAAACGGTCTTACCCGCAATATTTGCAATAACGGTAGCTCCAACCTCCTTCATAAAGGGAAGCTCGTATTTCACGAAATCCTCAATGCCGGGGTTTTGAAGTCCCACCGAGTTAAGAAGTCCCATAGGGGTTTCGGTTATTCTCGGTGCGTCGTTTCCGAGCCTCTTCTGATAGGTAAGACCCTTCGAGGAAACTGCGCCGAGCTCCGAAATGGGATAAAACTCGTTATATTCTCTTCCGAAGGCAAAGCAACCCGAGGCAACGGTTACGGGATTTTTAAGGGTTACTCCCGCAATATTTACCGACATATCGACCATTTAAAAAACCTCCTTGCCCTTAAAAACGGGGCCGTGCTTGCAGACCGTCAGATTTTCGGTGGTATCCGCCACCTTAACGGGCGTTACGCAACAGAGGCAGGCGCCGAGTCCGCAGCCCATTCTCTCCTCAAGAGATACCTCGCAGTCGATTCCGTTTTCCTTGCATATTTCATAAACGCCCTTAAGCATCGCCATAGGTCCGCAGGCAAAAACCGCGTCGGGCTTATCCCCTTCCAAAAGCTCCTTGAATTTATCGGTAACAAATCCCTTTGAGCCGTAGCTTCCGTCGTCTGTAACGACGTGAGTTTCCGCTCCCGTAAAGGCAAAATCCTTATCCGCCGCAACGAAAGCCCTGCTCTTAAAGCCGAGTATTACCTTTGAATTGCCCTTATATTCCCTTGCCGCCATATAAAGCGGGAAAATTCCTATACCGCCGCCGATCAGCCAGACCTTTTTTCCGCTGTATTCCGAAAGCGAATACCCTATTCCCAAGGGGCCGAGCACGTTAAGCAGCGTTCCCGCCGACATTTCCGAAAGCGCCTTGGTGCCCTTTCCGCGCACCTCGAAAATAACCGTTACAACGGCGCCCTCAACGTTATATATGCTGATGGGACGTCTTAAGAAAAGCGCCTCCGAGCATTTAATATGAACGAACTGACCGCATTTTGCATTTTTCGCAATGCTTTCGCTTTCAAAGGAAAGCAAGAAAAGACCGTCGCGAAGCTCGCGGATCTCAACTATCGGAGCAATATCAACAAATTTATCCATAGCGCACCTCTTATCTTACGGTATTGAGCTCATCTCTCATGCGAACAACTTCTTTTCTTGCCGCCTCGGCGTACTTTTTCTCGTCGCCCTCTTTTTTGTAGGCAAGCATTACCGCACGCGAGGAGTTTACAACAGAGCCGAAGCCGTTTTTATCAAATCCGCCTCTCACGCCCTCTGCGCCGCCGCCCTGGAAGCCGTAGCCGGGAACGAGGAAGAATATCTCACCGTAATTTTTTCTCATCGAGGCAAGCTGCTCGGGATAGGTCGCGCCCACCACGGCGCCGATTCTCGAGTAGCCGTATTTGCCAACCGTTTCGCTTCCCCATTTGGTAAGAAGCTCCATCATCTTTTCGCATATCATCTCGCCGCTCTCAAGCTTCAGATCCTGAAGCTCACCGGAGGAGGGGTTAGAGGTCTTTGCCAAAACGAAAATATCCTTATCATAGGCTACCGCTTTGTCAAGGAAGGGCTTTACGCCGTCAATTCCGAGATATCCGTTTACGGTAAGAGCGTCGGCGCTTCCCTTTTCGCCCAGATACGCCTCCGCGTAGGCACCCGCGGTAGAGCCTATATCGTTTCTCTTGCCGTCGGCAATTATATAAAGACCCTTTTCCTTTGCATACGCCGCAGTTTTTTCATAAACCTCAATGCCCTTGCTTCCGAATATCTCGTAATATGCAAGCTGGGGCTTTATTGCGGCAACTACGTCTGCAAAGCTGTCGATAAGATTTAAGTTAAACTCAAGGATAGCGTCGGTCACAAGCTCGTGCTTCTCCTTTAAAAACGCGGGAATATAATCCACAACGGGATCAAGTCCTATAACCGAGGGATTGTTTTTCTTTTCGATAAGTGATATAAGTCTGTCCATTTCGCTTCTCCTTAGTTAATTTCAGAATAAATTATCTTTCCGTTTACTGCCGTCAATACCACTCTGCCAAGCAGCTTCTTTTCCACAAAGGGCGAGTTTTTCGATCTCGACCTTATCTCGTCCTCCGTGTAGATAAACTCTTTATCAAGATCTAAAAGCACTATATCGGCGGGATATCCGGCTTCAAGCCTTCCGCCCCTTGCTCCCACTATCTCGTAGGGACGCACCGCCATTTTGTAAATAAGCTCCGAAAGAGTGAGCCTTCCTTCTTTTACGAGGTAGGTATAACCTGCCGAAAAAGCAGTTTCAAAGCCCAAAATACCGTTCGGCGCTGCGGCAAACTCTCTTGCCTTTTCCTCCTTGGCGTGAGGAGCGTGGTCGGTGGATATAACGTCGAGCGTTCCGTCCTTAAGACCTTCAATTATCGCCTCTCTGTCCTTTTCCGAGCGAAGAGGCGGATTCATTTTGAAGTTGGTATTGCCGTTTACAGCATCCTCGTTAAAGCAAAAGTAATGAGGACAGGTCTCTGCGGTAACGTGCGCGCCCTTTTTCTTCGCCTCTCTTATTATTTGTACACCCTTCTCGGTGCTGACGTGTGCAATATGAAGCCTTGCGCCCGTTTTGAGTGAGGTCTCGCAGTCGCGCGCTATCATTGCCTCCTCCGATTCGGGCGTGACCTTGCCGTTTATGTTAAGCGAGGGCGTTTCGCAGTGAGAGATGAAAAAGCTGCCCTCTTTATCTGCATTTACTATCGCCTCTCTTGCAATACCGTCGTTTACAACGGGATATCCGTCGTCCGAAAAGGCGGCGGCACCCGCCTTGATAAGAGCGGCGCAATCGGTAAGCTCGCTTCCCTTCTGACCAACCGTTGCCGCGGCAACGGGAAGCACCTTAACTCCAAGCCCCTCTGCCTTTTCCAAAACGTATTTCAGAGTTTTTTCGTTATCTGTAACGGGGCTTGTGTTAGGCATCGGCATAACTGCGGTAAAGCCGCCCTTTGCCGCCGCGGCAAGACCGGTTACAATATCCTCCTTGTGAGTATATCCCGGATCGCGCAAATGACAGTGCATATCGAGAAATCCGTACGAGGCGGTAAGACCGCCGCAGTCAATTATCCCGCCGTCGTATTCGCCGTCGGTTATAACGCCGTTTTTAACGGCTATGTCGGTCAATTTTCCGTTTACAGTGCAGTTTTTAAAAAGCATAGTTACACCTTTATATAATAAATTATAATAAGCTTATTATATTATATCAAATATTCCATTGCTGTGTCTATATTTAATTATAAAAAATAAAAGAAAAACAGTCGCGTTTTTAAGCGCGACTGCTCTCAAAGCGTTTTAATCTCGTTATAAACTCTCGAAACGGGAAATCCCACCACGTTGTTGAAATCGCCGTTTACCGACTCAACGTAGGCGGAAAACACTCCTTGAATCGCATAGCTTCCCGCCTTATCGGCATATTCTCCGAGGTCAAGATAGCCGTTTATCTCCCTTTCCGAAAGACTTTTAAAGGTAACCTCTGTCTTTTCAAAAAAGCCTTTTATCTCTTTTTTGCCGTTTTTAAGATATATAAGCGTTACTCCCGTCAGCACGCGGTGCGTTTTTCCCGAAAGCGAGGCAAGAGTTGCAAAGGCGTCGGCTCTGTCACGCGGCTTTCCGAGGATCTTCTCTCCCAATACCACGACGGTATCGGAGCCGATAACCACCTCATCCTCAAAAACGCCCCTTTTTGCCGCCGCAGCCTCCGCCTTTTTTCGCGAGATCTCGCAAACGGCAAGCTCGGGCGAGCTTACCGAAACGTTCTCGTCGGTATCTGCCGAAATACACTCAAAGGGAATATTCAAAAGCTTTATAAGTTCTCTCCTTCTCGGAGATCTCGATGCAAGTATCAGCTTCACGCCGCTCACTCCTTTTTAAATATTATAATACCTTTGCTTTTTATTTGCAAGTGATTGTTTTGCTTTGCATTTTGTGTTATACTTTATAAAGGTGATGGTTTAAATGAAAAAAATATTGCTTATTGCCGTAAATTCGCAGTTTATCCACTCAAATCCCGCGGTTTACAGCTTAAAAAGCTTTTTCGAAAGCAATTTTGATAAGGGCGACGTTGATATCGTAATAAAGGAATTTACCGTAAACGACGTTTACGGAAATACCGTTTACGAAATTGCAAAAGAAAGACCCGACGCCGTCGCCTTTTCTCTCTATATCTGGAACACCGACGTCGTAAAGAAGCTCGTTGCCGATATAAAAAGAATATTGCCAAACGCCGTCACCGTTATGGGCGGGCCGGAGGTGCTTCACGAGCTTTCCCCGTTAAGCGACTTTGCAAGGCAGCTTGACTATATCCTCGAGGGAGAGGGTGAGCTTTCCTTTTCAGAGCTTATAAACAGCGGAAAAATATTTGAAAAGCAAGCCGCCACGGCAGTTATTTGCCCCGAAAGAGCGCTTTCTCCAAAGGAGATACCCTTTATCTATACCGACGAAAATATCTCCCTTTTCAAAAACAGAATAGTCTATTACGAAAGCTCTCGCGGCTGTCCCTTCTCCTGCGCCTACTGCCTCTCGGGAGGCGACCGTTTACCCGTAAGATTTATTCCTCTTGAAAAGGTCTATGACCATATCGACTTTTTCGTTTCGCACGGCGTTTCGCTCGTCAAATTCGTAGACCGCACCTTCAACTGCAACCCCGAAAGAGCGAAGAGCATAATCAAAAAAATAGCCTCACTTCCCGAATCCGCCGCCACCTGCTTTCATTTCGAGGTGGGTGCCGACCTTTTCGACAGCGAGCTCATCTCTCTTATAAAAAGTCTTAAAAGGGGCAGAATTCAGATCGAGGCGGGAATTCAGTCGCTAAACGAAAAAACGCTCGAATGCTCTGCAAGAAAATGTAATAATAAGCGGCTTTTTGAAAATTTGCGTCAGCTTTCGGAGAGCGGCAACGTAAATATCCACACCGATCTTATAGCGGGACTGCCTTTGGAAGACCTTTCCTCCTTCAAGAACTCCTTTAACGGCGTCTACTCCCTCAATTCCCATCAGCTTCAGCTCGGCTTTTTAAAGCGGCTTGCGGGCGCTCCTCTTTGCGAAAGCGAGGAAAAATACGGCATCGTTTACTCCGAAAACGCGCCCTATGAGGTAATTTCCACCTCATCGCTTTGCTACACCGACGTCATTGAGCTGAAGCGCGTTGAGGCAATGCTCGAGCGCTATTACAACTCGGGCGGTTTCAAGACCTCCCTTGAAATGCTTATAAAGTGCTTCCCCTCTCCCTACGACCTCTACCTCTCTCTCGCAGACTTTTGCGAGCAAAGGGGCGCCCTTTTCACCTCTGTTTCAAGACGCAAGGCATACGACCTTATATTTGAGTTTTCCGCCTGTTATTTTGATGAAAAAGAGCGAAATTCCTTTGCCGTTTCCTTGCTTTTTGACTATTTTTCAGCTGATAAGTCGGAAATTGCGCCCGAGAGCCTGCGCTTTATTTTAAAGGAGGCAAAGCCCTTCAAAAACAGCGACTGCGACCTTTTTGCAATTCCTTTGCCGCATGGCTACACCGGCTACGGCATAAGGGAATTCGGCAACGTGCGCTATCTGTTCGACTACTCGAAAAGAGACAGCGTAACCGGTCTTTTCAACGTAATTGCCCGCTCTTAAATAAAAATAAAAAACCGCCGATATCGGCGGTTTTATTTTTATTCTCCCTTTATGAGATGGTACTTTTCTTTGTATTCCTCAAAATTCTTCCGGAAGGTAGGCTCAAGACCCTGCTTGATCTCGTTAAGATATCCGTGGGTGTCGAAAGCCGAATCCTTTATCTGAATTATAGCAACCGCAATGTTTGAGCAATGGTCGGAAACACGCGAGAAATTGGTAAGAAGGTCGGAAAGAATAAATCCGAGCTCTATCGTGCAGCTTCCGTTGGTAAGCCTTATGATATGGCGGTTTTTCGATTCCGAAATAAGTCCGTCTATAACCTGCTCAAGCGGCTCGACCTTCATTGCAAGCTCGCTGTCGTTTTTATTAAACGCCTCCATGGTTATTTCAACTATTTCGTTTACCGCCTTAACGACCACGTCAAGATCAGCCATAGCGCTTTCCGAGAAGGATATCTGCTTATCGTGCATCTCGGTTGCGAGCTTCTGAATATTAACTGCATGGTCGCCTATTCTTTCGAAATCGCCTATCGTGTGGAGCAGCTCCGAAACGTCGTTGCTCTCTGTTTCCGAAAGCTCGTAACTGCTTAATTTTACGAGATATGTGCCGAGCTTATCCTCATACTGATCTATCTTTTCCTCGATCTCGGTAATTTCATCTGAAAGCTTGGGATTATACTCTTTAAAAAGATCGATAGCTCTTGTGAGATTTCCCTTTGCAAGCTCTGCCATCTTTTTGGTAACGTTTCGGCTTTCCGCAATGGCAAATGCGGGCGAGCGCATAAGACGCTCATCGAGCACCTCATAGCTCTCCTCCGTCTTTTTATTCTTAATAACGACGTTTGCAAACTTAACGAGATATTTCGAGAAGGGCAGCAAAACAATAGTGGTAAATACGTTAAATACCGTGTGAACGATCGCAACACCGACCTCGTCGATGGTTCCCGAAAGGAATCCGAGCGGATAAAATGCGTTGATTCCGTAAAGAAGGATAAGACAAATTACCGAGCCGATAACGTTAAACACAATATGTATTACCGCAACGCGACGGGCGTTTTTGTTAACGCCGATAGACGAGAGAAGTGCAGTCACACAGGTGCCGATATTGGAGCCCAAAATTATCGGAATAGCCATTCCGAAGGTAATATCTCCCGTGCCCGCAAAGGCAAGAACGATACCGACCGTTGCCGCCGAGCTCTGAATTATACCGGTGAACACCGCGCCGACCAAAAGGCCGAGTATGGGGTTTGTAAAGGCGACCAAAATGTTTTGGAATTCGGGAAGCTCTGCAAGACCCGCTACCGAATCTGACATAAAGCTCATACCGTACATAAGCACCGCAAAGCCAACGAAAACGCTTCCTATATCAGCCTTTTTGCCCTTGCCGGTCATCATAAGAATAACGCCCAAAATAGCAATAAGCGGCGAGAAGGAGGTGGGCTTGAGCATCTTAATAAAGATGTTGTCGCCGTCAATACCGCTCAAGCTGAGAAGCCACGCGGTAAGAGTAGTGCCGATATTCGAGCCCATAATAACGCCCACGGTCTGTTCAAGAGCCATAATGCCCGAGTTTACCAGACCGACAAGCATAACGGTCATAGCCGAGGAGGACTGTATCGCAACCGTTATTCCCATACCGAGACCGATACTCTTTAAGGGATTTGAGGTCATTTTGCGAAGAGTGCGCTCAAGCTTACCGCCCGCAACCTTTTCAAGACCGCCCGACATTACCGTCATTCCGTAAAGGAAAAAGGCAAGACCGCCGAGCAACATAAAGAATTGAAAAATATCCATATAATCACTGCTCCGTCGTTTTTCTGAAGTCGCCTAATTTATTATATAATAAATTTCGAGCAATTTCAAGTACAGATATTATTTTTCGGCGTTTTTTGCCAAATTTAGCACCTTTTATTTTCTTTTGTCCTTTTTGGCTATTGACCGAATCGGCATTTAATGGTATATTATTTACAGGCATTTTACCGGTCGGTTCGCAAAATCCCGACCCTAATAAAAACTACGAACAGGAAGAATCAAAATGAAAAGGATCCGTACCGTCACACTCTGCGGCGTAATTGCCGCGCTCTACGTTGCTCTCACTTGGGCAACGCTTCCGATAGCCTTCTCCCCCGTTCAGCTTCGCATATCCGAGGCGCTTACCGTCTTGCCCTTTTTCTTTCCCGAGTCGGCGCTCGCTCTCACGGTGGGCTGCTTTATCTCGAATCTCCTCTCGGGCTACGGGGCGCTCGACCTTGTTTTCGGTCCCATAGCCACTCTTTTGGGCGGAGTCTTCACCGCGCTTTTCGGCATTTCTTACAGAAAGCGCTTTTCTCACGGCATAAGGAAGGTAAGATTTTACGAATATCTTCTCGCCTCGTTTCCGCCCGTGCTTTTCAACAGCGCAATAATTCCCGCGGTAATCGCATTTTCCGCCACAGAGGGAAACGGCTTTTTTGCCGCATATACAGCGGCTCTCCTTCCCTTTTTTGCGTCCGAGGCGGCGTCCTGCTTTATCCTCGGAATACCGCTTTGCTTTATTCTCAACAAATATTCGTTTATAGATTTCATAAAAGGTAAACAACCGAAAGGAAGACAGCTATGAAAGTAAGAAAGGCAGTTATCCCCGCCGCAGGCTTCGGCACCAGAATGCTTCCCGCCACCAAGGCTATACCGAAGGAGCTTTTGCCCATCGTCGATAAGCCCGCAATTCAGTATATCGTCGAGGAGGCGGCAGCCTCCGGCATTGAGGAGATACTCATTATAACCTCAAGAGGAAAAAGCGCTATCGAGGACCATTTTGACCGTCACGCCGAGCTTGAGGAGCGCCTTATCGCAGGCAAAAAAGAAAAGGAGCTTAAGGCTTACCTTGACCCCTGCAATCTTGCAAAGATAACCTTTGTTCGTCAGCAGGAGGTAAAGGGGCTCGGTCACGCCATAAGCTACGCAAGAGGCTTTGCCGCAGGCGAGCCTATCGCGGTGCTTTACGGCGACGACGTTATTATGGGCGACGTCCCCGCCACCAAGGAGCTTTGCGAGGCGTATGAGAAATACGGCAAGGGCGTGTGCGGACTTAAAGAGGTCCCCACCGAGCAGCTTTCGAGGTATTGCTCTATGAAGGCAGAAAAGCTCGAGGAAGGGCTTTACTCCGTTACCGATATGATAGAAAAGCCCAA
Source organism: Clostridia bacterium (assembly GCA_017504945.1). Classification (GTDB taxonomy): domain Bacteria; phylum Bacillota; class Clostridia; order Oscillospirales; family RGIG5299; genus RGIG5299. The sequence continues at coordinate 51,624 of JAFVQJ010000012.1, forward strand.
AAAGGGTGAGGAATTTACCAATCTTTCAATTTTGGGAAGAGTGGTGCTTCCTCCCGAGATATTCGATATTCTCGACGTAACTCCTCCCGGTGCGGGCGGCGAGATACAGCTTACCGACGCGATGAAGGTGCTTGCAAACACCGTCGGTATGACGGGCGTCATCTTCTCCGGCACACGTTACGATATGGGCAATAAGCTCGGCGTAATGCAGGCAGCAGTTGAAACGGCGGTAAACCACGGTGAGATAGGCAATGAATTCAAGGCATACCTGAAGGAATTTGTAAAAAATTTAGACTGATTTATCAGTTTGAATAATTTTGAAAGGACATTCAATATGAAAAAGAAAATCATAGCATGCACTCTTGCTTTGGCTCTTCTCATCTCCTCCTTTTCCTTTTTGAACGTTTCCGCCGCAAAGGCAACTCTTCAGAATTGGAAGATCTACTGCTCGGAGATAGACGGCGACAACTACACCTATTTTGACGACGAGGAATTCGATATCTCCGTTGATGCAAACGGCAGGATCGACGTCGATGCTCCTCAGGGCTGGTGGCCCGCTATGCTTGCCGTCAAAAACGATAAGGTCGCCATCGACGGCATTGAGGTAAAATACGGCTCCACTATCAAGGACGCAGGCTGGGGCGGTCACGGCTTCAACGTGGGACTTTTGAGCGCAAAAATAACCGATCTCCCCGAATACAGGCTGTTTGACGGTCTTGCAGGTGCCATCGAGGATCAGGATATCGACAACGGAATAAAGGGCGTTGAGATTCAGGCTCACGGCGAAAACGACGGTGCCTCAACCAAGCTCGGAAGATTTCTCATCTGGGTCTACGGTGTTGGCAGGACCGACGAGAACGGTAACGCATTAAGCGGCATAAACGACAGAAAGGGCTATTATTTCACCTCTCTTGAGCTTCCCGCCGCTTCGGAATACACCTTCACTCTCGTTCCCGACGACACCTACGGCTACGTAATAAACATAAACGGCGTTGAATTCAGAACCGACGACGACGGCGATACCGTTGATCTTAACGTTCTTAAGGAGCTTACCGACGGCGCATATCTCTCGATCGGCGCGTTTACCCCCGGCGACAACAATACCGGCGGTATGTCGATAACCTCGGTAAACGGCGTAAGCGCAGAGGCACCCAACGAGAACGCTCCGACCTCAAGCGAGCCCGCTCCCTCCAAGCCCGAGTCCTCTATCACCATCAATCCTCCCGCCGAAAATAAAGGCGGCTGCGGAAATAAAGCGTAATTTGATTTAAAATAAATATCCACCCACACGGGTGGATATTTTGTTTTTTCTGAAGTTGCGAAGGATTAACCTCAAAGGACTACCGCCCTTTTGAAGCCCTGCTTTTCTGTTATTGGGCGCAACAAAAGAGGGGTAGGTGCGAGCGCGCATCCACTTTCGCGAAAAAAGGATTTTCTTTCCCCCTTTCTTGTATCCTTACAAGAAAGGGGAGCATAAGCGGCGTAAGCGGGAAAAAATCAAAGGACTGCGTAAAGCTCCGCAGTCCTTTTTGTTTTTTATTATTTGTGATTATGCGCCTTTATAAATCCCAAAAGCTTGGAAAGCTCCATTACAACGAGCGGAACGAGAACGAGTCCGAGGATTATGAGGTAATAATACCACGGTAAGATAACAAGTCCGAATGCGATGCCGACGGGAGTGAACAAAACGAGCAACATAAGTGCAAGCGAAACGAGCACCGCCTTGTTAAGAGTCGAGTTCGAGAAGGGACCTATCTTAAAGAGCGAATGATCGGAGCGCATATTGTAGGCCTGAACTATCTGGGAAAGAGCAAGCACGGCAAACGCCATCGTCTGACCTGCCGCCTCGGAGATGCCCGAGCCTATCATATATCCCACGAGGGTGAGCACCGCGAACATACAGCCCTGAAGCACCACTCTGACGCCAAGTCCGTGAGCGAATATGCCCTCGTTTTTGGGCTTGGGCTTTTTATCCATAACGTCGCTCTCAACCGGCTCCATTCCGAGCGCTATTGCGGGAAGCGAGTCGGTAACGAGGTTTATCCAAAGAAGCTGCATCGAAAGCAACGGCGTCTTCTGCCACAAAAGCATTGCGACGAAAACGGTTATTACCTCGCCGATGTTGGTACCGAGCAAAAAGCCCACTACCTTTTTAATGTTTGCATAAATGCCTCTGCCCTCTTTTACCGCGTCGACTATCGTCGCGAAGTTATCGTCGGTAAGAGTCATATCGGAGGCACCCTTTGCAACGTCGGTGCCGGTTATACCCATTGCGCAGCCGATGTCAGCCGCCTTCAGTGCGGGAGCGTCGTTTACGCCGTCACCCGTCATCGAAACTACCTGACCCTTTCTCTGCCACGCCTTAACTATCCTTATCTTGTTTTCGGGCGAAACGCGTGCGTAGACCGAAATATTTTCAATAACCGCATCGAATTCGCTGTCGGTCATAAGGTCAAGCTCTGCACCCGTTATCGCCCTGTCGCCGTCTGTGAAAATACCAAGCTCCTTTGCAATGGCAGACGCCGTTACAACGTGGTCGCCCGTTATCATAACGGGCTTTATTCCCGCTCTTCTGCAGGTGGCAACGGCAACCTTTGCCTCGGGTCTGGGAGGATCTATCATACCTACAAGTCCCATAAAGGTAAGACCGCTCTCAAGGCTTTCGGAGGTAAGAGAAGCGGGAAGCTCGTCTATCTCCTTATATGCTACCGCGAGAACGCGAAGAGCGTTTTCGCTCATTTTTTCGGTAAATTCCTTTGCCCTTTCAATATCACCGCTTACACAGCGCTCTGCCATCATATCGAAGGCACCCTTAACGATTACCGTCTTTTTGCCGTCGATAACGTTAACGGTCGACATTAGCTTTCTGTCGGAATCGAAGGGAATGCCTGCAATTCTGGGGTATTTTGCATTTATTTCCTCCTTGGGAAGCCCGTTTCTGTGAGCGGCAAAGACTATTGCGGTCTCGGTGGGATCACCGATATGCTGCTCCTTTCCGTCCTCAAAAACCACCGAGCCGTCGCAGCAAAGCGCGCCGTAGCAAAGAAGCTTCTTTACGGCGTCGGAGTTGCCGTCGGTTATATCCTCCGTGTCGGCGCCGCCGTCAAGATAAGCCTTAACGAGCGTCATTCTGTTTTGGGTAAGCGTTCCCGTCTTATCGGAGCAGATTATCGAAGCGCTTCCGAGCGTTTCAACTGCGGGAAGACGGCGAATAAGGGCGTTTTTCTTAACCATTCGCTGAACGCCTATCGAAAGAACGATGGTAACGATTACGGGAAGTCCCTCGGGAATAGCCGAAACGGCAAGAGATACCGCGATCATAAATATCTCCATGGGATGAGTTCCGCTTACCAAGCCCACCACGAAAATTATGGCGCAGGCAACGAGCGCAACTATTCCGAGATATTTGCCGAGCTGTGCAAGCTTTTTCTGCAATGGAGTCTGGCTTTCGCCCTCGTCGTCAAGCAGATTGGCTATTTTGCCCATTTCGGTATCCATTCCCGTTGCGGTAACCACCGCCAAGGCGGTACCGTAGGTAATGCTGCAGCCCGAGAATACCATATTCGTTCTGTCGCCCAAGGGAGCGTCGTCCTTTACCTCGGCGTCGTACTCCTTCTCGGAGGGAACGGATTCACCCGTTAGCGCCGACTCCTCGCTCTTTAAGCTCACGCTGTGGATAAGGCGCGCGTCTGCGGGCACGAAGTCGCCCGCCTCAAGCTTGATTATATCACCGGGGACAAGCTCTGCCGCCTCGATTATCTTCTCCTCGCCGTTTCTCACAACTCTCGCGTGAGGAGCCGACATATTTTTAAGCGCGTCAAGTGCCTTTTCCGCCTTACCCTCCTGATAAACGCCCATAACGGCGTTGACCACTACTATAAGCAAAATGAGAGCAGGCTCAAAAAACTCCTTGGGATTCTGCTCAACGCAGGCAACCACGAAGGAAACTATCGCCGCCGCGATAAGAATAAGGATCATCACGTCCTTAAACTGATCGAGAAAACGAAGCATAAAACTCTTCTTTTTCTTTTCCTTAAGCTTGTTAAAGCCGTATTTCTCACGCTTTGCAACAACCTCTGCCGAGGTAAGACCCTTTTCCGAATCCGTTTCGAGCTCTGAAAGGACCTCGTTTATCGGCTTGTTGTGAAATGCCATTTTTATTCCCTCTCTTTTAAAAAAGATTCCCGTGTGTAGTATATGCTGCACACGGGATTTTTTTCGTTAATTTACAATTTTCCCATGTGTAACACATGAGTCTTGCAATTTAAAACAAGGCCGGACCGTTTAAGGTCGATTGACGGCTTGCTACGAAGGGCTTCGCTTGCTACTCCCTCATATTCGGTAAGATAATTTTATCACACCGATTTTTGAAAGTCAATAAATATTATGTTAATTTTATGCAAAGAAAAACCAAATGTAGATATACGCGGGTATTATCGCGGCGAGAGTAAAGGGAATGCCTATCTTGAAGAAGTCGCTTGACTTTACCTCGTAGCCCGATTTGCGAAGAATGCCTATACCGGTAATGTTTGCCGAAGCGCCTATGGGTGTGCAGTTTCCGCCGAGCGTTGCACCCGAAAGAAGACCGAAATAGAGAAGCGTGGGATCTATCTCAAGTGCCGCGGCAAGACCCGTTATAACTGGGAGCATCGTCGCAACGTAGGGAATGTTATCAATAAACGCCGAAATAACAACTGAACCCCAAACGATTATGGTGTATAGCAAAAATACGTTTCCGCCGCCAAAGCCCTTTAACAGATTTGCTATCTCGTCGATAACACCCATGTGGGTAATACCGCCTATAACGAGGAAAAGACCGAATAAAAGACCTATCGTTTCAAAATCTATTGCCTTAACGGTATCAATAACGGTCGCCTTACCCTCTTTAACGTTTTTCAAAACCGCATAGACAAGTCCTATCACGAAAAGAGCCATGCAGATTATACCGTTGGTAATTGCGGGCTTATTGGGTATAAACGACGCCAATATAAGAAGCAAAACGGTGCCGCAAAGAAGCACGGTTGGAACATAATCGGTAACCTTTGTGCGAACGCCCGTTTTTTCAACCTTTCCCTTTTCCTTTCTGAAAAGGAATGCAAGAATAACAGCCGCCGCGACGGCGCCTATCTCGACCGCAAAGAAGATACTGGGCTTGCCTTGATACCAGAAGAAATCAAGGAAGCTCATATCGGCATACGAGCCGAGCATTATTGCGGTGGTGTCGCCAACGAGAGTTGCCGCGCCCTGAAGGTTTGAGGAAACGGCTATGCCGATTATAAAGGGAACGGGGTTGGTCTTAAGCTTCTTGCATATTTCAAGGGCAACGGGAGCTACCATCAAAACAGTCGCAACGTTGTCAACGAAGGCCGAAATAACGCCGGCAAAAAGCGAGAGCGCAACCGCCGCCACCTGAACGTTGGGCACCTTTTCCATAACGAGATCGGCAAGAAGCGCCGGCATCTTGCTCACGATAAAGAGCTGAACAAGGCCCATCGTTCCCGCTATCATCATAAGAACGTTAAAGTCTATCGAGGTGAATATCTCGTTTAAGGGAAGCATTCCCGTAACGATGAAGATAAGTGCCGAGCCGATAGCTATATAAGGACGGTATTTGCTGAAAACGAGCATTGCCACGTAGGTCACGGCAAAAAGAATAAGAGCGTATATCATCTTTATTTCCTTTCATCACCTTTGCACGCTGTATTTTTCGGCAAAGGATTTATACTGTTCTTTAAAATAACCGCTTTCCGCCTTCATTGCGCGGATAGATAAATGTATGTTCAGGTTGCTCTGCTCTGCATCGATCACACAGCCCGCAATATTCGAGCAGTGGTCGGCGATCCTTTCGAGGTTTGTAAGTATATCGGACCATACGAAGCCGGTATCTATCGTGCAGGTGCCGTTCTGAAGTCTTTCGATATGACCGCTTCTCAGGCTGTCCTTAAGCTCGTCGATAACCTGCTCGAGAGGCTCAACTGTCTTTGCGGCTTCGATATCGCCGTCAATAAACGCCTTTGAGGCAAGCGATACTATCTCGGTAACAGCGTTTGAAAGCACCTTAAGCTCTGCCGCCGCGTTCTCGGAAAAGACTATTTCCTTTTTCATCATTTCCTCTGCCGACTCGGCAAGGTTTACGGCGTGGTCGGATATTCTTTCAAGGTCGCCTATCACCTTTAAGAGCTTTGCCGCCTCGGCGCTGTCGCGAGAGTCTATCTTATTTGCCGAAAGCTTTACGAGATAGCTTCCTATAATATCCTCGTAGTGATCCGCCTTATCCTCGGCGTCCTTTATCTCGTCCATAAGCTCTGCGGAGAATCCGTCAAGACAGCTTATCGATTTTCCGAGGGCGTCAGCCGCTCCTACGCACATCTCGTTTGCAAGAGAGTGGCATCTTTCAAGTGCGGCCGCGGGAGTTGCGAGAAGTATCTCGTCAAGCTCAACTACCTTCTCGGGCTTTTTGCTTTCGGGCACGAGCTTGTATGCAAGCTTTTCAAGAAGCCCCGCTGCGGGGAGAAGAATTATCGTACACAGTATATTGAATGCGGAGTGTGCCACCGCTATGCCCGACATCGTTGCCGATTCATCAAAAAGTGCGGGCGAAAATACAGCCGAAACGATAGAGAATACCGTAAGGCATATTGCCGTTCCTATAGTGTTAAAGGAGAGGTGAACGAGAGCCGCTCTCTTTGCATTTCTGTTTGTGCCGAAGGATGCGAGAATAGCCGTAATGCAGGTACCGATATTCTGACCCATTATTATCGGAATAGCGGCTCCGTATGAAACCGCGCCCGTCATTGCCAGAGCCTGCAAAATGCCTACCGACGCCGAGCTCGACTGTATCACTGCCGTAAGCACCGCGCCGACCAGAACGCCGAGAACGGGGTTTTTGAACATCAAAAATATCTGCTGAAATTCGGGAATATCTGCAAGGCCCGAAACAGAGTCCGTCATAGCGTCCATACCGAACATCAAAACGGCAAAGCCGAGCAGTATAACGCCTATATCCTTTTTCTTATCGCTCTTAAAGAACATATAGAGTATTATGCCAATAAGTGCAAGCACGGGAGTAAACGAGGTGGGTTTTAAGATCTTTACAAAAACGTTATCGTCGGAAAGGCCCGCAAGACTGAGTATCCACGCTGTAACGGTGGTACCGATATTGGCGCCCATAATTACGTTTATCGCCTGCTTCAGGGTCATAAGCCTTGAGTTTACGAAGCCCACGACCATAACGGTGGTAGCCGACGAGCTTTGAATTACAGAGGTAACTCCGAGGCCGGTAAAAAGTCCTGCCATTTTGTTGGTTGTTATCTTGCTTAAGATCGACTGAAGCTTTCCGCCCGCGCGGCGCTCAAGGGCATCGCCCATAAGGCTCATACCGAACAGAAAAAGACAAAGTCCGCCGATCATCGTAAGTAGATCAAAAATTGTCATATTTTTTCCTTCTTCTAATTTTTTCCTTTCGGGTGGCTATAAAAAATCCCAAGAACAGCTTTGCTATTCTTGGGACATTGTCGTTTTTGTAAAAGGAAGCAGTCCCATGCAAAAGCACATGAGTCTTGCAATTTAAAGCAGGTCCAGACTCTCTTAAGAGCAGTGGTGTTGGACGTGCTACGACGCTCTCGTTTGCTACTCCCTCATATTTACCTCAAATATTTTAACATAAGGTTAAAAAAATGTCAATAAATATTTATTCCGCCTTTTTCTTAAGGAAATTGCACAGCGCCGTAAAGCCGAGCGCCGCAGCTATGCCGCCTATAATGCAAACTGAATTTACCGCCCACGAATCGAGGAAATTCTCAAAGGGAATTACCATTATAGTTGTAGCTATAACGAAGCCGAGAATACAGTGCGACGCAACCGAGTGGAATTTCTCAAAAATCATCTTCATCACCTTTGAAAGAAGGAGGAAGCAGATGATCATTGCAATTCCGATGGGAATAAGCACCGAGAGATCAAGCTTTGAAATACCCTCCGACATCGGCTCGTAAATACCGAAGAAAAGCAAAAGCGTGGAGGAGGAAAATCCGGGAACTATAAAGCTGAGTCCCCAAACTATGCCGCAGATAAGATAACCGATAAAGGTAGGCGCAATGGTGAGATGCCAAACGTTCTTGAATATGTAAAACACCGCCGATATTGCAAGAAAGCTTATTATCATAGCCGCAATAGCGCCCTTGCTTCTGCCGTGCTCGCCCGCTTCCTTCCAGAGATCGGGAACGGTACCGATAATAAGACCCACGAATGCACACAGCACCGCGCTCTCAAAGGTGTTTAACAGCCAGTTTGTAACGCCGGCAAACAGCACGAAGCCGATTCCCGCACCGATCACGAAAAACACGAGCATAAACCAATACTTTTTAATATTCTTGAAGGGACTCGAAAGCACCTCCAATATGGGATTATACATACCGAAGGCATAGCAGAGCGTGCCGCCGCTCACACCGGGGAGAATTGCGCCCACGCCGACGATTATACCCTCAAGTATCCATACTATCCAAAGAAAGATATTTTTCTTATTCATAAAAAGCCTTCCTTCCGTTTTTTAATACTAATAGATTATACCATCTTTTATTCCTTTTGCCAACACTTTTTTCATAAATGTTCCGTTTTTAAAGAGCAATAAAAAGACAGCAATTTTTTGACATTGTTTTTTTCTTTTTGCTCTTGCATTTCGCAAGTAAATAATATATAATTATAAAAAATTCATACGTTAAAGGCGGATGATAAAATGAATAACAACGTTGTTTACGATTTCAAGCTTATGGGCGACGAGTACAATCCCGTCGTTATGTGGTATTGGATGGATATCACTACCAAAAAGGAGATCGAATTCCAGCTCGGCGAATTCAAAAAAATGGGTATTTACGAATACTTTATCCATCCCATGTTCGGTCTGCGCGACGATTATCTTGAAGACGACTTTATGGAGCTTATCGCATTTGCGATAGAGGTCACCAAAAAGCTCGGAATGAAATTCTGGATATACGACGAATATAACTGGCCCTCGGGCACCGCAGGCGGCAAGCTTCTTGAAAAATATCCTTGGACAAAGGGCAAGATATTAAGACGCTATCAGCTCGCAGTAGGCTCCTGCCAGCCTCTTTCTCACGTTGCAAACGGCGTTTTCTATAAGGCTTTTGTCGAAAATATCGATAACGGCTCGGTCAATTTCGTCGACGTTACCAAGGAGATAAAGGTAGAGTCAAACGGCGTTACCACCAAGGTGACCTATCTCAACAAATCAATAAACGTCACCGTGCTTGACTTCTATTTCATCGAATATCAGGATACCCTTCTCGCATCGGCTCACTGGGCAAACGGTCTTCACGAGGTTCCCGGTTATATCGACACCTTCAACCCCAAGGCAGTAAGAAAATATATCGAGCTTACCCACGAGCGCTATAAGAAATATATCGGCAAGGAATTCGGCACCACCGTAAGAGGCGTATTTACCGACGAGACCACAATGTGCGCCGTCGGCGATATCATCAAGTCGGGCGCGGTAGTATTCAACGACTGCACCGAAAAGGAATTCAAAAAGAGATACGGCTACGATCTCGGTTCACAGATAAACTGGCTCTATTTCCCGCCCGTTACCGAGGAACACAGAAAGGTAAGAAACGATTTCTGGAATCTCGTTACCGACCTTTACCTCGAAAATTTCATCAAGCAGATGAGCGACTGGTGCGTTGAAAACAACCTTATGTTCACCGGTCACTTCGGCGGCGAGGAGCATCTTCAGTGGTCACTTATGGAAACGGGCGATATGCAGAAGGCGCTTACCCTTTTGCACCGTCCCGGCATGGACTCGATAGCCTCCTCTGTCAAAATAAACGACACAAACTTCAACAACGCGGGCAAAATGGTCTCCTCCGTTGCAAAGCTCTGCGAGCGCGACAGAATTCTCTGCGAGGCATACACCTGCAGCGGCTGGGATACCCATTTTGACCTTCTCAAGAGAATTGCAAACAGAATTCTCACCATGGGCGGCAACTTCATTCAGTATATGGGCGCCTACTACTCGCTAAACGGCAACCGCAAGGAGCAGCCGATGGGATATCCGCCCTCACACAGCTACAATAACCCCCTTGCAAAATACTATAAGATATTCTCCGACTATATCGGAGCGGTACAGTATATCTCGGCACAGACCCGTCCCGCAGGTAAGGTAGCCGTCATCGCTCCCCTTACCCACATCAAGCAGGGCATCGACCTCGCTCACTACCCCACCAGCGCCGACACCGAGGCAAACCGCACCGATATTCTCTACGAAAACCTCGTAAACGCTCTTTTGCAGCTCCATGTTGAGTTCGATATCATCTCCGAGTTTATGTTAAACGACTTCAAGAATGTCGGCGGCAAGGCTGTTATCGGCAAATACGAATACGATACCGTCATCTTCCCCGCAGTTAAGAACTACGACGAAAAGATAGCCGACTTTGTAAATATGCTCTTTGACACCGACGTGCTGCAGATATTCATAAACGGCTTCCTCGAGAATAAAATTGACTGCAAAAAGGCGCTTCCCGACGCCGCAATGCTTGCAAGGAGCGCCTCAAAGGCAGAGGGCGCAGAGCTTTATAAATACGACGGCAAGAATATTTACGAGATAGTTAAGGAGGGCGCAACCGTTGCCGACCTTAAGGCAGATCTCGGATCACTCGTAGGCGATCATAACCTTCTTAACTTCAAGGCAGAGGACGGTATGGTCTACACCGCTCTCCGTGAGAACTGCGACACCACCGTTTTGTTTATCGACAACGACGACGATAAGTCGGTCAAGGTCTCCTTCGATCTTTTACCCGATATGAAGATCATCTCGCCTCTCACCAGAGAGGACCGTCCCTATTCGGTAAACGGCGGCCGCGCCGAGCTTGTCCTTAACAACTTCGAGCTCGTTATGGTCGTTTCCAACAAAAACGGCAGCGTAAATGCCGAGGGCACCGCAAACGGCGTCGACCTTTGGAACGTATGCGACGCAAAGGCAGACGGCGAGATAACTCTTGACAAATTCGGCTTCAAAATGGCAAATAACGTCTTAATCTGCCCCTTCGAGTATAAATTCAAGAAAAACGATTTCGGCTACAAAAAGGCTGTAAACTTCACAATGTTCGAGGGAAGAGATTTCATCTGCTGCAAGGATAAATACACCGCAAGATCGACCTTCACCTTAAACGGCTACAAGGGCAGAATAGAGTTATTTACCGAGCTTGAATGCATCAAGAAGGCAACCCTTAACGGCAAAAAGCTCAAGCTCAAAGAGAATTACAGGCTCTGGGGCCCCGAAAACTGCCTGCTTGACATCTCCGATTACGTCAAGGAGGGAGAAAACGAGCTTATTCTCGAGTGCGTTATCCCCGATTACAACGCCTTCCACACTATCCCCAACACTATGGTATTCGGCGATTTTGCTCTTAGCGAAAACGACAAGCTTATTCCCTTTGATGCAGAGAAGATCACCTACGGCGACTTCTCCGTTCAGGGTCTCAAATACTGCACCGGCGACGCCCGTTACAGCTACACCTTCGATGCAAAGCCCTGCAAAAAGGCATTCGTTTCGGTAGATACCGACGACGCCTTCACCGTTTACTTAAACGGCAAGGAAATTGCAAAAAGGCTTTGGAGGCCCGGCGTTGCAGAGCTTGAGGGTCTTAAGGAGGGCGTAAACGAGCTCGTTATAGAAACCACCTCACCCTACGGCAACCTTATGCGTCAAAAGACGGTAAACGGAATCCTCTCACCCGTAAAGGTCAAATTCTTTAACTGAATTTAAATTAAAAGCGGCGGAATATCCGCCGCTTTTTCATTTTTAAAAAAGTGTGAAAAAATTCGAATAAGTGAGATTTTAAGAGATTTTGGGAGCTATTTCAAAATCTCTTATTGTTTTTTGACCTTCTTTGACCTTGATATTTTTCTCACCGCGGCGTATAATATCATTGTAAAGGTCAAAGATAGTCAAAGTCAAATAAAACCAAGCGAGGTAACACAATGCGTTCAAGCGATATAATCTACGAATTCTTAAAAGAGCTTGCCGACGAGGAGGAAGGCGTCAAATTCCGAAGAAACGAGCTTGCGGGCCGCTTCGGAGTCGTGCCGAGCCAGATAAACTACGTCGTTTCCTCCCGCTTCACCCCCGAGCAGGGCTACGTTGTGGAGAGCGTAAGAGGCGGCGGAGGTTATATTCTCATAAGGCGCGTTTCAATGTCTAAGGGGCAGACCCTTATGCATATCATAAACTCGGTAGGCTCCTCGATAGACGGCAACACCGTGAGGATCTTCCTCTCGAATATGCTCTCGTCGGGATATATAACCGAATCGGAGTCGGCAATAATCGCCTCGGCTCTTTCGGAAAGCTCCCTTTCGGGAATAGTCAATCCCGATAAAGACCGCCTTCGCGCAAGAATATTCAAAAATATGCTTGCCGCACTTGCAAACAGCAAATAATCTGAAAGGAACGATATATTATGAAATGTAATCATTGCAAAAAGAATGAAGCCAACGTTTTTTACAGCGAAACGGTAAACGGCAAAAGAACCGAGCTGTATTTATGCGAAGAATGCGCCGAGAAGCTCGGCATAAAGCTCAAAGCTCCCGCCCTCTCGGGCTTTTTCGGAAGAAGCCTTTTCGAATCTCCCTTTTCCGCTATCGAGCGAAGCTTTTTCAGCGACGCCTTCTCCCTTATGAACGCCTTCGATAAAAGCTTTTTCAGCGCTCCCCTTTTCGAGCCCGCTCCCGAAAAGAAGGAGATAAAGGAAGAAAAGAAGAGCGAGATAAAGGCACCCAAAAACGAGCTGCAGTCGCTCAAAAAGCAGCTTAAGAGAGCAATCTCCGAGGAAAGATACGAGGACGCCGCCGTTATCCGCGACAAAATAAAGGATATCGAAAAGAAATCGGCGTAAACGATGATATTTTCTCAAATTTCCGTCTATAATTATTAGAGTAAAAGGGATTGCCGTGCAATCCCTTTGATATTCAGCGAAAGGACTGATATATATGTATGAAAACAGCTTTACCGAAAAGGCAGCCAAGGTCTTTCAGTCGGCAGTCGAATCGGCAAAGGAGCTCGGACACAGCTACGTCGGAAGCGAGCACATACTGCTCGGACTTTTAAGGATCGACGGCGGAGTCGCCGCCAACGCTTTAAAAGAGGCAAACGTCACTGTGTCCGACGTGATTGAAATAATATCCGACATCATCGGCACAGGTATTCCCACCTCCGTTTCCGCCCACGACCTCACCCCCAGAGCGAAAAAGATAATCGAGGGTGCCGCCGCCGTGTCGTCAAGACTCGACTCGGGCTATATCGGCACCGAGCATATACTGCTTGCCCTCCTCTCCGACGAGGACTCGAAGGGCTACGAGATACTGCTTCGCTTAAACGTCGATACCGACGCCCTTTCCGACGCCGTTTACGATGCAATGGGCATCGAGCAGAGCTTCTCGCAAAAAAGCTCCGCCTACGGCGGCAAGAGCGGCGCAAAGGGAGGCGAGAGCCTTGAAAAGTTCGGCAGAGACCTCACAGCCCTTGCCAAATCGGGAAAATTAGACCCCGTCATCGGCAGAGATAATGAGCTTCGCCGCGTTATTCAAATACTTTCCCGCCGCACCAAAAACAACCCCTGCCTGATAGGCGAGCCGGGTGTCGGCAAGACCGCCATTGCCGAGCTTCTCGCAACCGAGATAGTAAACGAAAACGTCCCCGACATATTAAAGAACAAGCGCGTCTTTACCCTCGACATCGCCTCAATGCTTGCGGGCGCAAAATACCGCGGCGAATTCGAGGAGCGCTTCAAAAACGTCATAAACGAGGTCAAAAAGGCGGGAAACATCATTCTGTTTATAGATGAATTCCACACCATCGTCGGCGCGGGCGCGGCAGAGGGCGCCGTCGACGCCGCCAACATTTTAAAGCCCTTTCTTGCCCGAAGTGAGCTTCAGGTAATAGGCGCCACCACTATAAACGAATACCGCAAAAACGTTGAAAAGGACGCGGCGCTCGAGAGAAGATTTCAGCCCGTCACGGTGGGCGAGCCCTCCGAGGAGGACGCAATACTTATCCTCAAGGGCCTGCGCGACAGATACGAGGCACACCACAAGGTAAAGATAACCGACGCCGCGATAGAAGCGGCGGTAAAGCTCTCCTCGCGCTACGTTCAGGACAGATTTCTGCCCGATAAGGCCATCGACCTTATGGACGAGGCAGCGTCGAGAGTAAGGCTTTCGGAAAAGACCGCCTCGCCCGAGCTTGAAAAGCTCGAAAGGGAGAGAAAGCGCCTTATTATCGAAAAGGAGGCGGCGGTAAACAATCAGGAATTCGAGCGAGCCGCAGCCCTTCGCGACGAGGAAAAAAGCATCCTTTCACAGCTCGACGCTCTTAAGAAGAGCCGCATTCAGCAGAGCGACAAATGCGTCGACGCCGCCGACATCGCCGCCACCGTATCGGTCCAGACGGGCATTCCCGTTTCCAAGCTTGAGGAAACGGAGAGCGAGCGTCTTTCTATGCTTGAGGATATAATCCACAAGCGCGTCGTAGGTCAGGACGCCGCCGTTGGAGCCGTTTGCCGCGCGGTAAGACGCGGACGCGTAGGCTTAAAGGACCCCAAAAGACCCGTCGGCTCATTCCTCTTTTTAGGTCCCACGGGCGTAGGTAAAACAGAGCTTTCCAAATCGCTTGCCGAGGCAATGTTCGGCACCGAAAAGGATATGATAAGAGTCGATATGTCGGAATATATGGAGAAGCACGCCGTTTCCAAGCTCATCGGCTCCCCTCCCGGCTACGTCGGCTTTGATGACGGCGGTCAGCTCACCGAAAAGGTACGTCGCCGTCCCTACTCGGTAATACTTTTCGACGAGATAGAAAAGGCTCACCCCGACGTATTCAATATACTCCTTCAGATACTCGACGACGGCGTGCTCACCGACTCGCACGGACGTCGCGTGGACTTTAAAAATACCGTTATCATAATGACCTCAAACACCGGCGCACGCCTTATCACCGAGCCGAAAACTCTGGGCTTTACGGGCGGCGGCGAGGCTGATTTCGAAAGCGCTCAAAGCAAGATAGAGTCAGCCGTTATGAGCGAGCTTAAAAAGGATTTTCGTCCCGAATTTCTAAACAGAATAGACGAGATCGTAATTTTTAAGCAGCTTAACGAGGAAAATATAAGACAAATTGCGAGAAATATGCTTTGCGACGTATCGAAAAGGCTTTCGGAATTCCCCGTTTATATCGAATTTGACGAAAGCGCAGTGGTTGCAATAGCGGCGGTGGGCTTTGACAGAATTTACGGAGCAAGACCTCTTCGCCGCGCGATACAGACCGAGATAGAGGACGTTATCGCAAACAAGCTTCTTTCAAAGGAGCTCGTAAAGGAAAAGCACTATAAAATGACCGCCTCCGTAAAGGACGGCAAAACGGTATTTGACTTTACCGAAATATAAAAAAATCCCCGTAACGTCGGCGTGATACTCTTAACAGAGTATCACGCCGATTCTATTCGCTATACGAGTTTAGGCAGTAAAAATATTACTTCGGCAAAGTCGGAATATAACTTGACGAATTTGTGGTTTTGAGATATAATTTCTGATAAGGCAATGCGAAATCGGAGATAAATGAGAAAATGGATTGTAGAAATTATATTGAGTTTTTGAATGTTATTGAAAAATTAAAATGCAATACTCGTCATTCTTGGACGTCAAGCGGCAGGCAGGAGTCTGTTGCCGAGCATTCATGGAGACTTGCCGTAATGGCTATGCTGTGTGCGGATGAATATCCGAACTTGGATATAAATAAAGTGATAAAAATGTGCTTGATTCATGATTTTGGAGAAGCCATAACAGGAGATATTCCTGCATTTCTGAAAAACCAAAATGACGAAACAGAGGAAGAACTTGCTATTGAGAAAGTTATTTCTTTATTACCGCCCAACACAAAAGATGAAATACAGTTCCTTTTTGACGAAATGAAAGAAATGCTCACCGATGAAGCGAAGCTGTATAAAGCCCTTGATAATATTGAAGCATTGATTTCTCATAATGAGGCAGATATTTCCACTTGGATACCGAAAGAATATGAGGAAAATCTTACCTACGGTCAGAAAAATTCAGAGTGGTCAGATTGGACCAGAAACTTAAAAGAAGCCGTGAAGCAAGACTGTATTGAAAAGATTCGTAAAGAAGGAAGATAAAATAACGCCGACAGATTTTAGTATCTGTCGGCGTTATTTTATTTACTGCAGAATAATTCTGCAACGGTAGCTTATTACACGAGCATAATTTCTCGGCAAATAGCATTTGCTATCCTGCCTTCACCGTTACCGTTTCGTCGCCTATCGTAAGCTCGTAGCTCTCGCCCGAGACCAATTCGGGTGATGAAACTATAATTACCGCATAATCGAGAACGGGGGTGTGATCAATTATTACCTTGCCGCTTCCGTCCTTCAGAGTAATACGGGTGTTTGCCAAAACGTTTCCCACTCTGCCCGCAATAACTCCCTGCGAAGCGTCGCTGAAGGTCTGCGCCATATTGGCAGAGCCCGTTCCTATAAAGGTGCCGCCCGTTATGCTTCCGCTTATATCGTAATCAAGCGTTGCGGTATCTCCCTTTGTGGGACCGCACACCGTCACGAAGCCGCCCGATATCAGAAGCGTGCCGTTGGCGTCCATTCCGTCGCCCGACGACTGAATGTAAACAGTGCCGCCCGAAACGGTTATGCTTCCCTTCGAAAGATTGTTGCCCATTGAAAAGCCGCCCTTGCCACCCTTGCCGAAATGGTCCTTTCCAAAGCCTCCTCCGCCTCCGAAGCCGCTTCCGTCCTTTCCGCCGGCGGCGTTTATGCCGTCGTCCGTTGCAATAAGAGAAACCGCTCCGCCCTCAACCGAAACGTTGAGCGCCTCAAGTCCCTCGTAGCATTTCGTAATATTTATAGCGCCGCCCTTTATCACGAGCGACTCGTCGGCGTGAATGCCGTCGTCATCGGTGGTTATCTCAAGGCTTCCGCCGTTTATCACAACCGAGCTGTTGCTGTGTACCGCGTCATCCTTTGAATTTACGGTAAACCGTCCGCCGTTTATAAGCACCGTGCCTACCGCCTTTATTCCCTTCATACTGCCCGAGCTTCCGCTTGCCGTTATATTGAATTCGCCGTCTTCTGCCTGAAGATAAGCACCTGCGCTTATTCCGTCGTTTTTCGACGTTATATCGAAGCTTCCGCCCGCAAGGTAGATAAATCCGAGACTGTCGTCATCGTTGTTTTCGGCGTGAAGTCCGTCCTTTCCTGCCGTTATCTCAAACGACGTACCCTTTGCTATTCTTATGCTGTCGTTTGCATCTATCGCCTGAAGACCTGCATTTACCCTGTAGCTTCCGCCCGTAAAAACGAGGTCGTCCTTCGAGGTTATTCCGTGCCCCGAGGGCGACGAAACGGTAAGCGAGCCACTTCCGTTAAAGGTAATATCCTGCTTTGAAAAGACTGCGGCATCAACGCCGTTTCCGTCGGTCTGTCTGAAGGCTCCAACGCTCGTCAGGCTGTTTTCGCTGCCCTTTGCAAGCGTTATTACCACCTTGTCCGCCTCCTTGACGTAAAGCGCCGCAAAGCCGTCGGCAGTAATATTCACACCGTTGAAAATTATATGCGGCTTCGCCTTTCCGTCGGTATCGACGGTAAGCGTTCCGTTTAAATTACCCGAAATTATATAGGTCTCCTCCGCCTTCAAGGTAACGGTGTTACCCGATATCTCAACCGAGTCGGAGCTTGCCTCGGCACCGCTTCCCAAAAGGGTTATCCTCACCGCATCCTCCTCCGAGTATGAGTCGTTTTTATCGCGCCCCGTAAACATTTCACTTTCCTTTGCCTCGAAGCCCGTATCGACCGACGCATTACTATTACTTGACGAAGCTCCGTTTTCGACGGTGTCGCAGGAGCAAAGAAGCAGAGTTATGAGTGCTGTAACAACTACAATCGCTTTTTTCATTTTTTCTCCTTTTAAAAGGTTTTTTGCCGTTTTTCTCTCTTTTTATTATATCATATCTTTAATGGGCAATTTGTAAAAACTTTGTCGCATATTATAAAATATTTTACCGATAAACTGTGATAAGCCCGAGAAAAAACGGAGCTTTTTAAATGAAAAATCGCACGTTTTAAAAACGTGCGATCTTTTTTTACGTCAAAGCTCCTTAACCGCCTCGTAAAGCTCGTTTATCGCCGCGGTTACCGCATCCACTCTTTTTTCAAGCTTATAAAGCTCGGAAACGGTGATATAATCGTCTATCGTGGGCATCACCTGACCGAGAAGCACCATTTCAACGTCGATGGGATTAAATCCCAAGGGATCTGCCTCGAAATCGTAATTTTTCTCGGTAAGAGTTGAATAGATCTCGTTTTTCTTATCGAAAAGGCTCAGCCAGTTATAGCGCACCTCTTCTATACTCGTGGGGGTTGCCTGACTCGTGTTTCCCTCCGGTCCCGACTCGATACAGCCGCAAAGAGAAAACAGCATAACCGCCGTCAAAACGGCAAAAACCGTTCTTTTAAACGCGTTTTTCATTGTTTTTCTTTCCTTTTTCAGTTTTTAAGGCTCTGAATGG
Source organism: Clostridia bacterium (assembly GCA_017504945.1). Taxonomy (GTDB): domain Bacteria; phylum Bacillota; class Clostridia; order Oscillospirales; family RGIG5299; genus RGIG5299. The sequence goes on from JAFVQJ010000012.1 coordinate 70,213, forward strand.
GAGCGGGTATTCTGCCGCCGCGCGAGATGAATTTAAGGGGCGACTCGGTGCTTATCTTCATAATGGGTGCGCTTCCCAAAAGTCCGCCGAAGGATATCTCATCGCCCACCGTTTTACCGTAGGCAGGGATAACTCTTACCGCGGTGGTCTTGGAGTTTATTATACCTATCATCGCCTCGTCGGCAATAAGTCCCGAGATGACCTCGGCGGGAGTGTCGCCGGGGACGGCTATCATATCTATACCTACCGAGCAAACGGCAGTCATTGCCTCAAGCTTTTCAAGCGATAGTGCGCCCATTCTCACAGCCTCTATCATGCCCTCGTCCTCGGAAACGGGAATAAATGCGCCCGAAAGGCCGCCGACGTGGCTCGAAGCCATTACGCCGCCCTTTTTAACGGCGTCGTTGAGCATTGCAAGACAGGCGGTGGTTCCTGCAGAGCCCGTGTGAGTAAGTCCTATCTCCTCTAAAATTCTCGCAACGCTGTCGCCTATTGCGGGGGTGGGAGCGAGCGAAAGGTCGACTATGCCGGAGGCAACGCCCAAGCGCTCTGAGGCGATCCTATTCACGAGCTGACCCATTCTCGTTATTTTAAACGCGGTCTTTTTGATTATCTCGGCAACCTCGGTTATATCGGCGTCGGGCGCCTTTGAAAGAGCCGCCTTTACAACGCCGGGACCCGAAACGCCAACGTTTATTACCGTTTCAGCCTCGCCTGCGCCGTGAAACGCGCCTGCCATAAAGGGATTGTCCTCAACCGCATTTGCAAAGACAACGAGCTTTGCACAGCCTATCGACGAGTTATCTCTCGTGATATAGGCAAGCTCCTTTACCGTTTCACCCATAAGCTTTACCGCGTCCATATTAAGACCTGCTCTGGTGGAGCCTACGTTTACCGAGGAGCAGACGCAGCGTGTTTCCGATATTGCCTCGGGAATGCTTTTTATAAGGCGAAGGTCGCCCTTTGTCATACCCTTCTGAACGAGGGCGCTGTATCCGCCGAGGAAATCTATTCCGAGAGTATCCGCCGCCTGCTGAAGCTTTCTTGCAAAGAGAGATACGTCCTCGCACTCTACCGCGGAGGCAAGCTGTGCTATGGGAGTTACCGAAACGCGCTTATTTATTATGGGAATACCGTATTCGCGCTCTATCTTATTTGCCGTTTCAACAAGCTTTTTTGCTTTTTTTGTTATCTTATCGTAAACCTTATTCGCACTTTTTTCAATGCTGTCCGACGCGCAGTCGGAAAGGGAGATGCCCATTGTTACCGTTCTTATATCGAGGTTTTCCTCCTCGATCATTTTTATCGTTTCAAGAACGTCGTATGCGTCTATCATCTTTTATGCCGTCCTTACAGTTATATTCTGTGCATTGAGTTGAAAAGGTCCTCGTGGGTGACCTTTATTACAAGCCCGAGCTCCTTGCCGATAGCCTCGAGATGCTCTGCAAAGTCGGCAAATTCAGCCTCCATTTCGGCGGTATCGACCATCATTATCATCGCGAAGGTATCGGTAAATACCTTTTGGGTTATATCGAGGATATTTGCCTTATAGCTTGAGCATTCGGCACTTACTCTTGCGATGATGCCGACGCTGTCTTTTCCGATAACTGTGATTATTGCTTTCATTTCATTTTCTCCTTTTTATATATTCGGTATCTCTCTGTCGAGCCATTCGAGTCGGTTTATAAGAAAGCTCTTCATAAGAGATATCTCCTCATCGTAGCTCTTGGTCTCAACGAAGAAGTCGCCTATTATTTCCTTGTAGCGTCCGTCCATAAGCTCGGGGAATCTGTCGAAGTTGCGCTCGACGGCGCCTCCCTCGCAGAGAAGCTCTACCGCGCCGTCTATTATTCCGATTATATTTTCATCGGAGAGTGCGCCCTCGCGAAGCTCGGCATAGCGGCTCCTTAGTGCCGCTTTAAACTCCGGATCCTTCAGCATTTGCACCGTCCATTCCGTTTCGAGCATATAAAAGCCCTCGGGCTTGGAAAGAGCGCCCGTTTCTCTGTTTAAGTTGCCTGCCGAAAGGTCGAAATCCCAAACGGGACCGCTTTTAAGCTTTGATTCGGCATTTTCCTTATAGAAATAGGTTGAGAAGAAAAATCCGTCGGCGTTTTTCATTACCTCGTTTATCAAAAGGGCGTCTATATAGCTTTCTATATCTATAAGGTCCTTATACGCCGTTTCGGTTATCGGCTCGGCAGTTATCATATTGTGGAGATCGGTTATCTCCTCCTGTATATCCTTGAGCTGCGACTTGGTTATCTTCGATTCGGTGGGGTATTTTACGCGGTGGGCAAAGGGATAGACAAGACCGTGATATTTTCTGTAAATATCGGAGGGGAGAGTGAAATAAACGTCGTCGGCATCGACCTTATCGCGCGCGACTATGTAGCCCTCGTTCTTTACCACGCCAACGTTTTTGCGGGTTATCTTCTCGCATATGAGATAAACTCCGAAATATTCGTTTTCGGCAAGCTCGCCGTTACCGTTGCGGTCTATCCACACCTCGCAAAGACGGCTTTCGAGCGACGCCTCGAGTATCTGCTCGCCGAGGTTATAGGCAAGGTAGTTTCTTATAAGCGATTTATCGGCATAGGGATTGTTCATTACGAAATCGCTGCCCGCGGTCATTCCGAGCAAGGCGGCGCTTATCTCCTGATTTTTTTCGTCGACAAGCTTTATATTATACTGCGGCTTGGGGAATACCGTTGACCACTTGCCTCTTTTGGAATATTTTACGCTGTAGGTATCACATTCGTCGTCGAGGGTGTTATAGCTTCCGTTATCGTATACCTTGATGGTCGCGTAGCTGTTTTCGCCGAGATTTCCCTTGGGCGTGAATACCATTATGGGAAGATTTGAGGAAAAGACGCGCGTTACCGTGAGTTCGTTGCTCTTTATGCCGTCGACGGTGCAGTAGACTGTTATTGAGTCGCTTTCGGTGTCGATTACCTCGAGCCCGTCTACCACGCCTCCCGTTGAATAAAGCTTTATATCCCGAGGTGAAACGTAGCCGTTTAGCACCTCGCCCTTTTTATTGTAATAGGTGACACCGAAGCGTATCTTGCCTTCTAAATTGTCGCCAAGGAACATCTGGGTGGTGTCTACCGTAACGGAGGCTATCGCGAGGTCACGCGGCACCTTTGAGCTGTAAATGAAAATAACGGAGAGCAACACCGCAAGCAACACGCCTGCGGCTATCTTTGCGGCTCTTAACAAATTGCGCTTGCAAAGCATAGTCGGCTCTCCTTTTAAGACAATAATATTTATTATATTACATTTAAACCGTTTTTTCAACACAACTTGCCGATTTTTATGATTTTTCAGCAGATTTTCTCTTTTTAAACGGAATTGATACTATGACTCCCAATATTACCGTTGCAGTCCACACGGCTATCATTCCCTGCCAGCCGACAGAGGTGATAAGGCTTGCAAAGACGCTGTTTGCGGCAGCAGCCGCAAGATAGCTTAAGAAATCCAAAAATCCGGTTGCGCCGGATACCACGCCCGTATTCTTAAGACGCATACAGTAGATGCTCCAGAGCATCGTTGCGGCACCGTTTGATGCCATTACCGCGCCGACTATCGCTATAACGTTTAACAGCGGCAGCTTTATAAAGTACGCCGATGCAAAGAAAACGGCAGAGGTGATAAACATTATAAGCAGCGTTTTATCCATATCGTATTTCAGCTTCTCGTAAACATATACCGCGAGCGGTGCCGCAAACGATATTACGAGGGTGGCTACGCTAAAGACGGTTGCCGCCGTTTTTTCGGAATAGCCGAGGCAATCGGCAAAATAGGTGGTGAGCCAAAAGACTACCGAGGTGCGAATTACGCCCGTTATCATTGAAACTGCGCAGAATTTTATATAATTTTGCCTAAAAAGCAGCTTAAGGCTTCCCTTTTTCTTTTCTTCACTGTTGCTTTTTGAATAGGTGATGATCTTTCTTTTCTCAAGCACGGCAAAGGAGATAAATGAGATGACAGCCATCGTGCCGAGAAGCGCTCCGCCCGCAAAAAGCGCGCTTTGCCAGGTGAATATCGCCGCGAGCATCCCCGCCGCAGGCGAGCCGAAATAGGAGGCAAAGGTATAGACGGTGCTGCATCGGGTGGCGTATATCGGCTCGGTATTTTCCGACACGAGCTTGGTCATGGGACCGTAGATCATTGCGAGAAAAAAGCCGGTGAGCGCGTAGGCGACGTAGGCGATCTCGGGAGTGAGCGGAAATGCGGCGAACGCCGTGCTTGATATGCCCGCAAGCAAAAGCCCGAGCGTCATCATATACTTTGCTTTGATCTTATTTCCGATCATTCCGTTTATGAGCTGACCGACTGCGTAGAATACGAAAAACAGCGACGACGCCGCACCGATATACTCCTCGGTGAAGCTGCCCGTTTCTATCATCATCGGCGTTACGGCGCCCAAAATGTTTCTGGCAATATAGACCGCGAGATAGGATACCGTGCAGAGCGCTCCGATGACCGTTGCGTTTTTTGCGTTTTGATTTACTCTCATTTTTACACGTTCTTTTTTTGAAATTATAACGACTGAGGGGTTTTTGAGAACGTCCCTTAAAAAGACCGAGCCGAGCTTTCGCTCGGCTTATTTTTATTCTTTTGCGCCGTTTACGGCAAGGTATGCCTTGATGCGATCTATATTTGCTGTGTCGGTCTCGGTTTTTGCGCGGGCTTCGAGATATTCGATTATATCGTAGACAGTTACGACGGAATAGACGGGGAAGCCGTGCTCAAGCTCGAGCTCCTTCATTGCCGAAAGCTCGGTCTTGCCCTTTTCCATTCTGTTTACCATTACGAATACCGCTTTTATCTTGCTCTTTTCAAACACCGAAAGGTTTTCGATGCTCTCTCTTATTGCGGTGCCTGCGGTGATCACGTCCTCAACTATGACGATGTCCTCCCCGTCCTTGGGGGTGTAGCCGACGAACATTCCGCCCTCGCCGTGATCCTTTACCTCTTTTCTGTTGAAGAAGAAGGGGAGGTCAAGCCCTTCCTTTGCAAGAGCTATTGAAGCGGAAACAGAAAGGGAGATGCCCTTATAGGCAGGTCCGTAGAGGACTGCGGGGGTCTTGCCCATTTTTTCTATATAGCTCTTTGCGTAAAACTCGCCGAGCTTGGATATCTGATTTCCCGTTTTTATCTCGCCCGCATTTACGAAATAGGGTATCTTTCTGCCGCTTTTTGCAGTGAAATCACCGAATTTCAATACGTTTGCGCTCATGAGAAATTCTATAAACTGTTCCTTGTAGCTTTCCATTTTTATTTCTCCTTATTTTTTCATTTCTTCAAGATCGGTGGCGTAGCACCATTTTCCGTCGGTGAGCTTGCCGAAGATATATTTGTTGCAGGCAGACTCGCACATTATATAAAGCTTGCCGTCGAGCATTACCAGCTCCTCCGACATCGGTGCGACAGTATATTCATTTAAAAGGGAGACGGAGTCTAATGAGTAAAGGGGCAGAGTTTTGCCGATTATATTTACCGTGCCCTCGTTTAAGAGCTTGGATTCGTCGTATTCGTATATTACCGAGTGGGAGATGCCCCAAGAGGTTGAGAGATATATCTTGCCGTTTGCAATTTCAAGGCCCTGCACCTTATCGCGTATGGTGTATGCTCTTGAGGGCTCGGGGTCTATGCCGTATTCAAATTCGTCGGAGAGATTGAATTCCAATGCAAGTGCGCCGTGAAATTCACCGCTTGCGGTGGTGAAATAGTGGCTTTCGGGAGTGGTATACTGCGGCTCGCCGCGGTATTCACCGACTACAAGGCGGTTACCCGAAACTGTTACGAAGGACGCCGACATACTGTCTGCTTCAGACGCCTTTAGCATAAATTTGCCCTTGCAGGTGGCTTTATCGTTTTCAAGCACCTCTTTATAGGAGAAAACAAAGATACATTTCGAGCCGCCGCCCGCAACGTAAAGGTTATCGCCGAAAAGCGCTACGCCGCCGCTGTGGCCCGTGAATATCTTTCCGTTTTCCTTGTAAAGCTCGACCCTCTTTACCGTTTCTCCGCTTTGCTTATCTACGAGGTAGATGGGAGAGGCGTTATCCTTTGAATCGTAGCCCGAGATGATAAAATAGCCCTTTTCGGCGTCGTAGTGAAAGCCCTGCGGGACGAAGTTATCGGAAAGACCGGGAATAACAAACGCCTTTTCGGAGGCAGAGTAGTAGGACGAAACGGGAAGCATTATCACCGCGCGAAATACCAATACGGCTATCAGCACCAGAGCAACGAGTGAGATAACTACCGTTCCCAATATCTTTAAAAGCTTTTTCATCTGTTTTTTCTCCTTTATAAAGGAATTTTATCTATTATAACATATATTTTATAAAATAGCAAGAAACAAGAAATATCCTCCGATGATATCGGAGGATATTTTTATATAAAGCCTATTTTGTTTACCGTTCCCTGCGGTTTTTTTATTTCTCTTTTTGGAATCACCGCTTCTTCTGCCTTTTCGGTCTTATCGACCTCGACCTCCTCGGGCGAAAGCACGAGAGCGATGACGCTCGAGTGGGTTACGAACATAACCTGCGCGTAGGCGTATTCGCCTATTTTGTCGTAAAGCTTGCCTGCCGATTCGGTGCCCGCGTAGACGGTGCCTACGCTGTTTGCAACGTAGCCCACCGTATCAATAAAGGGAAGCTCGACTCTTATTGCCTCGGCGTCGTGTCTGTTATCGGGCTCCTTTACTATTCTTAAGACTCTGTCGATCTTAAAGGGGTTTTTGCCGTAATAGCCGTTTATGCCCGTGATAGTTATAAATGCGTTTCCCATTTGTTTTTCCACCTTTCTTGGTTTAATTATACCTACAAAGGTGTACTATAAGCGGGACAGCACTTATTTTATTACCCTCCACGCTTCAATAAGCCCGTTAAGGCTTACGGCGGCGTTTGCCGCGCTCGTTGAGGGAAGGCAGATATCGACTATTTTCGTTTTGGGGAATATCAGCCTTTCGTAAAGACGATGCGCCGTTTTGCCGTTTGTGAAGATGCGCGTCGTTTTACTTTCCTTGAGAATAAGGCAAATATCGTTTGGAAGGGCGTTTTTTATAGAGGAATCGGACGAGCCCGATATCTCGCAGCTTTGAATTACGTCCCAAAGGGCTATGCCGTTTGAAAGCAAGAGCTTCCTTTTCTCCTCCACCGTTTCGGGAGCTTTTTCGCAAAGCACAGAGGAAAGCACTCTCCAGAAACGGTTTTGCGGGTGGGCATAGAAAAATTCAGCCTCCCTTGAGGCTACCGAGGGAAAGCTTCCGAGTATGAGTATTTTTGAGTTTTTATCCCATACGGGAGGTATATTGTGAAGCTCCATTTTTATCACCCTTTATATTATAGCCTATTTTATCTTTCGTTACAACTTATTTTTTGTATCTCACTTGACAAACGGGGCTTTGCATATTATAATATAGAAAAATACTCGGGGCGGAGTGAAATTCTCCACCGGCGGTGAAAGCCCGCGAGCGCCACGGCGCTGATTCGGTGAAATTCCGAAGCCGACGGTAAAGTCCGGATGAAAGAGTATGGCAGCATTATATTTTTGTATGCCCTTCCCCCGTTTTTTGCGGGGGATTTTTTTGTCCCCGATAAAAAGGAAGGATATTTATGGCAAAAAGAGCTTCATCGGAGAGGCTTAAGAAAACGGCGGTGCTTGCAATGCTTGCGGCTATCGCCTATGTGGTCATGGCGGTGGGAAGAGTTCCCGTAGTGCTTTTCCTGAAATACGACCCGAAGGACGTTGTTATCGCCCTTGGCGGTCTTATCTACGGTCCGCTTGCGGCATTCGTTATTTCGGTTGCGGTGTCGCTTATAGAGATGGTAACGCTGAGCGACACGGGAATTATAGGCTGTATTATGAATATAGTTTCCACCTGCTCATTTGCCTGCACAGCCGCTATCGTTTACAAAAGGAAAAAGAGCCTTAAGGGCGCAGTTTTGGGCCTTCTTTTGGGACTTTTTACCTCGGTTACCGTTATGATGCTTTGGAATTATCTGCTCACTCCGCTTTATATGGGATATCCGCGAGAGTCGGTCGTCGAGCTTCTCTTGCCTGCATTTTTACCCTTTAATCTTATTAAATCGACTCTCAACGCCGCCTTTACCTTTTTGCTTTACAAGCCCGTTATAAAGGCGCTTCGCGGCACGGGCATTTTGCCGAAGGCGGAAAATACGGAAAAATCGAAAAAGCCCGTTATGCTTTGGATAATCGCCGCGCTGATGATAATTACCGCCGTGCTGTTTATTTTGGTCTTGAATAACGTAATATAATTTAAAGCCTCCGCTTCTTGCGGAGGCTTTTATTTTATTTATCGGTCCTTGTGAATTTAAGGGCGAACCAGAAGGTGCTTCCCTTGCCCTCCTCGCTCTTTACGCCGCAAGCCGCGCTTCCCTCCTCGGCTTCGTTATGAAGCGATATTACGGAACGGACTATTGAAAGCCCCAGTCCGCTTCCCGTTTGGGCGCGCTTATGCTCCTTATCGACCTTATAGTAGCGCTCCCAGATGTTTTTGAGCTTATCCTCGGGAATTCCCTTGCCGTAGTCGATAACGCCGACGGTTACGTATTTTTCCGTTACTCTTTGCTCGACGGTTACCTTTTTTATTCCGCCCGCGTGAATGACGGCGTTGTTTAACAGATTGTAGATGACCTGCGAAATACGAAGCTCGTCTGCCCTTACCATTACGTGAGAATCGAAGATAAATTCAAACTCAAAGCCCTCTTTTTCAATAAGCCGCTTGAAGCGCTCGATAGTGTCGGACACCGTTTGAGTGAGATCGAACTCTCTTACATCGAGCTTCACCGTACCCGATTCAAATTTGCTCATATCGAGAATATCGGTTACGAGGCTGCTTAAACGCTTGGATTCGTCGATTATTATTTGGAGGTTTTCGGGGGTGTTTTCGTCGGGTATATCGCGCATTACCTCGCTGTAGCCCGTGATGAGAGTGAGAGGGGTGCGAAGGTCGTGGCTGATATTTGCTATGAGCTCGCTTTTGAGGCTATCGAGCTTTGAGAGCTCCTTTGCCGCATATTCGAGGCTGTCGCCAAGCTCGGATATCTCGCCGTAGCCGCCTGCCGTTAAAAAGTCGGCGTTATAGTTTCCCTTTGCAAGCTCGCGCGCAGAATCGTTCAGCTTGGAGATGGGCTTGGCGATAAAGCGGGCAAAAAGAAATGCAAGCAAAAGACCCAAAAGGGTGAGTATGCCCGTTACGATGTAGATCTGTATGCGAAGAGTCTGTACCGTGGCGTTTACGGGGGAGATAACGGCGTTTATGAATATTACCACGTCGCCGTAGCCCTCGGTCTTTACCGTTTTTACGTAGATTATGCTCTCGCTCTTGAAGGAAGGGCCGGGCCTTTTGTTTTGCGACGTATCTCTACCGAAGTCTGCAAGGTCAAAGTGCTCGGTGATGCCCTTTGGCGACGATAGCGCCTTTTCTATGAGCTTTAGCTTCGTCGAGTCGGAAACGTGGTGGATTATGCAGCCCGAAAGGTAGTCGGAGCTTGCCACCGTTTTGCCATAAAGATCTGTTATCAGTATGCAGACCTCGTTTTTGCGCGAGATATACTGGAGCTCGGAGAGTAGGTCGTTGCCCGTTATTATCTCCTCTACGGAGCTTGCGCTGCGGACTGTTTCCTTGGTTTTGATGAATTTATAAAAATCCTCCAAAAAGATGACCTGAAAGACCCACAGTATTAAAAGCACCGCCGCCGTGAAGGCGCCGAAGCAGGCGAAAAGCCGCCATTTTAAGCTGATAAAGCGGCGGCTTTGATTTTGTTTTACTTTTTCGTTATTCCTTTTCAAAGCGGTATCCTACTCCTCTCAGAGTGGTTACTAATCTGCTGTATTTTCCGAGGCTCTTGCGAAGAAGCTTGATGTGAGTGTCAAGCGTGCGGTCGTCGCCGTAGTAGTCGTAGCCCCAGACGTCAGATATAAGCTTCTCTCTCGTGAGGGCAACTCCCCTGTTTTTAACGAGGTAGAAGCAAAGGTCGTATTCGCGCGGGAACATCGATACCTCGGCGCCGTCGACCTTTACCGTTCTTGCGGTGAAGTCTATTTCAAGACCCTCTATAGTGACGGTCTCGTGGCGGGTTACCGCACCCGACGCGCGCTTCATTATCGCCTCGACGCGCATCATAAGCTCCTTAGGTGAAAAGGGCTTTACGACGTAATCGTCGGCTCCTATTTCGAAGCCGTGGATCCTATCGTACTCCTCGCCGCGCGCCGACAGCATAAGCACGGGAGTTTGCGAGAATTTACGTATCTCCTTGACGGCGGAGAAGCCGTCGAGCTCGGGCATCATTATGTCCATTATAATGAGGTCGAAGCTGTGCTTGCGGACCGTTTCGACTGCCTGCAAGCCGTTTTCTGCTTCATAGACGCTGTAGCCCTCGAATTCGGCATATTTTCTTATTATGTCTCTTATCCTTGCTTCGTCGTCAACAACCAAAAGCTTTATCATCATTTTGCGTTTTTCCTTTTTTGACTTTATTATCTCTTATATTAACAGCTTTTTGTGAGAAGCGTATGAAAACGGATTAAAAAATTTGAAAATTCGCTTACGCCTCGGCTATTGCCGTCTTGCCGCTTACGCGGTAGCTCGGAATCTCTTCCTCTTTGAAGGGAGAATCCACGAGCGCCGCCTTTAATACCTCGTTTATTCTTTCGACGTAGGTGAAATTGAGATGCTCCTTTACCTCGGTGTCGATATTTTCTATATCGGAGCGGTTTTCCTCGGGCACCAAAACGTTCATTATTCCGTTTTTGTATGCCGCCATGGTCTTTTCCTTCAAGCCGCCTATTGCAAGAACTCTGCCGCGAAGAGTCATTTCGCCCGTCATTGCGATATCGCTTCTTACGGGAATGCCCGTGAGCTCCGATACCAACGCGGTGGTTACCGTTATGCCGGCGGAGGGTCCGTCCTTGGGAACGGCTCCCTCGGGGAAGTGGATATGTATATCCTTCGTTTTATAGAAATCGGCGTTTTTAAGCTTTAAAACGGCGCTGTTTGCACGTATAAAGCTTACTGCGGCGTGGCAGCTTTCCTTCATAACGTCGCCGAGTGAGCCGGTGAGCTCTATCTTACCGCTTCCCTCCATTACGTTTACCTCTATCATAAGGACCTCGCCGCCGACTGCAGTATAGGCAAGGCCTGTGGCAACGCCCGTTTCGGCTTCGCGCTTCATATTGTCCTTCTTATGCTTTCGGGTGCCCGCATATTCGAGGAGCTTTGCATCGTCAAGCTTTATCTTTTCCGCCTTGCCCGACGCTATCTCTGCCGCCGCCTTTCTCATGACGAGGGCAAGCTCTCTTTCAAGCTCTCTTACGCCCGCCTCTCTCGTATATCCGTCGATAAGCTCGGTTATCTGCTTTTCGCCTATCGAGAAGGTGCTTTTACTGAGGCCGTGACGGGCAAGCTGCTTGGGGATAAGATGCTTCTTTGCTATCTTTTTCTTTTCGTTTAAGGTGTAGCTTCCTATCTCGATGACCTCCATTCTGTCGTAAAGAGGTCCGGGAATAAGGTCGGCGCTGTTTGCCGTGGTGATAAACAGCACGTCGGATAAGTCGAAGGGTATTTCAAGATAGTTATCGGTAAAGGTCTTGTTCTGCTCGGGGTCAAGCACCTCCAAAAGCGCCGCCGAGGGATCGCCCTTATAATCGAAGCCGAGCTTATCTATTTCGTCAAGCAAAATGAGGGGATTTAAGCTCTTTGCCTGCTTTATTGCCCTTATTATTCTGCCCGGCATTGCGCCGATATAGGTCTTTCTGTGACCGCGTATCTCAGCCTCGTCGCGTATGCCGCCGAGCGATATTCTCGCATAGCTTCTGCCAAGCGTTTTTGCAATGGATGCGGCAATGGAGGTCTTTCCCACGCCGGGAGGGCCTACAAGGCAGATTATCTGACCCTTAAGCTCGGGGGAGAGCTGACGCACGGCTATATATTCGAGAATTCGCTCCTTTACCTTTTTAAGACCGTAATGATCCTTATCGAGCTGCTTTGCGGCGGAGTTTACGTCGAGCTTTTCTTCGGTATATTCACCGAAGGGAAGCTCAAGCACCGTGTCGAGATAGCCGCTTATTACAGAACCCTCGTGTGAGCCGAAGGGCATTTTCGAGAGGCGCTGTGCCTCGTTACTTAACTTTTCCTTTATTTCATCGGTGGTGTTGAGCTTTGCAATTTTCTCGCGGTATCCGTTTGCCTCGTCCTGCGGGCTTTCGCCCTCGCCGAGCTCGTCGGATATAACGCGCATCTGCTCACGGAGATAGAAATCTCTCTGATTTTTGTCAAGCGCCGCTCTTACCTTATCGGCAAGTCCCTGCTCGAGCTCGAGTATCTCAAGCTCCTTTGACATTATGGATATCATGGTGTCGGCTCTTTCAAATACGTCAAACTTCTCAAGCACCTCCTGCTTGAGCTCGTATTTCAAGGGAAGATTTGCCGCCATATAGTCGGAAAGGGTGCCGAGGCTCTTTGACTCCATTACGTTGAATATTATGTCGTCGGGTATTTTGGGAAAAATGTCGGCATAGCCCTGCATAAGATCGGTGAGCTGACGTATGCGCGCCTCCGCCTGTGCGGTATCGGACGCGATATCGGGGCAGGTAACGCTCTCAACGATGCCGACGAGATGCGATTCGGCGCCGATTATCGCCTTTAAAACGGCTCGGTCAATTCCCTCAACGACGACCTTCGCGCCGCCGCCCTGCATTTTGAGCATCGAGCTTACCCGCGCAACGCAGCCAACTCTGTAAAGGTCCTTTTCCTCGGGTGTTTCCACTCTTATATCCTTTTGAGTGATGAGTGCTATCTTCTGATTGCCCTTTAGCGCCGTATCGACTGCCCTTAACGACTGCTTTCTTACAACGTCAAACTGCACTCTCGCGCCGGGGAGCACCGTAAGTCCGCGAAGGGCGACTATCGGAAGCACCATTTCCTTCTTTTTATAGTTTTCAAAATCGTTCATTTGCTTCAATCCTTAAAGTTTTGCTTATAGTCTTAAAAATGTTACCGCCGCAAGCACCAACAGCCATACGAGCTGGAAGGCAAGCACTGCCGCCGCACCGAAAAACTCGAGGCTTCCCGTTATTGCAAGGAAGAGCGCTACCACTGCGGCAACGATTGCCGCTATGAAGCGCACCATATCGCCTATCTTTGCGCTTCTTCTCTGTCGGAGTGCCGATATGACGGCGTGAAATACGCCCAAGGGTCCGTCGGTTGAGACGAGCTTGGCGGGGATAAAGGTCTTATCGCAGGTGGCTCTGCAAAGCTCGCTCGCGTGCTTGGTGCCGACTATCTCTATCTCAACGTCATCTTCCTTATAGCAGTTCATTATAAAGCGGGCGGTGATGTTGGGGTCGTCACTGCAGACGGCGACGGTGTAGCCGTATTCCTCTGCCGCACGCAGAAGCTGCTTCATTCGCTTGCCGCCCGTATAGGAGAGGGAAAATACGCCCATAAGACGATTTTCGTCGGCTATTGCGATTATTTTTCCGTTGCTCTTTTTGTAGGCGGCGTCGAGGTCGATGCCCTGCATATCTACTTCAAGAGAATTTATAAAGCTCGGTATGCCGCTGTAAAGCTTTTTGCCGCCTACCGTGGCGGTTATTCCGATGCCGTCGCGCACCGAGAGCTCGCTTACCTCGTGAAGAGGCTCGCCGTCACCCAAAAGCTTTTTGAAGGCACACGCCGCAGGTCCGCCGAGGGCGGCGTAAAGGCTTGCGGTGTAAAGTATGGTTTCGTAAAGCTCGTTTTCGGGGAATACCTTCATCGCTTTTATCTTCATCGTTTCGGGGTTGAAAAGCTCGGTATCTCTTACTACGAGAACGTGTTTATCGTCAAAGCTGTCTGCCGCTTTCAAGGAGAGGACCGCCGCGTTTTTCTTGCGAAGCACCGAGCTTTCAAAAAAGATGGGGAGCGCCGCCGAAAGCGGTGAGATAAGTGATGCCGACAGCACCGCCGCGTTTAATGCGAAGGTGAGCGACGTTACGGCGGAAAGTCCCTTCATTGCCGCTATAACGCCCGAAACTATTACCGCGACGAGCATTATCGGAACGAGGTATACGTTTAGTCTTTCAGTTCCGTCGTAGGCGGTTACAGAGTCCATAAAGCCTTTTACGAAGTCGGTCTTCATAACGGCTATCTCCTCGCTGAAGGCTCCGCTTTGCGGAAACTGCGAAACGGGTATAGCTACGTGCTTTTGCTTATCGGAGGACACTATCTCGAAGCTTGCCGAAACGGTGCGCAGGCGAAGGTATTTTGAAAGCAGATTTACCGTGAAGCAAAGCGCCGCTATGCCCGTAAAGGAATAGAAGGAGCCGTTCGGAGCGCCGCTTATAAGCAGTACTATATCGGTTATCATTGCGGTTATCACCGCAATGGAGGGTGCGCTGTCGTTAGTGGGCTTGAGGGTAAAGATTCCCGTTATACCCGATATAAAGCTTCTTGCGCCGCAGGCGACGACCGCCGCAAGCAAGCCGAGGCTCGCTATTGCGAAGGAGAAGGCAGACTGTGTATAGTCGATGACGGGAGGGAGGGCTATTTTGAAGGAGACGGCAAGGTCTATTACAAGAAGCACCGCCGTTACAGCCGCCGCAAAAATGAGGCGAAGCATTGACTGACGCTTCTGGAACTGAAGGTCGTTTGCTATTTCCGAGGCGTATTCGCTGTTATCGTAATCCTCTACCGTGCTTTCCTCTTCGTCGGATATATCCTTCACCGGCTCCTCGTTGCTTTCGGGCTCGTTAAACAGCTTGCCCATAATGCCGGTGAAGCGGACGGCGCCGTCGCTTTCCGATGGCTTTTCCTTCGAGCCTGCCATCTCTTTGAGGCGGCGGCTGTTTTCCATAACGTCGGATACGTCGTAAACGTCGGTAAAATAGCCGGTGAGCTTTTTGTCCTGCTCCGTTTCCTCCTTGGTGAAAAAGCTGAGCTGCCCGTCGTAGAGGGATTCTTCCTCCTTTGAGGAGGTCTTTAAGTCCTTATCCTTTTCCCAGTTAAAGACGTTTTCTCTTATTTTGGAGCCCTTGCCGAAAAATCTTTCTTCCTTTTCCTTTAAGACCTTTTCGTTTACGATATCGACCTCGTCCTTCTCGCCGTATTCAAGGCTCTTTTCGGGGGCGTCGCCGAATACGACGGTTTCTGACCCAATATCGTTTTGAGGTTCTTTTTCTTCTTCCTCGGCGGCTTCCTCGCTCTCGATGCCGTTATAGAGCGACATCGGAACACCCTCCTTCACGGCGATGAGCTCGTCGGTGCTTAAGGTGTCCTTTATAGGTGAGGGCTGCTCCTTTTGCGGAGAAACACCGAATTCGCCGAGTATCGCATCGAGCTCGTCGTCCGAAACGGCACCCGACAGAAGATAGCTGTCGTCAAGCTCGGATCTTATTTTATCGTATTCGTCGGTATCTTTGAGTATTTCGTTAAGCTTTTCTTCAAAATCGTCCATTTCCGTGCCGCCCTTTCTTTTTATTTTGAGTCGCGCTGACGAAGTGCCTCGTATATCATTACCGCAGCAGCGGCAGATGCGTTAAGTGAATTTATTTTGCCCTTTAACGGTATTTTTACCAGAAAATCGCATTGCGATACCGTGTGCTTCTTCATTCCCTCGCCCTCTGAGCCGATGACGAGAGCTATCGAGCCGTTTAAGTCGCATTCGGTGTAGCTTTGCTCGCCCGACGCGTCGGTTCCGTAGATCCAGACGCCGTTTGCCTTGAGCTCGCCGATAGCGTTTGAAATGCTGTTTACCTTTGCGACGGGCATATACTCCGCGGCGCCCGCGCTCGTTTTATAGACGGTTGAGTTTACTCCCACGCCGCCGCGCTTGGGGATAATTACGCCGTGCGCGCCCGCACAGCAGGCGGTGCGGATTATTGCACCGAGGTTGTGGGGATCGGTTATATTTTCACAGATTATTATAAACGGCTTTTCGTTCTTTTCCTTTGCGACGGCAAGAATATCCGCTACCTCGCAGTATTCCTTCATCGCCGCGACGGCTACCACTCCCTGATGAAGTCCGCCGCCGGACAGCTCGTCGAGCTTCTTGCGGTCTGCCTCGACGACTATTACCGAGCTTGCTCTTGCAACGGCAACAAGCTTTACGATAGAGCCGGTGCGCTCGCCCGACTGAACGTAGATCTTCTCGATGGCTCTGCCCGATTCCAAAAGCTCGAAAACGGGATTTCTGCCGTAGACTATATCCTCACGCTCGGCGACTGCCTCGGTAAGCTCGGGATCTATCCTCTTCTGAGGCTTTCTCTCCCCGTAGGGTCTTGCACCGTAGCCGCCGCGATTTGCGCCGCCGTTTTTCTGATATTTCGAGTTGTTTTTTGCTCTGTTATTTCTGTTTTGCATTGCCGTTTCCTTTTCTTTGCACACTTTTTCATTATGATACAGTTTCACATATATAATATAACATATTTTTAGAAAAAAATAAATAGTAAATGTAAAAATTTACAGTTGTTTTAAAAAGTAAGCGGCGGCGAAATTTCTTTCGCCGCCGCTTACCTATTATTATCAAAACGGTAGGATCATTTCTCGTAAACGAGCTTTTTAAAGGCGTTGTTCTCTGCAGACTGCTTTGCCTTTAAGCAGATGAGCGCCGAGATGAGTCCCTCCTCCAAGGGAGAGTGAGAGGGCTCGATGCCGCAAAGCATTTTTACGAAGTTCTCGGTGAGTCTTTCGTCGCCGCCGAAGTGGGCGCCGCTTGCGGTAAACGTTATATCCTTAACTACGTTTTCGTAGCTTCTTGCAACCTTTATTACGTTGGTGTTGAAATCAAAGGTGAGCGAGCCCTTGGTACCGCCCAAGAACACTCCTCTGCCGCAGGAGGCGATATTTCGAAGGAAGAACGCCTGTGAGTAGCTTAAATGAGTGCCGTCCTCATAGCGAAGGATAGCGGAGCCCGAGTCCTCGTTGCCGGTATCTACGGCGTAGCAGCACTTGCCGTCGTCCTGCGCGTAGCCGAAGGTGCGCCAGCCGTGGACCGTTCCCTCCACACAGGTGGGATTTTCGGGGCAATCCTTGCAGTAAAGTCCCGCGGGCTTATTGCCCTTCATTACCATTTTGGATTTCATTGCGCATATTTCAACCGGCTTTTTGCCGATGAGGTAGTTTATATAGTCGAAATCGTGGGTCGCCTTTTGAAGAAAAAGTCCGCCCGTGATGCTTTCGTCACGGTACCAGTTGTGGTAGTAGCAGCCACCGTAGGCAACTCTCGTCCAGCCGTTTGCAAAGACGATATCGCCTATCTCTCCCGAGTCTATTATCTCCTTCGAAAGAGTTACGGGGGGAGTTACGCGAAGCGGAAAGGAAACGACTACTCTCGAGCTGCTTCTCTCGCCTGCCGCCTTTAAGGCAAGAAGGTCCTCAATGGTGGTGGCAACGGGCTTTTCGAGAAACAGGTCTATATTTCGGTCAAGCACCTTTATTGCAAGAGGGGTGTGGAGGTTGCAGCGAGTGCCTATTATGCAGGCGTCAAGCTCCTCGGTGTCGAGCATTTCGTCGGCATCGGTGTAGAAGCGGGACTCCGATATATCAAGGTCATAGCCGTCAGCCTTGGCGTAGGCTATGAGCTCGTCCTTTGGACGCGGATCGCATACGGCGGTAACGTTTACCTCCGCTATTTTGAGAGAATTTGCCGAATTTCTCGTGTACATTGCGACGTGTCTTGCTCTGCCGCCGAGTCCGATAACGCCTATCTTTAGCTGTTTCATAAAAACGTTCCTTTCGCAAATAAAAGCAGTGGGATATCACTGCTTTTATTTTAATATTTTTTTATTTCGTTGTAAATGATTTTTTTCGGGCAAGACCTTTTGTGCAAATTTTACGACTCTTTTTGCAACAATCCCATACGCTCGGAAAGATATTTCATAGCTTTGGTAAGCGGTACGAAGAGCACGAGCGCAAGCACGAAATTACCGCCTGCATGGAGAAAATCGAAGGTGAGTCCTCCGATAAAATAGGAAAACATCGCGGCGGGTCCGCCCATAAAAAGATAGGGAAAGGATGACAAAAAGCCGAAAACGAGCCCGTAAAATCCCGATATTATCGCCCAGAAAAGAGGATTTTTGACTCCGAGCCTTTTTGCGAAAAGAACAACGATCACGAGCATTGCCCAAATATAAAGGTATGAAAACCACCACGTGCCGAAGCCGAAAAGAAATCCTTCTCCGAGTATGAATACGGGAAGAGCGGCAAAGCTCCATTTACCGAAAACACAGGTGTAAACCATAAGGAGAAGCGACACTACCTCAATATTGGGAAGAGGGCTCAAAAGGTACTGCCCCGCCAGCATCAGCGCGCTCCACAGCGCCGAAAGGCATATCATTACGAGCCGTTTTTTACCAGCCCTCATAACCGACTGTGAAGGTGAGTTCATAGCAATCTCCGTCCGCTATCATAGTATCGTTTACGCCCGTCCAGAGCATTTCGCCGCCCTTGGTGATGCACCACCACTCCTCTGCGGCACCGTTTGCCGTTTCGTTATCGACGGTGAATATCATTCCCGATTCGATATTGCCGATGACGCCGCCCTCAATAAGTGCCGCGCCGAGAGTCTCGGCATCGGTATTTAAGGTAAATATCTTCTGTGATGCGTCCTTATGTACCACCGTTACCGTTACGGTCTTTGCGCCTGCGTTGCCGTCGTCGCCGAATATCAGGAAAGCCGCAACGAACGCCGATACGATAAGGGCAAATATTATTACCGCAATTATCGTTATTTTCGTTTCTTTTTTCATAGTCTTCATTTTAAACACTCCTTTTTCATTGTAAATATTATAACAAAAAATAAAAGTATGATTATTGTAAAATCATACTTTTTGTTGTAAAATCGTGCATTCCTGCTTTAAAGGGTTATTCCAAGGAGCTTTAAAAGCATAAATATCGTGGGAATCGTTATTATTCCGAAAATACTCGATATGCAGCACGCCTGAACGCCTGCGGTGCCGTCCTTCCCCGCCGCCTCGGGAAAGACTACGCCGTTTAAGCCCATAGGAAGACAAAGTGCCGCGACGGTGAGAAAAACGTAGATATTATCGAGCTTCAAGAGGTAACAGACAAGATAGACGAGTGCGCCCGCGCCGAAGGGAAGCACGATAAGTCTTATAAACGATGCGAGATACATTTTGCCGTTTGTGAACATACTCTTAAGCGGTGTTTTTGCCAGAACGTAGCCGGTGAGTATCATGGCGCAGGGGCCCATACAAGCCGCGCCTGTTGACACCGTTTTGGTGACTACCTCGGGCATAGGTATGCCGATAAGGCCCACGAGCATTCCGAGCGCTATGCCTATCATAACGGGGTTTAAAAGGCGTTTTAAGGTGAATTTGCTCTTATTCATAAGCATATTCATACCGACTGTGTAGATGAAAAGGTAGAGCGGCACGCAAAAGAGCATAAAGTTAAAAAGCCCCTCCTTGCCGAACACCGCCTCGATGAGAGGATAGCCGAAATAGCCTACGTTTGGAACGGTGAAGCTGTAAACATAGACGCCTTTTATATATTTATCGTTTGAAAAAATGCCCGAAATGAGCTTTGAAAAGAAAAAAACGAGGGCAAATACAGCCGCAGAAAAGATGAAAATGGGCCATTTGACCGTTATATTTTCAACCGTCATATAGGTTGAGAAGTTTCTGAAGCAAAGGAGCGGCATAAAGACGAAGGTCTCGAGGCAGGCAAGCACGGTGCCGACGTTTGCCTCTATGATGCCGGCCTTTCGCAGCACAAAGCCGACTATTATAAAGCAAAACATTACCGTTATCTGCGTCAGCGTTACCGTTAAGAGCTCCATTTTTATCCCTCCTTTTTAAAGTACTACTATCATATCACTTTTTTGCCGCTTTTTCAATCGTTTTTGTCATTTTTTCGGTGCGGATTTTATATGTTGACAATATCTGCGAGGTATGGTATTATAAAATAAATCCATCTTCGGGAGGGCACAATAATGACACGCAGGCTATTTTGCGATCTCGGTCCTACGGCGTATAAGATATCCGTTTTTAAGTGCGCTGTTATTAAGTGGACGAAGGATCTTTTCTCGGGCATCAAATTCGCAAAAAAGAGGAGCTTTGCTCCCCTTCCTCATCTTGTTTATAAAAATAAATCGCTTATACTTCGCAAGCTCGGCAACGTCGATATGTCGCTTCAGGAGGGTAAAAAGGTAAATCTTACGCTTGCGGCGCCCAAAATCAACGGCATTACCGTGGCGCCCGGCGAGACGTTTTCCTTCTGGCGTACCGTGGGAAAGACGGGCAAAAAGCAGGGTTATCAAAACGGGCTTATTATCTATCGCGGCGGCGAAACGCGTCCCGGAATAGGCGGAGGTATGTGCCAGTTTTCAAATCTCATTCATTGGCTCGTGCTTCATTCGCCGCTTGAAATAACGGAGCATCACCATCACGACGGCGTTGACCTCTTCCCCGATTACGGCAGGCAGATTCCCTTCGGAACGGGCACCTCCATTTCGGAGCCGCACGTCGATTACCGTTTTAAAAACAACACGGGCGTTACCTTTCAGCTTATCACCTACGTTGACGGGGAGTATCTCTGCGGAGAGCTTCGTTCCTCGGAGCCGTTAAGTGAGAGCTATCATATTTACGTTGCAGACGAGTTTTTTACCGACGAAAAGGACGGCGTTTACAGAAACAACGAGATCTACCGAGAGGTTATTGACAAAAAGACGGGTAATCGAGTTGAAAACGTGCTTCTTCGAAAAAATCACGCGAAAATAAACTATGACAGAAGCTTTGTTGAGGACAAAATAAGAAATTAGAGATAAAAGGCAGTCGAATGCGGCTGCCTTTTTTGTTTTTTAACTCCCAATGCGAGCGGGGAGCTTCTTGCCGCTTGAGCCGTGGGGCTTTACCGCTCAAGCCGCGAAGGGCTCCCCTTTTCTCAAAGATGAGAAAAGGGGAAAAGAATCTTTTTTAAGGGGAGGTTTCCCCTATACTCGCGAGAGAAAGGAAAACAAAAAGCCCTTTTCGCTTCGGCGAAAAGCATACGGAAGCAAAAGCTTCCTATGAATTTCTTATGCGAAAGGAAAATTTACACAAAAGGCGAAAGGAAATGCGCGCTCGCACCTACCCCTCTTTTGTTGCGGTTTTTTGTGGGTTGTAAAAGGATGGAAGGAAGCTTCTTTTACTTTTTTCAGCTTACTTGACAAGTTAAGTGGCATTATAGTAAAATATAATAAAGCGGTATGAATTTTTATAAAACTAGGAGTGACCGAATTTATGAAAAAAAGAAGCATAGCCATATTACTCATTTCCGCAATTATCTTTTCATTAATTGCAGTTGCTTTAGTCTTCGTAATAAATAATTATATTCAAATACCTAATTTTAAGCCAACGGAAAACCCTGCTATAAACTATAACAATTACGTTACGGGCAATTCCGTTGACTATCGCAACGGCAAATTTGTTTGGAGAGGCAGTACGTTTTTGAGAGTCGGCACCGTAGTGGATACCGATGGAAATATTCAAAAAATATACGGTGTGGGTGATCGAATTCAATTACTCGACGGCGGAACGGCTTTTTTAAATCAAAATACTCTTGTTATAAACAAGAAAACGAAGGAACGCGTTGCGGAAAATGTGGATTCTTTTACAGTAACGGAAAACGGTATTTTATATGCTCGAATTTCCGATTCATACAAGAAAACGCTGTATTGGTATGATTTGGCAACCTCAACAGCGAAAGTCGTTGCGGAAAACGTTGCGGCATATTGCGTAGATGAGCAAAAAATTTTTGTTCTCGATGACAGCGGTCAGGTAACTCTCTATTCCGAAACGGCTGTTGAGAAAAAGATAAAAATTGACATTCAGTCTTATCCGGTTACGTTGATGATACAAAATAATTGCTTACTATACAAATCCCTGAATCAGCTATGTTTGTTAGACCCCGATACCGGTGATATTCGGGATATCGTTTTGTCCGAAAGCAAATATATTAATAACCGTATTACCTACATTTGCGATAAAGACCGTATCGTTTATTCGTTCCAAGCCACCCGAACGAACGGTTCTTTCGTGGCCGATATCGATTCTCCCGATAACGGTGTATGGATAGTTGATCCCGTTAGTTTTGAAAAACAAAAGCTCTGTGATGAAACGTTTTACAGTCTTTATCTTTGGGGCGACGTGTTGATTGGTGAAAACGGAAATGGTCTTTATCAGATTTCCATAGCAGACGGTGAACTGACAAAAATAGTTTAATAATAAACCTCGAGATTTATTATAAACCTCGAGGTTTGTTCTTTTGTAAAAACCGCAAAGGGTTACCTCCTTGAAGCCTTGTGCATTTCTCTGAGGCGCAACAAAAGAGGGGTAGATGCGAGCGACTAGCCCTCTTTCGCCTTTTGCATTTCTTCCTTTCGCCTTTCGCATCTGAATATGGGCGCGAAGCGTCCCATTGAAGATGCAGGCAGCGAAAGTGGCTTTTTGTTTTCTTTTCTCTCGCGAGCATAGGGGAAGCCTCCCCTTTAAAAAGGATCTTCTTTCCCCTTTCTTGTATCCTTACAAGAAAGGGAGCCTTAGCGGCTTGAGCGGTAAGAGGCGCCCCACGCGCAGTGGGAAATTTGAGAAAGCTAAGCCTTAGTGGGCTTTTGCGTTATTTTATTATCCATCGGCTTTGCCGACACCGAAATTATTCTTTATTAATTATTCTTTATTCATTAAAAATCTCCGCCCGTGTGGGCGGAGATTTTTGTTAATAAGTAAGTTCGGCTTCGGTTACGGGAACGGCTTTTTTGAGGTCTTCAAGCGTTATCTCAACCTGAAAGCCTATTTTGCCCGCGCTGAAAACGATTTTATCGAATTTTTCTGCGGTCTTATCTATTACCGTTTTAAACTGCTTTTTCATTCCGATAGGCGAGCAACCGCCGTGGACGTAGCCGGTGAGCGGCAAAAGGTCCTTTGACTTGAGCATTGAAACGCTCTTTTCGCCGACGGAAAGCGCCGCTTTTTTGAGGTCGAGCTCCTTTGCGACGGGAATCATAAAAACGTAGTGATTTTTCGATGCCGATTCGGTGACGAGAGTTTTGAAAACGCGGTCCTTATCAAATCCGAGCATCGCCGCCACCTCGACGCCGCTCACGGCGCCGTCAGATTCATAGGTGTAGCTTGAGTAAGTGAGCTTTTTCTGCTCGAGTATTCTCATTACGTTGGTCTTTTCCGCTTTGTTTTTCAAATCTCTCACCTTTTGAGCTGGGCGTTTACAAGGGTATCGCTGCAGTATCTTTCGCGAAGGACCACCTTTTCTATCTTGCCCGTGGGGTTTCGCGGAACCTTATCGAAGAAATATTTTCTCGGGCGCTTATAGCGAGGAAGTCCCTCACAGAAGGCAGTCATTTCTTCCTCGGTGGCGGTCATACCGTCCTTTATCTCGATTACCGCCGCGACTATCTCGCCGAGGCGCTCGTGGGGGAGCCCTATAACGCCTACGTCCTTTATCTTATCGTGCTGACGAAGGAAGTTTTCAATTTCAACGGGGAAGATATTTTCGCCGCCCGTTATTATGAGATCCTTTTTGCGATCGACGAGGTAGATGAAGCCGTCGTCGTCCATATACGCCATATCGCCCGTGAGAAGCCAGCCGTCCTTTAACGATTCGGCAGTCGCCTCGGGGTTTTTATAGTAGCATTTCATAACGCCGTTGCCCTTTACGGCAAGCTCGCCCGCAACGCCTCTTGACGCCTCGGTCATATCGGGAAGGACTATCTTTGCCTGCCAGTTATAGCCGGGAACGCCGATGGCGCCGACGCGGTCGACGTTTTCAACGCCGAGATGGACGCAGCCCGGACCTATTGACTCGGAAAGTCCGTAGTTGGTGTCGTACTGATGGTTGGGGAAGGTTATCAGCCAGCGATGGATAAGGCTCGGCGGCACGGGCTGTGCGCCGATATGCATAAGGCGCCACTGCGAAAGCTCGTAGTCGGAGAGGACTATGTCGCCGCTGTCGATCGAGTCGAGTATATCCTGTGCCCACGGTACCAAGAGCCAGACGATCGTTGCGCGCTCGTCGGACACCGCTTTTATTATATTTTTCGGCTTTATGCCCTTTAACAAAACGCCCTTGCCGCCTACCAAAAAGCTTCCGAACCAATGCATTATCGCGCCCGTATGGTAAAGGGGCGGAATACAGAGGAAGGTATCCTCCTTCGTTTGCGAGTGATGCTTATTTTCGGTTATGCAGGCAGTCATAAGGGAGAGATGATCGTGAAGTATCGCCTTGGGGAAGCCCGTGGTTCCCGATGTGAAGTAAAGCGCCGCGTCGTCTTCGTCGGTGAGGGGAACGAGAGGATCGTTTTCCGAAGCGTTCTTTATTGCGTCGCAATAGGATACGGCGTAATCGGGCGTGAGCTCGCAGGCGGTGCAGACGGCGACCTTTAAGGTTGATATCTGCTCCTTCAGCGGCTCAAGTCTTTCAATAAACTCGCCGCCGAAAACGAGGGCGTCTGCCTCTGAGATAGCAAGGCAGTTTTTTATATCGGCAGTATCGTAGCGGAAATTGAGCGGCACCGAGAGTGCGCCCGTTTTGAGCACGCCGAAATAGCAAATAAGCCATCTTATCGAGTTGGTCATAAGTATTGCGACCTTATTATCCTTTTTTATTCCGCGCGACATAAGGTAATTTGCAAAGCGGTTTGCCTCTTTGTCAAATTCGCTCCACGTTATTTCCTTTCTTATCGCGTTTTCGGGGTCGAGCTCAACGAGAGCTACGTCGTTTCCGAATTTTACGGCGTTTTGTTTAAGTATTTCGGTAATGGGCATTTTTATCTTTCCTTTTTTACTCTGCGGGAACGGAGGTTACATTTTCGTCCGCTTCAGAGCTTTCGTTTTGCTGTATATCGGAGGAGCTTTCCTCGCTTGAGGTGCTTTCGTTTTCAGACGGGATATCCGACGGGATATCGGAGGAGGACTCCGATGAGATATCCTGCGAGGGTGTATCGGAGGGGACATCGGACGGAATATCGGACGGGATATCGGAGGGAATATCGGAGGGAACGTCAGAGGGAATATCGGAGGGGATGTCCGAGGGAATGTCGGAGGGGGTGTCGGGTATTTCCGCCTCGGGAAGCTCCTTACACATTTCTATCATTGTGAGGATATCCTTGTAACGATATTCGTCGGTCCTTTGCTTCATCGTTATTATTATGAAATATCTGCCGTTGACGTAGGCGTCTGCCACGAGGCAGTTGCCGGCGTCGCCCGTTGTGCCTGTTTTTATTCCCGTTACTACGGGTGAATAATATTTACTCGTTTCGCGAAGCAGCTTATTGGTGTTGTATGCCGTTTTGGTCTTTGCGGTGGTGGTGAAGGTGAAGGTATAGGCGCGGGTGGTTATGGCGGCGCGAAGCACCTCGTTTTCCATTGCCTTTGCCGCAATTCGCGCAAGAGAGGCGACGGTTACGTACTGACCCTCGGCATCGTAGCCGTCGGGCGTTACGAAGTGACAGTCTGCAAAGCCGTTTTCCTCTGCGTAGGCGTTTACGAGGCTCATAAAATATTCAAGCTGCATAAGGGGGTCTGTTAAAGTACCCTCGGTGTCCGCCGCCTTGGCAACGTTTACGGCAAGAGTATATGCCGCGTCGCCTCCCGACGATACCATAAGGGCGATTATAAGCTCGTTTACAGTCAGCGTGTCGCCCACCGAAAGACCGAGAACGCTTGCATCTCTTTCGACCAAAAGTCTTTCTTCCCCTACCGTTATCACCGTTTCGGGCGACAGATAGTTAAGTGCGACGAGCGCCGTTACAAGCTTTGCGGTGCTTGCGGGGGATATTTGCTTACCTATCTCCTTTTCGAAGTGGACGGTGTCGGTAAGCGGCTCGTATATTATCGCGTAGCGCGGCTTGAAGCTATAGGGTGCGGGGGGCTTTACTATAAGGTTGGGAGGACGGCTTACAACGGTCGAGCTCGGCATTTCGGGGTCCTCTATCTCCGATTCGTCGGGATAGGATATATCGGAAGATGGGAGGGAGGACGGGGGAAGCTCATTCGAGCTTTCGGCAGAGGTGCCGTTTGAGGAGCCCGACGGAAGCGAGGTATTTACTGCGGAGATAACCGAAAATACCGCCACTGTAAGCAAAAGCGTTGCCGCAATTACCGAAAAAATGAGCTGTGGCAGATTGTTTTTCTTTTTTCTTTGCACCGTTTTTACCTCCTTATTTTTATCTTAACTGATTTATTATATCATAATTAAAGAAAATGTCAATATTTGCGGAAATTACAAAGAATAATTTCTTATTGATTATCTCGCTTTTTTGGTATATAATTGAATTATGAAAAACGAAAGAATTGCAAAACTTAAGGAAAAGGCTGTTAATCTGCCGCTCACCCCCGGTGTTTACATTATGAAAAACGCCGAGGGTAAGGTCATTTACGTGGGTAAGGCAAAGAATCTCAAAAACAGAGTTTCAAGCTATTTTACCCGTATTGAGTCGCACAACAGAAAGACCTACGCTCTCGTTTCGCAGATAGAGAGCTTTGACGTTATGAAGACGAAGACCGAGCTTGAAGCGCTTCTTCTTGAGAACAATCTCATCAAGGAGTATATGCCGCAGTTTAACATTTTGCTCCGCGACGACAAGGGCGTTTGCTATATCAGGCTTTCAAGGGACGAGTTCCCCGTTTTCGAAATAGTTAATCACAAGCCGCAGGGAGAGTTTTTCGGTCCCTATTACACGAGAGGAACGGCGAAGGCGCTTATCGACAGCGCGGGACGTGCTTTTATGCTTCCCGAGTGCAGCAGAGTTACGAAAAAGGAAAGAGCCTGTCTTTGCCGTCATTTAGGCAGATGCACGGCGCCCTGTGTGAGTGCCGTTTCAAAGGCGGAATATCTTGAGCAGGTGGAAAGCGCCGTGAAGTTTTTGAAGGGCGATACCGACGCCGTTATTAAATTTCTGACGGATAAAATGGAAGCGGCGAGTGAGCGTCTTGACTTTGAAAAGGCGGCGTTTTACCGCGACAGACTGCTTGCGGTAAACAAAATTAAGGAAAGTCAGAGCATTATTTTTAAAGAGGATAAAAACGTTGACGGCGTTTCGGTGATAAGAAGCGAGAGCAACGTTGCCGTATCGGTGCTTCCCATAAGAAACGGAAGCATGCTCTCTGCCACCTCCTTCGTACCCGCCGCCGCAGACGGCGACGGCTCGGTGCTTTTTGAGGCGCTTATTGCCTATTACGGCTCTGCCGTGAGCTTTCCAAAGCGCATCTATCTCTCGGAGCCGCTTGAGGAGCTTGAGCTTTTCAAGGCGTTTTTGGCTGAAAAAACGGGCAAGAGCATTGCCGTTACCGTGCCGAAAAGCAATTCGGTAGGTGCAAACATTTTGTCCTACGCCTCGGAGGCGGCAAAGGAATATCTTATAGGCTTTGAAAAGAGCTGGGGACTTTCGGAGCGTGCCGGCGAGGAGCTTATGCGATATCTCGGGCTTTCAAGACCTCCGCATCGCATTGAGATGTACGATATATCCCACACCGCAGGCAGTGATACCGTTGGTGCGATGACGGTATTTGAGGATTTTAAGCCGATAAAGAGCGATTACCGCAGATTTGCCGTTAAGGCAGAGGTGAACAAGGACGATACCGCCGCCCTTTACGAGGTGATATCGCGACGTCTTGACGATCATCTCGAGGGCAAGGAGGGCTTTTCCCTTCTTCCGGATCTCTTTATTGCCGACGGCGGCGAGGCACAGCGCGAGGTTATTGCAAGGGCGCTGTTTGAAAGGGGCATTTCCCTTCCCGTTGCGGGACTTAAGAAGGACTCGCATCACCGCACAAAGTCGCTCGTTACCGAGGTTAACGAGGTAAAGCTTTCTTCAAGCAGAGAGCTGTGGACGGTGCTTACAAGGCTTCAGGACGAGGTCCACCGCTTTGCGATAAGCTATCATAAGAGCAAGCGCTCGGGCTCGGTGAAGGGTCTTTCGCTTCAGAAGATCGAGGGAGTGGGTCCGAAAAAGGCAAGGCTGATACTTTCTCATTTCAAGACGCTTGCTAATTTGAGAGAGGCAAGCGAGAGCGAGATAGCTTCCGTTAAGGGTCTTGACAAAAAAACGGCGCGGCTCGTTTCCGAAGCCGTAAAAAACGGAGAAATATAACAGAAACGGAAAACCGATAGGCACTTTTGCCTATCGGTTTTCACTTTTTCGGGAAAGGAAAATAATTATGAATCTTTTACCGAATCCCACCAAGCGTTTACTTCGGCCGTTATCTCGGTTCCGCCATTCTCATACCAGCTGTCGATAAGAACGTCGTAATACTCGACGGGATTTTCACCCATTATAATAGATGCGATTCCGAGAACCACGCTGGCATCTATATCCGAAAGATGCATATCCATAGCCGGAGTGTTGGATACTGCAAATTTATTCTTTACGTAGTTGGTGCTGTCAAGATTTTCGTAGTAACTACTGTATACTCCGTTTTCTTTATAAAGCTCGTAGGTCCAGTAGTTTTTATTATTGAAGCCGTTTTCCTTAGCATCCCAGTATGCATCGAACGCCACAAGCTCCGAAGCACTCAAGCCCTCGCTGTCTCTTTCCTGAATCTTACCGAGCGTTTCGATCAGACCGTCAACATCGGTCTTTGCGCTCGTTCTTATGGGTGAGAACTGCATTGGCGGCCATCCCTCAACGTCTTCTCCGAGTTCGTTCTGAAAAACGCTGTTAACGTGATACCATGCATTTTCGTCGTCGGTGTAAAGCTCCATTATGAGATTATACACCTTTACAACGGCCTCCGGATATTTACAATTGCTTCCTACCGCATAATACATAAAGCAGTTACTTGCGGTGGCTATCTCTACCTCGTAGCCGTCTGCCGCAAAGAGAGGAATTGCGGTCATACGCGCATCCGGCGTTCTTCTTATCGTTTCGTTTGCCAGATTGAGACTTGTGCTGCCGAACATCATTCCGGCCTTACTCATCATAACCTCACGCGCTGCAATGCCTAAAGAGCCAATATTGGTAAAAGAGTTATCCTCCGCGCTGTTGAGAAGCCCTTCGCTGTACCAATCCTGCAATTGAGCTATAGCGTCTTTCATCGGATCGGTTTCGGTCAGTCCGTAGCAAAGCTCGCCGTTTTCGTCTTCGTCCCAATAAAAAGGAGTTACGCCGTACATATTAAAGAAGGACGCGCCCGACAGATAGTCGGTGGGCAAAACAAGTCCGTAGGTTGAATCGTTCATATTTTTAAAGGCGCGCATTACCTCGGTCATCTCGTCTATTGAGGTAGGAATCGTTTTACCGACATTTTCAAGCCAGTCGGTGCGGATAAAGAGCCACGCTGCCGTTGAAGAACGGGAATCCTGTGTCCAAGGAAGCATTTTTATCTTTCCGTCAAAGGTTCCGGCGTAGAATATCTCCTCACCCGCCTCGTTCCAGGCATCATAGACGTCGTCGGAGAATTTAACGTCCGCCGTACCCCTGACATAAGACGTCATGTCAGTCAGGAGCCCGTTCTGTTCGGCAATTTTAAGCATCGGAAGCGCCCAATAAGCGTCTGCAAGATTTGCAAGATCGGCAAGTCTTCCCGCATATATATCAGCGTTGAGCTTTTCAAGATATGCGCCGATATCGTTCACCTCCGTTGCGAGCCTGAAGGAAATACCGAGTTCCTCCTTGATAAGATCACAAACGGGATTTTTTACAAGGTTCCATCGTTTTCCTTCAAATGTATCCTGATATAGTGCATAATAAAGAGTGGAGAGTGTGAGTTCTATGTTGGGATAGTAGCCTTCTTCTCTGTTTGGCTGTATTCCCGGATCTCCACCGCCGCCGCAAGCGGCAAATATCGAGAGGCTTCCGAGAAGAAGAACTATGCTGAGAATAATACAGATCGTTTTTTTCATACCGTGTCTCCTTTTTGTGAATTTCTACATCTATTGTAGCATCTTTGATTCTCTAAAAATAGTATATTCCAATTATTTTTATGTAAAATACAGTCATTTTTGCATTTTTTTGCAAATAAAAAATACCCGCCGTTTTTAAAACGACGGGTATTGTTAATTTATATCTATTACATTATAGAGAAGTTTATATCTATTACATTATAGAGAAGTTTACGATTATCTGTGCGAAGATGATGGAAACTATCGAGAGGAATTTGATGAGTATGTTGAGGGCGGGGCCTGCGGTATCCTTGAAGGGATCGCCTACCGTGTCGCCCACGACGGCTGCCTTATGGCAATCGCTGCCCTTGCCGCCGAAGTTGCCTGCCTCAATATGCTTCTTCGCGTTATCCCACGCGCCGCCGGAGTTTGACATAAATACGGCGAGGAGGAAGCCTGTTACCATCGAGCCTGCGAGCATACCCATAATGCCGTTTACGCCGAGGATAAGACCTGTTACGATGGGTACCAAGAGGGCGATTATTGCGGGAGCTATCATTTTATTGAGAGCGGATTTGGTGCAAAGGTCAACGCAGGACTTATAGTCGGGCTCTGCCTTGCCTTCCATTATTCCGACGATCTCTCTGAACTGACGGCGAACCTCTATAACTACGCTCTGTGCCGCCTTGCCGACTGCTTCCATAGTGAGCGCGGCAAAGAGGAAGGTTACCATACCGCCGATGAAGAGACCGATAAGTATTGCAGGGTTGGTTATCTCGAGGTTGAAGGGGTCTGCCATACCGTTTGCGGCTACGTAGCTGTCAACGGTGGTTTTGAAGGATACGATAAGTGCGAGTGAGGTGAGTGCCGCAGAGCCTATTGCAAAGCCCTTACCTGTTGCGGCGGTGGTGTTGCCGAGGCTGTCGAGCGCGTCGGTACGTTTTCTTACGATGGGGTCCATCTTGCTCATCTCTGCGATGCCGCCTGCGTTATCGGCTACGGGGCCGTAGGCGTCGGTCGCGAGGGTGATGCCGAGAGTTGAGAGCATTCCGACTGCGGCGATAGCTACGCCGAAAAGTCCCTTAGCGGGATCTGCGATGGTGCCGCCTGCGAGGAAGAAGGAGCCGAGCACCGCTGCCGCTACTATGATAACGGGTGCAACGGTGGACTTAAGTCCGAGTGAAAGGCCGCCTATCATTATGGTTGCGGTACCCGTTTCGGAGGTTGCCGCAAGCTTTTTGGTGGGTTTATATTCGTCGGAGGTGAAGTACTCGGTGAAGAAGCCGATAAGAACGCCTGCGAGAAGTCCGCAAAGTACTGCGAAGTAAACGCCGAGGTATTCCTTGCCGAGAATGAACCATACTATCGGGAATACGAAAACGGCAACGAGCACGGCGGCAAGGTTGGTGCCGGTGCGAAGTGCTTTAAGAAGAGCTGCCTGAGTTGCGTTTTCCTTGGTTCTTACGAAGAAGCCGCCGATGATGGAGGCGATGATGCCGACACCTGCGATGAGAAGCGGAACGAGAAGCTGCTCGCCCTTGGTAAGTCCTGCGGCAGCCATAAGGGCTACTGCAGATACGATGGAGCCGACGTAGGACTCGTAAAGGTCGGCGCCCATGCCGCAAACGTCACCGACGTTGTCGCCGACGTTATCTGCGATAACTGCGGGGTTTCTGGGGTCGTCTTCGGGAATACCTGCTTCAACTTTACCAAC
>JAFVQJ010000013.1 GCA_017504945.1 Clostridia bacterium
AGGAATTGCATATCATCAACACGCAGTGTTGCATCTCATCAAGCCGCAGGAGGATGCACGCTGACGCGTGATGAGATACAGCCCCAAAGGGGCTGATGATATACACGACTGCGTCGTGATGATATGCCAAGCCTGCGGCTTGGATAAAAAAAGAAGTAACTTTTGGTAGACAAAAGTTACTTCTTTTTTGGTGCCGGTGATCGGGGTCGAACCGATACGGTATCGCTACCACCGGATTTTGAGTCCGGCACGTCTGCCAATTCCATCACACCGGCGTGATGTTTAATTATTATATCACCGTTTTTCTCTTTTTGCAATATTTTAAATCAATTTTTTTGCGATTTTCAAAAAAATACTTGACATCATTTTTTCAAAGTGATAGAATGTATAACAATTAAATAGTAAAAGCCGTGATGAAGAATGGGCGTTTTGAAAAGCGTTTCAGAGAGCTGATGTTCGGTGAAAATCAGTACCTTTAAATTCCTGTCCTCTCCCTTCTGAGCCGAGCTCCCGAATCCGCAAGGTGCGTAGGGTGCTACGTGAATGCTACGTAAGTGCATAGAGGTTGCTTGACCTCGAAGAGTGGCGATATTTCGCAATTTGAGTGGTACCGCGAGTGATTTTAAAAACACCCGTCTCAAAGCAAATGCTTTGGGGCGGTTTTTTCGTTTCAAGGCAAAAACCGTAAAAAAGGAGTTGTCTGTTATGATGGATGCAACAAAATACCGTGTGGGATATTTTCCCGTTTCGGAAAAGTACAACAAATGGGTCGAAAACGACCATATCACCAAGCCTCCCGTTTGGTGCTCGGTCGATATGCGCGACGGCAACCAGAGCCTCGTTATTCCTATGAGCCTCGAAGAAAAGCTCGACTATTTCAAGGTGCTTTTGGAGGTCGGCTTTAAGGAGATAGAGGTTGGATTTCCCGCCGCGAGTGAAACGGAATACGAGTTTTTGAGAACTCTTATCGAGAAGGATATGATACCCGACGACGTTTCCGTTCAGGTCCTCACCCAGTGCCGCGAGCACATTATCCGCAAGACGTTCGACGCCTGCAAGGGTGCGCCGAGCGCAATTATTCATTTCTACAATTCAACGAGCGTGGCACAGCGCGAGCAGGTCTTTAAAATGAGCAAGGAGGAAATTAAGCAGATCGCAGTTGACGGCGCAAGGCTCGTCAAAAAGCTCGCCTCGGAATACGAGGGCAATTTCCGCTTTGAATATTCTCCCGAATCGTTTACCGGTACCGAGCCCGAATACGCTCTCGAGGTCTGCAATGCGGTGCTTGACGTTTTGGAGCCGAGTGAAAGCAACAACGTTATTATCAACCTGCCTGTAACGGTTGAGATGAGCATGCCTCACGTTTACGCCTCACAGGTGGAATATATGAGTGAAAATCTGAAATACCGTGAATTCGTCACCCTTTCTCTCCACCCTCACAACGACAGAGGCACCGGCGTTGCCGACACGGAGCTTGCCCTTCTTGCAGGCGCAGACCGCGTTGAAGGAACGCTTTTCGGAAACGGCGAGAGAACGGGAAACGTAGATATCGTAACGCTTGCCATGAATATGTATTCTCACGGCGTTGACCCCAAGCTCGACCTTTCAAATATGAACCGTCTTATAGAAAAATACGAGAGCTGCACGAGAATGCACGTCTACGAGCGTGCCCCCTATGCGGGAGCGCTCGTCTTTGCCGCCTTCTCGGGCTCGCATCAGGACGCTATCGCAAAGGGAATGAAATACAGGAGCAAGCACAAGCAGCATATATGGAACGTGCCCTATATTCCGATAGATCCCACCGATATCGGCAGGACCTACGACTCCGACGTCATAAGAGTAAACTCGCAGTCGGGCAAAGGCGGCATAGGCTATCTGCTCGAGCAGAGCTTCGGCTACAATCTCCCCTCGAAGATGCGCGAGCATTTCAGCTATATCTGCAAAAGCGTTTCCGACCACGAGCATAAGGAGCTCAAGCCTGACGAGGTATTTGAGTTATTTACCCAAAGCTATCTCAACATAAGCTCGGAGATACAGGTTACCGATTTCGATTTTATGCGTGAAAACGATGCCGTTAAGATAAACATCACCTTTATGCGCGACGGCGAGGAGACCGAGCTCGAGGCAGAGGGCAACGGTTCTCTTAACGCTATCAACAACGCTCTTAAGGCTTATACCGGCAAAGAGTACACCTTGGAGGTATTTACCCAGCACAGCCTTCAGGGCAGAGGCTCGCAGTCGGTTGCGGCGTCTTATATAGGTCTTATGACACAAAACGGCAAAATGTACTGGGGCGCAGGTACCGATACCGACGTTATCAAGGCAAGCACCAACGCTCTCCTCAGCGCTTTTCACAATATGTTAAAGGAGATATGAGCAATGGGTATGACGATGACACAAAAAATACTCGCTTCGCACGCGGGGCTTGACAGCGTTGTGGCGGGACAGCTTATTTCCGCCAAGCTCGATATCGTTCTCGGCAACGATATCACCACTCCCGTAGCGGTAAACGAGTTTAAAAAGGCAGGCTTTAACAGCGTTTTCGATAAGGATAAGATCGCTATCGTGCTTGACCATTTCGTTCCCAACAAGGATATCAAGGCGGCAGAGCAGAGCAAGACCTGCCGTGATTTTGCCTGCAGTCACTGCGTGAGCCATTTTTACGACGTGGGCAAAATGGGAATAGAGCACGCTCTTCTTCCCGAGCAGGGCGTTGTAACCGCGGGCGACTGCATTATCGGAGCCGACTCGCACACCTGCACCTACGGTGCGCTCGGCGCCTTTTCAACGGGCGTTGGCTCGACAGATATGGCGGCAGGTATGGCAACCGGTACGGCGTGGTTTAAGGTACCCTCGGCAATAAAATTCAATTTGAGCGGCAAATTACCCTCAAACTGCAGCGGCAAGGACGTTATTCTTACCGTGATCGGTATGATAGGCGTTGACGGCGCTTTATATAAAAGTATGGAATTCACGGGAGAGGGAGTTCGCGATCTTTCGATGGACGACAGACTTTGCATCTGCAATATGGCGATAGAAGCGGGTGCGAAAAACGGCATCTTCCCCGTTGACGAAATTACCCTGAAATATCTTGAGGGCAGAAGCGAGAGAAAGCCCGCCGTTTTTGAGGCGGACGCCGACGCGGAATACGAGAGAGTTATAGATATAGACCTTTCGAAAATAACTCCCACCGTTGCCTGTCCGCATCTTCCCGAAAATACCCGTGCAGCAAGCGAGCTTCACGGAGTAAAGATAGATCAGGTGGTAATCGGCTCCTGCACCAACGGCAGACTTGAGGATATGGAGGCGGCTTACAAAATACTCAACGGCAAAAGGGTGGCAGACGGTATTCGTGTTATAATAATTCCCGCCACTATGCAGATACTTCGTGAGTGTGTTGAGCGCGGCTGGTACACCGCATTTATCGATGCCGGCGCAGTCGTTTCAACTCCTACCTGCGGTCCCTGTCTCGGCGGATATATGGGCATTTTGGCATCGGGCGAAAAATGCGTTGCCACCACCAACCGCAACTTTGTGGGACGTATGGGTCACGTTGACAGCGAGGTCTATCTCGCCTCTCCCCATACCGCAGCCGCAAGTGCGCTGACAGGCTATATCACAGAGTACAAGGAGGAAAAGTGATGAATACACAAGGAAAATCATTTAAATATCCCGATAACGTCGATACCGACGTTATAATCCCCGCTCGCTATCTCAACACTCCCAACGCAAGCGAGCTTGCTCTTCACTGTATGGAGGATATCGACGCCGACTTTGTTAAAAATGTAAAGGCGGGCGACGTTATGGTTGCAGGCTGGAATTTCGGCTGCGGCTCCTCACGCGAGCACGCCCCCTTGGTAATAAAGACCTGCGGTGTCGGCTGCGTTATCGCAAAGAGCTTTGCGAGAATATTCTACCGAAACGCCATAAATATAGGACTTCCCATTTTGGAATGCGAGCAGGCGGCAAAGGAGATCTCGGCGGGCGACGAGGTAACCGTCGATTTCGATACCGGCGTTATCACCGATATCACCACTCAAAAAAGCTACAAGGCACAGCCCTTCCCCGATTTTATTCAGAATATAATCAAAAAGGGCGGCCTTTTAAACTCTCTTAAGGAGGGTAAGGCAAATGACTAAAAATATAGCCGTTATCCGCGGCGACGGCATCGGTCCCGAGATAGTTTCGGAGGCAATTTCGGTGCTTGACACCGTTGCTGATCTCTACGGTCATACCTTTAATTATACCGAGGTCGATATGGGCGGCTGTGCTATCGACAAATACGGCGATCCGCTCCCCGAGAGCGAGCTTAAAAAATGCCTTGATTCCGACAGCGTGCTCCTGGGCGCCGTGGGCGGAAACAAATGGAACGACGTTCCCGGCAATATGCGTCCCGAAAAGGGGCTTTTACGCCTTCGCGCAGGAATGGGAGTCTATTCAAACAACCGTCCCGCAAAAATCTGGCATCAGCTTGCTGACGCCTCGCCCTTAAAGAAGTCGATAGTCGATAAGGGGATCGATTTTATCATCGTAAGAGAGCTTATAGGCGGAATTTATTTCGGTGAGCATAAGACCGAGGGCGATACCGCCACCGACCTGCTTGTTTACAGCGAGTCGGAGATAGAGAGAATAGGCAGAATAGGCTTTGAGACCGCAAGAAAAAGAAGAAAAAAGCTCTGCTCGGTCGAAAAGAGCAACGTGCTTGACTCGAGCCGTCTTTGGAAAAAGGTAATGCACCGCATTGCCGCCGATTATCCCGACGTTGAGCTTTCCGATATGCTCGTTGACAACTGCGCCATGCAGATAGTCAAGGATCCCTCGCAGTTTGACGTTATCGTTACCGAAAATATGTTCGGCGATATTCTTTCCGACGAGGCTTCGCAGATAACGGGCTCTATCGGTATGATACCATCCTCAAGCCTCGGCGCTTCCGATTGCGGACTTTACGAGCCCATTCACGGTTCTGCGCCCGACATTGCGGGCAAGGATAAGGCAAACCCCATAGGCACGATACTTTCTGCCGCTATGATGCTTCGCTTCAGCTTCGATATGGCAATTGAAGCAGATGCGATAGAAAACGCCATTTCGGCATTTCTCGATGCGGGCTACCGCACCGCAGATATTATGAGCGACGGTATGACGCAGGTCGGCTGCAAAAGGTGCGGCGAGATAATACGAGCTAACATAAAATGATGTGATTTTCTTCAAAACGGTGGTATTTTGAAAAATATCACCGTTTTTTTGTTAAAATGTGGGCAATACCGTTGCCTTTAGAACCTTTTTGGTTGTATAATAGAATAACAAGCTTTAAAAGAAGGAAAAGATATGAAGATCACCGATATAATTGCACAGAATAAGCTCTCGCTCTCTTTTGAGGTCTTTCCTCCCAAAACGGAGAGCGGCTTTGAGAGCGTGAGGATCGCCACCGAGGAGATAGCAAGGCTTTATCCCTCCTTTATGAGCGTTACCTACGGCGCAGGCGGCGGCACGAGCAAATATACTCTCGATATTGCAAAAAGCATCAAGGAGCGCTACGGCGTTCCCACTCTCGCACATCTCACCTGCGTTTCCTCCTCAAGAGAAACGGTTGCGGCAAAGATAAGAGAGATATCAAAAGCGGGAATCGAAAACGTTATGGCGTTAAGGGGCGATATTCCCGCCGCCATGGCAAACGACGACAGAAGCCGTTGGGATTACCGTCACGCCGCACAGCTCGTGAGAGAGCTTCGCGAGGCGGGAGATTTCTGCATAGGCGGCGCCTGCTATCCCGAGGTCCATCCCGAGAGTAAGGATCAGAACGAGGATATTAAATATCTTAAGGAAAAGGTAGATGCGGGCTGCGATTTTCTCACCACCCAAATGGTGTTTGACAACAATCTGCTCTATAATTTTCTCTATAAAATTCGCGAGGCGGGCATTACCGTTCCCGTTATTCCCGGAATTATGCCAATAACCAACGCCAAGCAGGTTGAAAGAGCAATTTCGCTTTCGGGCTCGTTTATGCCGCAGAGATTTAAGGCTTTGGTAGATAAATTCGGCTCGTCGCCCGATGCGATGAAGCAGGCAGGCATTGCCTACGCCACCGATCAGATAATAGACCTCTATGCAAACGGTGTTAAAAACGTTCACGTCTATTCGATGAACAAGCCCGACGTTGCCGCGAAAATTCTTGAAAATCTCTCCGACATTTTAGCTTAAAGTAAGGCGGAGATATTGAGGTAAAATATGAAGTTTTCCGATTTTTTAAAAAATAACACCGTCTTTTTCGACGGCGGTATGGGCACCCTTCTCTACTCAAGCGGACTCAAGTCCGGTGAGTCGCCCGAGAGGTGGAACGTAACTCATTCCGATGTAATAACCGCAATACACAGGGATTATTACGACGCGGGCAGTAACGTTATATCGGCAAACACCTTCGGCGCAAGCTCACTTCATTTTGCAGACGGCGAGCTTGAAGAGGTAATTGCCGCCGCCTTTAAAAACGCCCGTGCAGCAAGAGAGCAAAGCACGGGAACGCAGGAGAAGTTTATCGCGCTCGATATAGGCTCGCTCGGCAAGCTTCTAAAGCCGCTCGGTGAGCTTGACTTTGAGGAAGCGGTGGAGATATTTGCAAAA
This sequence comes from Clostridia bacterium, assembly GCA_017504945.1. GTDB lineage: Bacteria > Bacillota > Clostridia > Oscillospirales > RGIG5299 > RGIG5299. The sequence goes on from JAFVQJ010000013.1 coordinate 6,616, forward strand.
ACGGTAAGGCTCGGTGTAAAGCACGGAGCCGAGCTTATTATAATTGAAACGATGAACGACTGTCTTGAGACCAAGGCGGCGCTTCTTGCCGCAAAGGAGAACAGTTCTCTTCCCGTTATCGTTTCAAACGCCTACGGCGCAAACGGCAAGCTTATGACGGGTGCCACTCCCGCCGCTATGGTTGCCATGCTCGAGGGCATGGGCGCCGATGCGATTGGTGCAAACTGCTCCTTCGGTCCCAAGCAGCTTGAAAGGGTGGTCGACGAGCTTTTGGCGCACGCGTCGGTCCCCGTTATTCTTCAGCCCAACGCCGGTCTTCCGCGAATTTCGGAAGGCAAAACGGTTTACGACGTAACTCCCGAGGAATTTGCAAGCGACGTTGCCGCCGCAATATCGAAGGGCGTTCGCATCGCGGGCGGCTGCTGCGGCACCACTCCCGACTATATAAGAGAGCTTACCGCCGCCGCAAAGGATATAAATCCTTCTCAGATAACCTTTAAGAAAAATACCGTCGTTTCCTCTTACACTCACACGGTGGAGCTTGGGAAAAAGCCCGTTTTGATAGGTGAAAGAATAAATCCCACCGGCAAAAAGCGCTTTAAGCAGGCGCTTTTGGAAAAGGATATCGGATATATTCTCGACGAGGGAATAGCACAAAAGGAAAAGGGCGTTTCGCTTCTTGACGTAAACGTGGGTATGCCCGACGTTGATGAAAAAGAGATGCTCACCACCGCCGTTTACGAGCTTCAGGCAGTAACCGACCTGCCGCTTCAGATAGACACGTCGGACGTAACGGCAATGGAGGCGGCGCTTCGCATATACAACGGCAAGCCGATGATAAACTCTGTAAACGGCAAAAAGGAAAGCATGGAAGCGGTATTTCCTCTTATGAAGAAATACGGCGGCGTTGCCGTTGCACTCACCCTTGACGAAAACGGAATTCCCGACACGGCAGAGGGCAGAGTTGAAATAGCAAAAAGAATAATAAAAGTCGCAAAAGACTACGGAATTGATAAAAAGGACCTCGTTTTCGACACTCTTGCAATGGCGGTAAGCGCCGACTCATCCGCCGCGTCGGTAACGCTTGAGGCGCTCAAGAGAATTAAAGACGAGCTTGGCTGCAACACCTCGCTCGGCGTTTCAAACGTCTCCTTCGGGCTTCCCTGCCGCGATGCGATAAACAGCGTTTTCTTTGCAATGGCGCTTGAAAACGGTCTTTCCGCCGCAATAATGAACCCTTATTCCGCCGATATGATGAAGGTCTATCACAGCTATAACGCTCTTGCGGGCTTTGACGAGGGCTTTTCAGATTATATAAACGCCTCGGAGGGCTTTGCGGCGGCGGTTTCCTCCCCAAGCGCCGCCGTCAAAAAAAGCACGGACTGCTCCTCCGAGCTTAAAGAAGCGATAATAAAAGGTCTTAAGGAAAGAGCCGCAGAGCTTGCCTCCAAGCAATTAAACAGCTGTGAGCCGCTTGACATAGTAAACGGCGAGATAATTCCCGCCCTCAACTCAGTCGGCAAGGGCTTTGAGGAAAAGACGGTATATCTTCCGCAGCTTCTTATGAGCGCAGAGGCGGCAAAGGCGGCGTTTGAGATAATAAGATCGGCTACCTTTGAAAAGAGCAACGAGGTAAAGAAGGGTCCCTTCGTAATTGCCACCGTCTTGGGCGATATTCACGATATAGGCAAAAACATAGTCAAGCTTTTGCTTGAAAACTACGGCTTTGAGGTAATTGATCTGGGAAAGGACGTGCCGCCCGAAAGGATCGTTGATACCGTTATTGAGCTTGATGCAAAAATAGTGGGGCTGAGCGCACTTATGACCACCACTCTTCCCTCAATGGAGCAGACGGTAAGGCTTTTGAAGCAAAGGGCGCCTCTGTGCAAGACCGTTGTCGGAGGCGCGGTGCTTACCGAGCAATACGCAAAAAAGATCGGCGCCGACAAATACGCCGTTGACGCTATGGAGACTGTCCGCTACGCCGAAGAAATATTCAATAAATAAAAAAATCCTGCGAGAGCTTCTCGCAGGATTTTTTTAACTCGGTTTTAACTTAATTTTTCTATTCTCTTTGAAACGTCGGCTTTGAAGCGCTCTACCGCGGAAACTATTATTTCAAGAGGTGAGCTTCCCTTTTTCAATTCGTCGGTTATATCCATTCCGTAAGATACCGATTCGTAAACGTCAACGCTGTGAGAGGAGAGGAAGGTGGCGTTTGCGCGGCGTCTGCCTACCGAGGCGACGTCGTAACGCTTACCGCCCGCTATCTGACTTTCGTATACGGAAACGAGCTTTAAGAAAAGCTCCTCGTCGGCGCAGTCGAAAAGCACCTTTTCGTCATCCGAGAGCCAATCGAGATCGCGCCAGCCCTCAAGGGCTATTATTTTTTCGGGCCATTTCTCTTTCGGAAGGCTGTTTAACGCCTCGATAACGCGAAGAGAAACTGCAACGTGAGTGTCGTGCTTGTCGGCAAGATTGTGGATATAAAGCGTTTTCGGCGAGGCTTTCTCGATTATGCCCGCAAGCTCACCGATGAGCGCGGTGTTTTTACCGTCCTTTATAACCTTCGAAGAATAGCCGAGCTGAAGCTGTGCGGAATACTTACCAATTTTTGCCGCCTCGTTTTGCTCGTTTATTCTTACTCTTTTCATATCCTCGTCGGTCATATTTGCAAATTTGCCGCTTCGGGGCGAGCCTGCGCCGTCTGCCACCGTAACGCCGGTGAAGAAGCGGCAGTTATCCTTTTTGCAGGCGGATATCGCGCAAAACGCCCAAAACTCAATATCGTCCTGATGGGCGGTTATGCAAAGGTCGGTGGTGCGTGAAAGAGCAATTTCCTCACTCTCGCCGCAGGGAACGAAAAAAACGGCGTTTTCGTTATTCAGCTTCATTTTTTCACCTTATTTCGTAATGGTTACCTTTTTGAGCATTCTGGGAGCGTCGGGATCAAGACCCTTTGAAAGAGAGAGGCACTGTGCAAAATACTGAATCGCGGGAGCGAACACGAAGGGAGCTACAGCCTCGGAAACGTCGGGCAAAAGCACCGAGCGGTATTCCTTTGCAAGCTCCTTATCGTTTGTGAAAACGAGAAGCTCTGCACCCGTTTCGGCTATCTTCTTTGCCATTGCGACAGAGTCCTCAAACGCCTTGCCCTTGGGAGCAAGCAAAATTACAAAGGTGCCGTTATCGACCTGCGCGATAGGTCCGTGATAAAAATCGGAGTTGGGGTACCCCTTCATTTTTACGTAGCAGGTCTCTTGTATCTTAAGTGCCGCCTCGAGTGCAACGGGATAGATTATTCCTCTGCCGAGCACGAAGCCGTCCTCTATAAAGGTATAGCGAGCGGCAAGTTTTTCGATTTCGGAAAACGCGGTGTCAATAACCTCCGAAACGGCAGTGTGAACGGAATTGAGGTCTTTAAGAAGCTGTTTGTTATCTGAAAGGTGAGCGGTAAGCAGACCAAGAAGCATCATTTCCGAGGTAAAGGTCTTGGTTGCGGCAACGCTTATCTCGGGACCCGCCGAGCAATCGAGATGGTATTTGGCGCTTCTTGCCATAGGAGAAGCGCAGTCGTTGGTAACTGCAACGGTTATTCCGCCGTCCTTATTTCCGGCGCCTATTACCTCAAGCGCGTCAGCCGCCTTGCCCGACTGTGAAACGCCGACGACGAGGTCGTGCGAGAAATCGAAATCGGCACCGTAGAGGGTTATTGCCGAGGGAACGGCAAGAGCCGAGCTCATTCCGCAGTATATTCCGAGCAGATATTTTGCATAGGTGCTTGCGTGGTCGGAGGTTCCTCTCGCCGCAAAAACGGCGTGGCGTACCCCTTTTTCCTTTATTTCTGCCGCAAGGTTTTTAAGCACCGTTTCGTTTTTTGCAAAAACGTTGCGAAGCACCTCGGGCTGTTCTTTGATCTCCGAAAGCATTTTCGTCATTTTTTATTCCTTCCTTTATATATATAAATAATGGTATTCCTCTTTTTTACATTATACACCATTATTTCGAACTTTGCAACCCATTTGAGCCAATATTGCAATCTTTGTGTCCTTTTTTATAAATTTTTCACTAAAACAGCCTTTTTAAACGGCTTGCGATAAAAAAATCTCAAAAAAGGGTTGACTTTTTCGCTTAATAATTATATTATAATAGTTAGAATTATTATACGGAGGCATAATAAAATGGTATTTGAAAAAATAGCTGCTCTCATTGCCGATCAGTTCGGTATTGACGCAAGTAACATCACAAAGGATACCTCCTTTACCGACGATCTCTCGGCAGACTCTCTCGATATCGTTGAGCTTATAATGGCTATCGAGCAGGAATTCGATATTTCGGTAAACGATGAAGATGTTGAGAACGTGAAAACGGTCGGCGACGTCGTTTCACACATTGAAAAGCTTGTAGGTTAAATACAAAACTTAAGTCGTTAATTTTTTAACGGCTTATTTTTTTGAATATCGGAGGAAAACAAAATGAAGCTTTTACAGCTGCAAAAGCTTTTGGGCTATCAGTTTAAGGACGTTTCACTTTTAACGAAGGCGCTCTCTCACTCTTCTTATGCAAACGAGCATAACTCGCAAAGCAACGAGCGTCTTGAATTTTTGGGCGACAGTATTTTGAATTTTACTGCCGCAGAGTTTCTTTGCAAAAAATACAAAGACATAGACGAGGGCGATCTTTCAAAGATAAGAGCGTCGCTCGTGTGTGAGCAGGCTCTGTGTATTTACGCAAAGGAGATCGCGCTTACCGATGCAATTATGCTCGGCAAGGGCGAGATACAAAGCTCCCGTAAAAAAGACGCCATCACCGCCGACGCATTCGAGGCGGTAATAGCCGCGATCTATCTGGACGGCGGCATCGAAAAGGCAAAGAAATTTGTTTTGCCTTATCTTGAAAAATACGTCGATATGGCAGTCTCGGGCAAGGTAAATAAGGATAATAAGACCATTTTGCAGGAGATAATCCAGCAAAACAAGGGCGAAAAGCTCTCGTATAGAATAACGGGGGAAACGGGTCCCGCGCACGACAGGACCTTTTACTGCGAGGTGCTTTTAAACAGCAACGTTATAGGAAGCGGCGAGGGTAAAAGCAAAAAGGAAGCCGAACAGGAGGCAGCAAGCGCCGCTCTTGCTCTTATGGGACTGTGAAGCACGCAAATATAGGTATTTTTATTCCTCATCTTGCCTGCAATCACTCCTGCGTTTTTTGCAATCAGGTTAAGATATCGGGGCACGAAAGCGTACCGTCGCCCGATGAGGTGTCGCGCTGTTTAAAAAGCGCGGTATCGCGTCTTGAGGGGCGCACCGCCGAGATAGCCTTTTTCGGCGGAAGCTTTACCGGACTTGATACCGACACGATGACGGAATATTTAAAGGCGGCATATCCCTTTATCGACGGGAAAACGGTAACGGGAATAAGGCTTTCAACCCGTCCCGACTATATAAACAATGAGATACTTTCGATCTTAAGGCGCTACGGCGTTACCGATATCGAGCTGGGCGCGCAGAGCATGGACGACGGCGTGCTTTCTCTCTCCGCAAGAGGACACAGCGCGGCTGACACCGAGAGGGCTTCGCGTCTTATCAAGGAAAACGGCTTCAGGCTCGTTTTGCAGTTTATGCCCGGGCTTCCGGGTGACAGCCCCGAAAAAACGCTCGCAACCGCAGAAAAAATAGCTTCGCTTTGCCCCGACGGCGTGAGGATATATCCCACCGTTGTAATTCGCGGCACAAAGCTCGCCTCGCTTTACGAAAGCGGAGAATTTACTCCCTACTCTCTTGAAACGGCGGTTTCGCTCTCGGCGAAAATGTACGAGCTTTTTTCCAAAAAGGGTATTTCTGTGCTTCGTATGGGGCTACACTCCGACATTAAGGCGGAGGATATAGTGGCAGGTCCCTTCCATCCCGCCTTCGGCGAGCTCGTCTATTCGGAAATATACAAAAACCGTTTTGACGAGGCAATGATGGGTAAAAATATTAAAAACCCCGTTTTTCGCGTTAAGAAAAACGAGCTTTCGATGGCTTTGGGGCAAAAAAAGAAAAACGTTTCATATATTGAAGATAAATACGGAATTCTTTCCGAAATTATCTGTGATGACGAAAGGAGCGTTTACAGTGACGCTATCGCAATTCCAAGCATTCATTAAGGATAAAAAAGTCGCGCTTTTGGGCGCGGGTGTGAGCAATCTGCCTCTTATAAGCTGGCTTAAAGGCTTCGGTGCCTCCGTTACGGTAAGAGATAAAAACGAAAAGCTCGTTTTGCCAAGCGGCGTAACGGCGGATAAGCTCGTTTTGGGCGAAAATTATCTTGAAAACATAACCGAGGATATACTTTTCCGCTCACCCGGTATGCGCTTTGACGAAAAGGGCATTGCCGACGCGGTAGCCCGCGGTGCGTTTCTTACCTCTGAGATAGAGATGCTTTTTGAGCTTTGCCCCTGCCGCATAATTGCGGTTACCGGCTCCGACGGCAAGACCACTACCACCACTCTCATCTCCGAAATGCTCAAGCGTGCGGGCAAAAGAGTGTGGCTCGGCGGAAATATCGGCACTCCCCTTTGCCATAAGGCATTTGAAATGGAGAAGGACGACACCGTCGTGCTTGAGCTTTCAAGCTTTCAGCTTCACACTATGAGAAAAAGCCCCGATATCGCGGTAGTTACCAATATTGCGCCAAACCATCTTGACAAACACAAGGATTACAACGAGTATATCGAAGCAAAGAAAAACGTATTTTTATATCAAAATGCGGGCGGCAAGCTGATTGCAAACGCCGACAACTCCGTTACCGCTCCCTTCTCGTCGGAGGCAAAGGGCAGCTTTATTCCCTTTTGCTATTCGGGAAGCTGTCGCGACGGCGTATGGCTTGACGAAAACGGCGTTATCTTCTTTAAAGACGAGCCTGTTTTAAACAGAGCCGACATAATACTTCCCGGCGACCACAACGTTGAAAACTATATGGCGGCAATAGCCGCGGTCTACGGCGAGGTGGGCAAAGAGGTAATTTGCGGCACCGCCTCCTCCTTCGGCGGCGTAAGACACAGAATAGAATTTGTAAAAGAGGTTGAGGGCGTAAGATATTACAACGACTCTATCGGCACGAGCCCCTCTCGCTCTACGGCAGGTCTTAAATCGTTTGACCAAAAGATAATTTTAATTGCGGGAGGCTACGATAAGCATCTCGATTATACCGACCTCGGCAAGATAATTGCTAACAAGGTAAAGCTTCTTATCGTTACGGGTGATACCGCAAAAAAGATAGAGGACGCCGCAAGGGCGGCACTTCCCTCCCTTCCCGTTATTTATTGCAAGGATTTTGACTCCACCGTTTCGGTGGCTCATCAGAACGCCGTGAGCGGCGACGTGGTAATGCTCTCGCCCGCATCGGCAAGCTTTGACCGCTTTAAAAACTTCGAGGAGCGCGGCGACCACTTCGTTTCACTCGTTAAAGCTCTTTGAGCCAAAAGGAAAGGACCTTTTAAATGGACAGTATAAAAACGCTTGCGGAGCTTTGCTCACTTTATCTTCCCTGCTCGGGCGGCGATGATAACGTAAAAAGGCTCTTGCCCGTTATAAAAAAATATACGAGCAATATAACCGTTACCAAGGGCGGAAGCATTATTGCCACTCTCGGCGACGGAAACGACAGAGCTCTTATCGACGCCCACTTCGACGAGGTGAGCTTCGTTGTTACCGAAATTAAGAGCAGCTTTGTAAAAATAGCCTCCCCCTTCGGCGCCGACGTGAGAGTTTTGCCCGCCTCGCAGCTTGTCATTTTGGGCAAAAAAGAGGTAAAGGGCGTTTGCTTCTGTATGCCGCCACATCTTTTAGACAGCGCCAGAATAGGCAAAACGCCGCTTGTTACCGATATTTTCGTTGACACCGGTCTTTCGGAAAGAACGCTTAAATCGCTTGTTTCGGTGGGCGATCCCGTCTGCTACGCAAGGCGCTTTGAAAAGCTTTCAAAAAAGAGATATCTTGCAAACGCACTTGACGACAGAATAGGCTGTCTTTTAAATATTATGCTGCTTGAGCGTCTTTCTTCCTCTCTTCCGGAGGGTAAAAGCTTTGACTTTTCCTTCGTTTCCGAGGAGGAGGCAGGACTTCGCGGCGCAAAAACCGCAGGCTTCGGAAAGGGCTATAGCAAGGCTCTCGTTTTCGACGTTACCTTCGCCTCCGCTCCCAAGGTGGCATCGCACAAGTCAAAGCCGCTTGGCTCGGGTGCGGCAATAGGCGTTTCACCGCTCCTTTCCGACTCGCTTTCAAACGAGCTTAAAAGCACGGCAAAGAAAAACGGTATTCCCTTTACTCTCGAGGTCATGGGCGGCAGGACCGGTACCGACGCCGACGCCATATCGGTGCGCGAGGGCGGAATTCCCACGGCGCTCATATCGGTGCCAATAAGAAATATGCACTCCACCGCAGAGCTTTGCGATATCGACGATATCAACGCCGCCGCAGAGCTTGCCTACCGTTTTCTCGGAGGTGAAATATAATGAAGCTTTTAAAAAGACTCTGCACCGCAAACGGAATCTCGGGCAGAGAGGAAAATATTAAAAGCATTATCAAAAAAGAAATTTCCGGTCTTTGCGATATCTCGGAGGACCGCTTCGGAAATCTCATTGCCACCGTTCACGGCAAAAAGAGAGATAAAAGGGTTTGCTATTTTGCCCATACCGACGAGGTCGGCTTTATCATCTCCGATTACGACGAGCAGGGCTTTGCACGCTTTGTAAACGTGGGCGGAATAGACGCCGCCGTCCTTCCCGGCAAGGTGCTTTGCTCGGGCAGGCGAAAGGGAGTTATAGGCGTTTGCCCCGTTCATCTGCTTTCGGCTTCCGATAAAGAAACCGTTTTGAAGTCGGAGGACCTCTTTATCGATTTCGGCTTTGAGGATAAAAAGCAGGCGGAGAAAAGGCTTCCCGTAGGCTCTGCGGTATATTTCGAGCCCACCTTTTATCAGGCGGGAAACGAAATTTTCGCCAAGGCGCTTGACGACAGAATAGGCGTCCGCATTATGATAGATATGATAAAGAGCAAGCCTCTTTACGATACCACCTTCGTTTTCACCTGCTGTGAGGAAACGGGTACTCAGGGCGCCGAGACCGCCGCATACGGCTTGAATACCGATATAGGCGTTATTCTCGAATGCACGACCAGCGCCCAAACGCCCGACGAAAACGGCGGTAAGGCGGTAACTCTTTTGGGCGGAGGCGCGGTCATATCCTACCGTGATAACGGCACTATGTACGATACCGAGCTTTTCGCTCTTGCCACCTTCGTTGCCGAGAAAAACGGTATTAAATGGCAGACCAAAACCCTCGTTGCCGGCGGAAACGACGCCTCTGCCGTTCAAAAAACGGCTTACGGCGCATCGGTTGCGGCATTTTCGGTTGCGGCGCGAAATCTTCACTCCGCCATATCGGTTGCAAACAAAAACGATTATTTCTCCGTCTTAAAGCTTGCAAAGGCCTTTAACGACGTTATCGGCTTATAAGGATGTGTTATTATGGAAAGACTTTTTAACGAATTTGAAAAGCTTACTCGCATTGCATCTCCCTCCGGTCACGAGAGAGCGCTTCTTGAATATATAAAAAAGGAGTGCGAGCCCTACTGCGACTCGGTTTATTTCGACAAGCGCGGAAATCTCGTTTGCCGCAAGAAAAACGAGGGCGCCAAAAAGCTGCTTTTAGCCGCTCATGCCGACGAGCTCGGTATTCTTGCAATGTATGCCGAGGAGGAGGGCAACTATCGCTTTTCGGTTTTCGGCGGCGTTAACTTCCCTAGCCTTTTATACCGCCGCGTGAATTTCACAAACGGCGTTGTGGGAGTTATCGTCCCCGATGACGGCACCTCTCTTTCCGACTTGAAGCTTGCAAACCTCTCGGTCGATATCGGTGCCAAAAGCAAAAAGCAGGCGGAAAAGCTGCTTGCGCCTCTCACCGTGGGCGTTTCCGACTCTCCCGCAGTAAAGCTCGGCTCGAGATTCGTTTCGAGAGCCATTGACGATAAGGTAGGCTGTCTTATTCTTCTTGAGCTTATAAGATCTGTTAAAAGCAGCAAATTCGACCTCTATTTCTGCTTCACCGTCGAGGAGGAGCTGGGGCTTCGCGGCGCAAAGACCGTCGGCTTTGAAATAGAGCCCGATATTGCCATTGCAATAGACGTTTCAAGCGCCACCGATATGATACCGATAAAGAGAAACGGCATCACCCTCGGCAGCGGTGCCGCAATAAAGGTGCTTGACGTTGGCACAGTGTGCGACAAGGAGCTTAACGCAGAGCTTATTTCGGTTGCGAAAAAGGCAAAGCGCCGCTATCAGCTCGACGTTGCCGACAGAGGCTGTACCGATGCGGCGGCACTTCAGTTTGTCAAGGGCGGCGTAAAGGCAACCGTCGTTTCGGTTGCAACTCGCTATATCCACACTCCCAACGAGCAGGCAGACCTCAACGACGTAAGCGACGTTATAGCCGTTATCAAGGGCTATATCGAGGGTTAAATTATGATAGTCGGCTGTGAAAGGGACGTTGCTTTTTATTCCTTTATAAAGAATATGGGGCACGGCGCGATCTATTTTTGCTTTGAGGGCGGCGCCCTCTACCGCATTTGCGATGAAAACGGACTTTTGGGCTATATGCTTCTCAAATCGCCCTCCTGCTATCTGCTTTTTGAAAAAGAGCCGTCAGATGAGGTAAGGGACGAGCTTTCGCACCTTTTCGAAATGACGGGCGTTACCGAGGCAGTTTCAAACACCGAGCTTTTTTCACGCTCCGTGCCGCTTTACGTCTGCGAGCTTGACTCTCTTTGCAAAAGAGAGTGCCGAGCCGAAATAAAAACGGCAAGCGGCAAAATTTACGACGACTGCCACGAAATTCTGTCGTCGGTGGGATTTCCTCTTCCCCCGCGCGATGAGTTTTACGTTATCTCCTTTAACCGCGCAAAGGATGGCGCGCCCACCTTTTATATTGCAGAGGACGGCAAGACCGTTGCAACTGCCTCTTTGATCGCCAAAAACGGCGAGCTTGCTCTTCTCGGCGCCGTGGCAACGCTTCCCGAGTATCGCGGCAAGGGATATGCCGGCGCACTCGTTTCACACGCGGCAGCCTTCGCGCTTGAATGCGGACTTACTCCGATAATAACCTATTTTGCCGAAAATGCCGGCAGGCTTTACCGCTCGATAGGCTTTTTTGAAAAAGCAACGCTTTATAAAAAGGTATTTTAATTATAGATCCCCGCGCCGATAATTACAACATCATACATTTTTAACACTCCCAAATAAAAAAAGACGCACCAAAACAAACCACAAGGGTTTGTTTTGATACGTCTCCAATACTCTGTATCGTAGTAATTATATCACATATAATCGCAAAAGTTAATAAAAAACTCCCTTGTTTACCAAGGGAGTTTTTGTTTTAAATCAAACCCAACCGTCGGACCAGCCGTTATCTATAAGCTCCGCTCCGCATTTTTCGCAATGCTTGGGAGCGTCGATCTGATCCTTTGGAACGTAACCGCATTTGGGGCAGTAGACGTCGGGCCTTACGTCCTCAATGCTTCTTTCAATGGGTTCGGAATAGACAATGGTTCCGTCCTTGTAAATTATATAGGCAACTGCGGTGAATTTTCTGTTATCGTCGGGGATATCGAGCAAAACTGCGGTAAATTTCATATAGCTTTCATTGTCGGTGTCATACCAGAATTTTGCGGGTATATCCAAATAGGAGATATCTCCTATCTTTCCGTTTTCGGTCAAGGTAAGTGCCTGACCGTTTAGCTTGTTTGTGGGAATAATAAGGGTTCCCATTCTTTCGATGGTGGAGTTATTATTGACGTTGTTATACATCGGAGCGTTTACAAGGAATCTGAGGCCCGATCTGCCGGTAATTCTGTACTGAGCGCCCTCAATGACAGGCTTATTCCCGTAGCTTTCCAGATAAAACTCCTCAACTGCGTCAATAACGGTCTTTGCCATAAGGTCCATACCGTCCGCATTGGGATGTATCTTATCAGCCGTCATATAATTCAGGTGATTTTCCCAGGTAATTCCGCTGTTATTTGCAAAGTCGATTACGGGAAGTCCGTAATGCGCGGCAACCGTTCTTATAGCTTCGCTGTAGGATTCAACGAGGCTCTCGGTTACGTCGTAATAGCTTTGAGGAAGGAGTGTTACGCAGAATATCTGTGCATCGGGATACGCCGCCTTCATCTTTTCAATCGAGATGGCGTAAGCCTCTGCAAAGTTTGCGGCGGATTTATAGCCGCTTCCCGTTTTCAGTGCGGAATAATCCGAAACCGAGCCGGGCGCTTCCTTATATAATCCGCAGTCGTTTATACCCATATAGAATAAGATTATATCGGGCTTTTGTCCCGCGTCGGTGTGAAGTCTGTCCGAACGGGTCAAGCCGCCGTTTCTTACCACGTCGCCTGCAAACGCATTATCGACGCAGATATTCAAGCCGAAACGGTTTGCGGTTTGCATCCAGTAGGTTCTGTCGAGAGTAACTCCGTTGCCGCCGTAATAATGAACTGCATTATCCGCTATGTCCTCTCGGTATGACATTCCGTTTGATATTCCGTTAAAGGAGCTTATGCTGTCGCCGAGAATGGAAATATATTTGCCTTTAAGGAGCTTGCTTACAATTCCGTTTACGCCGCAAACGGTGCAATTTCCGTCGGCGCCGTAGCTGTGATCGCCAACAGGCAGCACTGCAGCCTCCGCCTGCAGGTAACCGCAGACGCTGCAATAAACCTCGGCGCTCATTCCCTCTTTAAGGCAGGTTGCGGGTTTTTCAGTGCCCGAAACGAGCGTATGCTCCGATGCCGAGGTCGTTCCGCGTGCCTCGTTGACGGTAAGGTTTTTAAAGCCCTTGGGGGAATAAAAGGCGTGTGTAACACCTGAGGTGCCCGTTGCACCGAAAACGAAATCAAAATCAACGTCATTGTTGCCGCTTTTCATTGCGCCGATCCGATCTCCGTCAACGTAGAGAATTACCTGATATTTCGTGCCGTCATACTCGTTGCGAATGGTGTAGGTGTGGTTGCCGCTTACATATGCCGAAAGCGCAGCTTCCGAAAAGCCGTAATTTATAGGAGAAGCACCGATATAACGGCCGACGTTTACACCGTAGCCGCCGCCGAGGAAGATATAGGTCGTTCCGTCTTTTTCCATACCCTCGCGGGAGCAAAGAGGAACGTAAAACTGACTTGTGACGTGTGAGCCGGTAAAGCTTATCTGCCACGGCTTATCCGCCTCTAAAACGATATCCTTTTCCAGCGTGTAATACTGATTTTCCGTTACCGTTTCCTTTATTCCGTTTGCGGTAAGGCAATTTCCCGTAACGTTTTCGATAACGCCCGCATCGGTGAAGTTCCATTTGTAGAAAGGTCCGCCCGCCTCTTTATCGCCAACCGCAAAAACGCCGATCGGCAAAACCGTTGCGGCAAGCACGGCGCAAAGCAAAAGCAAAGCAAACCGTTTAACCGTTTTACTGATTATCATAACATTTCCTCCAAAAGCATCATAAAATATATACGTTACTATTATTATATATCACTTTGCAAAAGATTTCAACTGCTTTAATCGGGCAATTCACAGCTTTTTTTACAATTTTCTTGACAATCGGGCAAAACAGTATTATAATGTTATCGTTAAAGGCGTATGAGCGAAAACAAGTAGCCGTTTGGAGTTTTTAAGAGAGCCGTCGGTCGGTGCGAGCACGGCAAACGAAGATCGGACGAATACCTTTCGCCAGCTGCTTTCCCCAAAGGCAACGAGTAGGGAAAGACGGGTCCTTGCCCGTTACAGCATGTCGCCGCAGATCTTGGCGAACAGTCTGCGGAGAGTGAGGTCATATTCCGTAAGGATATGATAAATTGAGGTGGTAACACGTTTAACGACGTCCTCTGTATTTTTAAATACGGGGGATGTTTTTTATTCCCCGAAAACGCCGCTCTTTTCGCCGACCGCGGCAGTTTTTTCGGAAAGGAATGGTAAAAATGGCGATCAAGATCATTATTTTAATCCTCTTTACTGCAATTACCGTTGCAATCGGCTTCTTTTGCAGTAAAAGCACCAAGGGGCTTGGAGATTTCGTGCTCGGCGGACGTAAGATAGGTCCGTGGCTCACGGCATTTTCCTACGGAACGAGCTATTTCTCGGCAGTCGTTTTCATCGGCTATGCCGGTCAATTTGGCTGGAATTTCGGTATTTCGGCGCTGTGGATAGGGCTCGGCAACGCATTTATCGGCTCGCTTCTCGCTTGGGTGGTGCTCGGCAGACGCACCCGCGTTATGACGAAGCATCTCGATGCCGCAACTATGCCCGACTTCTTTGCAAAGCGCTTTGACAGCAATTCTCTCAAGATAGTTACCGCGCTCATTATTTTCGTATTTTTGGTTCCCTACTCCGCATCGGTCTACAAGGGACTCGGCGGCATCTTCTCTATCGCCTTCGGCATTGATTACACTTGGTGTCTTATAGGCATGGCGGTGCTTACGGGTATTTACGTTGTAGTGGGCGGTTATCTCGGAACTGCCGCAAACTCGCTCTTTCAGGGCATCGTTATGCTTATCGGAATAGTCGCTGTGCTCGCTTGCGTTTTGGGTGTAAACGGCGGTCTTGCAGGAACCCTTGAGCTTCTTTCGCAAAAGACGAGCGAAACGGCTCCCAATTTAAACGGTGCCTTCGTTTCCCTCTTCGGTCCCGACCCGATCTCGCTCTTGAGCGTTGTAATACTTACCAGCCTCGGCACTTGGGGACTTCCTCAGATGGTCCATAAGTTCTACACCATTAAAAACGAGAAATCCATCACCACCGGCGCGGTCATATCCACCGTTTTCGCCGTAATCGTTGCGGGCGGTTCCTATTTCCTCGGTGGGCTTGGCAGACTTTTCTACGATGAGGAAAAGGTTATTTTCGACAATATCGTTCCCACAATGCTTCAGAAGACCCTGCCCGACGCCCTTATCGGCATCGTTTTGATCCTTCTGCTTGCGGCGTCGATGTCGACTCTTTCCTCCCTCGTTCTCACCTCGAGCTCGACGGTAACTCTCGATTTCTTAAAGCCTCTTTTCAAAAAGGCATCTCTCTTTAACGAAAACAAAAAGCAGGTAGTCGTTATAAGAGTCCTTTGCGTTCTCTTCGTTTTGCTCTCGCTTGCAATAGCGCTCTTCCCCAACGCGCTTATCACCTCGCTTATGAGCCTTTCGTGGGGCACTCTTGCAGGCTGCTTCTTAGGTCCCTTCCTCTACGGACTTTACTGGAAAAGGACTACCAAGCTCTCGGTGTGGATATCTATTCTCGCAGGCGTTTTGCTAAACGTTGCAAATCTCCTCTTCCCCTTTACCACACCCACCATCGCAGGTGCGGCTTCAATGATTCTTTCGCTTTTGATAATTCCGGCAGTAAGCCTTATTACTCCCAAAATGGCGGCAGACAAAACCGACGCGATCTTCTCCTGCTACTCGAAAGAGTCGGTAACAACTCAGCGCACAGCGCTTCCCGAGGAAAACTGAATATGAATAAGCGGTTGGATATCTCCAACCGCTTTTATTCTTCCATGCTCCAAAGCTCTGCAAATTTCGCTACCGCGCTTTTATGTAAATAATAGGTCTGTCTTTCGGAGTAGTTAAGCTCCATCGAAACAGCTACCCACGATTTCTGCGAAAGGTAACGAAGCCTTAAAAGCTTTTCGTAAACGGGCGGCAAAACCGCAAATATTCTTTCCGCCCTTTCTCTTTCACTTGCCGCGCGCTCCATACTCTCCGTTAAGCTTCGTATAATTCCGCCGTATCTGTCGGAAACCACTCTCAAGGTGGAGAGCGCCGCCTCGAGTTCGCCGTTTTCACGGTTCGCCTTGGCGATCTCATCCATTTTGAGCGTTTCGAGAAAATCTCTGCTCTTTACTATTCTGTTGATCTCAAAGCCCTTTGCCTCGATCCTTGCCGATACCGTTTTTAGCTGCTTTAAAAAGCAAATTGCCTCTTCCGTATTCATTATTTCCTCCCCTATCCCAAAAGTATCCTCCGAAAAGCACGGCAACGAAAGTAAGTTTTTCACTGTCATACGTCCTGCGCTTAAGGTCAAAACTCTTGCAGAGAGGTAGCAAGAGCCGTTGCAGAACGGGTGCTTATTGGAAAATTTCTCCTGTTCGTATATATAATATACGAACATTTGTACTAATTTCAGGACAGCATTTTTTATTATTGAATACAGTATAAAGCTCAAAAACTGCAATCAACTGCAATTTGAATTTTTTAAAAAGTGATTGACAATATTTAGCAAATGAGTTATAATTATAAAAAATTTTAAGAGGTGTTTTAAATGTTTTTAAAAGCTTACAAGCGCGCACTCGCAGTTCTCGTTAAGAAGCCCGTTCTTCTTTGGGGACTTTCTCTCATGGCACAGCTCCTGCTCTGGATAGCAGGCATTATCACCCTTCCCATAGTTGCTCTTACCTTGGTTGCAACCTATCTTATTCAGGCAGGTCTTACCACCCTTTACCTCGACGGTCTTCAGGGCAAGGCGGTAAACTCCGATCAGCTTTTTGCCGCTTTCAACAAAAACGGCTTCCGCATCGCAGGCGGCTTCGCATGGCGCGATCTCTGGCTCGTTATCTGGGGACTTATTCCCTTGGCAGGCCCCGTTCTTGCTATCATCAAGTCGTATGAATATCGCTTCGTTCCCTATATTCTTATGACCAAGCCCGAGGTTTCGGCTACCGCCGCTCTCCGTCTTTCCAAGGAAATGACAAAGGGCAAAAAGACTCAGATGTTCCTTGCCGACCTTCTCGTTTACGTGGCATACGGCGTTGTAAATGCAGTTCTCGCTCTCTTTGCCGCAATTCCCTTCGTCGGCATTCTTTTCGGCATAGTATTGTTTGCCTTCAACGTAGTTTTCTTTGCATTGCAGGGCATTTTCACCGGTCTCTATTCCGCGTCCTTCTATCTTCCCGAGGAAGAGAACAAGGCAGAGGATACCGCCGCATAAGCTTGCTTTTCGCAAAATTAAAAGGCTGTCGCAAGACAGCCTTTTTTGTTTTGTAATTTCAGTATAATATTCTTATATATTTATGATAAAAGCGCTTCGGAGAATATTTTTCTTTTGCTTTTAACTCTCTTGTTTCATTTTGCAGCTCATCGGTAACAAGCTTGAATTCATCATCGGTAACGGTGTGATTGCTGAACCGTGCCTTTCTTGCAACGAAAAGACTTTCCGCAGAGGGAGCTTTTCCGTTTTCCTTGCATACCGTGCAGAGCTTTCTCCAACAGTACAGCAACCGTTTATTCTTATCCTTTTTCATAATTTTGCGCTTAGAAAGCGCAAAAAACGCTTTTCGGTAAACGGCAAAGCCCAAAACTACAGTCAATACCGCGGCGGCAGGAGCTATCAGATGAGCTATTGGGAGCTTTCCGTTCTTTTCTCCACCGTCCTCCGAGCTGCCTGTGCTTTGAGAAGAGTCGGACGTGTCACTGCTTTGATGTGAGCTGTTGTCCTGTGACGGCTGTTGTGAGCTGTTTTCCTGCGACGGATCAGAGCTGTCATCAGGAATTACGTGTGAGCTGTTTTGTTCGTTCTCGGGAGGTGCAGACTCGAATATTTCGAAGCCCGGCGTCGATTCAATTATCTTCCAGCCCTCGCCCTCTACGTAATACTCTACCCACGCGTGTCTGTCGGTATCTTCGACCGAATACCATTCGTTTGGCTCGCTTTCGGCGACGTAATAGCCCGTAACAAATCTTGCCGGAATACCGTTGGCTCTTAAAAGCATTGCAGTAGCAGTTGCAAAATGCACACAGTAGCCGCGCTTGCTCTTTTCAAGAAAATATTGCGTATAATTTATATTTTTATCTTCCGGAATGTTGTTTTCCTCTCTGTACTCTTTTATCAGGTTTGGCGGATCGTTATCGTAAACGGCGCTGTTTCTCACAAAGCTTGCTATCTCCTCGGGAGAGGCTCCCTCAAGGCCGTATTTTTTCAACAGCGAAACGGTTCCGTCCTCTACATCCAAATAAGCTTTAGAGAGATATTTAACGTAACCCTCGTATTCATTTATCTTATCACAGAAATAAACGGTATATTCTGAGGCACCGCGTTCATTATGTATATAGCAATCATAAAAATTATATGAGTCGCACGAGGTACTGTGCGGATTCAGTGCAGTAAATATCTGCGTTCTTATATCCGCCGTTTTTATCTCAAGAGTGTATTTCGGTTCAAATCCGCAATACATAGCATTTATCCACGAAAAGTTGCCATCGGGTGCTATATAATAGTCTTTTCTCCACATACCGTCATACTGGGCATACGTTACTCCGCGAAGATAGTTTATCTTTGTGCTCGAGCGAAATTTCAGTTCCTCTTTTCCCGTAGTGTTTTCAAACGGTTGATTCAGCCTTACCTCTTCTATTCCTTCCCATAGTTGAGGCGATTGAGCGCCGCCCTCCGTTCCGGGGTTATCATCTTTATCTAAAATGTCCTCAAGCTTTATCCTTATATCGTCGATCCATGCGGGACGAGAATACGATATCGGGTTGTAATATACAAGCAATGCCGTAACAAGTACAGCACACGGCGTAATCAAAACAAGCGCATTTTCGTTTGCCTTTGAGGTATCAAACCGGCGAACGCGATCGGTTATCAATAAGATCAGAAAGAAAAGCGTGAATACCGTGATCCACGGCACAGGTGCCGCATTTATAAACATAAGGCTGAAAAGCACCGAAGGCACGCAAAGCGCCGCAATTACGTAAAAGCCTTTTCTGAAGCCCTGCATCAGTGAAGCAAGCCACGCTGTCAGTCCGACGGAAAAAGCAAGAAAAATATAATGCGAATTTCCGAAAGCAATGCCCGTTATTTTAAACCCGAAAAAACGGTGCAGCTTGGTAGTCAAAAAGTACAATATTCTTTCAAAGCCGTCGACTATGCCGGAAAGCTTCCAACACACCGCAAGAGCAAAAGCGCCGAGCATTACAGCCACAATAATTTTTCTGTGCTTCGGAAAAAGAGCGGGAACCGCACCCAAAAGAGCACAAGCTCCTGCTATGACAACAAAATAGCTGTCTACAGATATTTTTAACGTATTTGTAAAGCAAAACAATGCACTTACAGTAAGTGCAGCAGCAATAAGCGACGGCATAATGACGTCGATAATTTTTCTTAATACCTTATTTTCCACAGCGCACCTCCTTTTTCGGAGTTATGCGATAATACAAATCGGCAGCCTCGGTTACCGCCTGCACGTTTGCGTCAGTCGACGCGGTGAGCAACACTGTACGGAGCGCTTTTAAAAAATCCGAGCCGTTGGAAATATCCGCTATCCTTCTTTTTAGCTTTTCCGAATCCGTATATACAATTTCAATCTCCGCACCGTGCCCGAAAAGCTCGTCAGACAGCCAAATGAGCTGCCCTAACACCGAATCGTTTTCGTCTTCGTTTTTTGAAAAGACGGGTTCGATTACCGCTTTCATCTTCAAAGGCTCCAATGCTTCCTTTGCAACCAGACCGTCAGTCTTGGCTGACGCCTTCCAATGTATCATACGGAGGCTGTCGCCCTCGCGATAGTCGCGCAGATCGTATTCCTCCGCAACTCCGCCTCGCTTTGCAACTCTGTTTGCGGCATACGCCTTATTCAGATTCGGCATTTTGTCGGGATGACACGGCGACGCTTCAACGAGCATCTCAACCGTCGGACATTTTTTTATTTTAAAGCAAAAAAGTCCGAGCAGATCGTAGGATCTGCTTCCCGCAAGATCGCATACTGTTATTCCGCAATGCTCTGTAGATATTTTAATCTCCTCTGCAGTATCTGAGAGAATAAATCGCCTTATATTTTCCGTCTTTCCGTAAGGAAACAGCTTCTTTTTGACGTTTATTACGCAGTACGACATCGTCCCCTTATTTTTTACGGTTATCTTAAGCGGTACCTCTTCTCCTGCCGCACAGGACGCAGGCATCATTGCGACTATTTTCGTATTTTTTGTCCCAATCATATAAAGAAGCAAGGAAAACCACGGCAGGCACAAAACGAGCAGCAGTAAAAAGCCCGAATACCAGCCGTAATAAAAAATATTGAAAACGGCAGCCGCAACTAATGCGACGCAATAAAAAATTCTGTTTTTGATCATATTATTTCAGCTTCGGAGCAACTGTTTTTGTAATTATCTCATCAAGTATATCGGTTACCGAAACGCCGTTTGCCTCCGCCTCGGGAGTAAGTAAGATTCGGTGCGCCACGGTTTTTACAAAGCATGCCTCTACGTCCTCGGGAATTACAAAATCCCTTCCCTCAATAAAGGCGGTTGCCTTTGCCATTGCCGCAAGAGCTATCGTTCCTCTCGGGCTCACTCCTCTTAAAATGCTTTTATGATTTCTCGTCGCGGTAACGAGCGCTACGGCATAGTCGACCGTTTCGGGAGAAATATATACCTTTTCCGCCTGACGTCGAATTTCTCTTACCTCTGTTGCCGATAAAACGTTTTGCACCTCGGTGTCGGATTTGCCCGCCATACGGCTCAACACTATCTCTCTTTCGTCCTCTGTTTCGGGATATCCTATTGAAAGCCTTACCATAAAGCGATCCATCTGGCTGTCGGGCAACAGCTGAGTTCCTACCGCACCGACGGGATTCTGCGTTGCTATTACAAAAAAGGGCTCGTCAAGTAAATATGTTTTTCCGTCAACGGTAACCTGTTTCTCCTCCATTGCCTCAAGCAGAGCCGACTGAGTGCGCGAAGTAGCTCTGTTTATCTCGTCTGCAAGAAAAACGTTTGCAAATACTGCTCCCTTTATGTATTCCGCAGTATTTTTATCTCTGTTATATATAGAGTATCCGACTATATCGGACGGAAGCACGTCAGGCGTAAATTGAACTCTGCTGTAAGAAAGACCCATAGCCTTTGCAAAGGCAACCGCCATAGTGGTCTTGCCCACGCCGGGAATATCCTCAAGCAGAATATGACCGCCGGCAATTATCGCCGTAAGAATATCGCGTATTACCTCATCCTTGCCGACTATTGCCTTTTTTACCTCATTGATGACATTATCCGAATAATTCATTGTTTTCCCTCCGTATACCTTTTTATTATTATACCATATATTAAATACCATTGCAATAATAAATAACGCGGATACCGAGTCGGTATCCGCGCTTTGATTACAGATATTTGTCTATATTTTTTTGATGCTCGGCGTAGGTCTTTGCAAAAATCGTCCTGCCGCCCGCACCTATGAAATAATAGTAAGGATTATCGGCGGGAGAAAGCGCCGCAACGAGCGCCTCTATCCTCATATTCGAGATGGGACCCTTGGGAAGTCCCTCGCAATAGTAGGTGTTGTAGGGGCTTTGTATCTTGGTGTCGGCGGTTGAGAGAGGTCTGGTTTTATCGCCGCGAACGTAATAGACCGTTACGCACGATTCAAGCTTCATATTTATCTTGAGTCGGTTTACGAAAACGCCCGCAATATCCTTCATCTCGGAGACGCTTGCCGCTTCGCACTGCACTATTGAGCCGAGCGTTACAGCCTCGTCGAGTGTGAATCTGTTGTTTTCAAGAAGTTTCGCAATACCTGACGCATTATACTTTTTCTCAAAATTATCAAGCAGCTTTTTCATTATTCCCGCAGGTGTTTCGCCCACGAACACCTCGTAGGTGTCGGGGTAGAGGTAGCCCTCGTAATACTGCTCTCTTTCGGGAAGGTCCTTCAAAAACCAATATTCCTCTTTAAGCGAATCGAGCGCCGCAAGGAGAGATTCCTCGCTGTGTCCCGACTGCGACGAAACCGTTTTGAGTATTTCCTTTTGGGTAAGTCCTTCGATAACGGTGATGTTATAGACGTTTTCTATCGGCTTGCCGGTGATTACCTCGATTATCTCGCCGTAGCTCATATTGGGCGAAAGGTTGAATTTACCCGCCTTTAAAGAGCTTCTCGGAGAGTTAAGCTTAAGATAGACCTTAAAGCAAAGCTCCGAGCCTATAAATCCCTCATTTTCGAGCTTTTTGGCTATTTGAGAAAAGCTCATGCCCTCAGGAACGTTAAAGGTAACGGTATTCTCCGCTCTGCCGCCGCCCGAGCTTTCGCGCTGATAAAAATCGAAGACAAAATAGACCGAGCCCGACGCCGCCAAGATAACTGCCAAGAGGATGCAAAGAAATACAACGGGTGCCTTTTTACCGCTTTTTTTCTCTGTTTTCGGTTTTACTGTTTTATAATTCTTCATATTTAAAATTCCTTTCAAGCCGCACCTTGCGAGATATGTGGCACAAGGCGGCTTTGAAGCATAAAATGAACTAACTGAAACAAGGCGAGGTGAAACAGATGGGCTGCAACAACAATCTCTTCGGATGCGGCTGTAACAGCGGTTGCTTCTGGATAGTTATAATTCTTATCCTTTTCCTTCTTTGCAACAAGGATCTTTTCTGATATACTTAAGCTCCCCTTCTCTGCTTGAGGAGGGGATTTTTTATGCCCAAAGACCTGTAAGCTCAAGAACCGTCTTTAATATAAAAAGAGCAATGAGAAGGAAAAACGACTTTGTAAAGGGGGTTGCTCTGTTTCGACTTCTTTTTGCCTCTTTAAGTGAAACGCCCTTTCTCTTTTTCTTGCTTTTGAGATAATGCTTTTCGAAAAAGCGAAGAGTAAAATAAAGAGAGATGAAGAAGATGAGCAAAAGCGTTACGAAAATTATCCATTTAAGCTCGGATTTTGCTATAATGTCAGCATAATACGCGGCGGTAACCGCAAGCATATTGTTAACCGCGTGAGCGATTATCGCCGCCCATACAGAGCCCGAAAGATAGACGAGCAAAGAGTAAACTATCGAGCATATAAATGGCGAAACGAGATTCTGAAGCGAGCCGTGAAGCACCGTAAAGGATATCGCCGCCGCTAAAATTACCTCTATTCGCGGAAATTCCGAATATTGCGAGCAATAGGCTCCTCTGAAATAAAGCTCCTCCAATATGGCGGGAAGCACTACGATAGCGACCGCAACCGAAAGAATTCCTCCGAATTCAAGCTCGCCTATCGCCGAAGGAAGCTTGCCGCTCGACTCGATTTTGAAAAGCGCCGAGATGCCCGCATTTATCAGCATTGAGAAAAAGGTTGCCGCAACCGACGCCGAAATGCAGACCGGCAGATATCTCAATTTGAAATTTTTAAGCTTCAAATATCCCGTGATCTTAATGCTCTTTCTGTTGTAAAGCGCAAGAAAGACTATCGGTATCAAAAAGCACACTATATAGAGAAGAAAATAAAAGCTGTAGCTGTCGATACCGAGGAACGCCGTTATTTTATCCGAAAAAAGACCCGTTATGTTAAGCACCGCAAAAATTATAAGGGTTACCGTGCCCACGGGATTTTTTTGTCTTACTACCATAACGGACCTCCTTTCTTAAAATCTTATTATCCTTTTTTCCGTTACCGCAACGTCAAGAGGAATATCGGTTACGTCCGCCTCAAAGGGCAAAATGCCGTATTCCGCCGCCAAGCCAACCGTTTTTCCTTTAAAGTTATTTAAAAATCTGTCGTAACAGCCCTTGCCGTAGCCCACGCGATGCCCCTCTTCGTTTATTGCAAGGGCAGGCACTATGCAAAGACTTCTTTCGGTCGCCCTCGCCCTTTCGGTGCGCGGCGGCTCGGGTATATTGAATTTTCCCCTTTGCATCGGCGTGCCGATATCGTAATAATAAAAATCAAGCGAAAAATCGCTCTTCGTAACGGGAAGAGCAACCCTCTTGCCAGAATTCAGCGCCGACCTTATTATTTTTTCGGTTGATATCTCGTCGCCTACCGAGAAATAGCAAAATACGGTGTCGCATTCTGCAAACTCATGAAGCGAAAGCAGCCTTTTAGCTATTTTTTCGGATATTTTTTCAATATCCGCACCTTTTCTTTTTTCGAGGATAAATTTGCGAATATCGGCTTTAGTTTGCACTGAATACCACCTGTTTCGCAATAAGCGCCGCCTTTTCGGGACCGCACAATGCACGGACCAGCTCAAGCGCAAACTCGATGGAGGTGCCCATTCCGCGCGAGGTTATAACGTTGTGGTCGCGACAGACGTTATCCGTACTTACTCTTGCGCAGTTAAGCTCCTTTTCAAGCCCCGGATAGACGCAAGCCGCCTTTCCGCTCAAAATATTGTAGCTTGACAAAACGGTGGGCGCGCCGCATATCGCCGCAACGAGCTTGCCCTCGCCGTAGGTCGCCTTGGTTATTTTTTCCACCTCGGGAGAAAGACCGAGATTTATATAGCCGGGATTTCCGCCCGGTAAAATTACCATATCGGGTATTTCGGAAAGGACCTCGCTTATCTCCTTATCGCACACCACCTCAACGCCTCTTGCGCCGACGGCGTTTTTACCGTTAACGCCGATAAGCTCCACCGTAACGCCTGCGCGGCGAAGAAGATCTATGGGCGAAAGCGCCTCGACCTCTTCAAATCCGTTTGCCATAAATATAAAAGCCTTCATTGCATTTTTCTCCTTAATACCGTATTTTTTTATTATATCATAATAACTGCCGAAAAACAACAATAAATGTAAATATTATAACGCTCCGCCTTAAAGACGGAGCGTTATTCGTTATTTTTACTTTATTTTTTCAAATATTTCGGCGGTTATCTCCTCTATCTTCTTTACCTCGCCGTTTTCATCAACACAGTTTATTACCTGCCAGCCGAGCACCTCTGCGGCGTAGCACGCCGTTTCGTAGCATTTGAAGAGATAGCCGTTGTCCTTCTCGTGAATATCCTTTTTGCCCTCGTCGCCGTTATAGCGGCCGGTCATGAGCATAAGGCTCTTTTCGGGAGGCATATTGAGAAATATCACGCTGTCGGGTCTCGGAAGCCCGAGCTTATTGAACTCAAAATCGTAGAGCCATTCAAAATATGCCCTTTGATCCTCTTTTTTGAATTTCTCGCCCTGATGTATCGCGTTTGAGGTGGTATATCTTGCGGCGATAAGAGTGTATCCCTGCTCTAAAAGGTCCTTCCACTCGGTCTTGTAGGAGCAGTATCTGTCAACGGCGTAAAAGCAGGAGGCGGCGTAGGCGTTTACGTCGTCGGGACGGCTTCCGAATTCGCCGCCGAGATACATTCTTACGGGAGCGGAATATTTTGCATCATATCTCGGGAAAGAGATAAGGCGCGCCTTTTTTCCCTCTTCAAGAAGGGTCTTTACAACAATATCCGCCTGGGTGGATTTACCCGAGGCGTCAACGCCGTCTATTACTATAAGTCTTCCCTTTTCCATAGCCTTCTCCTTAAAGTATGCCCGTGCTCTTTACCGATTTTGAATACTCGGTAGGCGTCATACCGGTATATTCCTTAAACGACCTTGAAAAATAGTGAACAGAGCCGTAGGAAAGTATCTCCGCTATCTCGGTGAAGGTGAATTCTCCGAGAGATATAAGCTGCTTTGCCTTTTTTATCTTAAGATCGTTGAAATAGTTTATCATACCCTTGCCGGTCTTTTGCTTAAAGAGTGTCTTGATATACGTCTTTGAGAAAAAGAACTGATTGCAAACGTCGTCGATAGTTACGTTTTTATCGGTATTTCGCTCGAGGTAATCGACTATTATTCCGAAAACGTCGCCTCCGCCGTCCTGCTTGCGCCACTGCGGATTTTTTTCTCTCGCCTTAAGCACGCTGTTGCTTCTTATGAGCTGAATAAACAGCTCCTCCATATAAAGCTTGATGAGCTGAAGAGAGCCGAAATCAATAATTTCTCTTTTGGTCATTTCTGTAAGCTCAACTATGTTAAGCGGCTCCGAAAAGGTGTTTTTGCCCTCCGATATTATCTTGAAGATTATTTCTCTTTGCGATTTATTGAGCTTTAGCACCTTATTTTCAAAAAACACCATTGCGGGACTTTTGGTCTCAAAGCTGATAACGACGGTGTTTGCATAGTCGCCCATTGCCTTTATTGCGTGAAATTCATTTGGCTTATGAAATATTATCTCGCCCTGATTAAGACGGTATATCTGCTTATCGGCTATAACGCTTACGTTTCCTCTGTCGACGTAAACGAGCTCCCAAAAGGGATGGGTCTCGCCCTCGAAATTATAGGTCTTGGAATATTCAAAATAGTGAAGAGTATATATTCCCGTTACGTTGATTATTTCACTCAAGGGGTTCTTTACGAAATCAGACATTCATATCTCTCCCTGTCGAAAGGATTCGCTCCGCGTTGAAATTTTGAGCCGATTTTATAAAACATTTGTCTTTTTTTCTAAATAAAAATACCGTTTTTAATATTATACTATTAGTGTAAAGGTTTTTCAACAGTTTTTTCGACTTTATTTAAATAAATATCGGTCCCTTGTTGACAATTATATCAAAGTTTGATATAATTGTCAACACAATATTACAAAATTCACGAGGTGTTTCAAATGGCAAAAATAAAGGTTGCAACTCCCAGCCGTATCTGTCTTTTCGGCGAGCATCAGGACTATCTCAATCTCGAGGTCATCGCCGCCGCGATAGACCTTCGCTTTTACGCGGAGATAACGGAAAACGGCACCGATAAGATAAATATTAAGATACGCGAAAGCTCCATTGACTTTCTCGGCGCGGAGAATACCGAAAATAAATACGATTATTTTTCCATCAATTTTGCAAAGCCCATCGTCTATTCGGGCAGAACCGATTTTTTAAGAAGCGCTGTAAACGTTTTGAAGAAAAAGGGCTATCCTCTCAAGGGCTGCGATATCAAGATGGATTCGGAAATTCCAATAGGAAAGGGTATGTGCTCCTCCTCCACGATGATAGTCGTTCTCATAAAGGCGCTTCTTGAGCTTATGGACTCTCCCGATAAGAACGACGCCGCAAAAATCGCTCTTCTTGCCTACGAGGCAGAGGTAAAGGAATTTGGAAATCCCGGCGGAATGATGGATCAGGTGGCTTCTGCCTTGGGCGGTCTTTTGAACATCGACTTTTCAAACGGCGGATTTTCCTACAAGTCGATGAACGCCACTCTTACCGGAGATTTCATTCTTTTCGATTCGCTTGAGCAGAAAAACACCATCAAGGTGCTTGCCGACGCAAAGGCTCCCACCATTGCGGGACTTAAGGAGCTTGCACCCTTCGGCATCTCCTCCATTCGCGACCTCGTAAGCAATCCCGACACCGACGAGCTCCTCAAAAAGATCACCCCCTCGCTCGTTTCCAAGGTAAGGGCAAATATAGACAATCACCGCATACTCCTCGAGGCAAAGGCCATGATGGAGAGCGGAAATATAGATAACCTCCGCTTCGGTGAGCTTTTATACGCTCACCACTGCAACCTGCGCGACGGTCTCGGAGCGTCTACCGATAAGATAGACACTATTTTGAACACCGCGCTTGAAAACGGTGCACTCGGCGGCAAGGTAAACGGCTCGGGCGGCGGCGGCTGTCTTTACGTTTACTGTGAGAAGGATAAGACCGAGGGAATTATGGCGGCTGTTGAAAAGCTCGGTTATCCCTCGAAAAAGCTTTCGGTTTCAAACGGTGTTTGCCGTTTAAAATAATTTCGCAATATCAAAGGATTGAGGCAAAGTGGTAAAATTCGGCACGGGCGGCTGGCGCGCAATTATAGGCGATGAATTTATAAAATCAAACATCACCTTACTTGCTCAGGCAGTTTCCGACATCATCAACGAGCAAGAGCAAAACAAAACGGTTATTATGGGCTTTGATAAGCGCTTTTTATCCGATAAAGCGGCTGTTTGGAGCGCAGAGGTCTTTGCCGCAAACGGCATTACCGTAAATTTCATCGACAGACCCGTTCCCACCCCCATGGTAATGTTCGGTGTGAAATCGCTTGGTGCGCCCTACGGTATGGCTGTTACCGCAAGCCATAATCCCGCCGAATACAACGGAATAAAGCTCTTTACCGCAGGCGGAAGGGACGCCTCAAAGGAGTTTACCGATTTTGTTGAGGAAAAGATAGCAAGCGTTAAAAAGGTCTCTTCCATTCCCTTCAAAAAGGGCGTTGAGAGCGGCGTTATTCGCATTACCAATCTCTCAAACGATTATATCGACAGCATTCTTGCGCAGATAGACGTTGAAGCCATTAAAAAGAAAAATCTTCGCGTGCTTCTCGACCCGATGTTCGGCGTTTCAAAGACCTCTCTTCAGACGGTCCTCTCGGTTGCGAGATGTGAGGTAAACGTTATTAATGACAGGCACGACACACTCTTTGGCGGCAAGCTTCCCTCTCCTTCGGCAAAAACGCTTGAAAAGCTTCAGGCGATGGTCGTAAACGAGGGCTACGACATAGGCATAGGCACCGACGGCGACGCCGACAGAATAGGTATTATCGACGAAAAGGGTAATTTCGTTCATCCCAACAGAATTTTGGAGCTTCTTTACTACTATTTCCTCAAATACAAGGGAAAAAGAGGCGCCGTTGTAAGAAACATCGCAACCACCTGCGTGCTTGACAGAATAGCCGCCGACTTCGGCTGCGATTGCATCGAGGTGCCGGTAGGCTTCAAGCACATAAGCGCGGGAATGGAGAAATACGACGCGATAATAGGCGGCGAAAGCTCGGGCGGTCTTACCATAAAGGGACACATCAAGGGTAAGGACGGCATTCTGGCTTCGGCGATCCTCGTTGAAATGATCTCCGTTACCGGTAAAAAGATAGGCGAGCTTCTTCAAGAGATAGACGAAAGATACGGCGAAATGGTCATGGTCGAGGACGACCTCCGTCTTGACGAGGAGAGAGTTGCAAGGCTTAAGGAGCTTCTTTTCGTTAAAAAGGAGACCCCCGCCTTCTCCGAGAAGGTAAAGAGCCTTTGCTACGACGACGGTCTTAAGGTCCGGTTTGAAAACGGCGGCTGGATAATAGTGAGATTTTCGGGCACCGAGCCGCTTCTTCGCATATTCTGCGAAATGCCGAGCGAGTCTGCGGCGCTTGCCCAAAACGAGATAGCAAAGAATTTTTGTAAAAGCATATAACGCATAAGTGTCTTGTCTTTTTGGGCAAGACACTTATTTATTGTGAAAAGCTTTCGACAATTATGCTTTTTTATTTGACTT
The DNA here is from genome assembly GCA_017504945.1 of Clostridia bacterium. GTDB lineage: Bacteria > Bacillota > Clostridia > Oscillospirales > RGIG5299 > RGIG5299. The sequence goes on from JAFVQJ010000013.1 coordinate 35,642, forward strand.
TTTTGCAATAATATATTATTATATAATTTATAGAATTATTTTGGAGTGATATGCTTATGCGTCTTTGCGATATTATAACCGCTCTTCAGCAGACCCGTCTGCTCTCAAAGGTCTACGGCGATGGCTTTATTGATATTTCCTCCGTCACCGACGATTCACGCGAGGCAAAAGAGGGATGTCTTTTCATCTGCAAGGGCGTGGGCTTTAAAAAGAAATATCTTGAGGACGCCGTTAAAATGGGCGCCGCGGCGTATATCTCCGAGGTCGATTACGATATCCCCTCGGTAACGGCGATAATCGTTAAGGATATTCTCGTTGCCATGGCGGCGGCGTCTGCGGTGTTTTACCGTTTCCCCTCAAGGGATATAGTTACCGTGGGCATCACCGGCACCAAGGGTAAGACCACCACCGGCGAAATGATAAGAACGGTGCTTTCCGTTTCAAACAAATGCGCGGTCATCGGCACCAACGGCGTCGATACCACCGTAAAGCTTCACGACAATAACCTCACCACACCCGAGTCGCTCCGCATAAACGCCTATCTTCGCGAGGCGGCTGACGGAGGCGCCGATTTTGCGGTGGTCGAAACGTCGGCGCAGGCGTTTAAAATGCACCGCACCGATTTTCTCGATTTCAAAATAGGCGTTTTCACTAATTTCGGGCTTGACCATATCGGTCCCAAGGAGCATCCCGATATTGACGATTATTTCAAATGCAAGATGATGCTCTTCTCGCAGTGCAAAAGCGCCGTTATATACGGCGACGGCGAGGAGCTTTTCAAAATTCTTCCCTACGTTGAGCATATTCCCCATTTTACCTACGGCTTTTCCGAGAAAAACGATTTTTACGCAAAGGATATAAAAAGCGACGGAAAGCATCTCTCTTTTACCGCCGCAGGTAAATACCTAAACGCCGAATTCAAGCTTTCTATGCTCGGTGAGTTTAACGTGCTGAACGCTCTTGCCGCCATCGCGGTGGGATATCTTCTCGGCGTTTCGACAGAGGATGTGCAAAAGGCGCTTCTTCGCATCTTCGTAAGCGGCAGAATGGAGATATTTGAAAATGCCGGCAGAACGGTAATAGTCGACTACGCCCACAACCGCTTAAGCTATGAAACGCTTTTAAAAACGGTGAGAGAGGAATTTCCCGAAAGAAGAGTGGTCTCGGTCTTCGGCTGTCCCGGAACAAAGGCCTTAAACAGAAGAAAGGATATGGGCGAGGTCGCGGCACGCTGCTCCGATTTTACCGTTATAACGGCAGAGGACCCCGACACCGAGCCTATCGAGGTAACGATGGCGGAGATCGCCTCTTATCTCGATAAGGAAAACGCCCCCTACGTTAAGATAGCCGACCGCGGCGAAGCGGTTGAATACGCCATCAAAAACGCCAAAGAGGGCGACGTTGTTCTCATTCTCGGCAAGGGAAATGAAAAAACTATGATGTATAACGGCGTTATCTGCCCTCACGAGGGCGATTCGGATATTGCCGCAAGGCTCGTCCCCGAGCTTAAATAAAGGAGCTTTTAAATGAAAAAGATCGTAATAATCGGAGCGGGTCCCTCGGGACTTACCGCCGCATACGAGCTGCTTAAGGATAATAAAGAGGAATACGATATAACCGTTTTGGAGGCAACCTCCGATATAGGCGGCATTTCAAAAACCGTCTGCCATAACGGTAACAGAATGGATATAGGCGGTCACCGCTTCTTCTCAAAGGACGACTCCGTTATGAAGTGGTGGAGCGACATTATGCCCGTTCAGGCATCGCCCTCCAAGGACGATATTATTTTAGACAAGAAAAACAAGCCCTTTGCAGAGGTCGGTCCCGACCCTGAAAAAGAGGATAACGTTATGCTTATTCGCGAAAGAGTATCGAGAATTCTTTACCTTCGCAAATTCTTCGATTATCCCGTTTCGATAAAGCCTCGCACCTTTATCAATATGGGCTTTAAGAACACCGTGCGCGCAGGCTTCGGTTACATAAGATCGGCGCTTGTAAAGCGCGAGGAGAAGTCGCTTGAGGACTTTATGATAAACCGCTTCGGCACTCCTCTTTACGAAATGTTTTTCAGAGATTACACCGAAAAGGTGTGGGGCGTTCATCCCAGAGAGATATCTGCCTCGTGGGGCGCCCAGAGAATAAAGGGGCTTTCTCTTCGCAAGGCGCTTAAAAACGCCATTCTCTCGCCCTTTACCAAGGGAAAGAGCCAGAAATCGAAGGAGACCTCGCTTATAGAGCAGTTCTGGTATCCCAAATACGGCCCCGGTCAGCTTTGGGAGCACGTCGCACGGCTTTGCGGTGAGATGGGCGCGAAAATAATCACCGAGGCGGAGGTAACAGAGCTTAATACCGACGGCAAGACCGTCAAGTCGGTAAGCTACCTCAAAAACGGCGAAAAGATAACGCTTGAGGCGGATACCGTCATCTCCTCTATGGCTATAAAGGACCTTGCCGTCGCTATGGGCGACAGCTTCCCGAAGGAAGAAAAGGAGATAGCTTTAAATCTTCAGTACCGCGATTTCATAACAGTGGGGCTTTCTGTTGATAAATTAAACCTTGAAAACAAAACGAAGATAAAAACGGTGGGCAACATAGTGCCCGATACCTGGATATACGTCCAAGAGGCCGACGTAAAGGTCGGCAGACTTCAGATATTCAATAACTGGAGCCCCTATCTCGTCAAGGATTTCGGTAAAAGGGTATGGATAGGTCTTGAATATTTCGTAAACGAGGGCGACGAGCTCTGGTCCATGAGCGATGCGGACTTTATCGATTTTGCCGCAGGCGAGCTTATTTCTCTTGGCATAATCGAAAAGGAAAATATAAAGGACAGCGTTCGCTTCAAGGTAAAAAAGGCTTATCCCGCCTATTTCGGAAGCTATTTACAGTTTGATAAGGTAAGAGATCTTCTTATGACCTTTAATAACCTCTACTGCATTGGCAGAAACGGTCAGCACCGTTACAATAATATGGATCACTCTATGCTCACCGCCTTCTACGCCGCAAAGGCGATCAAAAACGGCGGAAAGGGCAAGGACGAGATATGGTCCGTTAACGTTGAGGAAAGCTACCATGAAACAAAAGAAGGAAATTAAGCTTTTCGGGCTTTCGCTTGACAGTCGCGAGCTTCTCGTTTTCATCTTTCTTTTGGCGGTCGTTTTCAGAATGTTTTACGGTGTTATGACGGGGCCCTATACCCGTCAGCACGACTTTTCGGGAACACACGGTCATTACGAATACGTTAAGATAATCGCAAACGAGGGAGCCTTGCCCAAAAGCAACGATTGGCAGTTTTACCATCCGCCGCTTACCCACATAGTGCTTGCGGGCGGCTACGCTCTGCTTTCGGACGTTATCGTTACCCCCGAGGGCGCACCCGACGATGCGAAGATCGCCGATATTTTGCAGGTCTTTCCCTTTATTTACAGCGTTTTGATGCTGTTTGTGATATATTTCATTTTAAAGGAGCTTGGACTTAAAGGGGGATATTTGCTTCTCGGCTTTTCAATATTTGCATTTCATCCCACGAATATTATACTTTCGGCATCGCTTAACAACGATATGCTCACCTATCTGCTCTACGGCGTTTCGTTTTTATTTACGGTAAAATGGTATAAGGAGCAGAGCTTCTTTAATATAATTTGTCTGGCACTCTCTATCGCGGCGTCTATGCTCTCAAAATTTTCGGGCGTTATGATCGCGCCGCTTACCGCAATAGTTTTTCTTACCGTTTTGATAAAATACGTGAGAGAAAAGAAGAGCGTTGGCGGTTTGATAGCGCAGTTTGCCCTTTTCGGAGTTATATGTATTCCCTTGGGACTTTCATATACCTTGAGAAATTATATTCTGTTCGAGCAGCCCCTTGGCTACGTTGCCTATATGGGCAAGGATAACTGGCAGTATATCGACAAGCCGCTTATCTCAAGGCTCTTTGGCTACTGGGCACCCGATCTCGATTCACCCTTTTCGGACCTTTACCGCCATAATATTTTGTCCACCTGCTTTAAGACCTCCCTCTTCGGCGAGTGGGGCGGCGCCTTTTCGGGCTTTTCCTCTCGCTTCGGTGCGGCGTTTACCGAGCTGGCGGGCTGGGTAGTTACTTTTTTTGCCGCAGTCTTTACGGCTGTATCGGCGTTTTTATCGGGCAAATATCTTTTTGGCGGTAAGCAAGACGGTGTCTTCAGCTTTTTACTTGTAGGCAACTTTGTTTTGCAGTTTGGTTTTTTCATCTACTTCAACGCGGGCTATCCCTTCGGCTGCACCGCCGATTTCAGATATCTTGCACCCACCCTCATTTCTCTTTCGGCACTTTTCCCACTCGGTCTTGAAAAGGTAAAGAGCAACCTCTTAAAGCAGAGCTTTATTGCAACGGCAATTTGCTTTTCTCTTGCAAGCTCGGCGTTTTATATGCTTTGCGCATAAATCTATTTGAAAGGAAATTTCATTATGGATAACCGTCCCATAGGAGTTTTCGACAGCGGCATCGGCGGTCTTTCCGCCGTAAAGGAGCTAAAAAAAATACTTCCCGGCGAGAGCATCATCTATTTCGGTGATACCGGCCGTGTGCCCTACGGCACCCGCTCGCCCGAAACGATAATGAGCTACGCCCGTGAGGATATGGAGTTTTTGCTCAAATTCGACCCGAAGGCTATAATGGTCGCCTGCGGCACGGTAAGCTCGGTCGCTCTCGACACTCTTAAAAAGGATTACCCCGTTAAGACGGTAGGCGTAGTTAAAAGCGCCGCGAAAAAGGCGTCAGCCGTTACCGTAAACGGTAAGATCGGCGTTATCTCAACGGGAGCCACTCACCGAAGCGGCGCCTTCAAAAAGGCGATTTCCGAAATTTCCGATGCCGAGGTCTTTTCCGCCGCCGCTCCCCTTTTTATTCCTCTCGTTGAAAACGGCTACATAGACAAAAACAACGAGGTAACTCGCCTCGTTGCCAAGGATTACATCTATCCCCTTCTCGAAAAGGGCATAGACACTCTTATTCTCGGCTGCACTCATTTTCCCGTTATAAAGGAGCTTATTGCCGACATCGCGCCCTCCGTTACCCTTATCGACAGCGGCAAGGAGGCGGCGTGTCATTTAAAGGACTACCTTTGCGAAAACGAAATGCTTTCCGAAAAAACGAGCGGAGAGAGCAGATATTTCGTGAGCGACACCGCCGAGGGCTTTTCTTCGGTTGCGGAGATGTTTTTGGGCGAAAAGCTTGTAGGAAAGGTAGAAAAGATAACTTTTTAAGGACGTTTTATGAAAAACAACGCATTTATTTCAATTAAAGGAACCCAGACCACCGACGGCGACAAGAACGTTGTGGAATACAAGACCGACGGCGAGTTCGAGATCAAAAACAACGTATATTTCCTCTCCTATCTCGAGCCCGACGACCAAGGCGGCGACATTAAGACCGTCATACGCGTTGCCGACGACTCGGTAGCCATAAGGCGCGAGGGAATTACGGGGCAAACGATGATGCTTCGCAAGGGCGAGCGCCACCATTGCCAATACGTTACCGCCTTCGGCGAGATGCTGCTCGGCGTTAACACTCATTCACTTAAATATAAGATGAGTCAGGAGGGCGGACATATTTCGGTCAAATACGACCTTGAATTCAACAGCAGTCTGCTTTCCGAAAACAGTCTTTCAATATCGGTAAAGTGCCGCGAATAATTTATAAAGGAAGTTAAAAATGGAAAGATATACTCTTCTTAAAGAAAAAGAGCTTGACGTAGTTGCCTCGGCGGAGATAGTGAGCATGCGAATTGCCGATCTTATGGGCAAAAATGAAGGCGACAGATATCTCGTCAAGGTAAAGGGCGACAGCTACCGCGTTCATCTTATTCCCCGAAAGAATCGCGACGGCTCTCACTACGAGTGCTTTTACGTAAAAGCCACCGTTACCGAAAAGGAGGATTTCCTCTGTAGCGTTAAGCTTGAATATCTGAAGGATAATTTCAAGTATATTATGAACTATTTCGTGGCGGCAGGAGTTTTGGGGCTCGGAATACTCGGCTTTTTCGTGTTGCCCTCGCTTGCTTATAAAATAGCGTCGCTTTGCACAGGCGTTTTGCTTGCCGTGCTTGCCCTTTTCGTATGGAACGAAAAGGAGGAGGTAACCTCGGGACTTATCGACACGGTGGAAAAGGAAGTCACAAGCTTCGTTTCCGACAATTCAACCAAAGGTTGATATTTTCATAAACCAAAACGAAAACCACTCTATTGATTGCAGGTGTAAAAGTCGGTATAATATAACCGTAAGCTTACAACTGATAAATATAGGGTGGTTATAATTATGTCTGTTAATTTGTCAAAAATTATTACGTCACTTCGTAAGGAAAAAGGATATACCCAAGAAAAGCTTTCCGAAATGCTAGGTGTATCCACTGCGGCTGTTTCAAAATGGGAAACGGGAAATTCTTATCCCGATATTTTCTTACTCCCGAAAATCGCCGAGATCTTCAACGTTTCGGTTGACTACCTCTTTGACTATGATTCTTCCGTCTCCAAAAACGTTGATAAAATAATTTCCGCAGCCGAAGCATTGAGAAAAGGCGGAGAGATCGACGAGGCAATTTCGAGCCTCTCAAGAGCGCTCGTTCATTATCCGAATAACGACAGGCTCATTTTTGAGCTTGCATATCACAATTTTATCTCTTCCTGGCATAAAAATCAAGACAAACGCAAAGAAGCGCTGAAGTCAGCAGAAAAAGGCTTTATCCTTGCAATACAAAACACCTGTGACGGCAAGCTTGCAGCCAAAGCATATCATTTTCTTACAGTAATTGCTGTTAATCAACTTGATTATGATAAGGCAAGAGAATATAACAGTCACGTCGTCGGTGCAGAAGGAATTTATCCGAGAGTTGACAAAGCAATTATTGATTTCAGGCAGTTTGATAACGCAAAGTCGTTGGAGCTTTCAAATAAAACCTTGTATGAAATAATTACTGAATATTCATTACTTGAAACGTGGAGAGTAAACTTTTTCATTTCACACAAGGAGCCCGACCGCGCAATTTTTGAAGCAGAAAGAGCAATTATTATTCTTGATAAATTCAACGAAAACGAGCTTTTCGGAAACGAGCTTTCTGTTTTTTCCGAATCAATGGCTCTGGCTTATGCAATGAACAGTGACTATGAGAATTGTATGCTACAGCTTGAAAAGGCCGTTGATTATGCCGATAAATACGATAATTCGGGCTGTAGCGGCTCCGATGAAAGGGCTTCTTCCGTTAAAAGCCTATTGAGCCTTCTTGGTTCCGACGCAAGAAAGGAATATTCCCCCATTCGCAATACAAAACGCTTTGCGGCAATATTAAACAAATAATCTTTTTGCAGCCGTTATACCAAGAGTGCAAACGGCAAAAAAATCCGAATGCGAATACGCATTCGGATTTTTATTTTTTAAAATTAAAGCGCTTTTATATCGTCGGAGGTGATAAGCTTAAAGCCGTTATCGAGGCAGAGCTTTTCCGCCTTATCGTTTGAGGAAGCCTTTATAACGATGCAAGCCTTATTGCCCTCGGCTCTTCCTATAAAGTCGTACATATACTCTATTGAAAGGCCTTCCTTCTCGAAATGCTCGAGAAGAGAGTTAAGACCGCCGGGCGCGTCGTCTACCATAACTGCGACTACCTTGCCCAAATTTACGGTAAATCCGTTCTCCTTAAGTATCTCCGCCGCCTTTTCGGGCTCCTTTACTATCATTCTCAAAACGCCGTAGCGGGTGGTCTCTGCGATGCAGAGGCTTCTGATGTCGATCCCGTTTTCGCGAAGCACCTTGGTTATTCCGTAAAGTCTGCCGGGGACGTTTTCCAAAAAGGTTGAAAGCTGAATGATTGCCATTATCTGTTTCCTCCTGTTTTTAATAATTATATCCAAGCTCAAAGGCTTTTAAGTTTATATCGAGAAGCTTTTCGGGGACGGTGGCTTTAAGCGCCTCTATCCATTTTTCCTTCGCTATCTCCGAGCTTTTTGCGCCTACGCCGAGAAGCACGACGTTTATCGCCTTCGCATTTCCCGCCTCGTTTGCAAGAGAAAGCGCGTCAAGCGCGGTAACGGAAATGCCGAGCGCCTCAAGCTTTTTTACGATATCCTCGGGATATTTCGCCGCTCCCGTAATGACGGGCATAGGATCTATCTCCTGAGTGTTTACTATAAGTCTGCCGCCCTTTTTGAGATATTCGCAGTAGCGAAGCGCCTCAAGCTTTTCAAAAGCCAGAATTATATCGGCACCGCCCTTTTCGATTATGGGCGAGTAGACCTCCTTGCCGTATTTAACGTAGGTGACTACCGAGCCGCCGCGCTGGCTCATTCCGTGGACCTCGCTGACCTTTACGTCGTAGCCCGAAGCAAGAAATACGTTGCCGAGCACGCGCGAGGCAAGCAGAGTTCCCTGACCGCCTACGCCGACTATCATTATATTTCCCATTATTTTGCCTCCTTAACTATCGCGCCGACGGCACATATCTTCTCGCAAAGACCGCAGCCTGTGCAAAGCACGGGATTTATCTGCATTTTGCCGTCCTTCTTAACTATTGCGGGGCAGCCTGCCTTTAAGCACATTCCGCAATTTACGCACTTTTCGCTGTTTATCGTTACGGGCGCCGAGGGCTTTACGTATTTGAGAAGCGCGCAGGGACGGCGGCATATTATTACGGAGGGAGCGTCGAGCGAGGTGTATTCCTTCACCTTTGCCTCGAGAGTTTTTACGTCGAAGGGATCGACTATCGAAACGAGCTCGATTCCTATTGCCTTGACGAGAGCCTCAAGCGACACAGCCGCCGTGGGATCTCCCTTTATGGTTTTGCCGGTGGTGGGGTTTTGCTGATGACCCGTCATACCGGTGATGGAGTTATCGAGAATTATAACGGTGGAGTTGCTTCGGTTGTAGGCAATGTCGATAAGACCGGTTATTCCGGAGTGGATAAAGGTGGAGTCGCCTATTACCGCAACCGACTTTGCGGCTACGCCCGCGTTTTTATTTGCAACGTTAAAGCCGTGAAGCATCGACACCGATGCGCCCATACAAATGGTGGTATCTATTGCCGAAAGCGGAGCGGCGGCGCCCAAGGTATAGCAGCCGATATCGCCGCTTACGTAAAGCTTAAGCTTTGAGAGAACGTAAAATACGCCTCTGTGAGGGCAGCCGGGGCACATTACGGGAGGACGGACGGGAGCCGATTCGGGAGCCGTTACCGTTTCAACTGTTTCGCCCTTTATTACCCTCTTTATCTCGGTTGCAGTATATTCGCCGCGAAGCGAGAAGAATTGCTTTCCCTTTACCTCAAGACCGAGCTTTTTGCAGTGAGTTTCAATAATATCGTCAAGCTCCTCAAGCACCCACACCGTTTCGTGAGATGCGCAGAACTCCTTTATTATATTCTCGGGGAGCGGATTTATAACGCCGAGCTTTAAATAATCGGCTCCGTCGCCGAGTGCCTCCTTGGCATACTGATAGGATATGCCCGAGGTTATTATTCCTGTTTTCGAGCCGTTTATCTCGGTTTTGTTAAGCTCGCAGTTCTCTGCCCAGCTCTTTATCGTTTCAAGTCTTTCCTCGACGGCAACGTGCCTTTTTATAGCGTTTCCGGGCATCATAACGTATTTACCGATGTTTTTCTCGTATTTCTTCATCGGCACAACGTCGCGTTCGCTTACCGTTACTATCGACTGTGAATGAGAAACTCTCGTTGAAAGACGGAGAATTATCGGCGTATCGAAGCGCTCGGAAAGAGCAAGTGCCTTTTTTGCAAATTCAAGACATTCTGCAGAATCGGAGGGCTCTATCATCATCGCCTTCGATGCGATGGCGTGATGGCGACTGTCCTGCTCGTTTTGAGAGGAATGCATTCCGGGGTCGTCTGCCACGGCGATTACGAAGCCGCCGTTAACGCCCGTGTAGGAAGCAGTATATAAAAGGTCTGCCGCAACGTTTAAGCCTACGTGCTTCATTGCGCAAAAGCTTCTCGCTCCCGCAACGCTCGCGCCGAAAGCCGCCTCTGCCGCTACCTTTTCGTTAGACGCCCACTCGCTGTAAACGTCGTCGTATTTTGCCAATGCTTCTGTGATTTCGGTTGACGGTGTTCCGGGATAGCTCGAGGCAAAGCTAAGGCCGCCCTCGTAAAGTCCTCTTGCAACAGCGTCATTTCCGAGCATAAGTTTTTTCATATGCCTGTGCTCCAGTCGTGTTTTTTAAGGTTATATTATATTATAACATTATTAAATGGCATAGTCAATCGAATATTTCACTTAAAAGACGAAAAAACGGGAGCCTTCACTCCCGTTTTTTATTATTTTATTCTGTTTGAATTTTGGTAAACGGTTTCCGCCGCTTGCTCGTAGGCTACGTTGTAGCTTCCCAAAGGTCCCTTTGGCTTTCTGTACCAGCCGTTGTCGCCTCTCTCAAGATAGACGAAGAGTCTGCGCCTTAACGCAACGTTTGCCTGCGATGAGACCGTTGTATCCTCGTCATCCAAAAGCTCTGCAATGTAAGGCACCGCCGAATCGCCGAGCTCTGACAGGGTTTGTACGTCTATCCTGTCGAGCTTGCCGCTTTGATAGGCGCTTACGTTGTAGTCGGCTATCATTCTGTCAACTCCGGTAAAGCCGAGCACCGCCGTTATTATTATAACGGTAGCCGCAACCGCTCTCATATAGGGGAAACGTCCGAAAAGGAGCTTTGCCGCCGCAAAGATAACCGCAAAGAAGATAAACACCGTAAACGCCGAGGTGAGCACTCTGAGCTTGGTAAGTCCGTAAACATTTATATACATAACCATTTTTGCAAACGACGTTGCGGCAAGCACCTCGGTAAAGAGGCAGATAAAGAGCGAAACCGCTTTTAAATAGGTGGCTCCTTTTCTCGTTTTCGAAAAGGCGTTGCTTATAAAGATGAGAAAGATGTTTATCGCCGCTATCGCCGTCATTTCAAAAAAGCCTTTTCGGGCGTATTCGGCATAAGTGAAGTTATAGCTTTCGGGCAAAATTCCCGAAAAAGCATCGAAAAAGTAGGCAAACTGCGAGAAAAGATAGATGAGATAAAAGACCGATACGGCAGAGAGCAAAACGCTGAACATAACGGGCTCTGCGCGCTTTAATTTATCGGCGTCGTCTCTTTCGGGCGCCTTTTTGGGAGCGTCGAAGCCGTTTTTCATACCGAATATCAACGACATAACGAGCGGATAGAGAAGGATCGATATGATTATTTTTGCAATAAGCTCGCCTATATCTCCGAAAATTCTTTTCATAAGTGAGAAAAACGCAACGTCCGCCGAGAGAAGAAGCGGAACTATTACGGGAAGGAAAAGCATTGCAAGGCCTACTCCCGCAAAGGCGTATGCCACAGTTTTTCTCGTCTTTGCCGACGCCGAGGGAAATACCGATTTAAACGCCTTGCCGATATATCTGAAGGGAGTTACGATTACCGTTCTCAAAACGTCGATAATATAGAGCCAGCAGCCCGAATAAAAGCGTGCCGTGCCCGAAAGCTCGGTAAGATATATCGCCGACGACCAGATTATTACGTTGAAAACGCAGAAATTCATAAATGCGTCGGTATAAAGGGTAAACACCGCGGTAAGCGCTATCGCGGCAATTCCGCAAAACGCTCCGAAAAAGGAAACGTTTTTTATCTTTTTTCCAAAGCAAACGGTCGCGGCAATAAGGTCAAGGGCAAGAGATGCCGTAAGCCCCAGACGGAAGCCGCCGAAAAAGCCGATTGAAACGGTTACGAAGCAAAGAGCGAGAAAGATAAGCGAAAAGGCAAGGTCGTTCGTATTAAAGGTCTTTTCCTCTTTTTGTATCTCGGGAACGGTAATTACGGTGTTTTCCATATTCAGTCGTCCTTTCTGTATTCGAGAATATCGGCAGGCTGGCAGTCAAGCTCCTTGCAGATGCTTTCGAGCGTCTGAAATCTTATCGCCTTTGCCTTGCCCGTTTTTAAGATGGAGAGATTTGCGGGGGTGATATCTATTTTCGCCGCAAGCTCGTTCGAAGCCATCTTGCGCTTGGCGAGCATTACGTCGAGATTAACTATAATAGCCATTTTCGCACCTCACACGGTAAGCTCGTTTTCTTCTTTTATCTCGGCGGCATATTCGAAGGCGTGCATTATTATTCTCACGGTAAAGCCGAAAAACAGCGCCGCCGCAGAAACGGCAAACAGAGTTATAAACCAAAAGCCCGCCGCAAAGCAGATGGGAACGACGGCAAAGCAGGAATATGAGATAACATTCAAAAGCTTTACGTTTTGTTTTATAAAAAGCCTGTCGCCTCTTATATTTCCGAGCAGCTTAAAAAGCGAGATTATAACCGCCGTTGCCGGCACGGAGCAAAGATAAAATGCCATTAAAAACACGGCGTATTCCGTTTCGGTGCCGTGACCGAGCTTTTCAAGAAACGGCATTATGAACGGTGCGCCGACGATTAGTGCCGCAAAGACGGCTGTGCATCCGCAGAGGATATAAAAGGTAACCGTCGCGGAGCGCTTGTAGCTTAACATAAAAACACCTCTTTGATCGTTCTACGTTTTTATGATAACACATAAATTATCGTTTGTCAATAACTTTTTATCATTTTTCACTATTTTATTGGCTCTATTAAACTTTATAGTTGGTGTGAATAAATCGCCAAAATATTGAATATTTGCGGTATTTTTATGCATATTTTCCTTCAATATGCGATAAATAGTATAAATATTCTCATAAAATTTTTAAAAAATTTTTTATTATAGCAGATTGGCTACAACATTGTTTATACAATTGTTTCAATGTTCACTCCCAAAAGCATTTATCGAAATGACGTTGGGTTATGCGTTGCCGGATATAATCACTCAAAGAAAACAGATGAAGAGGTAGATTTAAAAAGCATTTGTAACGTTAAACTTGTGAAAACTCGAAAAAATATCGTTTTATAAAGTGATTTAACCCAAAACTGAGGCATACCTCATTCAAATCGATGGTAATATCTGCTAAAATTTTGTAAAATTTTAGCAGAAGAGGTCGATTTACGTGAGAAAACTGTCGAAAGAAATCTTGAAGGAATGGTTCAATAATCAGCTTATACAAGCAAGAGCCGAAAATAATTTTACGCAACTGCAAATGTCCGAGCTATTGTTAATGGATGAAAGGTCTTATATTGATTTGGAGCACGGCAAAACCGGATGCAGCGCATTAACCTTGGTTTTGTTTATCATTTATTTTGTTAAAGACAAAAATGAATTCTTTGATACGCTGAAAAATGAGCTCAAAAAGATAAATGAAGACGTTGCATAATACCAAAAGATCTTTACGGGAAGAAATTGAGTTCAGGATTTCTAAGCCGGTGACGGAAAGCGTTTGCTTTGTTAACGGTTACAGATACGCCGTTTGCCCGAAATGCAAAAGCACGCTTGAACGGGAATACTTAAATTATTGCGACCGTTGCGGGCAGGCGTTAGATTGGAGAAAATATAAATAAAAAATTAGCTCGAATTGCACTGCTTTCAAGAAGAAAAAATTAGCTTTACAGCACAAAAGAAAGAGCCTTGCTTTTTAGCAGGGCTCTTATCTTTTAATTTGCGGTGGAGGCATTTAATTGAATATATTCTTTTCTTTTCAGTAAAACCTTTTCTATAAATTTCGGGTAAATATCGGTAACTGCAAGCAATAGGTTTGTTCCAGAAGCTGATAATACAGCTATCAAAAGATACTGCTTATTCAAAGCAAGATTCATTGAAGGAGTTTGATCGGCCAAAAAGATTCCATAAAGTACAAAGTACAAAACAGTTAATGCAATTACGGGAAGAATGGGAAGTAAAATATAATATCCAAGTTTTTTCACTGTTGCTTGCACTGTGGTTATAATAGTTGTTTTTCCAAAAAGGCGATTATCTATTTGCCACAAGATAAATACAGGCAATGTAACCGACAATGCAAAAATAAATATTTGTAGCGGAACAAACACTATTCCTTCGCTCATTTTTGAAACTAAACTGCAAATTAAACCTAACATAGAGAGAAGCAAAGAATCTCTTATTATAACTAAATACTGTATTTTTTGTTTTAATACATTTTTGCAGTATAAATAAAACAGTACAAAATATCCGGCAAAAGTTCCAAAAAACGGAAGTAAAGAACTTTCATAGTTAAAAAGAAAAGTTGCTATTTGCTTGAAGAAAAGCGGCGCACCGTTTTCATCGTCAACTATACCGTATACCAAATTTCTCAAAGGAATAGTAATAAAATATACTGACAACAGTACTAATGCATTAACTACCATTGAAATTTTAATTATCTTTTTCATATTTTACTCCTTATAAATCAATAAAAGGTTTGGGTTTGAACTGGTCCATAGTATCTATGACTATATTGATAGCTTCCGTACATTTGGTCAAATACTGTAATAGCTCGCTTCTTTTTATAATATGTAGTAACCATTCTATATGACATACTTTTAATTATTGCTATATCTATATTCCCGTCTATCCCTCTAATTGAATTTTCTATATATCTATTTGTGGGTTTATAAGAGCCAATACCAGTTATAAGAACGTCTATATAAAATGAGATATTGGGAATATATGATCCTAATAGAAGCTCTGCGCATGCTTTAAAAGGTTCTATTGCAAGGGAATTAGCGAAGTTATTTACAAAAGAAACAAAATCGTTTGCTGCTTTATATGTTTTATCAAGATAATTTCTCCATTTTTTTGCTGACATTACCTGAGTTTTTATAACAACTTCAACCCCGGCTTGAGTGCCATAGAATAATCCATTTTTTATTCTGTCACATCCTATGTAAGCAAGATTAAGATATCCAGATTCATCATAATACATATGGCTAAAATAAAGATCATACTGTTTTAAAACCTGTGGCATTTGAAGCGGATCTGCAATAACAAAGCTATTAGATGGTGAATAAAAATAAGTTGTACCTTGTGGATCGAAGTATACTATCGGATTATTCCCACAATATGTAAACAAATTAAATCCTAATAAATCATCGTTAATTTGTTCGTCCTCATTAATCCACCTACCCACCTCAGGATCATAATACCTGCTGATGCAGTAATAAAATCCCGTATCGGTGTCGTAGTAATAGCCTCTGTAGCGTAAGGGATTTATAGTTCCTAAAGTAGAAGCCATAGAGCCGGTGGTAGAAAGTAGTTTACCCCAGCTATCATAGCTGTATTCAACTACAACTGCGCCGGTGTTATCAATAATAGCTATAATATCTCCTTGTAAATTTAATACGTAGAAATATTCAACTCCATTATAGCTAATTGAAAGAGGCGCACCGTTTTCATCATAACGGAAGAAAAGCTCGTTTGTTATTACGTTATTGTTTTCAGTATACTGATGAACTATCTTACCGTTATCGTAGGTATAACGGGTAATTCCAAAGCTATCTTGCTTTGAAACTCTTAAACCACTATCATCGTAACTATACTGCACCAAAACACCGTTTTTAGCGGTAGAAATTAGCCTTCTGCCTTCCCACGTCATAGTTCTTCCCATATAATTCAAGGGATTTCCTATTGCATCGTAGGTTATAGCTTTACATAATTATTTTACCATAATATTCTCCAACATTCAACAAATTTTGAAAAATTTGTAAAAATATATAATGAGTAAAATTTCAAAAAAGGAACAAAAACCCCGAAATTCGTAATGAGTTTCGGGGGGTTTTTGTTTAAGCTAGGATTAATTCTTTTTAGTTATAGTACTTGTACCACATCAACTCATCAAGTAAGTTTTAATAAAATCAACATATAAATCAACCAGTTTTATAAATTGTTCACGTGATATTGAGTATGAGTTGTGTGGCAATAAATATATCTCCTTTAACAATTGTGAAAATTTCTTTTCCTCCCAATTTAAATTATCAATTACAACATTATTATAACTCGTTTTTACTAACGTTTTTGTGTTTTCCCTTATTGTAAGGTCCAAAAACTCATTATAACAATCAAAATGTATGGATATGAGAAAATCATTTTTTCGAAATTGTAGTGCATAAAAGGTACTATTCTCAATAATGTTGCTATAAGAATAACCCATTTTAATTAAAAAAAGAAATTTGTGTTTAATTATTTTTATATTCACGCTAATTCCCTCAAAACATCTTCACATAATTGAAATAGCCATTTACTACTTGCCGTTCCATTGCATACCATCTACTGGTAATATTAGCACCTACCGAGCCAGTATCATAGATAGGGGCGCCAAGTTTTGTCATTCTATTAATAAACGCTTTATTATGCATAAGACTGAGGTCATCCGCGAGTTGTTCCCCAATTTTAGGAATTTTTTTAATTAAGTTATATCCTTTCATTGGTTTATATGTTGTCGCATCAACAACTTGTGCCGCTTTTCCGACGCGGCTCATATCTTCTCCTATTGCAATACCTTGTTTGGCGGTTTTAACAGCTTTAACTGCACCAATTGATGAAGAAGCAAATGCACCTATGCCACCCCACATAAATCCATCGCAGGCCCCGTCTATCATTCCTTGGACACCACCAGTTATATATCCTGTGACAGCACCAGACAATGTGCTGGCCGCTACGCCAATCAATAATGGTGCAACTGCACCACCAGTTGCAACTGTAATAGCAACTGCTGCAACCGTAGCCACAGCACCTATTGTAACTTTTAGCCAATTGGGCATAGACCAGTTGCCATTAGTGTCAAAACGATTAACAGGATTATTCATACAATATGCGAACATATTATATCCCTGTATTGAATCACCAACACCAGCAATTATACTATCTACATTTATAAACCTACCCACCTCGGGATCATAATATCTGCTGTTGCAATAATAGAATCCCGTATCGGTGTCGTAGTAATAGCCTCTGTAACGCAATGGGTTTACTACGCCTAAAGTGGTTGCCATTGTGCCTGTGGTAGCAATCAATTTACCCCAGCTATCGTAGGAATACTCAACTACAACGGCGCCGGTATTATCAATAATACCAATAATATCGCCCTGTAAGTTTAATACATAGAAATATTCTACGCCATTATAGCTTACAGAAAGAGGCGCGCCGTTTTCATCATAGCGGAAGAAAAGCTCATTGCTTATTACGTTATTGTTTTCGGTGTACTGATGAACAATTCTACCGTTATCATAAGTATAACGTGTTATACCGTTGGAATCTTGCTTGGAAAGTCTTAAACCACTATCATCGTAACTATACTGTATTAATGCGCCATTCTTGGTGGTGGAAATTAACCTTCTGCCTTCCCACGTCATAGTTCTTCCCATATAATTTAAGGGATTTCCTATTGCATCGTAGGTTATAGTCTGTCCGTTATACGAGGTAAGAAGATCTTTCCAATCGTTGTTGGAATAACCGTAATTTTTTACACTTACAGCAGTTCCGAGAGTTTCCGCGGTTGTATAAGCATACTCACTCTTTGAAAGAATATTTCCTCCGGCATCGTAGGTGTAGGTTATGGTCTTGCTTATAAAGCCGTTATTCTCTCTTATGAGTTGACCTAACGAATCGTACACGTAGCTTACGGTGCTTGTGCCGTCGCTTATCGAGGTTATATTGCCGTTGTAATCATAGGTATAGCTGAAATTCTTAAACTGTGTGCCGGGAAGATTGATTCTGAAATTAGAAACTATACCCGATTGGAGCAGAGTATCGCCCACGATCTTCGAACGGTAGGTAAAGAGGTATTCAAGCAGTGTTACCGCGTTTTCGCCCGTTTGCTTTATAAGTGTTTTACCCGAATTTCTTCCAATTGCATCGGCGCTTGAATGGGCAAGGTAAGTTCTTTCGTTATCGCCTTCACCCTCTACGAATTTCACGGTAACGGTGCCGTCGCCGTTTTCGCCGTCCTCATAGGTGTATTCGGTTTCCTTTACGGTTCCGTTAATAACACGAGTCTGCTTTATAAGGCGGTTTTCGCTGTCGAAGGTCTGGGTAACATTGTAGCTGTAGCCCGTTCCCGAAATGGAGCTTACCTTCATTGCGGCAAGGTCGCCGTCGTAGTTATAATAATAGTTTGTCTTTAAGTTGTTACCGTTGTCTACCGTTTCAATAAGTCTGCCGAGGCTGTCGTAGGTAAATTCATAGCGAGCATCGGTGGCATCATTTACGAAGATGGCGGTTACATTATCGTTTTCCACACCGCCTGCTACGTTGGTATCTTGGTTTGCATACTCGTAGCTTACTTTGTAGCCGTTTCCGTAAACGGCATTATCTAAAACGCCGTTATGTAAGATATCCTTGTAGTTGTTAGTAACGAGGACTGTGCCGCCAACGGATACTTCGGTGGTCTGACCGTATTTATTGTAGTCAAAGCCGTATTCCACGCCGTTTAAGCTGGTGATCTTCGAAAGTCTGCCTTCAGTATCATACTCATAATTAACCGAATCGTTGCCTGCAGTAATAGAGGTTACTCTGTGGTTTGAATCGTAGCTGTAGCTTACGGTATTCCCTTCATTATCTGTAGCAGAGGTAAGAAGTCCCGTTGAGAGATCGTAGTTATATGCCGTATGGGATTCCTGCAGCTCGTCGAATACCTTTGTGAGATAGTTACCGTTTGCGGTGTATTCGTTTAGTGTTTCGGTATAGTAAACAGTATCGCCCTTGGTGTGAGTCGTGCGGGAAAGCAGGGTGTTGCCGTAAGCGTCACGCGATACGGTGTTGGTCTCGGTGGTAACCGAATCGGCAGATACTCTTATTCCCGTTGTGTCGCCGTCAGACTTGGTTATATTTATTGTCTGAGTTTTTTCGGTGCCGTCTGCCTTTTTAACGGTGCGGGTAACGGAGGTCACTTCGCCGTCTTCGTTATAGGTGTAGCTGTAGGTCTCGTCGTCGAAGGTGGTCTGCTCGCTAATATAGCCCGCCGAGTTGTAGGTGTAGATCGTTCCCGCCTTTTCCTTGAATGCCTGAATGCCGTCGAAATATGCGGTGTTGCTGTTATAGTTATAGCAGAGGTAAATATCTATTGAGGTGTAGTTATTCTGTGCGGTTACGGTGCCGTAAACGTATTGCCAATCGTTTACGTAGGAGTTGAAGGACACGTAGCCTGCGGTTTTATCCGCGTCGTTCTCGGCATCGTTGAAAACCACGAGGATTCCGAATCTAAGAGGAGTGTTTTCGGATACGGGAAGGGAGCTTGCTTTCGCCCAGCCGGAGAAGGTGATGGTATCGCCTGCGTTGCCCGAGCCGGAGATGGTCTGGGAGGCATACTTTTCGGCATCGACCTGTCCCGTTATTTTGAGGGCGTTTGCATCTCTGTAGTCGGAGGTGTTATCCGAGTCTGATGCGACCGTTAACGCGGTGCCTGTCCAATTAGTTATGCCGTTATTGAAGTCGCCGTTTGAGATTATATTATCTCTTTGCGAGGCGTTATCTCCTATAGTTACCTGGAGATCGTCAAAATATGCAATACCTTTAGCGCCGCTTGCTCCGAGATAAAGCTTTAACGTTTCGGTGCCGGTTGAGCTTGCGCCGTACTCTGCGGTTACCTTTACGCGTGTCCATTCACCCAAGGAGACTTCCTCGGATTTGGTTTTTACTATTTTATTTGCCATTTCAACGGCGATATATGCATTTACGTCGGTTGCCGCCGTTTTTATCCACGCGGAGAAGGTTATTACGGTTGCCTTATTGGCAGGGACGGTGAGATTGTAATTTGCTTCGAGAGTTGTATTATCAGTGCCCCTGGTAATCATAAAGCCGTACATGCCACTGCGGCCGCCTGCGCTTCTCATTCCGTAGTCTACCACTCCGAGTGAGGAAGAAAAAGAAACGGTTCCTTTCTCAAAGCTCGGGTCGGCTAAGAGATTTATTGTCTGGTTCTGCGGACGGGAGGATAAGGTCAGCTTATTTATACTGCCCTCGCCGTATTCTCTGCCGTAATCATAGAAATAGCCGTTGCCGTTCTCATCTGAGGACGAGATAAGGTTTCCTCTTGAATCGAAATTCATATAGGAAATGTTGCCCTTTGAATCGGTCAACTTTGTTCTGTAGGTGGCATACTCGAAAGTTAAGGTTTCGTCTGCTTCGCTTTGCTGGTTTCCGCTGTAATAGGAAACTGTTTCAACTTTATTGTTGCTACAGGTAAATACGTATCTGTCACCCGTATCCTTGTCAATAAATGTGGTCGTTCCATTCGTAAATGAAGTATAGCTCGAAATTGCCGATTCGCTGTTACCGTTAGGTCCCACCGCAGTAAGAGGCATATTCACCGCATTAAAAGTATATGCGGTTTTCGAAATATAACCTTCTGTAGTATTAGTAATGAGCGTGTGATCAGCTACGGTATTACCGAAATACCGTATTTCCGTAAAATACAACACTGCACCGCTGTTATAGATGAATTTGTATATACGTCCCGCACCGTCTATTATGCAGTCAATAACGTAGCCGGTGGTGTTTTTGTAATATATCTGAATTTTGTTATCCGAAACAGTAACACCTGTGCCTGCAAGTGTATTTTCGGAGTTTTTATCCGTTATTGCAACAAGTCTGCCCGAGGCATCGGTGTCGAACATATAACGCAGTCCCGAGTCGGAATGATAGCAATAATGTGTCTTGCCGTTATAGGTTACCGTTTCAAAATATTCGCTCGGCCACGCTTCCGCTTCGTATATTCCACTTTCATTTTCGGTTATTCTTGTGGAGTATTTATCCGGTACGTAAATTCCTTTTGTAACGTCTCCGACCTTATATTGCTGCAACACGAAATACCTTTTGCTGTGTGTGCCATCGATATATTCAATATAATTTTCGCTACCTATGGTCTTAAGGGTAATATGCTGATGGTAGTTTGTTTTTACAAACATACCGATATTGTAGGTCATCCAGCCGATATTGTTACCAAAAACCATATTTATTGAAACCGGCAAAATGTTTCCGTCATAGCCTATATCATTTCTTATTACGGTAAGACTTCCGGAAAACGGATTTATATATGCCGTTCCCGCAGAGCCCATATCCACGGTATAGCTCGGATTATCCGTAAGTCCGCTTACGTTTCTGTATGCAAAGTAAATGCAAGGACGGCGGTTTTCGGTGCCGTATTCCGCAGATCTGAAGGTTGCATAATTGCCGGACTCTTCGGTGCGGTATTTGAGCATAAAGCCAAGGTTATTGTCTTCCGATTCATACCATTTGTTTACGAGGGTAGTTACGTCGAAATAGTAATATTCCGGCGCAGTCATTTCACAGCTGTCGATTACTGCTGTTTCATAATCCGGTTTATTGTTCCAGTTTATACTGTTATACGTAAAGGTCGATTTGATATTGTGAAGCTCGGCATATCCGCTTCCGTTATAGTTTGTGCGCCAGATCTTGAGCTCTGCTTTTATAAGCACGTCGCCTGCGGCAAGGGTGGGCAGATAATCCTGGTTGAACTTCATATAGGTTCTGTTTATGCCGCGACCCTCACAGCCCATTCTTAAGAAGTTCTGATTCCAATAATTTAAGGTAGGATAGCCCGAGGCAACGGTAACGTCCTGCATTACGTCGCTTCCCGTTCCGCCGGTTACGGTGGGATCTACGGTTACGGGATATACTCGGTCATCGGAAGAAAGCCATTCGTATGCCGGCGTGTAGGTGAGTATGTATTTGTTTTTCGAGGAAGTGGGAGATAACGTTACGGAGATATCGTCGGAATACTCTCCGTTTGCATCCTCCATAAAGGGCGCGTAGATCGTAAAGAAAACTTCGCCCGTGCTTCTGTCCGAGAAGGTAAGGCTTCCGTCGTCGTAAAGAGTGGCGACCAAGCCGTGAGTGTTTATCTCATAGGAATAGCCCGTTTCCCTTTCGGGCATTTTGTTAAGTATTATCTCTTCCTTTAGCTCATTGCTCTTTATGGTATACGCTATATCCGTATCCTTGAAGGTGTTTTTGTAATTGAGCTTGGAATATATCTTACTGCTTACGTCGGTCTTATCCGTGCTGCGAGATGCTTTAGAGGCTATTTTGCCCTCTGCGGCATTGGCGTTTAAGAGCTTGAAGGTAAGCTTTGCATTATTTTTTGATACGGATATTTCAGAACCGTTGTTTAGCTGATTGGGCAGCTCTACCGAGAAAGAGTTATCTTTATTCTTAAAGGTATTTGTCTTTTCATCGGCAACAACGGAGTTATCTATTTCCTTCCAGCTTCCGTTTTCGAGATAATGCACCGCCTCGGGATACATTACGGCGATCATTATTCCTTCCTCGGTATTAAAATGCTTTACCGATTCTTCACGGAGTGAAATATCTTCATCTGTTATAGTAAGATCTTCAAAATCTATATTTTCGTAATCCAGGTAGGTGTTTACAACGTTTTGCTTTTTTGAAGAATTATTAGCTTTTTCGGAAGTTTCAAAGGTTATTCCTGCTTGCGCAAAGCCCTGTATTGCAAGCGTTACGAACAAGGTAACGCTGATGAGCAGTGCACAGGATTTCTTTAGTAACCTGATAAACATGATGATTTTCCTTTCTTTTATGATATTTTCTCGTTGTCGTTTGTTATAAAGATAGCTATATAATCCTTTTTTTCACCTCCTTTTTTAAATATTGAATTCTTGCTCCGGTTCAACCATATTTATTCCTCCTTTTTAATTCATAAAAATAAAACAGACGCACTTGCCCTTTTCTGAATTGAAAGAAAGGCAGTACGTCTGTCTCATGCGTGAGAAATGTGGAATTATTAATTTGTTTTTGCTATTGCGACCTTCACAATGTTCCCGCCGTCTTACAGCAATGATTCTGCTCTGAGGCAGTTTCACCCGAACGGCAACTACCTTTCCACATATAAATAATTAACTGCTGTTATTTTCTGAACTACACTATGGTTCATTGGTTGTCTTGATTTAACTTTTTTGGTTATTTCTACCATAATTATACTATACCGCACTCGGTTTTGTCAAGGGTTGTATTATGCCGAAAAAGGAAAAATAAAAAGCACTCTGCAATAAATCCCATAGGCTCCAATTGCCAAGCGAAATATTGCAGAGTGTTCTTGTCATTATGATCCACCTTTATGCAGGAGTGGGGCCCTGGACATAAACGATTCGCCTTTATACAGGAGCGAAACCCTGAACATTAAAGCTTAAGAAGATTATACCATACTATACAGTGTGTGTAAATAAATGGAATTTTTGGAGAAATTTCCATAAAAACCTCAACTGATTCATTTCAATGATATCTCGGTTACAATATAATCCTCTTCCCATTTTCTATGGTTTTTGCTTCATCTGTAAAAGAACCAACACCGTAAACATCATCATGATTTAAAATACCGATCCATCAGTTTGTACTAGGGCACTATTAAAACAATATTTTCCGAGATTCATTGTAAATTTTGAGGGCTTATTTTATTCGAAACTTTTTTGCAAAAAGCCCTTTTATTTGTCTTAAATATCTGTTATAATATTATAATGTATAATTATATTTTGTTTGAGGAGAAGCTTTATGGAATATCTTGCCGTTATACTTTCGGCTCTTGCCTGCCTTTTGTCTGCCGCGGCGCTTGTTGCGGTGCTTACCAAAAAGCAAAAGAGCAACGCCGATGAGATAAAAAGAATAGTGAGCGAGCAGTCAAGAGCAGACGGCGAAGCGCTCGACAGCAAGCTCAAATACATACTCACCGCGCAGGGTGAGGCAAACCGCACCTTAAGCGAAAATCAAAGCGCCTCGATGGAAACTCTTCGTAAGACCGTTTCCGATCTTTCCAACTCGATGGAGGGCAGATTCAAGACCTTTTCCGAATCGAACGAAAAGAGTCTTAACGCCATTAAGGAAAATACCGAAAAAAGCATTGACGGTATGAAAAAGGAAAACGAGGCAAAGTTAAACGAAATAAAGATAGTTGTTGACGAAAAGCTTCAAAAGACTTTAAACGAGCGCTTTGCGCAGTCCTTTAACACCGTTTCCGAAAGACTTGAGGCGGTGCAGAAGGGGCTTGGCGAGATGCAGTCGCTCGCTTCAAACGTGGGCGACCTCAAAAACGCTCTTTTAAACGTAAAAACGAGCGGAAATATGGGCGAGATACAGCTTGAGAGCATTCTCACCGAAATACTCCCCCAAAAGCTTTGGGAAAAGCAGTTTGCGGTAAGCAAGGGCAGTCTTGACCGCGTCGACTTCGTTATCAAGCTCCCCGGAAGCGCAAACGTTCCCGTTTATCTTCCCATCGACTCCAAGTTCCCCGTTATAACCTATAACAGTCTTCTTGCCGCCTACGAAACGGGCGACAAGGCGGCTGTCGACGCCGCTCGCAAGGAGCTTGCAAGAGCGCTCAAGGCGCAGGCTAAATCAATAAAGGAAAAATATATAGAGCCTCCCGTTACCACCGATTTTGCAATCATGTTCCTCCCCTCCGAGGGGCTTTATGCCGAGGCGGCAAAGAGCGAGCTTATAGAAACGCTTATGCACGATTATAAAATAAACGTCTGCGGTCCCTCTACCGTTGCCGCGCTTCTTAACAGCTTGCAGATGGGATTCAGCACACTTGAGATACAGAAGCGCTCAAGTGAGGTGTGGGGCATTCTCGGCGCCGTCAAAACGGAGTTTGACAAATTCGGCGGTCTTCTTGAAAAAACGCAGAAAAAGCTTGACGACGCAAGCAAGGACCTCGATACTCTTATAGGCACCCGTTCAAGAATGATACGTTCAAAGTTGAGGGGCGTTTCTGCGCTTGACGAGGGCGAATCGAAAAGGTTGCTTGACATCACGCCCGACAGCGACGTAGAGGAAGAATAATACCCGATATAACGAAAGGCAAGGCGCTATGAAGAAATTTCTTCAAAATTTCATACGTCCGCTCGACCTGCCGCTTCTTTTTGCGGCGGCGGCTGCCTCTGTCTTTGGAATTATGCTTGTTATTTCGGCGGTGCATAATCCGCCGGCGGGCGTTTCTCCGAGCCGTCTTGTGCTGGTGCAGATACTCGCCGCGGTGTTGGGTCTTGCCTTTACCTTTCTTCTCTCTTATATAGACTACCACTTTTTCGAGCCTATATCGAAATTTTGCGTTCCGATAGCGGTCGTTGCACTTGCGGCAATAGGTCTTTTTGCTCCCGAGATCGCGGGCAACAACAGCTGGCTCGTCATCTTCGGAGTTTCCGTTCAGCCCTCGGAATTTATAAAGCTCGTTTATATCGTAACGCTTGCCGCTCATATGAGCAAGCTCGGCGACGAGATAAACAAGCCCAAAAACCTCTTTTTCCTATTTTTGCACGCGGGCGCCTACATTGCGGGCGTGCTTATACAGAAGGATATGGGCATGGCGACCATCTACGCTCTTATTTTCATTATAATGCTTATAATTTCGGGATTTAAGATAAAATATCTCTTTATGTGCGCCGTTCCCGTTATAGCATCCATTCCGTTTATTTGGAATTTCGTTTTGAAGGACAGACAGCGCTTCCGTATCCTCACGATGTTCAATCCCGAGCTCGACCCCTTGGGCTACGGATATCAGGTAATACGCTCGAAGATCGCCTTGGGAAGCGGAAAATTTTTGGGCGCGGGCTATATGCAGGGCGTTATGACTCAGACCAACGCTCTCCCCGCAAAGCACACCGACTTTATCTTCTCGGTCTGCGGCGAGGAGTTTGGCTTCGTCGGCTGTCTTGCCGTCATCTCTCTTCTTTTGTTTATCGTTGCGAGAATATTCAACAACGCGAAAAAAAGCACCGACAGCTTCGGAAAAACTATACTCGTAGGCGTTTCCGCGATGTTTTTGGTGCAGGTTATAATAAATATCGGTATGTGTGTGGGACTCACTCCCGTTATCGGTATTACTCTTCCCTTCTTCTCTGCGGGAGGCTCCTCGATGCTTGCGGTATGGCTTGCAATAGGGCTCGTTATGTCTGTTTTGAGGCACCGCAAGAAAAACTGGCAGGAGGCTTAAGTGATAAAGGAGCTTTTATGAGAATATTATTTATTGCCGACGTTGTCGGCAGATGCGGTGTCGAGCTTTTGAAAAGCCGTTTGCCGAGTCTTAAGCGCAAATACGGTGCCGATCTCACGGTGGTAAACGGCGAAAACTCCGCCCCCGGCAACGGCATTACCGAATACGAGGCAAACGCGCTTTTTGCCGCGGGCGCCGACGTGATAAGCGGCGGAAACCACTCTTTTGACAGAGGCGACCGCGAGCTTTTTGAAAATCCGTATATTTTGCGTCCGTTAAACTGGAACACCGACAGCGGTCACGGCAGCGTCGTCTACGATGCGGTGAAATTTAAAGTGGGCATAATCTCCGTTTCGGGCGCGGTGAATATGATGGCAAAATGCGAAAATCCCTTCATTTTAGCAAAAAACGAAGCTTTAAGGCTCAAAAGTGAGGCAGACACCGTCATAGTCGACTTTCACGCAGAGGCATCGAGTGAGAAAAGAGCAATGGGATTTTGGCTCGACGGCATTGCAACGGCTGTCATCGGCACTCACACCCATTGCCAGACCAACGACGCCGAGATACTTGAGAATGGCACGGCATTTATATCTGACGCCGGCTTTTGCGGCTCGTTAAAAAGCGTTTTGGGAGTAAGACCCAACGAGGTGCTTGACCGCTTTGCAAACGGCGGAAAGCAAAAGCTCGTTCAGGAGGATATTCCCCCTTATCTTATCAACGGTGTCGTCATAGAATGCGAAAAGGGCAAAGCCGTTAAAATTGAAGTAATAAGAGAAATATTTGACAGATAGGAGCTTGGTTATGGAACTTTTAAAGGCAATAATTTTAGGTATAATACAGGGACTTGCGGAATTTCTTCCCATCTCGAGCTCGGGACATCTCGTGCTTGCACAGCAGATATTCGGTCTTTCCTACAACGAGGCGGAAAACCTCGCGTTTGACGTCTTTTTGCACTTTGGCACTCTCGTTGCCGTAATTATAGTTTTCAGAGCAACCGTTTGGGGTCTTATAAAGGCGTTTTTCTCGTCGGTCAAAAAAATATTTACGGGCAAATACTGCTGGAAAACGGCGGAAAAATATGAGAAAATGCTCGTTTTCGTTATAATTTCGATGATCCCCCTCTTCTTCGTTCTTCTTGTAAAGGATAAGGTCGAGGCGCTCTTTTCAAGCACCCTTGCCGTAGGTCTTTTACTGATTCTCACATCGGGTCTGCTAATTCTCTGCGACCGCTTTTCAAAAGGCAAGATAACCTGCGAAAACGCCAAGCTCCGCCATCCGCTCATAGTAGGTCTTTTTCAGGCGGTTGCCACTCTTCCCGGAATATCGCGCTCGGGCGCTACCATAACGGGCGGTCTGCTTTGCGGATTCGATAAGGCGTTTGCCGTTGAGTTTGCCTTCGTTATGTCCATTCCCGCGGTGCTCGGCGCAAATTTGCTCACGATTCTCGACGTTATCGAGGTGGGCATGGAAACGCCCGTTATCTACTGCATTCTCGGCGCGGCTGTTTCTGCCGTCGTCGGCGTTTTGGCGATTTGGATGGTAAAGCTCATTTCGGAGAAAAACAAATTCTTCATCTTCTCGATATACTGCGCGGCAGTCGGCATCTTTGCGGTGCTGTGGTCGCTCCTCAGATAAAAAGTTTAAAAGCTCCTTCGTTGAAAGTCAGGTGTTAATATGGCAAAAGCCAAAAAAACAAGCAAGAAAAAGAACAACGTAAAAAGCAAAGCGGCGGAGGCTCCCAAAAAGAATTGGGGCTCGCAGATACTCGGCATTTCCCTCTTTTTCCTCGCGGTTGCATTCGTTATCGCGCTGTTTTTCAATATCGGCGCGGCAGGCGCGTGGATAAAATCGGTGCTTTTGGGACTGTTTGGATTTTCCGCCTATCTCCTTCCGATAATCATGGTGGTGAGCGGCGTTTACGCGGTATTTCCCAAAACGTCGCGCAGAGCAATAAAGCTCGTTTGCGGCGCAATTATGTTCGTTGCTCTTTGTTCCGTCTTTGCTCTTTTTTCAAGGGACGGCATCGATGCCTCAAGCGTTACCTCGCTTCTTACCACCCTCTACACCACCTCTAACGAAACGCTCCTTTCGGGCGGCGTTATAGGCGGATTATTGGGATATCCGCTCTCGAGCGGCATAGGCGTCGTGCTTTCGGCGCTTATATTCGCTTTCGTCTTTGTGGTTTCGCTCGTCCTCTACTTCGATATATCGGTTGCCGCTATAATTTCGAAGATATGGGATAAAATAAAGGCAAAAAGGGCGGCGAAAAAGGAAGCGGCAAAGGAGACTTCTCAAGCGCAGGCAGAGGAAAAGCCCAAAAAGAAGAATATGCCCTTTGACGAGAGTACCGTCAATATCGATATCCCCATCGACGACGAGCCCGAGAAAAAGCCGCTCTTTAAAAAGAAAAAGAGAAGCGCTATCGACATTCCTCTCTCGGATGAGGAAAGACCTCCCTTCGAGCCCGACGGCTTTGATATAAGCGATAATTCTCGCGTTGCTCCCGAGGATACGGAGCGCGTTACCGTTACCGCCGAGGAGAAGGCGGAGATGATAAAGGAGATAGAGGCAAAGGCAAAGCTTGAAAAGCCCGCCGAAAAGCCCTACCGCTTTCCTCCCATCACCCTTCTTACCAAGGGCAACGCCGATAATACCGACGCCACCGCAGAAATGCGCCAGATGGCCGACAAAATAGTTTCAACTCTTGCCTCGTTTGGCGTTGAAACGAGAATAACCAACGTTTCGAGAGGTCCCTCGATAACGAGATTCGAGCTCGTTCCCGGTATGGGCGTTAAGATAAGCAAGATAGCAAACCTTTCAAACGACCTTGCTCTCGCGCTTGCCGCAAGCCGTGTAAGAATAGAGGCTCCCATTCCGGGCAAGGCGGCTATCGGCATCGAGGTACCCAACAAGAGCAAGACCACCGTTTATATGAGAGAGATACTCTCAAGCCGTGAATTCTCGGAGTCAAAGAGCTTTGTTACCGCGGCGCTCGGCAAGGATATCGGCGGAAGCTCGGTGGTTATGGATATTGCAAAAATGCCCCACCTTCTCATTGCGGGTGCCACCGGCTCGGGTAAATCGGTCTGCATTAACGCAATTATCGTTTCGCTTATCTACAAGGCTTCGCCCGATAAGGTAAAGCTTATTATGATAGATCCCAAAATGGTCGAGCTTTCCGATTACAACGGTATTCCCCACCTTATGATACCCGTTGTTACCGATCCCAAAAAGGCGGCGGGCGCTCTTTGCTGGGCAGTTGCCGAAATGCAAAAGCGCTATCAGCTTTTTGCCGATAATTCGGTAAGAGAGATATTCTCCTATAACGCTCTTGCCGAGACCGACCCCGATTTAGAGCCGCTTCCCCAGATAGTTATAGTTATCGACGAGCTTAACGACCTTATGATGACCGCTCCCAAGGAGGTCGAGGATTCTATCTGCCGTCTTGCACAGAAGGCAAGAGCCGCAGGTATGTATCTTATCGTTGCTACACAGCGTCCCTCGGCAGACGTTATCACAGGTCTTATCAAAACGAATATTCCCTCGCGTATTGCCTTTGCGGTTGCAAGCCGAATAGATTCAGGCATCATTCTCGATCAGACGGGCGCCGAAAAGCTTATAGGTCAGGGCGATATGCTCTATCACCCCATGGGCTCCGACAAATGCATAAGAGCGCAGGGCTGCTTTATTCCCGATAAGGACATTGCCGCAGTTATCTCCTTTATTAAGGAAAACGGCACTGCCAACTACGACGACAGCGTTATGCGCGAGATAGAAAAGCAGGTCGAGGAGCGCGAAAAGGGCAAGGGCGACAAGGGCGGCAGCTCTTCGGGCGATTCCGACCCGATGATAGAGGAAGCTATCGAAATAGCGATCGACGCGCGCACCGTTTCCACCTCGATGCTTCAGCGCCGCTTAAAGCTCGGCTACGGCAGAGCCGCAAGAATAATCGACGAGATGGAGGAGCGCGGTATAGTAGGTCCTCCCGAGGGCTCGAAGCCCCGTCAGGTGCTTCTCACCAAGGCGGAATGGGCAGAGATCCAGATGCGTCAGGCAGACATTGCCGAAATGAATGAAAAAGTTTAATATTTTAAAAAGGATATGATAAAATGAGCGAATGTACACACAACTGCGAGACCTGCAGCTCAAACTGCTCCTCTCGCGAAAAGGAAAGCCTTATTGAAAAGCCTCATCAGCTTTCACAGATCAAAAAGGTCATCGGTGTAGTCAGCGGCAAGGGCGGCGTAGGTAAATCTATGGTTTCCTCGCTTCTTGCTGTAACCATGCAGCGCCGCGGTCTTTCAACCGCGATACTCGACGCCGACGTTACCGGTCCCTCTATTCCCAAAATGTTCGGTGTTAAGGAAAAAGCAGAGGCCGACGCCACCGGAATCTATGCGGGAAGAAGCAAGACCGGCATTAAGATGATGTCTGTAAATATGCTTCTTGAGGACGATACCGACCCCGTCGTATGGAGAGGTCCCGTTATTGCGGGTGCCGTTAAGCAGTTCTGGACCGACGTTATCTGGGAAGACGTTGACTGTATGTTTATCGATATGCCTCCCGGAACGGGCGACGTTCCCCTTACCGTTTTCCAGTCTATTCCCGTCGACGCCATCGTTATAGTCACCTCACCCGCAGAGCTCGTTGAGATGATAGTTTCAAAGGCGGTCAAAATGGCTCGCCTTATGAATATTCCCGTTTTGGCACTCGTTGAGAATATGAGCTATTTCAAATGTCCCGACTGCGATAAGGAGTACGATATCTTCGGAAAATCGAAGGTGGAGGCTACCGCCGCATCGTTTGGCATTGAAAACTGCGCGAGAATGCCCATCGATCCCCGTCTTGCCGCCGCGGCAGACAGAGGTGCCGTTGAGCTCTTTGAGGGCGATTGGCTCGAATCGGTTGCCGACGCCATCGAAAAGGTTTAAAGAAATTTGATAAAAGCCGCAAGATTTGCGGCTTTTATTTTTTTGAAAATATTATGAAACTCTATATTTTTATTGCAAACGTCCGCTTTTTCTGTTAAAATAATAATAGCAATTTATTAGGTGGTCTTAATATGAAGCATTTTAAAAGATTATTTGCATATCTGCTCTCGGCTGTTATGGTCCTTACCCTATTTTCTTCCTTTTCGGTATTGGCTGTTACCGCGGAGAGCGTTACCTATTCCGTTTACGACGGCGAGGGCGCGCTTATCTACGGCGACGATTTCCGTTTGAACGGCGCGGGCAGCTATAATCTTTTCGTTTCAAAGGATGCCGCAAAGATAATCCTTTCCGCCACCACCAAGGAAAACGAGCTTCCCGTATATACCGAGGGAGCAAGCGAGTTTGCCTTTGAAAACGATATTGCATCGGTTAAATTCACCGTTTCCGATGAGGAATATCTTCTCAAATTCATAAAGGAAAACGATGCAAACGCAATAGTTGAAAATATTTCGGTAAACGTCTTTGACAAGGAAGATAACGGCTCTCTTCTCGGCTTTGAATTTGACCCTTATTTCTTTAACGATAATCTCGTTTTACCCGAAAACGCCGCTTCCCTCTCCTTTGATATCACCTCGAAGGAGGGCGCCGACATCAAAATAAACGGAAGCGCGCCGCGTGAAAGATATTCTCTCACTCCCTTTGGCGATGAATTTGAAATTACCGCCACGCTCGGCGATATAACCTATAAATACCTCTATACCGTTGAAGGAGGAGAGGTCTGCTCCTTCATCATTTACGGCGACGAGGGCAAGACCAACTTTCAAGAGGGCTTTTCGCTTTACTGCGGAAAGGACAACTACACCGTTCTCCTTCCCAACGAAGGAAGCTACGCCTTTGCAGACGTAGAGGGCTGCACCTTCTATAAAAGCGGAACCGACGAGCTTTTGGGCTCCGATCCCTTTACTCTTACCTCCGGTATGAGCCTCGACGCAAGGTCGGAAAGCGGACGTCTGCTCTTCACCCTCACTCTCGTTACCGATAACGCCGACCATACACCCGTAGTTTCGGGCGTTTCGGTCCGCGTTATAACCGACGGCGCGCCCCTTATGAAGATATACAGCGGAGAGAAGCTCGCGGAAAACAGCTTTAAGGTAAATTATCATCGCGTAGGCAGTTATCTCGCGTTTTCTCCCGTTTTCAAAGAGGATTTTAACTATAATTTTACCGTTACGATGGGCGGAACGGCTTATCCCGCAAACAGCGGTTTCCCCTTATTTACTGGCGAAGTTACCGTTACCGTTCTCTACGGTGATCAGAGCTTTGACCTAAGCGTTACTCTTACCGACGAGCCCGAGCCTCCCGTTATAGAGGAGATGGGCTTCAGCTTCTTCGACGCCGCTGCCAATAAGATAGGCTACGACGCCGTTTCTGTAAAGAGCGGCGAGGAAAATAAGCTTATCTGCACCGTGGGCGCCGACGTTTCCTCGATAAAGCTTACCGATATTTTAGAACATTTCTGTGAATCGTACACCGTTGACGGCGAATCGACCGACGTTATTCCGATAGGCAAGGACGTAGTTATAACCGCGATAAACGGTTCTCTTACAGCAGATTATCATCTTCGCTTCGAGGTTGAATCCGCCCCTTCTCTCTTTAACGGCTTCGTTATTTCACCGCTTGATAAGCTTCGCAATGAATTGAATTCAGTTATCTACAAAAGCGGAGTTGATTCTTATAAGCTTCACGCCGCCACAGAAAGCGTTTTCGTTGCCGTGTCCGCAAAAACGTTGGGCAGCACGGTGAAGGTAAACGGCATAGGCGAAATGGCAATGCAGGATACCACCTATATTTTCTACCTTGAAAAAGAGGAGCTCGGCTCCGAGCTCAAAATCGAGTTTATCAAGGGCGACGAGGCAGTTGAAACTCTTAACTTCGCCATTGAGTATGCAACCGCGGCAGATGCCCCGCTTGACAGCCTAACTCTCCTCTGCTATGCATCAAACGGCAGCTATATCGGTGAGGTAACCGTAAAAGGCGATAAGAGATTTATTGATCTTCCCGAGAATACCGCCTTTTATATTCCCCGAGGAGTAAGCCTTAACGGATATCTTGAAATATTCAAAAACGGTCATCTCTTCCCCGTTACCGCAACCGCGAGCTACAAATCAAACGACCTTCTCACCGTTTTATCGGTAAAGGACGCCGCCACCGCAGAAAGCTGCGACTTCACCGTTTTTAAAGGAAATTATCTTTCGGGCATTTCGGTAAACGGCACCGAAATTGCCGATTTTTCGCCTGAAAAGCTTGAATACACCGTGATTCTCGAGGAGGGCGTTGAGAGCGTTACACTCGCTCCGATATGCGACTTTGAAAACGCCGCCGTCGACTTTGAAAGCGAGATACAGATCAGCGGAGAAGCGGCTCAGACCACCGTTACCGTTACAAACGGCGACAGCAAAACGGTCTACACCCTGACCTTTAAAAAGGCTCCCTCCGAGCCCGAGCTTCTTATTTCAAGCTCGCTCATTTTAAACCGCGAAACAGGCTTTATAACCAATCTCACTCCTCTTTCCTCCGTTTCGGAGCTTTTAACGCTTTTTGAAAACGATCCCGCAAGAATAAAGATATTCAAGGGCACGAGGGAGGTAACCGAAGGCAATATCGCCACCGGTATGAACGTCGTTTTATACGGAGAGGACGGCGCCGAGGCAGACCGTATGACGCTTCTTATCTACGGCGAGATAACGGGCGACGGAAGAATAAACACCTCCGATATTCTCCAGATAATACTTCATAACAGCAACTCGCATCTGTCAGGCGAAAAGCTTCAAGCGGCAGACATAAACGGAGATAATCGAATAAACTCCTCCGATATTCTCCGAATAATCCTTTTCAATAACGGCACCGCGATAAAGCAAAACAGATAACAAAAGATCCCTTTGCAGAAGCTGCAAAGGGATCTTTATTTTTTATTTTAGCCTTTTATATTGTAGTCACCGTTTATGAGGTTCATAGCCTTCATAAATTTGTGAAGATAAATAAAGGGGCCTACCAAAATAAGAGAGCCGAGAACGTTCCAGAGCCAGAAATGAGCCGCGCTGAATTTGTAGTCTATTCCTCTGCGCTTAAGCTCGTCGCCTATACGGTTGCAGAGCTTGTGGATCCATACGATAGGATAAATACCCAAAGTAAATACCGACAGAATAAACGATACGAGATAGGGAGCGGTCTTTTGACCGTCGTAACGGCTTGCGGCGATGTTTATCTCATCGGCAATTCTGCTCATTATAACGATATTGTAAATACCGCAGGTGAGGATTCCCAAGAAAAACATTTTGGCAAGTCCTCTTCTTGTTGAAAACTTGAGTGCGGGACCGTAAACAACGGGTGCGGATGCAGGTGCGGGTGCGGGAGCCGCTACGGGAGCGGGTGCAGGAGCGGGTGCCGCATTCTGATTTCCGCCGCACTCGGCGCAAAATGCCGCCGTTGCCGCGATCTTTTTGCCGCAGTATTTGCAGAATTTGGTTTCGGGTGCAGCTTCCGCTACGGGTTCTGCAATAGGTGCTGCCTCGGGCTGTGCTGCTTCTTCCGTCTGTTCGATAACAGCTTCTTTATTTTCGTCCATTTTGAATTCTCCTTACATTTTTTGTTAATTATAGCACATATGGGATTTTTTGTCAATAATTATCGAAAAATGTATTTTGACTGTCAAACAGCGCCGCTTTTGCATATTATAAAAATGTGCCGTGAGCTTTATTTGTCAAAGCAAGGGCACTTTTTATACCCCCGACGTTCAAATGACGTCGGGGGAGTTTTTATCTTATAAGCTCGGGCAAAATAGTGAGCGCCTCGTAAAAGCGACTTAACGAAAAGCTCTTACCGCCTATGCCTATAACGAGTGATATCGCTCCGCTTTTGGCATTAAATCCGCTTGCCGTCCTTTTTTGCCTTAACGGCTTTATATTGCTCACCGACGAGATTATCAGCCCAAGCTGCTCGGCTCTTTTTAACGGGACACCGTCGCAGTAAAACGAGATGCCCTCCTTCTCAAACGTTATCTCAACAAACGCCGACGCCGCAAGACTTTTTGCCATTTCAATCGCGGTACTTCTTTCTCCGCAGACAAGAAGCAGACTGTATCGCTCGGCGGCAAGACCGAAATTGCAGCCGTAAAACTGCAGATTTTTTTCATAAGCCTCGCAGACGCCTTCAAAGTAAGTATAAACGGTATCCCTTGCCGCTTTGTCGGCCGCAAAGAACACCACTTTCTTTTCGCCCTCTCCGAAGGAATATACAAAAAGCCGCTTCGTGTCGCATATTCTTTTAAGAACGCCGCTTTTTTCATACCTATAAAGAGCTTGCCCCTCATTGCCTTCCTTCAATAACTCGGTTTTGTTATTCATCGTCAACCTCCGCCGTGAAATATTTATATAAAGTGCCTAATTTTAAAAGCAGTTAAGACATTTTTTGTATTCCGTTTACAAACTCTGAAATTGTTAATATTTTATCATTGACTTTTGACTGATTATTAATTATAATATTATATGAAAAAATTTCTTTTATCAAAGGAGAATGGATCTATGCTTAATTTGAAAAATGAAGCTCTTTCCAAGTGGATCGAAGAGGTCGCGGCTCTTACCTGCCCCGACAAAATCGTTCTTATCGACGGAAGCGAGGAGCAGGTCGAGGCTTTGAGAGCCGAGGCATGTTCTACCGGAGAGCTTGAAAAACTCGATCAGGACAAACTTCCCGGTTGCTATCTCCACCGCACCGCCGTTAACGACGTTGCACGTGTTGAGCACCGTACCTTTATCTGCACTCCCACCAAGGAAGAGGCAGGTCCCATAAACAACTGGATGGAGCCCTCCGAGGCATATAAAATGCTCAACGGTCTTTTCGCAGGCTCTATGAAGGGCCGTACTATGTACGTTATCCCTTATTCGATGTCTGTAGTAGGTTCGCCCTTCGCCAAGATAGGCATTGAGCTTACCGACTCTATCTACGTTGTCCTCAATATGCATATTATGACGAGAGTCGGTCAAAAAGTACTCGACGTTCTCGGCGAAAGCGCAGACTTCATCAAGGGTCTTCACGCAAGAAAGGATATTGATGAGGAAAACCGTTACATAATGCACTTCCCCCAGGATAACACCATTATGTCGGTAAACTCCGGCTACGGCGGCAACGTTTTGCTCGGCAAAAAGTGCTTTGCTCTCCGTATTGCATCTTACCTCGGACGTAACGAGGGTTGGATGGCTGAGCATATGCTCATCCTCGGCATTGAAAATCCCGAGGGCGAAGTTAAATACATCGCAGCTGCTTTCCCCTCCGCATGCGGTAAGACCAACCTCGCTATGCTCATTCCCCCCGAGATATATCGCAACAAGGGCTACAAGGTCTGGTGCGTAGGCGACGATATCGCCTGGATCAGAATCAGAGACGGCAAGCTTTGGGCAGTTAACCCCGAAAACGGCTTCTTCGGCGTTGCTCCCGGCACCAATGCAAAATCCAACCCCAACGCTTTGGCAGCTACCATGAAGAACACCATCTTCACCAACGTTGTCAAGACCGAGGACAATACCGTTTGGTGGGAGGGCCTTGGTCCCGCTCCCGAGACCGGTATCGACTGGAAGGGCAATCCCTGGAACAAGGATATGGGCATTAAGGGCGCACATCCCAACTCACGCTTTACCGCTCCCGCAGAGAACTGCCCCTGCATCTCCAAGGAGTTTAACAATCCCGACGGTGTTCCGCTCTCCGCTATCGTATTCGGCGGCAGACGTGCAAAGACCGCTCCCCTCGTTTACGAGGCATTTGATTGGCAGCACGGCGTATTCGTCGGCTCCGCAATGGCTTCCGAGACCACCGCTGCAGCAAGCGGCGCAGTCGGCGTCGTAAGACGTGATCCGATGGCTATGCTTCCCTTCTGCGGCTACAATATGGCAAACTACTTCCAGCATTGGCTCGACATCGGCAAGAAGCTTGAGAATCCTCCCAAGATCTTCAACGTTAACTGGTTCCGCACCGATAAGGACGGCCACTTCGCATGGCCCGGCTTTGGCGACAACATGAGAGTTCTTATGTGGATACTCGATCGCGCCGAGGGCAAGGCAGATGCAGTTGAGTCTGCTATCGGCTATCTTCCCAAGGCAGAGGATATCAACCTCGACGGTCTTGATATGACTGTTGAAGACGTTAAGAACCTTCTCGACGTCGACAACGCTCTCTGGGCAGAGGACGCCGCTTCTCTCGAGGAGTTCTATGCAAAGTTCGAGGGCAAGATCCCCGCAGAGCTTACCGAAGAGCTTGAAAACCTCAAAAAGAGAATTTCCTAACGGATATTTAAAAATCACCCCGAGCTTTTCGGGGTGATTTTTTGCATTAAAAAAACGAGTCTTTCGACTCGTTTTTTCGTTTTGTTTTTAATTATGCCTTGTTTCCGCAGCCGCCCTTGTTGCCGTCAATTATAGCGACACTTGAATCGGGAGTAGAAGGAACAACGGGCTCGGAGGGAGCGGGCTCCTCGTAAACGTCGTTGTCGGTGAGGGTGTAAGAGCCTTCCTCGCCTGCAAAATCGTTTGCCTTAACACCGTTGATGTGGGAGATCATAGTGGTCTGACCTACGCCGCCGAAGCCGTAGCCTGCGATCGCAAGATAAGCCTTGCCGTCGGCATCGAGAACGTTTGCCTTGGGGAAGGAAGCGACCTCATCGTGATTGCCGTTTACGTAGATATCGATATTATCGCCGTTTACAACGAATTTAACGATTATGTTACCGCTCTTGTAGGGAGTAATGGTGGGATGCTCGGACTGCCTTGCATAGCCGAATTTCCAAACCGCATCCGTATCGTTCGTTCCGCCGTAATATTTAAAGGTATTATCTGCAACGGGATAGAAGAGGATTGCTGCAGTCTTTTCGATCTCACAGCCGATACCGTACATATTGGTTACGAGATAGTTGTTGCTGTCAGTGTGACTTACGTGGTCGGTGTAGGGAGCGCCGGAAATGGAGATTGCAGAAGCGTAGCCGTGCTGATTGTAGCCTGCGGCGTCGTAATCGTTGATCTGCATAACGATCTCAAGCCCGTCGATCTTTACCTTTTCCTTAAAAGCGACGCTTCCGTGGTCATACATACACTGAACGAAGGTGTCGATAAAGAGGTTGCCCTTCGATTCGTAAACGTCAGCCATACCGCCGGTGGGATAATAAGTTGGAGTATCCCATTTTGCCGAGATCGCCGCGCCGGGAATTACGGCGAAAGAAAGAGCAAGTGCCAAAACGATTGCGATTGATACTATCTTTTTCATGATTCATTTTCCTTTCGAAATTGATTATGACAATATTATACTTAATATCTTCCGAAAAATAAATAGTTTTTTCAAAATACAGCAATTTTTTGCATTTTTATTTTAAATTAGTTATTTTTTTAACAATCTTTTCGTGTGGGCGGAGTCAAAAAGCAAAGGCGGCTTGCCGATCTTTCCGTTTTTTCTTTTACGTCAAAACGCTTTTAAAACGGTGCAACACGGTGTAAGGGCTTTTTTTCGCAAGCAGTCCTGTTAAAAACTTTTGTTCAAAATGTAGAATTGTCGGCTGTTTTTTTGTGCAAATTTACGAAAATAAAAAATTAGCAAAATCGTGTTGACATTTTCGCCGAATAGTTTATAATTATATTATAATCTTTAAATACTATAAAGAGGTGTTATTATGTTAAAAGTTGAAACAAGTACAGCCGGTTGGTCTCCCTGTGCCGACCGTTTCGTAACCGAAGGTTACAGAAAAGGCTATGGACCTATGGAGGCTCTCGACGAGCTTATGAAGATAAAGGGCCTTAACGGTATGCCTTTAGCATGGGGCTCTCTCTCTGCCAAAAATCCCGAAATGATCGACGGCGCCCACATCAACGGCGGTTACGTTCCCGAGAGCGCTTGGGACTTCCCCTATGAGAGCGTTGATTGGCTTAAGAATTATCTTGCACAGCACGGCGTATCTATCGGTACCGTTGCTCCCGATACCTATTTAAGCCCCATCTGGAAAAACGGCTCCTTCACCAGCCGTGACCCCGGCATCCGCCGCCTTATGATAGAGAATATCAAAATGGGTATGGATTACGCAAAAGACATTCCCGGATCCGACGTTCTTCTCTGGATGGCACACGACGGCTTCGATTATCCCTTTGAGGATGATTACAAGCAGCGTTGGAAGTGGCTTCTCGAGGGCATTGAGGAGTGCTGCGATTACAACAAGGACGTAAAGCTCACCCTTGAATATAAGACCATGGAGCCCAGAACCAGACAGTATATTGCAAACTACGGCAAGGCTCTCTTTATGTGTAAAGAGATCGGTGCCGAGAACCTCGGCGTTGTAGTTGACGTCGGTCACGCACTCTTTGCAGGCGAGTCTCCCGCAGAGGCTATCGATATCGTTAACTACTACGGCAAGCTCCACCACGTTCACATGAACGATAACTACAGAGGCTGGGACGATGACCTTTATCCCGGCGCTATCCACTTCTGGGAGAACCTTGAGGTATTCCACGTTCTTAATCAGATCGGTTACGACGGTTGGTATACCATCGACGTATTCCCCTACCGTGTTGACGGCCACAAGGTCATTCAGGAAGCGGTTGACAGACTTTATATGTTCGACCGTCTTGCAAAGATGCTCCCCGCAGCTGAGATCAAGAGAATGCAGGAAGAAAACGATACTATCGGCATTCAGACTCTCCTTCGCGAGACCGTTATTAAATAATTGACAGTACCCTTTGCCCGAAATGTAATATTGTTCATATTGCATTTCGGGCTTTTTCATAAAGAAAGGAATGATCACTATGGCAGAATTTAAAAATTATATCGACCTTTTTAAAAATCCAGGCGATGAGTTCCGCCCCGTTTCAATGTGGTTCTGGAACGACGAGATGAGGAAGGACGAAATAACCTTCCAGCTCGAAGAATTCAAAAAACAGGGTATGTACGAGGTATTTGTAAACGCCGTTTGGGGTATTGAGGTAGAATATCTTTCCGACGAATATTTCGAATACGTAAAATACTGCGTTGACGAGTGCAAGCGCCTTGGCATGAAGTATTGGATATACGATGAATTCAACTGGCCCTCCGGTAACGCGGGCGGCAAGCTTCTCTCGAAATATCCCGAGGCAGTCGGTAAGCTCCTCAAGTGCGAGTCCTTTTACGTATGGGCAGGTAACTGCGCCGATACGATAAGCACCGGCAAGCTCGTTGCGGCACAGATCCTTATCGTAAATCCCGAAAATCAGTTCGACGTTATCGACATTATGGATAAGGTCGAGGTTCAGATAACCGACACGGGCGACACCAAAGTTCATTACAGAAACATGGATTACAACAGCCTCGTTCGCGTTCAGTATTTCTTCTCTATGCCCGACCCGCATATTCTCACCACTTCGGTATGGTACAAATATGCAAACTACGAGGCAGGATACATCGACACCTTCAACAAGGATGCCGTTGATAAATTCCTCGAGCTTACTCACGAGCGTTATAAGGAATACGTGGGCGACGAATTCGGTAAGACCGTTATGGGCGTATTTACCGACGAGATCTGCCTTGCCTCTCCCTTCTCGATAGGTGAGAACAGAATTCCGTGGAGTGAGCATTTCGCAGAGAAATTCAAGGCTTTAAACGGCTACGACCTCATTCCTCACCTTTACAGTCTCTTTAACGGCGCTCTCACCAAAGAGGACAGAAAGATAAGAAACGACTATTTCAACACTGCAAAAACTCTTTATCTCGAAAACTTCGTCAAGCCGATGTACGATTGGTGCGATAAGAACGACCTTCTCTTCACCGGTCACTTCGACGGCGAGGAGTCATTGAACTGGCACCTTATGCAGTCTGCCGACCTTATCACCTCCTTTGAGTATATGCACGTTCCCGGCATCGACGCTATCGTTCCCTCTCACAAGATCGACGATAAGAACTTCAACGTTGCAGGTAAGATACTCAACTCTATCGCAAAATACTACAACAGAGAGCGTACTCTCTGCGAGACCTACACCGGCTCAGGCTGGGACGTTCGCTTCGACCTTATGAAGAAGATCGCAAACAGACTTCTCACCCTCGGCGTAAATATGACTCACTATATGGGCGCATATTATTCGTGGGACGGATTTATGAAGATAGGTCCTACCTCTTATCCGCCTTCACACGGCTATAACAACCCGATGTGGCAGCACTACGGCAAGCTCGGCGATTACTTTGCAAGAATACAGTCGCTTTCGAGCAAGACAAAGGGCGGTTCCAAGGTTCTCTTTATGACTCCCTTGGTTCAGGCAAAGCAGGACCTCGACCTCTCCAAGAACGTATTTGAATACCTCAAGGACGATTTCTGCATCCGTTACCTTGACGAAATAATGGAATCCTCCGTTACCGCTTCGATGAAGCTCGGCGTTGATCTCGACCTCATATCCGAGGACGGAGCACCCGACATCACCGCAAATAACGGCGTTATGACCTATCGCGGCCACGAATATGAATATATCATATTCCCCGCAATGACTTATATCGACAAAAACACCGCAGAGCTCATCGCACGTCTTGCAGATGCAAACGTGAAGATGATATTCGTAAACAACCTCCCCGTTGAGGTAGTTGACAGCGACATCCCCGCTCTTGACCGCGACTACGGCGAGACCGCTCTTATCTTCGAAAACGAGGGCGCAAGCTTCTCGGCATTCAAGAAAAAGAACTGCTATCTCCTCACCGTTAAGAAGCGTCCCTTGGAGCTTGCAGACTTCAGAGAGGCTCTTTCCAAGGCGTTCAAGCCCGCAGACATCGCACTTTCGATGACCTCTACCGGCAACGTTTACATCGGTCACCGCGAGAACGAGGATATCGACCTCTACTTCATCTCCAACGACGATAACTTCGATAACGAGATAAGAATTCCCAAGAAGCTCAGAAATCTCGAGATCTTAAGCCCCGATACCGCAGACCTCAAGACCGTTTACATTGAGGGCGACGAGATAAAGATCCCGCTTGCAGCTTACGAGATGGTCGTTATCGTAAAGTCCAAGAAGGAAAAATTTGCTGTTAAAGCAAACTTTGCAAAGCCCGAGGCGGCTGCAAGCGTTCTCTCACTTTCCGATTTCACCTTCGTTCCCGAGAAGGAAAACGCTATCCGTCCCACCTGGCTTTACAAGCACAACGATAAATATTATCCCGTTTTATTCTATTACTTCCCCGATTTCGTTGCAAAGACCAAGAATATGGACTACGAGGTAAAATGGGAATTTGACATTGCTTCGATGCCCGAGACTCTTTACTTAAACGGCGAAACGAGAGACGTTACCGAGATAATCATCAACGGCAAGACTGTTGATGTTGAGAGAAATATCAGGATCTGGGGTGTAAGAAACTTCCGCAGAGAAGCCACCGAGTTCTTCAAGGAGGGCAAAAACACCGTTATCGTTAAGGGCAGAACTCCCGACTGGGTAGGTATTCACGCACTTCCCTTCGTATTCGTAACGGGCGACTTCCTCGTTTCCGAGGATAACGTAGTTTCCGCTATCAAGGATCGTAAGGTAGCTCTCGGAAACCTTGACACCCAGGGCTATAAGTATTTCACCGGCAACGGCAGCTACAAGACCACCTTCCTTGCAAAGAAGGGCAAGAAGACCGTTATCGAGCTTAAGACCAGAGAGGTCGTAGGCGTTAAGGTAAACGGCGAGCTTGTAAAGGAAGTTATGTGGCAGCCCAGAACGGCAGATATCACCAAGTTTATCAAGAACGGCGCAAACGAGCTTGAGCTCGTTATGACCGCAACCTATGCAAACCTTCTTGCAGAAGCTCCCGCAGGAAACAGCATAGACGAGGTTAAGATAATAACCTACTAAACCAAACAAAAAAATCTCCAACGGAATTTCCGTTGGAGATTTTTTTGATTTTTATATTGTTATTATATTATAATATATGTTATAATATAAGTTAGGATAATATCGGGAGTGAGATAAAATGATTTCGGAGATAATTTGTGTGGGCACCGAGCTGCTTACGGGCGACACGGTAAACACCAACGCATCTTACATAGCAAAGCGCCTTATGGGACTTTCCTCGGGCTGTCTTTGGCAAAGCGTTGTGGGTGATAATCCCTCGCGCCTTTCCGAATCGATCCTCACAGCATTAAAGCGAAGCGAGCTTATTGTCCTCACCGGCGGACTCGGTCCGACAGAGGACGATCTTACGAAGGAAACGGCAGCGGAGCTTTTGGTCTTACCTCTTTACGAGGACGCAAAAAGTCTTAACGATATTTCCTCCTATTTCGCATCAAAGGGCAGAGAAATGCCGAATATGAATAAAAAGCAGGCGCTTATCCCCAAGGGCGCCGTGATTTTGGAAAACGAAATAGGTACCGCCCCCGGCATTTTGCTCGATTTTGAGCTTTTAAAGAGTCAGGGCAAATTTTACTCACAGTATAAGGCGAAATATTTAATACTTCTCCCCGGCCCTCCCCGCGAGATGAAAATGATGTGGGAGAGCGCGGCGGAGCCCTATTTGAAAGCGAAAATTACCGATCTTGCTCTCGTTTCTCACTATATGACCGTTTTCGGCATTGGCGAGAGTGCGGCGGCAGAGCGGCTTGGCGATATCGTTTCGGGAGCAAACCCCACCGTTTCGCCCTACGCAAAAAACGGAAGCGTTACCTTCAGAATAACGGCAAACGGTAAAAGCGAGAAGGACGCCGAGGCAAAATGCCTACCCGTTATTGAAAAAATGAAGGAGCTTTTGGGCGACAGCGTCGTCGGAACCGACGTAGGCTCGATGGCGGAGGTCGCCGTTTCGGAGCTGAAAGGAGCGGGAAAAACGGTAGCGCTTGCAGAGAGCTGCACGGGCGGTCTTATAGCAAAGAAGCTGACCGACGTTTCGGGCGCAAGTGAGGTCTTTAAAATGGGCGCCGTGACCTACTCAAACGAAATAAAATCGCTTTTATTATCCGTCGGCGAAGATACCCTTTGTAAATTCGGCGCCGTTTCGGAACAGACCGCACTCGAAATGTGCAAGGGCGCGGCAGAGCTTTCGGGCGACGACTTCGGCGTTTCGGTAACGGGTATTGCAGGTCCCTTGGGCGGCAGTGAGGAAAAGCCCGTGGGAACGGTTTGGATAGGCATTTACAGCAAAAAAACCGGCAAACACAGCGCAAAGAGATATCTTTTCGGTCACGGAAGGGTAAATGAGCGCGATTATATAAGAGAGCTCACCGCCGAAACGGCGCTTTGGGAGCTTATTAAAACAGTAAGAGAAGAAAACTGACGGGACTGATAATATGACAGAGCTTGAATCCGCTTTTATCGTGCTTCGAAAGCGGTTGCTTGAAAACGAATATCTCCGTCTTAACGATATGCAGCGCGAGGCAGTATTTGCGGGAAGCGGT
The DNA here is from genome assembly GCA_017504945.1 of Clostridia bacterium. Lineage (GTDB taxonomy): Bacteria > Bacillota > Clostridia > Oscillospirales > RGIG5299 > RGIG5299. Next base: position 79,834 of record JAFVQJ010000013.1, read on the forward strand.
CCGCTTCTCATTCTTGCGGGTGCAGGCAGCGGAAAGACGACCGTTATCGTAAATAAGATAGCGTATCTTTTAAAATACGGCGACAGCTACGAGAGCGACCTTGTCCCCGCCGACCTTTCGGAGGACGATATAAACGAAATGGCGCTCGCTCTCACAACGGGTATGACCGACCGCGCCAGAGAGCTTATTACCACGGTGCCGGTAAGGGGCGAGAACGTGCTTGCCATAACCTTTACCAACAAGGCGGCAGGCGAGCTTAAAGAGAGGATATCGGCGGCTTCACCCACGGCAAACGAGGTAAACGCCCGCACCTTCCACTCCTTTTGCGCGCAGATATTGCGAATAGAAATTGAAAAGCTCGGCTACTCAAGAAGCTTTACCATATACGATACCGACGATTGCCGCACCGTTATTAAAAACATACTTAAAGAGGAAAACGCCGACAGGGAGCTTAATCCGAAAATGGTGGCGTCGGTCATCTCGAAGGCAAAAAACGAAAATATCACCGTAAAGGAGTATTTGGGAAGCCTTCGAAGCGGCGGAAACGACCTTATGATAAAGGTTTGTGCGCGCTACGACGAGGAGCTTAAAAAGGCAAACGCCCTCGATTTCGACGACCTTTTGGTAAAGGCGGTAGAGCTTTTTAAGAGCTATCCCGAAACGGCGAAAAAATACCGCAACCGCTATAAATATCTGCTCGTTGACGAGTATCAGGACACAAACGCGCTTCAGTATCAGCTTTTGTCGTATCTCTGCCCGAAGAACGGAAATATTACCGTCGTGGGTGACGACGATCAGTCGATCTACCGCTTCCGAGGCGCTACGATAGAAAATATTTTAAGCTTTGAAAGCAGATATACCGATGCGCGAGTAATAAGGCTTGAGCAAAACTACCGCTCTACCAAAACGATACTCGACGCGGCAAACGCCGTTATTAAAAACAACCGCGGAAGAAAGGGCAAAACGCTCTGGACAGGCGGCGAAAAGGGCGAAAAAATAACCTATTACAACACCGCCGACGGCTACGCCGAGGCAAAGTTTATTGCAAAAACCATTGAGGACGGCAAGCAGAAATACTCCGATTACGCCGTGCTCTACCGCACAAACGCGCAAAACAGAAATATATCCGAAACACTCACGCGCTACGGAATTCCCAACCGCGTTATCGGCGGCGTAAGATTTTACGACCGTAAGGAGATAAAGGATATGATGTCCTATCTCGCGGTGGTGGCAAATCCCGCAGACAATCTGCGTTTGAAAAGAATTATAAACGAGCCCTCCCGAAAGATAGGTGCCACGAGCCTTCAGAGAATTGAGGATATCGCGTCGCTCTACGGCTGCTCGATGTACGAGGTGCTTGAAAAAGCAAAGGAATTTCCCGAGCTTTCAAGGGCACAGGGCGGCATTGCCGAATTCGTTTCGCTTATCGACAGAATAAGAGGAATAAAGGACGCCTTTACCCTCACAGAGCTTTTCAAGGAGCTTCTTGAACGCTCGGGCTACGAGCAAATGCTCACCTCCGAGGGTAGTGAGGAGGCGCGCGACAGGCTGAACAATATTTACGAATTTCAGTCGGCAATAACCGCTTACGAGAAGGAGCACGCCGAGGACGGCGTTACTCTCGAGGGCTTTTTAGAGGAGATAAGCCTCGTTGCCGATGTTGACAACCTCGATCCCGACGCCGACGCCGTTACCCTTATGACTCTCCACAGCGCCAAGGGCTTGGAATTTCCCACCGTATTTCTCGCGGGTATGGAGGAGGGGCTTTTCCCTTCAATGACGTCGCTCGGAGAGGACGGAGGGCTTGAGGAGGAGCGCCGTCTTGCCTACGTAGGCATTACGAGAGCCAAGAAAAAGCTCTACGTTACGGCGGCAAAGGAAAGGCTTTTATACGGATATACTCAAAGCAATCCCCCTTCCCGCTTTATTGATGAGATCCCCGAAGAGCTTCTCGATATCAAGGAGGATTTCACCGACCTTTCGAAATTCAGACGTATCTCAAACGATTTCGAGATAAGAGATTACAAAAAGGAGAGATATGCCCCTGCCAAGCCCAAATACAGCTACGATCTTTCCTCCGCCACACCCGCCGCTCCCAAAAAGGAAGTGCTCAAGGCAGGCGACAGAGTATCTCACGCCTCCTTCGGAGAAGGAACCGTAATAAATGCAACTCCCATGGGCAACGACACTCTTTTAGAGGTCGCCTTTGCCTCGGGAAGCAAAAAGCTTATGGCAAACTACGCGCGATTGAAAAAACTTTAAGGATGTGTTTTTTATGAAAAAAATTACCGTTGCCGTCCTTTTCGGCGGCGCCTCGAGCGAATATTCCGTTTCGCTTTCGTCTGCCACCTCGGTCATCAATAACATAAACAGAGATAAATACGACGTCGTGCTTATAGGCATTACCAAGGACGGCGTGTGGTATCGCTACAACGGTCCCGTTTCGGAAATAAAGCCCGATAACTGGTGTAAGCCCGAATACTGCACCCGCGCGCTTATATCCCCCTCGCGTGACGACAGTGGACTGATTGAGCTTACCGACCCCGTAAAGCTTACCAAGATAGACGTTGCCTTCCCCGTTTTTCACGGCAAAAACGGCGAGGACGGCACTATTCAGGGACTTTTTGAGCTTGCGGGAATCAAATACGTGGGCTGTGGCGTGCTTGCCTCCTCCGTTGGTATGGACAAGGATTTTGCCCACAAGATAGTTATGGAGGCAGGTCTTGACGTTGCGAAATTCGTAACCTTTAACGAGGGCGAGGAGCTTGATTCAATGGTTACCCGTGCGGCAGCGCTCGGCTTCCCGCTTTACGTTAAGCCCGTAAACGCAGGCTCCTCTATCGGCATTACAAAGGCGCATAATACGGAAGAGCTTAAAAACGGCATTATCGAAGCGTTTAAGCACGACAGAAAGGTTACCGTTGAGGAGAATATCGACGGCTTCGAGGTCGGCTGTGCAGTTATGGGCAACAACGCAAGCGACCGCTTTATCGGAGAGGTCGACGAGATTGAGGTAGAGGGCGGATTTTTCGATTTCGGCGAAAAATACAGCCTTTTCAAATCAAAGATCCATATGCCCGCAAGAATTTCTCCCGAAATGGCTGCACGCGTTAAGGAAACCGCGCTTAAGCTCTATGAGATACTCGACTGTCAGGGTCTTGCACGCGTGGATATGTTTATTTACGGCGACAGAATAGTATTTAACGAGATAAACTCGATTCCCGGCTTTACCGATAAGAGCCGCTATCCCAATATGATGAGAGGCGCGGGAATTGAATATCCCGAGCTTATCGACCGCCTGATTGGCTACGCTTTATCAAGATAAAACAAGGTGATTTTTGTGATCGAAACAAGTCGCGCATGGGTAGAGATCGACGTAGAAAAGCTAAAATCGAATTATGAGAAGGTAAAAAGCTTCGTTTCGCCCTCGTCGGTTATGGCAATAGCCAAGGCAGAGGCATACGGACACGGAGCGGTGCCGTTTTGTCGCACTCTTGCGGAGTGCGGCTGTGAGGCATACGCCGTTGCGGCGGTCTCCGAGGCAATAAATCTTCGCAAAAGCGGAATAAAGGGCGTTATCTTCGTGCTCGGCTGGTCCGATCCCGCCGTCGCCAAGGAGATATGCGAAAACGATATTACCGTTTCCGCCGTTTCCTACAATCACGCCCTCAATATGAGCAAAACGGGATATCCCGTTAAAATGCACGTTGCGATAGACACGGGAATGAACCGTCTCGGAGAGCCTTACGACTCCGAAATGCTTGAGAAGATATATTCTCTCCCCTCCATCGTCATAACCGGCAGTTACAGCCATCTTGCAATGGCTGACAGCATAAACGATGCCGACGTTGCCTTCACCGAGCTTCAGATAAAGCGTTTTGACGAAACGATAAAAAGGCTGAAAGACCGCGGCGTAAAGGTGGGAAGGCTTCACCTTCAGGCAAGCTACGGCATTGTAAACCAAGCCGCAAATCACTACGATTACGTCCGTCCGGGGTTGCTTCTCTTCGGAATAAAGAGCCTTGAGAGCGACACCGTGCAAAACGACCTTTCTCTCTCCCCCGCCCTTTCTTTAAGGGCAAGAGTGGCGTCGGTAAAAAAAGTAAAAAGCGGCTCTCCCGCAGGCTATAACCGCCATTTCACCGCCTCGCGCGATTCCGTTATTGCCGACGTTACGGTGGGATATTGCGACTTTCTGCCGCGAAATTATTTTCAAAACGGCGGCTACATTTTGATAAAAGGCAAAAGGGCACCCGTTGTAGATCTCTGTATGGATCAGCTTCTTGCCGACGTTACCGATATCGACGGCGTTTGTGAGGGCGACACCGTTACCCTTATAGGCAGCGACGGCGCCGAGCATATCTCAGCCGAGCAGATAGCAAAGACTTGCGGCACGATATCCAACGAAATAGTTTCGAGAATACACTCACGCGTTGGCGTGGTATATAAATAACCGGTTGCAATATCTAAAATTATATGGTAGAATAATACCGAAAGGAGCAAACTATGAAAAAGCTCATTGTTCTTTTAACGGTGCTTTTTGTATCCCTCATCGTTTTTGCATCGTGTCAGGGTGAAGGCGGAAGCGATCCCTCCCAAGACCCCGAAAGCAGTACTCCCATTTTAGGCTCACAGGGCGACAATCAGGGCTCTTATATGCCCGATTGGTAATATTTTTAAAGGTAGACTGTTATGAAAAAGCTTTCATTTGTTTTTCTTGCACTTTTTTGCCTGATGTTTATTTTGGCGGCGTGCGACCTTAGCGCATTGGGGCCTTTTCTTCCCTCGGATCCCGCCTCGAGCGATAACGTAAGCTCGGAAAGCTCTGCGCCCTCGTCGGACACCTCGTCCGAGGAAGCATCGGGCGGCTACGCATCGGATTGGGATAACTCCTCCGACGGCGTCTCTTCACAGCCCGAATCCTCTATAGTAACCAAGCCCGAATCGAGCGACGCGACCTCAAGCGAGGCAACGTCATCGGAGATTACTTCAAGTGAAACTACCTCAAGCGAAGTAACCTCGAGTGAAGCAACGTCATCGGAGATTACTTCAAGTGAAACTACCTCGAGTGAAGCTACATCAAGTGAAACGACATCGAGCGAAATAACTTCAAGCGAAGCCACCTCGAGCGATAGCGCAAGCAGCTCCGTCTCGTCGGGATCGCAAAACTCCTCAATGCCCGACGTTTACTGTCCCTCCTGCGGCTTCGTTCCCGAAAATCAGCTCGACGCGCCCAAGCACTGCACGGAATGCGGTGCCGAATATATCGACAACGGCTGGTCAAGCGGCTGGATTTAAAATTCAACACTCTCTCGCAGGTCGGGAGAGTGTTTTTTTGCCGAATTTTTCTTTTAAAATACCGAGTAGCGAAAAAGCATTGCAATTTTTTTCAAAATAAGTAAAATATAAACAGGTACCTAAGGAGGCCATTTTATGAAATGCGAAATAATTATAGACCCTGAAAGAGAAGAGCATATTATTATCTGCTTAAAGGAGCCAAACGCCGTTGCAGATAAAATAGCGGCGCTTGTCTCGGAATATTCAAACGAGCTTATCGGCTACACCGATAACACTGCCGCAGTGCTTTCTCCCGATGAGGTCTACTGCTTTTTCAGCGAGGACGGCAAGATCTACGCCCTTTGCGAAGGCAACAAGCTTCAGCTCCGTTTGCGGCTTATACGTCTTGAAGAGCTTTACAAGGCAAGCTTCGTGAGGATAAATCAATCCTGCCTTGTAAACGTAAGCAAGATAAAGAAGATCGAGGCATCGTTTGGCGGAGCGCTCGCCGTAGTTTTAAAAAACGGCTACAGAGATTACATCTCGCGCAGACAGATCAAAACAGTTAAAGAAAGATTGGGTGTTAAAAAATGAACAAATATCTTAAAGGCTTTTTTCACAGAGGTCTTATTTTCGGCGGATTCGGTCCGATAATTATGGCAATAGTTTATCTCGTGCTTTCACTTACTCTAAAGGATTTTTCGGTAAGCGGAGCCGAAATGTTCAGCGCAATAATATCGACCTATTTGCTTGCCTTTATCCATGCGGGAGCGAGCGTTTTCAATCAGATAGAGAGCTGGGGACTTGCAAAATCGCTCTTTTTCCACTTCTTTACTCTCTATTTGGCTTACAGCGCCTGCTATCTTATAAACACGTGGATACCCTTTGACCTCAACGTATTTCTCATTTTTACCGCAATATTTATTGCAGTTTATTTCGTGGTGTGGCTTACTGTGATGATATCGGTAAAGGCGCTTTGCAAAAAGATGAACGGAAGTCTCAAATAATAAAAAAGACTTTGCTTTTTAAGCAAAGTCTTTTTTTCTTTTTAATGCCTTTTGCAAAAGTCTTTCGCAAAGCTCTCCGTAGCCTATTCCCGCCGCCGCTGCCTCCTTTGGAAGAAGGCTCGTTTCCGTCATTCCGGGAGTGGCGTTTGTTTCTATTACGAATATTTCACCCGTTTCCGTCATTATCATATCGGTACGGGAGATATCGGTAAGACCTAAAAGCTCGTGTGCCAAAAGTGCCGCCTTACGAAGTGCCGCGTCCTCTCGCGGCGTTATTTTTGCGGGACATATCTCCTTTGCCGCGTCCTTTACGTATTTGTTTCTGTAATCGTAAAAGCCGCCGTCGGCAATTATTTCAATAGGCGGAAGGGCGCCTCCCAAAAGCACGCCTACCGAAAATTCCCTGCCTACTATCTTTTCCTCCGCCAAAACGGTGTCCTCATTCAAAAACGCCCCATCAAGCGCATCTGAAAGCTCTTTACCGTTTTCTGCAAAGCTCACCCCGATGCTCGAGCCGCCGCTGTTTGGCTTTATCACAAGCGGAAAGCAAAGCTCTTGTCTTATCGGCTTTCCCCTCTTTAGCACCGTCCATTTCGGCGTTTTTAAGCCGTTTGAGCGAAAAATGAGCTTGGAGAGGCTTTTATCCATCGCAAGCATCTCCGCCTTTGAGCCGTTTCCCGTTACCGCAATTCCGTTTGCCTCAAACAGCGCCTTTAAAACTCCGTTCTCACCCGCACCGCCGTGCAAAGCGAAAAAAACGGCGTCTGCGCGGCGCGCAAGCGAAACGACACCTTTTCCGACCGTTCCCTTGAAATCTGTTTTGAGAGGAATTTCGGAGTTTTTTCGAGCATTCGGATCAACGTCGGCGCAGACGTCTGCCAACGTCACCTCGTGTCCGCGCTCCTTCAGCGCTTTCGCCACCATTTTGCCCGACGCTATCGACACCTCTCTCTCGGGTGAATTTCCGCCACATAGCACCAAAACTCTCACAAAAATTCGTCCTTTCGGTAAAATGATCTCATCTACATCTTATTCGAAAGTAAAATTTTTGCTAATTTCTCAAACTGTTTTGCGACAATTCTTGACTTTTTTCTGTTTTTTAGGTATTATATATACAGAAATATTTCGGAGGAACGCCGATGCTTTACGTTATTGTAAACCCCACCGCCGGAAACGGCAAGGCTGCCAAGACGGGCAAAAAAATAGAAGCCGAGCTTATTAAGAGAAATATTGAGCACGAAATACACTACACCGAGTTTAAGGGAAACGCCACCGACCTCGCGCGTGACGCGGTAAAAAGAGGCTTTAAGACGGTTGTGTCCGTCGGCGGCGACGGTACCTCCTACGAGACCGTCTGCGGTCTTAAGGACTCCGACGTTGCTCTTGCGATAATTCCCGCAGGCACGGGAAACGATTTTATAAGAGCGCTCGGTATTCCCAAAAACTACAAGAAGGCGCTCGACGTTGCTCTTACCAAGCCTGCTCGCAGCGTTGACTGCGGCATAGTAAACGGCAGAATGTTTTTAAACGCCTGCGGCACAGGCTTTGATATTACCGTTCTCGACTACGCTCAAAAGGCAAGAAAATACGTCAAGGGTCCTCTTACCTATCTTTACGGCGTTATCAAAACGGTCTTTAACTTTAGCCCTACCTGCGTTAAGGTAACCGTTGACGGCGAAACTGTATTTGACGGCGATATTCTCGTTATTGCCATTTCAAACGGTCCCTACTACGGCGGCGGAATAAAAATTGCGCCGAACGCCGCACCCGACGACGGACTTTTCGATATCACAATAGTAAGACCTATCGGCTCGAGTGCAAAGATGGTAACCTATCTCCCCGGTCTTGTGGGCGGCAAGGTTCTTACCTTCAAGGAAACTACCGCCTTAAAAGCAAAGAAGGTAACGGTTGAGAGCAAGGGTATGCGCTTTAACATCGACGGTGAGATCATTCAGACCGACGTTGCCGAATTAGAGCTTGTTACCGACAGACTTAAAATGCACTATTAAAAATCAGATCCCCTCGCGATATGCGAGGGGATATTTTTTATATCATTGCCTTTATTGCTCTTATATAGTGTGCGAAAACAATGCCGGGATCCTCAAGGTCGCGGTTCCAACGCTTTAACCATTCAAGCGAGAGCGCGCCCTCAAAGCCTATCTCCTTAAGAGCGGAAACCGCCTCTTTTATGGGGAGATCGCCATAGCCCGTCATTTTATAAACGGTCTTGCCGTTTTCAACAACGCTGTCCTTAATATGAACGTGCTTTACGTATTTTGCAAGCGCCGATGCGGTGTGAGAAATTTCCTCGCCCGCAACGCGATAGGGATGCTGAATATCCCAAAGCACGCCGAGATTTTCTGCGCCGACTGCCGAAATGACCTTCAAAAGCCTCTCGGAATAAGAATAAACGCCGTTCGTTTCGATTATTACGGTAACGCCGTAGCCTGCCGCAACAGCGCATATCTCCTTTAATGCGGCAATGACGTTTTCATCGTCAACGTTGCCCGGAGCGGGAGCAATATCACCCAAAACGCGAATATATTTGCAGTTAAGTGCCTTCGCCGTTTCACAGCTTTTCTTTATAAGCTCAATGTTCCAGAGCTTTTCATCGCAGACGATGCAGGTGGTGTCGATACAGCTTATCTCAAGCCCTTTAGATGCCACTCTGCTTGCCGATGCTTCAATATTATCCTTTGAAAAGACGGGCGAATCGGGCGAGAAAACGTTATTCCCTATACCTCTTATCTCAATTCCGTCGTATTTAAGGTCAGCCGCTGCCGAAACTATTTCGGGGAATATCCAGTCGGGACAGCCGAGCGTTGAAAATGCGATTTTCATTTTAAGTCATTCCTTTATTACGGATTAAAAGAGTAGTTGGGAGCCTCTTTGGTTATGTAGATATCGTGAGGATGGCTCTCTTTAAGTCCCGCAGAGGTAATTCTCACAAACTGCGCGTTCTGCTGCAGAGCGGCAATATCCTTCGCACCGCAGTATCCCATACCTGCCTTTAAGCCGCCGAGTAACTGATAAACGGTGTCTGCTGCCGCGCCCTTATAGGCAACGCGACCTTCAACGCCCTCGGGAACGAGCTTCTGCTTGCCGTCTTGGAAATATCTGTCCTTACAGCCCTCGGTCATTGCGCCCAAGGAGCCCATACCGCGATAAACCTTAAACTGTCTGCCCTGATATATCTCGGTAGCTCCCGTGCTTTCCTCACAGCCCGCAAGGAGAGAGCCGAGCATAACCACGTCTGCGCCTGCGGCGATTGCCTTTGCAACGTCGCCGGAGTATTTGATGCCGCCGTCTGCAATTACGGGGATATCGTATTTAGTTGCAATCGACGCTACGTCGTAAACTGCGGTGATCTGGGGAACGCCGATGCCCGCAACTACGCGGGTGGTGCAAATAGAGCCGGGGCCGATACCTACCTTAACGGCGTCTGCTCCCGCATTGATGAGTGCCTCAGCCGCCGCCGCGGTAGCGATGTTACCTGCAATAACGTCGGTCGAGGGGAACTTTGCCTTTACCTTTGCAAGAGTCTTTATAATATTTGCCGAGTGACCGTGAGCAGAGTCAAGCACCAAAACGTCAACGCCTGCGTTAATAAGTGCCTCGGCAGCCTCAAGCACGTCGGGCGTTGCGCCGATAGCCGCGCCGCAAAGGAGTCTGCCACCCTTATCTCTTGCCGAGTTGGGGTATTTAACTGCCTTTTCGATATCCTTTATTGTGATAAGTCCCTTTAAGTTGAATTTATCGTCAACGATGGGAAGCTTTTCAATGCGGTGCTTGGAAAGGATCTCCTTTGCCTGCTCCAAGGTGGTACCAACGGGAGCAGTGATAAGATTATCCTTCGTCATGACCTCTTCGATACGGACGTCGTAATCGGTGAGGAATCTCATATCACGGTTGGTGAGAATACCTATGAGCTTCTCGCCCTCGCATATCGGAACGCCCGAAATCTTATATCTTGCCATTAAGGCATTTGCATCGTTAACGGTATTGTCCTTCGAGAGATAGAAGGGATTTACGATAACGCCGTTTTCGCTTCTCTTTACCTTGTCGACCTCATCAAGCTGTCTTGCAAGACCGAGATTTTTGTGAATTATGCCTATACCGCCCTCTCTTGCCATGGCAATAGCCATTTTAGACTCGGTAACGGTGTCCATCGCGGCGGACATAAGAGGAATATTAAGACGAATATTTTTGGTAAGCCTTGTAGTTACGTCTACGTCGCGCGGGATAACGTCCGACGCGGCGGGGATTAACAGAACGTCGTCAAAGGTAAGACCTTCCTTGAGAAATTTTGCGTTGATATCGGTGTTGACCATCTTTTTATACCTCCGTTTATTTAAGCAAGTTTAATAAATTCTTTAGCAAGCTCGGTGGGGTCGCCGTTGAATATCGCGCTACCCACTACAACTACGTTACAGCCCTCGTCGACGATGCGCTTGATATTATCCTTTTTAACGCCGCCGTCGATCTCTATAAGGGTGTTAAGACCTCTTCTCTCTATCTCCTTCTTAAGAGGAGCTATCTTTTCAAAGCAGCTCTCGATAAACGACTGACCGCCAAAGCCCGGCTCGACCGACATTATAAGAACCATATCGAGAAGATCGAGGTAGGGGAATACCGTTTCAATGGGAGTGGCGGGCTTTACCGATACCGCCGCCTTAACTCCGTGAGCCTTGATAAGCTTTACCACCTCCGCGGGATCCTCGGTTGCCTCGCAGTGAATGGTGAGGTAATCGGAGCCCGCCTCGGCAAACTGCTTTATATATCTTTCGGGACGGTCTATCATAAGATGAACGTCGAGAGTCATATCGGTTATTTTTGAAAGCGCCTTAACGACGGGAATACCTATTGAGATATTGGGAACGAAAAGTCCGTCCATAACGTCAACGTGAAGAAAATCGACGCCGCCTGCCTTCAATTTTTCAATTTCGCTTTGCAGATTTGCAAAATCCGCGGTGAGAATAGAGGGTGCGAGAGTGTACATTTTATTCAGTCCTTTGCTTGAAAATGCGATAAATAAACAATACCGCAGTATATTATTTATTAATATAATATTTTACACCATTTCAGAGCTTTTTTCAAGAACTTTTTTCTATTCGCCGAAAGTTTTTATGAAAATATCCCTTGCCTAAACGGCAAGGGATATCGTTTATTCCTTTGTGGGAAGCTCAATATACATATATGCCGCTTTATAGCCCGAAACTCCGTAGAGATTGAATTTGATGCGGTAGCTGCCCGACGTTATAACGGCGTCCGCCTCAACCGCGGCGCCCGATGCAGTTTCAAGCTTGGCGTCGGCTATCTGAATTCCGTATTTATCCGCCTCGGTGAGCAAGATCGCGGTAAGCTCGGAAACGGTGTAGCTCTCCTTTGCATTTTCTATTTTTGCAAAAAGCTCGGTCTTCATTTTGTAATCTGCTCCGAGCAGGTTGTTTTCAAGCTTTTTGATCTCTATTTCCATCGTTTCGGTGGAAAATTTCTCCTCGGTTGCGGAGTAAAACGCAACGGGATACATTTCGGTAACTCTTATGCCCTCGTCCGCCGTCGCAACGTAGGCAACAACGGCGTAAAAGCCCTCCGCGAGCATTTCGGGCAATGAGTAGCTTCCCGAGTGGCTGAGCGTAAAGGAGCTTCCGTTATAGGTTACGGGATTTTCGTTTACCGACGAAATGAGCGGCACCACATTTTCACTGCAATAGGCATTTTCCTCAACAAGTGCGAGTCCAAGCTTTAAGATATATTCCTTGCCGTTTTCAAAAAGTCCGTTTGCATCGACCGATGCCGAAAGTCCCTCTACCGTTACCGTTTTGCTTGCATAGCTGCAGCTTCCGCCGTTTACGGCAATATTGGCAAAGAAAAGCCCGTTCTGAACGACGTATCTCGCGCTTGCCGTTTCGTTATCCTTGACCGCCTCGTACTGCGAGTAGAAGGAGTTACATTTGTTCTTCGTTATCTCAAACGCCGCCTCGATATTGGATATTTTTGTGAAATCGTAGCCGTTCCAGTTTTCGAAGGTGCCGCTTCCGAGTCGTGTTGCGAGATTTACGCCCTGTGAAACGTCGGAGGGGCTGAAATGGAAGGAAATCCCAAAGCCCGAAAGATAGGAGATCACCTTCGAATATGCGTCGAACATCGAATTTACGGCAGCATGCGGTACTATAAAATCAAAATAGCCGTAATACTTCTTGCCGTTTGGCTGATATCGGAGAGTTGAGCTCTCGTAGGTTACCGTTCCGTCGGTCATACCTGCCTTTATCATTCCGCCGTTCGCGTTTATCGCAAAGGGAAGAGCGTAGCCATCGTAGCCGCCGTTTACGGAGTAAACTCCCTCAAGGCTGTCGCCGTAGGCAACGAGCGACTTGAATCCGCTCTTTACAGAGGAGAAGTTTACCGATATCTTATATTGGTCTCCTCCGACAGCGTCCGCAAACCAAAGCTCCGCAATATCGCGCTTCGATGCAACGTCAAAGACCGATACGCTAAGGGGTAAAAGTCCCATATCCTTTGAAAGATCCAAATGCATATAGTAGCCAATGCCGTCGGCAATTACCGTAACGGTTACGATAGAGCCGCTCTCGCTCAAACCGAAACGGGTTATCTTCCACACGCCGCTTGACTTTGACGCAATGACAAAATCGTTAAAGCCGCTCTTATCGAAGGTCAAAAACTCAAAGCGCTCGTCTTCAATATATTTGCAATAGAGAGTGGTATTCGGCTCGACCTGCACTATCTCGTAGCAGCTTTTCGCGTTGCTCTCAGTGGTGCGCTTCGAAATTTTATAAAACGATCTCTTAACGTTTCTCTGGAAAAGCGTTTCGGCGCTTTCCGATACCTGCAAAAGTCTGTCGCCCACCCATTTATCTGTAATGGCGACCTTCTTTTTCATATCGTCAATATCCTTAGACGCCGTCTTTACAAAGCTCTGAACTATACCGTTGAAGATTTCAAAGTCATAAAGATAGGCGGAATATGCAGGGAATTTGCTCCACTGCTTATTCTCTACCGAAAGAGGATCGGTATCATCGGCCGCAAGCGAGAGCTCTGCCGACTCGGCAGTCGCAAGCAGATTCTCGGCAGATGCCTTGAGTGAGGCAACGCCGCCCAATTTCAAGAAATTCAACACGTCGCTTGCGGAAGAAAGGTCAAGACGCTCTCTTGCAAGAAGAATTTTTGCCGCCTCCGTGCCCGATACCGACTCGACCGGTCCGCACGAGGTCGCGGTGGCAAGAATTGCAAAAGCAAGCGCAAACGCCGTTATAAACGAAACTACTTTTTTCATAAATTCTCCTCCTTTGGATAAAAATATTATATAATATCATAAAATCGTTGTCAACAAAAAACTGTGTGAAGATAAAAGGACGGAGAAAAATTCTCCGTCCCTTTTTAATTATTAAGTTGTTGACGTGAAATACCCGATGACATAAAAATTCATTCCCTCGAATAGACCTTCATTCCTACGCCGTAGTCTTGCACCAGAATATCGCTTAACATACGTGAGAATCTTGCGGTTACGAATATATCTCCTGCTGCACCCGATATATTCATCAGCTGTATCATATAAACTACCCAGAACCACTCAGCCGAAACAAACGGATTTATAACCGCCAAAACGATTCCCAGAACCACCACCGGCGCCAATGAGATAAAAATATAGCTCTTTTTATCGTAAAAATCGTTGCTTCCCGCAAAGGCGTAAAGACCGGTAAAGCCGTATTTCACCTTTTTCGTCCCGCACATTTTCATTGCAATGCCGTGTATCGCCTCGTGAAGAACCATATATACGATCATCAAGACTATCATTGTGACACACCGTACAGTGTAGCTTGTTAAACCGTTCTCCATACTGTAAAGCTCGGTAATAGGCACCACAAAATGCATCGGGACGGCAAAAAGTGCCGCAATTACGAGTGCAAGCAGATTGACAACCACCGATGCCTTTTTATTTTTTTGAAGGTCAAGGGAATATATCTCCCTATATCCCTCCGGCAATTTCTCAACGTTTTTCATCTTGATCTCTCCTTTAAAATTTCGTTCCGCGTTATTTTTTCTTTTCATAGTTTGTCCGCAGTTCGAAATTTTATTACACCGTCACCGCTGTTTTTCATTTTAAATACCGATGTGAAGAGCGATCAAGCAAAAATAAAATATCCCGCTCACATAAGTGAACGGGATATTTCAATGTATATTCAATTATATATTTTATTTTTCCACCTTGAAATCAACGATCAACGACTTGTTTTGAGTTTCAAGACGAGTAAGCTTTACTCCCGAAGCGATCAACATTCTCTTGGATGCCAACGTGCTGTCCGAGTCGGCGTATTTATCGGACAAATATACGATTTCTTTAATTCCGGACTGAATTATCGCTTTTGCGCACTCGTTACACGGAAAAAGCGAAACGTAGATCTTTGCACCCGACAAATTCTTGCCGTGAGCATTCAAAATGGCATTCAGCTCCGCGTGGACGACAAACGGATATTTGGTTTGCGAATATTCCCCTTCTCTGTCCCACGGAAAATCATCGTCGGAGCAGCCGCAGGGAAAGCCGTTATATCCTGTTGAAAGGATATGGTTTGCGCTGTCAACAATGCAGGCGCCCACCTGTGTGCCGGGGTCCTTTGAGCGCATAGCCGCAAGCAACGATACGCCCATAAAATATTCGTCCCACGTTATATAATCTTTTCTCTTCATAGCTCAAATTCCTTTTCGGTTTACGTTTTTTTACATTATAACACAAAAGCGGCATTTCCGCAATAGTTATTGCATTTTACCCGTTATTTCTCACTTATAAAAAAGATCCCGCTCACTTAAGTGAACGGGATCTTTGAGTGTTGCAGCCAAAAATGAAACGATTTAAAAATCCGATTTACTTTAGATCAGCTATCAATATCAAAAAAAATCTTAAATTCAGTTATTAAAAAATCGAGATCTTCTTTGTCATAATAGTAATGTCCTGAATTATTGAGTTTTTTTACCGAAATATGCGGGTCGTTTTTTAAAAATTTTGTGCTTCGAATTGAAACCATTTCGTCTTTTGCCGATAGAAATACCAAGCAAGCCGTATCAAGCAAATTCACAATTTTGCGAGTCTTTCGGATTTTTGCAAATAATTCCAAAAACCTTGGTATCCAGCCAATATAATGAAAAGGATTCTTGTCCTTTTCTATACCGTAGCATTCTTTTGCCGCTAATGCTTCACAGTCATCCGAACGAATTTTATCGAAATAAACTTTCAATGAATTAATCACCATTTTGGGTTTTAACGATAATCTCAATGGAACTGCAAGAAGAAACAGCTTGCAAATCTTTTTGTTTTTAATAGCTTGATCGATTGCCAAGAGCGTTCCCAACGAGTGAGCGACAACGTATATTTTTTCGTGTGTTGACGATAATTCTTCAACGACGCAATCAACCTGCGCTTCCCATTTTCTCATTGATGTTTTTGAAAAATCTTTAACTCCTTTTCCGTGACCGTCTAAAAGCAAATTATAAACCGAAACAGACTTCGGAATTAAAGAAATAAATTCATTAAAATGGTTTGGAGTGCCGATAATTCCGTGAATAAATAAAATGGCAATATTGGAATTATCACATATTCTTACATATTCCTTATGCTTCATCTCGTTACCGCCTTAGGTGTATTATAAACTCCCGTGTTCAAGTCCAAAATGCAGGGAAAGCTTCACCTTTATTTAAAGTTTATTTTGCAAGCTCCTCGAAATAAAGCTCCATCTGCTTTTCGGAGGGCTTATATTCGGGGTGTGAGCAGCAAGGGATATTCGGCGCGCTACCGTCCGTTCCCCAAAACGGTGTGAGTCTGTCGTTCTCATATTTTTTCCTGTCTTCCTCTTTTCGAAAATCGGGCACGTCGTAGGGCTTGCCGCCCTCAAGCACCGAGCGCCAGCCAAGAATTGCCACCGAGGACATCGTTGTTGCCGAATAAACGTCAAACGGCATGGGCGGTTGCTTCTTTTCTTTTATGCACTCAAGGAAAAGACGCACCGTTTTGAAATCTCCGCCGCCGTGCTCTGACGTTTTGATAAGCTCTGCATCCTTGTCATCCCATTCGGGAGTGTAGATTTTGTTATTTTCGGTGTTTTCGGGGAGATCCCACGGATTATAGCGGAGAAGGATTCTATCCTGAAAGCCGCGGATATTTTCAACCTGACCCTTCGTGCCGCAAAGGCGCACGGAGCTGTTGGGGCCGCCAAACTGCGAGAACGCGGTCATTCTGAAAACCGAGCCGTCGTCGTTCTGAGTGGTAATATTTGCCGCCTTATCTCCAACGTAGCAGGCGGTGGGAGCGTCTTTTGCGGGCGGATCAAACATTGCAAAGGCGGTTACCTTTTTCGGTGTTGCCCCCGTCATATACATAACCGGTCCGAGAGAATGGGTAAGGTAATAGGTTTTGGGAAGGAAATTTCTCCAATGCTTCGGATGAAACATTAGGATTTTTACTGCCGCAGGGTCATAGTCACTGAAGGGGTGGTTATATTCCGCCTCTGCAAAGAGTATCTTTCCCAGGGTGCCTCCCTTTGCAATTTTCCTCAATTCCGTGCAGGTGAGTGAATGGGGGTAGTTTTCACCCATCATATAGACGGCGTTGCTCTTTTCAAAGGCGCGCACAAGTGCGACCGCCTCGCCCATAGTGGCGTTGCTTATGCACTCACTCAAAACGTGGATATTTTTTTCAAGGCATTTTACGGCGTAGGGCGCGTGCTGTGAAAAGTTATTTGTTAAAATAACCGCGTCCATAGGATGGTTTAAAAACTCGTCAAAGTCCTTGTAAACTGCGATATCTTCGCCAAGCTCCGCTTTAGCGGCGGCTATGCGCGGTTCGTTTACGTCGCAAAGTGCAACTATTTCCGCGCCGAGCCTTACAAATTCTCTTGCAAGATAAAGTCCTCTGTAAACGCCGAATACGCCAACTCTTATTTTTTCCATTTTGCATTCTCCTTATTTTTGAAAGCCTTTCATCAGCTTTCTGTAGTTTTCCAGCAATGCTTCATCTGGTTCATAGTCGGGATGCGAGGAGCAAGGCAAGGTCGGAGCGCTGCCATCCATCCCCCAGAAGGGTGTGAGGTTATCGTTCTCATACCTCTTTCTGTCTTCCTCCTTACGGAAATCGGGCACGTCGTAGGGCTTGCCGCCCTCAAGCACCGAGCGCCAGCCAAGAATTGCCACCGAGGACATTAACACGGCGGAATAAATATCAAAGGGATATTCGGGCTGTCTTCCCTCTCTTACAGCATCCAAAAAGATGCGTGCCGTAAGATAATCGCGTCCGTCAAAATAGCACTTTTCAATTATCTCCTTATCGGGATCGTCCAAAACGGGGTCATATACCTGCACCGTTTCCTCGCCGTCGGGCGCGTATCCCGCACTGTATCTGAGTGAAACGTTGGTGTCGAAATAGTTTTCCACCTGCGCCCATTGCCCGCGAAAACGGAAGTTTGAATAGGGACCGCCACCGAATTCCGACCACGGAAAAAGACGGAATACCGAGCCGTCGTCGTTTTGCGTAAGGATAGCTGCCGCGCGGTCACCCACGTGACTTGCGGTTGCAAGCTCTCTTGTTTCAGGCGCAAAGGATGCAAAGGCAGTCAGTCTGACGGGCGTTGCTCCGGTCGTTTTCATCAAGGGACCGAGTGCATGGGTAATATAATAGGTCTTTGGGCACCAGTTGCGCCAGTGATGCTCGTTATACATATAAACGTGCTGTATTTCGGGGTATATAGGGTCCATAAAATGATCGTAATCGCCCTCGGCATAGAGGATCTTACCGAGCCTTCCCGATTTGCAAAGCCGCTCCATTTCCCTCATATGCTTCATCTGCGGATAATTTTCCGCAAGCATATAGACCGAGTTACTTTTCTCAAATGCACGGATCATTTCCACGCCCTCTGCCATCGTGGCGTTGCTGTTGCATTCGGAGAAAACGTGAAGTCCTTTTTCAAAACACTTTATCGCATAGGGAGCATGCTCGTGGAAGGCGTTTGCAAGAATAACCGCGTCCATATCGTGATTTATAAATTCATCGAAATCGGTATATATCGCGATCCCTTTCCCGAGCATATTGATACAGCTTTCAATATGGTTATGCTCCGACGTGTATCTGTCGCATATCGCCACTATCTCACAACCTGCCAGAACGAAACTCTCTGCCAGCTGCGTGCCGCGGCAAACTCCGAAAACGCCTATACGTAATTTTCCCATTATTCTTTCCCCTTTTTTATACGGACTTTTGTCAGTTGTTTTTTATTTTATCATTATTGAAGCGATACTGTCAATAGAAAATCACTGTTTTTTCATCTGCCGCAAGAAAGCCGCTACGGCAAGTAAAAGAATTATTACTGCGTAGGCAAGTACCCACGGAAGATGTGAGAGCAGCCCGTTAAAATCCCCCGAAACCGCTTTCCTTTCAAGCTCCACGGCGTGCACGAAGGGGAGCATATGTGCAATTTTTTTGAATACGCCGCCAACGAGATCAAGGTCGAACCAGATCCCCGAAAGCCACGCCGAAAGATTTGTCAAAAGCGCTCCGCAAACTCCGCCGACCTGTTTATCGTTAAGCAAGCTTCCGCAAAGGAGTCCTAAGGCGACGTAAAATAGCGAAATCGGAATTATAAGCAAAACGGCAAAGGCAACGTTTACACTTATTTCAAGCCCCAAAAGCGCCGCCGTGGCAAAGCAAAATACGCTCTGTATAACAGACAGCGGAATAATGGGAAGAGTGTAGCCCAGAATGAAGTCTGCCGAAGTCATGGGCGTGGTGTAAAAGCGCTGCAAGAGCGAGCTTCCTCTATCCTTTGAAATTACCGTTGCCGAAAAAAGCGTCATAAACGAAAGTCCGAATACCGCAACGCCCGGCGCAAGCCTTTCTATTTCAAACAGCGGAACGGGGATATTTGCCTGAATTGCGCTTAAAAGTAAAAGCAAGACTGCGGGAAATCCGAGTCCGAAGGCGAGATTCAAGGGATCTCTTATTATTTCTTTAAGATTTCTTGACGCAAAGGTTAACGTTCTCATTTTTCCGCCCCCTTAACGATATTTATGAAGGCCTGCTCAAAGTTATCCGTGTTTGCCGCCTGCTTTATGTTTGCGGCGGTATCGCAGATAAGAAGCTTGCCGTCCTTCATTATTGCTATTCTGTCGGAAAGAGCTTCCGCTTCCTCCATATAGTGAGTGGTGAGAACTATCGTGATTTTTCCTTTGAGAAAGCGGATAAGCTCCCAGAGGTCGCTTCTTGCAATCACGTCAAGTCCAAGAGTAGGCTCATCTAAAAATAGAATCTTAGGTTCACTTATCAGTGCCATTGCTATGCTGACGCGGCGTTGCCACCCACCTGACAGCTTACCTGCCTTTCTTTGCAACACAGTATCCAAACCAAACCTCTCGGAAAGCTCTGTAATCTTCGCCTGCGTTTTTCCCTTGGAGAAGCCGTGAATACCACAAATCAGTTCAAGGTTTTCCTCCACGGAAAGATTAGGAGCAACGGCGGTTTCTTGTGGAGATACGCCAATCAACCGCTTTACTTGTTCCGATTCCTTTGTTATACTGTAACCACCTACAACGGCATCTCCGTCCGTAGGCATTGTTAGGCAAGAAAGCATTTTTATTGTTGTAGTCTTTCCTGCGCCGTTTACGCCGAGCAGAGAAAATAATTCGCCCTCACGTATTTCTAAATTAAGCTTATCTACGGCAGTTATATTTTTATACCGCTTGACAAGCTCGGTCGTTTTAATTGCTTGCATTTGTTTTATCCTCCGTTTCTTCTTTGCTTGCGGATA
>JAFVQJ010000014.1 GCA_017504945.1 Clostridia bacterium
CGAGGGGTGAGGTGAGTGACGCAAAACATTGTGTTTTGCATAAGCCTCCTTTCGCCTTCACACCTTCGCAGGCGCAAAGCGCCAAGAGGTGTGCGAGTGAAAGGGGATTTTTGCTTTTCTTACTCTCACGAGCCGAGGGGAAGCTCCCCTTAATAAAGGATTTTCTTTCTGCCTTTCTTGTATCCTTACAAGAAAGGCAAGCCTCCGCGGCTTGAGCGGGAATAGGAGCCTCCGCGGCTTGAGCGGGGAAAAGAGCCGAAAATCAAGCGGGTGCGCATCCCACCCACCCCAAAAATCCGTGCAAGCCGTAAAACGCGGCGTAAGCGAAATTCATCATTCATTAAAAAACTCCGCCCAAACGGGCGGAGATATTTATATATTCATAAATTTTTCCGACGAGGTGAGATTTAAAATGCCGTCGTCCTTTACCAAAACTATATCCTCAATGCGAATTCCGAATTCGCCCTCGAGGTATATCCCCGGCTCAACGCTCAAAACCGAGCGCGGCAAAATGGGATAGTCGCACCTCGGCGCGAAATTCGGCCACTCGTGTATCTCACAGCCGACGCCGTGTCCGAGCGAGTGGGTAAAAAGCCCCGAAAATTCGGAGGAGTCGATAACGTTTCTTGCAAGAAGATCGCACTCTCTGCCGCTTTTTCCCGCCTTTATTCCTTCAAGGGCTTCCTTTTGCGCCGCAAAGACGGTTTCCCAGCCCTTGCGGTATTTTTCGGGAACGCTTTTTCCGAAATAAAAGCTTCGCGACATATCGGCGCAGTATCCGTTGTATTTGGCGCCGAAATCGAAAAGAATCGGCATATTGCATTTGAGCTTATTATCAGACGGAACGCCGTGCGGTACCGAGGTCTTTTCTCCGAAAAGAACCATCGTGTCAAACGCCTCGCCCGCGCCCTGCTTTTTCATAAAATAAATAATTTCCGAAACGATATCAAGCTCGCTCACATTCTCCTTTAACATCGGAAGGACGTGCAAAAAGGCGCTGTCGGTAATTTCGGCGGCCTTCTTTATTGAGGAAACGGAGTCGTCGTCCTTAAAGGCGCGAAGACGCGAAATATCCTCCGCTCCCTTTTTCACGGTGAGAAAATCCGAAACGGCATCGAGCTGTGAAAGGGTGAGCTTGTTTTCGTTAAAAAGAGCCGTTTTTACAAAAAGCTCGGAGCAAAGCTGCTTTAAAGTGGCAAAAAGACCGCCCGTGCTTTTAATAACGGTTACGTCCTTTAGCTTTTTTGCGTCCTCAAAATAGCGCATATCGGCGATGAGATAACAGCCGTTTGCGGTAAGCACGGCGGCGTTATCGGAAATATCCATATTGCAAAAAAAGCGTATCGTCGGCTCGTCGAGAGCTATTATCGCGTCGGCTTGCCTCTCCTTTAAAAGAGCGGCGACCGCGCGCTGCTTTTCAAACGTCATATCTATCACTCCGAGATGTTTTTGTAAAGCTTATATACGGTAGTGCTCTTATATTTTTCTCCCTTTTTCAAAACGGTTGAGGGGAAAGAGGGAATATTTACGCTGTTTGGAAGCATCTGCGTTTCGATGGCGATTCCCTGATTTTTAAAGAGAGGACCGCATTTGCCGTTTGGCTCGTCAAGAGAGTTCGAGCTGTAGACCTGCACGGCGGGACGGTCGGTGGATATCTCAAGCACCATCTCGCCGTCCTCCGAAAAGAGCTTTACGGCGGTGCCGAATTCAAAGCCCTTTGAAAGAAGGAAGTTTATATCAAGACCGCCGCCTGCTTTTATCTGCGGATGGTCGGAGACAAGGCACTCGTTAATGATTTTCGGCTCTCTGAAATCGTAGGGGGTGTTTTCAACCGGAAGAAGAGTGCCGTCCGACACGAGAGTGTCGGAAAGAGGGGTAAATTCGTTTGCAAAGACCTGAAGCTTATGAAAAGCCGCCGACGTTTGCATATTTTTATTGAGATTGAAATAGGGGTGAAGGACGGGGTTGAAAACGGTGTCCTCCTTTGCCTCGGCGGTAACAGTAACGAAAAGCTCGTTTTGCTCTGTAAAGCGGTAGGTAACCTCGATAAGCAGCTCACCGGGATAGCCCTCGTCGCCGTCGGGCGAGAGGAGCGAGAAGGTAACGCTGTCGGGCGAGATTACAGAAATATCCCACTCTCTGTGAGAAAAGCCCAACTTTCCGCCGTGAAGTGAGGCGCCCTTTACGTTTTCATAAAGACGGTATTCCTTGCCGTTTAACGAAAAGCGAGCGCCTGCAATGCGGTTTGCATATCTGCCAACCAGCTCGCCCTGATAGGAGGGAGAGGCAAGGTAGCCGCTTGCCGAGCCGTAGCCGAGCACCGTGTCGCGCCCGTCTGCGATAAACGACACGAGCGCCGCGCCCGCGTTGGTAACGGAAACGGACGCGCCCGACTCGTTCTCAAAGGTTATCAAAAATGAGTTTTCCCCGAAAAGAGTCATTGATTTGCGCATTTTCAGTCCTCCTTTGAAACGATAGCCGCACTTTCCGCTTTTTCAAGTCTTCTCTGCTTTGCCTTGTGGATAAGCCAAAGAACTGTCGTGAAGGGAAGCAGGCAGATATAGTAAACGAGATGAAGAATAAGTCCCGCAACTATGCCCTGCTCTGCGGTGAGCGGCTGACCGAACGCCAAGAAGGAGAGCATTACCGAAAGCTCGAAGATGCCGAGCTGACCGGGCGTTGAGGGGATCAAAATCGCAAGGTTTATGAAAACGATAACCGACGACGCTATCTTAAAGGCGGTGAAAAACGAGATGTTTGAGAAGGAGAGAAGCACCAAAATTATGGCAATAAAGGTGGAGGTCCAGCTCAAAACGCTGAAGATAAGCGAGTTTATGCCCTTTTCGGTGGTAATGAGGCTTGTAAGAAGCTCGCGGGTGCTTTTAAATATAAGAGCGACGGTGATCGCGGCGGCAAGCACACCGAGGAGAATGAAAAAGGCGGGAAGCCAGAAATCGAAATATCTCTGCTCCTCTGTTATGTGGTTGTTTTGCGATATGTGAAGAACGCCGCTTAAGATCATAAAAATGAGAAGCATAACTGCCTCGCAAGCAAGCATCATACCGAAATATCTCGCTCTTTTTGCAACCGTCATACCGTGGGGATAGAGCGAAAGCCTTACCCCCTCGCCGAGCTTGAAGGGGAGAACGAGGTTTAATCCGTTGCCAATAACGGTTACCTTTAGGGCGTCGGAATATTTCATATCGCCCTTTGCATAGCCAAATGCCATCGAGGCAGACTTAAAGAAGGGACCCGCAAGAAAAACGGGAAGCGCAAAGACGAAAAGCCCCCAGTTGTACTCAACGTGGGCTATGGTGGAAAAATCGAGGTCGCGAAGGGCAACGACGGTAAGAATTATAACGAGCACGGTGATCGCCGCCGAAACCGAGAGCCTGACGATATTGTAAAGCTTTTTATTTTCCTTAAAGGCGGCAAAGCTTTCCTTTACTCCTTCTATCATCTGCTTGGGTGTTTTCAAAAGATATCAGTCCTTTCTTATCTCGGCAAAGGAGGGTATTGCGGGGAATTTTATTGAGTTAAGATCGCCGAAGGGCGTTTCGTCGAAGGCGGGATTTTTGTCTGTAAGCAGCTTTTCGATAAACTTAACGGGCTTGTCGCAATCGCTTATATCGAAAAAGCCCTCGCCGCCGTAGCGCTTGGGAAGCGACGGTATGGAGGCGGAGAGTGAGGCAAACTCCATGGTATATTTGTTAAAGCCCTTTTTCATATAGCGCGAGGCGGGAATAATGCAAAGACAGGATATCTTCTTGCCGAGCATCGCCGAGGCGGCGGCACGGGCGTGGCCGTCGATAAGCACGGTAACGCCGTTGCCGAGATGAAGCGAAATGCAAAGTCCGGCGGCGTTTTTGCCGCAAAGAAGCATTTTTTCGTTTAAAACTCGCGGGTCCTTTACCTCCGATTTGGTGGGAAGAAGGTAAGAGAGCGAATGATCTATGTCGGAAGAGCTCTCGTACAGCATAGAGGAGGAGGGCTCGGTGCGAAATTCGTTGTTAAGGCTCTGGAAATAGCTTCCGTCGCCCGATGCGGGGTAAAAATCTCTCTTTATCACGAAATAGAGAGAGGGATTTAACGAATTTATAAGCCCGTGCGAGCGGTAGAGCATATTTTTAAGGTCGTTTTCGCAAACGCCGTCCTCAATAAAGCGCTTTTTCTTCATCACCGTTTCAAGAGAAACGCCTGCGGCGACCTCCTTTTCGCTTTCGTCGTCAAAAAGTGTTTTCTTGGAGCGCACCTTCAAAAGCGGACGGTCAAAGAGGGTGAGTATCTCGTAGGAGTGCCTGTCCTTTCCCGTGCCGCCTATGAGCTTGAGCTTGCCGCTTCCCTTGGGATTATAGATGAGAAAGCCGCCCGCAAAATCTCTCGACTCGGCGGCGTTGAAGGTTTTCAAAATTTCTATTTTTGATTTTTTGATAAGCTTTTCAAGCTCGTTTTTAGCCATTTTCTCTCTCTTTTCTTGCGATATTTTGCGTAAATCTTGACAAATTGCTTTAAATATTATATTATATTACGGCGAGCAAACCGAGCAGTCGCGGCAGGCTACGGTCGAAAGACTGCCTGCTGAGGAAAGTCCGAGCTCCAAAGGGCAGGATAACGGATAACGTCCGCCGGAGGCGACTCCCGGGAAAGTGCAACAGAGATATACCGCCTCGGTTTCGAGGTAAGGGTGGAAAGGCGAGGTAAGAGCTCACCGAAGCCTATGGTAACACAGGCTTCCTGTAAACCCTATCCGGAGCAACACCGCAGTGAAGCGTATGGGGCTGCCCGTCCCGCTTCCATGGTGGCTTGAGGCAGTCGGTAACGGCTGCTCGAGACAGATGACTGCATAGAACAGAACTCGGCTTACGGGTTTGCTCGCTTTTCTTATATAATATAATACTATAAAGTTATAAAAAGTGCAAGAAATTTTATTAAAAACAAGTCGTTGCGAGGAGATATTTTATGAACGAACAGCCTATAAATCAGAATAATTCGGCAGAGGTAAAGCAAAAGAGAATGTTCTCTGCCATTCAGCCGAGCGGAAACCTCACTCTCGGCAACTATCTCGGCGCAATAAAGAATTGGCGAATACTTCAGGACGAGTACGACAGCATTTTTTCCGTTGCCGACCTTCACGCCCTCACCGTGCGTCAGAACCCCGCCGAGCTTCGCAAAAATACTCTCGGTATGGCGGCTTCTCTCATCGCCTGCGGAATAGACGCGAAAAAGCACCCCCTATTTATTCAGAGCCACGTTGCCGAGCACGCCGAGCTCTCGTGGATACTCTCCTGCTTTACCATGTTCGGCGAGCTTTCGAGAATGACTCAGTTTAAGGATAAATCAAAGAAAAACGCCGATAATATCAACGCGGGACTTTTCACCTATCCCTCGCTTATGGCGGCGGACATTTTGCTTTACAACACCGAGGTCGTTCCCGTGGGAGAGGACCAGCGTCAGCACGTTGAGCTTGCAAGAGATATTGCAATTCGCTTCAACTCGATATACGGCGACGTTTTCAACGTTCCCGAGAGCTTTATTCCCACCTACGGCGCGAGAGTAAAATCGCTTGCCGAGCCCACCAAAAAGATGAGCAAATCCGACGATAATCAAAACGCCTACGTTCTTATTTTAGACGATAAGGACACCGTAATGAGAAAATTCAAGCGCGCAGTTACCGACTCCGAGGCGGAGATCGTCTTCAGAGAGGGAAAGGACGGAATAAACAACCTTCTCACCATTATGTCGGCGTTTACCGGCAAGTCGATAGCGGAGCTTGAGGCGGAATTTGCGGGCAAGGGCTACGGCGACTTTAAAATGGCTGTGGGCGAAACCGTTGCAGATTCACTCGCTCCCATAAGAGAGCGCTACGACGAGCTTATGAAGGATAAGGCTTATCTCGAGGAGTGCATAAAGGAGGGCGCCGAGAGGGCTTCGTATATTGCCTGCCGCGTGCTTTCCAAGGTCTATAAAAAGGTCGGCTTGCTTCCGAGAATAAGATGAGGTAAACAATGAAAAAAGCAATTTTAACGGCAGTTTTGCTCGTTGCCGTCTGCCTTGCTGTTGCGGGCTGTGCAAAAAGCACTCCATTATATACCCTTACCGGCACGGTAAACGATATAGGCAATCATATTGATTTTACCGTTATTGAAAACAGCTACGCCTCGGGTATTTTCTGGGCAATTACCGATTCTCAAACGGTCTACGTCTTTGACGACGGTGAGGCTGCAGAGAGAACGGACATAACCGCAGGCGTTGAAATAACGGTTGAATACAGCGGTCAGATAATGATGAGCTATCCCGGGCAGATATATGCAAAAAAGGTAATAATTCACAAATAAAAAAACGGCTTTGCCAATGGCGTGATACTCTTAACGGAGTATCACGCCAGTTCTATTCGCCTGCGGCGAGTTCTATTGCTGCGCAGTGATATTCGGCTCGCGCCGAGTGGTATTCGCTTCGCGAGTTTGAAGGCGAATAGAATATCACTGAAGCCGCAAGGCTTCAATATCACTATTGCGATAGCAATAATATCACTCTTTGCGAGAGCAAAGAATATCACTAAAAAACAGAGAAGAGAGAGTTTCACGGAATTTTGTAACCGTGTTACTCTCTCTTCTACTTTTATTGCCAGTTTCTCATTTGTATAACAAACGCATCGGGCTATGCCCATACCCTTATTTTATTTCTCCGATAAGGACATCACCCAATAGGCAGAGCCGTTTTTATCATTTTGAGGTAATTTGGTGAGCAATATCGACCATGCTTTTCAAATACGCCTTGAATATCGGCAAAGGCGCGTTTCGCGGCGGCGCCGCCTCGTAGTTAAACGGGCAGGATAATTCAAGCTCCGAATAGACCTTGCCGAGAGATATCCAGTCAAGCCTTCCGAAGCAGGGCATAAGGTGGTTATCGCCGTGTCCGTCGTTATCGTGAAGATGAAGCGCGCGAATAAGAGCGCCGTGCTTTTTCATCTCATTTGCGACCGTAAGCTCGGGAAAGACGTTTGCGTGGCCCGCATCGAAGCACATTTTGCAAAAATCGCTGTTTATTTCGCGAATAAGCTCACACACCTTGTCGGGCTTGGCAAGCGAAAAGGAGGGAAAGGGCAGATTTTCAAGGCAAAGCGTTACTCCCTCTTGCTCGGCGGCGATTGCAAGCTCACGCATAAAAACGGTATTCAATGCTTTTGTTTCAGCTTCCTTGTGCTTTTCAATATCGTCTGTACCGAAGGGCATTATTGGGTGAATTACCATGCATTTTGCTCCGAGCACCCTTGTTCCCTTCAGGGCAAGCTTCATTTTTTCCATGCGCTCGGCGCGCGCCTCCTCGGTGGAGTCGTCGATGGGAATACGCCACGGACCGTGCGTTTGATATATCTCAACACCGTGCCTCTTTGCTATCTCGTGCTCAAGCGAAAGCCTTTTTAAAAAATCCTCCTCACAGAGAGAGTAAAGCTCGTCGTTGGTATTGGAAATGGTGAAATCGAATGCCGAAATGCCGCATTCCTCAAGTGCTTTATATTTATCCTCTCCCTCAAGGCAGGTAATTCCCCTTGAAACGACAGATACCTTCATAACAATCTCTTTTCCTTTCGGTATAGCTTGGCGCACGTCGCCTCAGCGCTTGTAAAAATCCTTTGATGCCTTGAAGAAGGCGTCGATATTCTCCCACGGAGAAGAGGGCGGGATATCACAGCCCGAGGAGAGCAGAAAATTGGGGTAGCGGCTGCATTTTTCCAAAAGCTCCGTTACCGCCTGCGCCATCGAGTCGGGCGTACCGCCCGCAAACTGTGCCGCAGGGCTTACGTTTCCCATAATTACCGTGTCGGCAGGCATATTTTTGACCATATACTCCATATCGAGCGCGTCGCCGAAATGGTAAGCGGTGGCGCCGAGAAGTGAGAGCGACTCGGTCATATACTGTGCCGAGGCGCCGCAGTTGTGGTAAATAACGGCAAAGCTGTCGCTCCTTACGGCGTCGATTATCTCTTTGACGTAGGGGTGAGAAAATTCGTCGGCAAGGGAGGGCGACAAAATGCCGGTAAGAGGCTCCGCCATAACTATGCCGTCGGCACCCGATGCCTTGAACGCTTTTGCATAGCTTATTAAAAATTCGGTTGCCTTTTTCAATACAACTTCAACCTTTTTTGGCTCGTCGAAGCAGTCGAACATAACGTTGTCAACGCCGATGATCCTGCCCGCAAGCGAAAAGGGACCGATAATTCCCGCAAAAACGGGGCGGTCTGTAATGAGCTTTTTTGCTTTTGCGATCGCGTCGACATAAATTCCCGTGCGCGCCGCACCTACGGCGGGGACAGAAAGCTCGTTTGCCTCCTTTTCGGAGGCTACGCATCCGCTTATAACTGTGGGGACTTCGCCGTCGATTATCCTTATCTCACAGCCAAACGCCTCTGCCTCGACCGAGAGGTCCATCATTGAAACGGCGGCAAGGGCGTCGGTGCGGTCTGCCACCGCCTTCATACCCGCTGCCTGAAGCTCGGCGCTCTTCGTTATCTCGGTAACGGCAGAGCCGATGAGCGAAACCGAAGGAAAGGAGAGTATCGGCATCGGCTTTTTTTCCTTTTGAGAAAAAGTGCTTTTGAAAAAATCGGTTATATTCATAATGTAGATTCCCTGTCTTTGCTTGATAGATTTAGGTTATTTCGCATATCTCATCTCGACGGTATTATATCCGTCACCGTCAATGCCGCCGAAAAAATAGTGAAGCTCGAAGCTGTCCGCGTACCATACGAAGTAAAATTTGCCGTCTGTAAAAGGAAGGTAGCCGTCGTCGGTACCGTATCCTCCGACTCTTTGCATAGTACAGAAGGAGGTCTTTTCATAAATATCGCCGCCGCCGTAAAGCAAAAGCGACTTTTCGTGCACGACTATTTCGTGCTTGCCGTCATCTGAACGGAAATTATAATATCTGCCGCTTGGAGAAAAAAGAATGACTGCAAACAAAACCAACGAAATGCAGATGAAAGCTGACACCGAAAGAAAAACGGACAAGCCCTTCAGAATCTTATTTTTCGCGCGCTTGAAAAACCAAACGGCGAAAGCGGCTAAAACAAGTGCCACGAAGGGAAATGTAATTATCCACAGTATTTCTTTGGTAGATATGCCGAATAAATACAAATAAACGTTGTAATGCTTTAATACGGAAAGCAAAATAAACAGTCCTGCCAAAGCGCTTGCGATAATAAAAGATATTTTGGAAAATTTCGGAAGACTATTATTTTTCATTTTAATTCCTCCTGGTAAAATATTCAAAACCCCTTCACGTATACATTATATCATAACGTGAAGGGGTTTTCTATAATATTGTTACAATTTTTTGTAAAATCGTACCGAGTTTACGCCATGGGCAAGCCTGTCTTTGCGTTCATTATGCTGTCAAAGACAAGAGTGCTGTTGGGGAAAGCGTTTCTTATCTCGGTGGAGGAGTTGAAGCTGTAGAAGGTGTCGCCTATGAAGGAAATGTTGGTGCACAGATCTCCCGACGCCTCAACACAGCTGCCGCCGCCGAAATCACTCGAGCCCATCTGCTTATGGTTATTAAAGAGGAATGAAACGTTGTTTGCCTCGGTAAGAAGTATCTCGTAGAACTTATTTCCGACAAACTGATTTCCGACAAATGATATGCCGTTTCCTGCCGTCGCCGCATTTGCGTGAGATCTTATTACCTTAACGCCGACGGGGTGATTGGTAATGGTGCAGTAGGAAACCGTTCCCTTGTAGCTGTCTATAAAGCACATACCCGTGCGCTGATACGCCTCGGAAACGCCGATAGAGATGTCGTGCGTATAGGACAAACCGGAGTTTGAAGCACACCAGAGGTCTTTAAGGTTAAAGTCGTAGCAGCCCTCCATATAGATAGAGTAGTAGTTATGGCCGTAAAGAAGGTTACCACTCGTATCTACGGCATCGTAGCCGAGGTCGCAGCCGAGGGCGTTCATGGTGATGCCATGGCAGTTGTTGAAGGTGTAGTCGGTTCCGGATCCCCAAACGGACGAGCTGTTTGTAAAGGAAAGATTGCTGCTTCCGTTTGCAACCAAGAAGCTCTTGTTTCCGTTGCAAAGGCTTGAATTAAAGGTCATATTGTTGCAATTTACAAGGTTTACAAGAACGTAACAAGCGGTTGAAAAGAAATATTCAAAGCTTGAATTGCTGCAGTTTGTAAGAGCAAAACCGGTTGCAAGACCGTGGAAGGCAACAGCCGAGACCTTTACGGAGCCGTTTGTGAGAGAAACGAAGGTAGCAGTTTTGAAATGAGCTATCTGTACAACGTTCATATCGTAAATGCCGAAGGTCGTGCCGTTCCCGTTTATGTAGGTGGTTGCATCTCCGCCTAAAACGAATTCGGTGCGGTTTCTGCCGCTTCCGATAATATCAACGGGATGAGAGGAGGGGAGCGAGAGAACGGCGTTTACAAAATACTGACCTGCGCCGAAATATATTTTTGTTGCAAAGTTCATTGCGGTCTGGATAGCCGCGCTGTCGTCGCTTGCAACACTCAAGCCGTCGTTTGCAACTGCGCCGAACCACTCGGGTCTTACTGCGAAGGAAAGCGCCGCTTCGGGATCATCGGGATCGGCGATAACGGAAAGGTTGCCAACCGCGCCCGAAAAGATGCGCTTGTTGCCCGCAATTATCTGCGAGCCGTTTTCAAAATAGAGGTAGGCGGAGTTGCCTAAAATTATTTTGCCGTTTCCTCTGAAGCAGAGGGAAACGTTTGAAGGAATAACAATACTTTCCTCTATCTTGAGCTCGGAGGAGATAACGAAGCTGCCCTTTTCGTAAACTGCCGCAAGAGCAATACCTTCTCTTAAGAGGATACTGTCGTCGGTAACGCCGTTTCCGCTCGTGTAAAGCATTTCATCGGTAATTACCGTAACGCCTGCGGGGATCTTCGTTAAAATTTCGGAGGGAGCCGCCGTAAGCACGGGCATAGATGCGGCGATGCTGTTATAGAGCTTTATGCCCTCACTGTCGCCCTTTAAAAGCTCGATGCCGTTAACGGAGCTTGTCTGCGGTGCGCCGCAGCCTGCAAATAAGCCGAGGACGAGAACAACAGAAATTATTAAAGAAATTGCTTTTAAAATCTTTTTCATCGTATTTGCCCTCCTTATTCGTTGGTACCGTAGACGTTATTGCCTATCAGGCCGCTCGGATTTCCGAGATGAGCGTAAAGAGAATTGTCGGTTCCTGCGCCGTTAAAGCGGTTCTGGCAGATCATGATTCCGCTCGAGTTGCCGCCGTTCATACCGTAGCCGCAGCCCTGGAATACATTGCCTATGAATTTCGCATCGTTAAGGTCGATAAAGTCGATACCTGCGAAGCTGCAACCCTTTATGAGATTGGCGTGAACGAAGGTCGCCGATCTTGCGGCCAGACCGTTTCTGCTGAGACCTATGCCGGTGGGGAAGCCGATTATCTGGTTGTTGCTTACCGTTTCTCTGCCGGTCGAGCGCTGAAGATTTATACCGTAGACCGTTTTTGCGGTAGAGGTGCCGGTGTAGGTGATAATGTTGCTATCGATTCTTGAGTCGTAGCAGTCTATGAAATAGATGCCGCAGCCCGTTCCGACCGAGTTGAAGTTGCAGTTTGTAACGAAGGTGGTCTGGTTTTTGGTAACGAAAACACTTGCATAGGTCATTCTCAGAGTGGTACAGTTATCTATCTGAATACCGTTTGCAACGCCGTTTGTCTCAAGCTGATCGCAATGGACGAAGGTCGCAGAGTCTGCCGCATTGCAGTTT
The DNA here is from genome assembly GCA_017504945.1 of Clostridia bacterium. GTDB lineage: Bacteria > Bacillota > Clostridia > Oscillospirales > RGIG5299 > RGIG5299. The sequence continues at coordinate 11,759 of JAFVQJ010000014.1, forward strand.
CTTATAAAGATGAACATTGAATATGCGCCTACGTCGATACATCTGTTTACGTTGTTGAATTCGAGGTTATCGAAGCAGCAACCGCCCGCGTAGTCGAAGAAGATAGCGGTGTTAAGGTTGCTGAAGCTGCAGTTGAATACGTCAACGCGGCTTACGCCGTTGTGTATTCCGTTGTAAACGATGGCGTTGCAGGCACCGCCCGTAATGCCCTCGAAGCTTATGTTGTCGAAGCGAGCAAAGTAGGATGAGCCGGATCTGTCACCGCCGATAACGGTGGGATCGGTGCAGGTAACTATTTTGAATGCCGTTGTGTTTACACCTATTTTTATCACTGAAGTCTTATCCTCGGAATGACCGAAAACGGAAAGGTGATTGGAAACGGTTATATCGGAATTTACGTTGTAAACGCCCTCGGAAAGCAAAACGGGAATTCCGAAATAGGTTGCGGTCTTAATAGCGCTTGCGTCGCAAACGTTATCGTTTACCTTCGCGCCGAACCACTCGGGTCTTATAAAGGCAAGGTTTGCAAAATTGGTGGTGTTTGCGGTAACGTTTAAGTAAAGGACCTGATTGGTGCCCTGCGTTATAATATCCTTACAGTTGAATACGGGGGTGGTGCCGTAGAGACAGTAGAGCGACGAGGCCTCGTCAAACATAAGAGTTACGTTTGCGGGGAAGGTGACAGCTCCGTTAAGTCCGTAATAGCCACCCTTGAAATAGAAGATGTAGTCCTTGCTTGAATCGAGAGAGTTTATAAAGGAATTGAGATTCGTTACGTTGGAGGCTGCGTAGCTTCCTGCCGCTGCAGCCGAATCGGCGGGAGTGAGCACCGTTGACATATCAATATAGTCGCTCGATGCCGTTTCACTCATAGTGGGAAGTGAAATTACGTCTGCGGGAGTGGCTGAAGAAAGACGCTGAACATAGTTTACGCTTCTGTTTAAGGTGTTGGTGTAAATTATCTCGTCGTCCTCGTCAGAGTCGGTCTCACCCTCGTAGATGATATAGCCTACCGCGGTAAAGTTTCTCGAAAGCTTATCGCTCGGAATATCGGTAAGAACCGCGGTAAACTGGAGGAAGGCGGGATCGTTGACGTAATATTTTTCAGCAACGATGCGAAGATAAGATCTTCCGTTTATCTTTCCGCTCTCGGTTATTTTAAGGCCGGAGGTGTCGGGAAGAAGATCGGTAGGCATTATAAGAGCGCCCGCCTCTTTAATGGTGTTGTATTTTTCATTTTTGATAAGGTTTACGAGGAAGCGAAGCCCCTGCTTTTGCTCTGCGGAGTGTGAACGGAACTGTGCGCCCACGATAAAGCCTGCGCGCTCGGCGGTATCCTTCTCTGCGGAGAATGCGGCGGCGTCAAAGCCGTTTATCTTTGAAACGGTTGCCTTCGAGCCTGCGGCAACGGTGCTCATACCCGCAAAGGTGAGGTATGCCTTACCGTTTTCGTCAACGACGGCGGAAAGGTCGAATTCCGCTACGGCTCCGTTATGTGAATAGGAGAGAGCAACGTTGTTGAGCTTAACGGTGTATTTGCCGTTTTCGTTCTTTGTGAATTTTAACTCGCAGGTTGAGTTTTCAAGAACCTTATTTTCAAACAAAAGCTCGGAGATGCAAGCGGAAACAACGTCGAGATAAGGGTTGTTTCCTCTGAAGGTAATTGCAAGGGTGGAGTTCTTATCTGAGTTGGGACCGTGGTTTCCGCCGATAACGGAGGCGGTAAATGCGGTGGGCTTGGTATTCGAAAGGAAAATTCCGAAATAGCTTGCGTTGGCAACCGATGCCTTTGATGCTCTGAAGCTCAGCGTAAGACCGTCAACGGTTACCTTGTCGGAAAGTGAGGTGCCCGCCATGGGAGTGGTGCCCTTGGAGAAATCAAACGATATCTCCTTGCCGTTGTTGGTAACGATACCCTGATTGTCGGCATTTGAGGGAGTAAGAGAATCCACATCGATGGTCTTTACAAAGCCGTCAAAGGTTGAGAAGGGAACGCCGTTTACCTTCTTAACGGTCATATCGTAGGTTCTGTCGTTTCCGTAGGAGTCGGATGCAAAGGAGAGATAGCTGCTGCCGCTTGAGAAAATTGCGGCTGCGCCGCTCATGGTGTTGAGAAGAGTCTTGGAGCCGCCCGCCTTGGTATAGTAGACCGAAACGTCGCTTCCCGAGATCTCAAAAGAGAAGGTGACCTCGTCGGCGGGAGAGAAGGTAACACCTGAAACGTAGGTGTTGTTAGAGGTCGAAACGCCGTTTGCGGAGGTGTAAACGACTATTTTACCGGCATCTGCGCCGGTTTTGCACATAAAGAATTTAATAGAAATACCGCTGTCGTAAAAAACCTTCGAGGCGTAGCCGTGACCGGAAAGGACCGACTTATCATCCGAAAGGTTTATGCTGTGGCCGTAAACGGGAGCGGCACCGTAACCTGTGTTTGCACAGCTCTCGTTAAGCTCGCCTATGGCCGTCGTGGTGTCCAATACCATATCACCGATAAGAACGGTGGCAGTTATCGGATTTGCTGCGGTAAACGGTATCTTTTTAGTGGTGGAAACAGCCATACCGGAATATACGTCGGAGCGGACAAGTAAGCTGCCGTCCGCAGCGATACCGTAATCGGTCTGCACGAAAGGTCTGCCCGAAAGACTCTGCTGTGCGCAGATTCCCTTAACGTCGGACATGGGCTGAAACTCCCAACCTGCAGGCAGCTCGTTTGCCGCAGAAACGGGAGCCGTAACTACTGCGTAGGCAGAAAAAAGAAGCGCCGCCGCAATCGCCACGGAAAGAATTTTTCTGAAAGATCTCATAAGCTCTCCTCCGAAAAAAATAAATAATTATAATTATTATATAACATTAAAGTATCTTTGTCAAACAAATTCGTCCCATTTGGCGCTTTTGCAAAAAAATAAGCGGCCTTGCAAAAGCAAAGCCGCAAAAAAGCGCTTATTTTATCTCATCATTTCCTCTGAAATGATGTCGAGAACCTTATGGTAGCATCCGCCGCAACCGGTGGAGCACTTGGTGGTCTTCTGAACGTCGTCAAAGGCGTTTAATACGTCGTCAAATTTATCGTGTGCGTGAAGAGCCTTAACGATATCGTTGTAGCTTACCTTCATACAGTTGCAAACGGTGTAGTTTTCCATTTTTATTCTCCTAAAAAATTGATTTAATTTTATTGTGTAATTAATTCTTGCGATAGCGAATTAATTTGGCAGGATTTCCGCCAACGATGCTGTAGGGCTCTACGTCCTTTGTTACTACCGAACCTGCCGCCAGAACACTTCCGTCTCCTATATTACAACAACCGGGTGTAATAATTACACTCTCTCCTATCCATACATCGTTACCTATGGTAAGAGGAGAAGGGTCTGTTGATCCTTGCAGGCGCATTGGAATATCGGTTCTGTCTATTTTGTGATTGACGGTAAATATTTTAAGGTTTTTGGCAATCATTACGTCGTTTCCAATGATAACTCCTTGTGAAATAACGGCGAAATCGCCAACTCCGGAGTTATCACCAATTCGCAAATCAGACGCAACAGTTACTCTCTTTCCCCAATTTACACCCTTGCCGACATGGGAAAAAGCGCGCTTTGCAAAAAAGTTTTTTATTGCATTTCCCCATTTACAAAGGTTATAGGGGGGTAGTATACGATCCGCAAAGATAAATGCGATCTTGTATAATTTTCTTAAAACTCCCATAATTGCCTCGAACAGCGAATTCGCTTCTCCTAAAACAATTATTTACCGAAATATCTGTTGTAAAGACCGAGGAAGCCCTTGCCGTGACGAGCCTCGTCCTTGCACATCTCGTGAACGGTGTCGTGAATAGCGTCGTAACCGAGCTCCTTGGCTCTTACTGCGAGCTTCTTCTTGCCGTCGCAGGCGCCGTACTCGGCCTCATAGCGCATTTTGAGGTTCTTCTCGGTGGAATCGGTGAGGACCTCGCCCAAAAGCTCTGCAAATTTTGCAGCGTGCTCTGCCTCGTCGAAGGCGTAGCGGCGGAAAGCCTCTGCAACGTCGGGATAACCCTCGCGGTCTGCAACTCTTGACATTGCAAGATACATACCTACCTCGCTGCACTCGCCCTCAAAGTTTGAACGAAGGCCCATGATGACTTCCTCGTCAAGACCCTTTGCAACGCCGACTCTGTGCTCGTCAGCCCATACCATTTCCTCAGCCATTTTGTCGAATTTATCTGCGGGAGCCTTGCAGATGGGGCATTTTTCGGGAGCTGCGTCTCCCTCGTGAACGTAACCGCAGATCTTGCATACAAATTTTGCCATAGTGATCATTTCCTTTCAATAATAACTTTAATTTTTATTTTTTTCTATTTTATTACAGCTTTCGCAAAGCCCCGAAATTATTACCGTAATTCTGTTTACGGCGGCGCCGGGAAATGCCTTTGCCGTTTTTTCGGTTATATCAATGTCAAAGCTGTTAAAGACGTCGTATATCCTTCCGCATTTACTGCAGGAAAAATGGAGGTGTGAATCGACGTTTCCGTCGAAATGCTCGGTACCGGCGAGATAGAAGCTTGCGGCGTCGCCGTTTTTGCAAAGCGCCGTGAGGTTTCTGTAAACGGTGGCAAGAGAAATATTGGGAATTTTTTGCTTTACCGTTTCATATACCTGCGCTGCGGTGGGGTGATCGCATCTGCCCTTCAAATCGAAAAGTATTGCTTCGCGCTGGTAGGAGTAATTCATTGATCATCACACTTTCGAATAAAACTGATAACTATTATCGTTTTTATTATACAGTTCTTTTCGCCGTTTGTCAATACCTTTTTTTTAAAAAAACAAAAAAATTTCGCGCCGTAAAAAAATAAGGGAACGGAAGAGCTTCCGTCCCTTTAAACTTCTTATTTCTTTATAAAGAGAACACCGAGGCAGTTGGGACCGCAGTGAGTTGCGATGGTGGAGCTTGCGTGGGTAATTATTATCTCCTCAAAGTAGTTCTTTGCCTTTACCTGCTCGTAGACAGCGCTCTCTATTTCGGGAGCGATGCCCGAGTGAGTTATAAATATTCTGTGGCGCTCGATAGACTCGAGGTCTGCAAGACGCTCGTCAACATACTGCTTCAAAACGTCGGCAAGATTGCCTCTGTATTTTTTGCAAACGCCCATTTTACCGTCCTTTACCTCGATGCAGGGCTTTAATTTCAAGAGATTTGCGCCGAGTGCCGCAACGGTGGAGCATCTGCCGCCCTTTTTCATATATTCGAGGGTGTTTAAAACGAAGGAGGTGTCGACTCTGTCGACGGTATTCTCGATGGCGGCAACTACGTCCTTTACCTCCATGCCGCTCTCAAGAAGCTCGCACGCCTTGAAAACGAGGTGACCGAATCCTGTTGAGAGGTTTTTCGAGTCGATAACGTAGACGTTTTCAAGCTCGCTTGCCGCAATGGTCGCGTTCTGGTTGCAGGAGGAAATATGGCTTGAGAGTGAAATGTGAATTACACTTTCCGCCTCCTCCAGAAATTCCTTGAAGGTCTCCTCGTAAACGGCGGGAGAGAGCGCGCCTGTCTGGGGGAGCTTGCCGGTGGAGTCGGCGTAATCGTAAAGCTCCTTTTGAGTAAATTCGCAGTCTTTTCCCGATCTTTCACCGAGAATTACCCATATATTCTGGCTGCGGATATCGTATTTTTCCTTAATTTCGGGAGTGAGATCGAAGCCGCTGTCGGCGGAGATTATCCATTTCTTTTTCATTTTAAAAAATTCCTTTCAAATTGCGTTTTATATGGAAAATTAAAATTTTATAAGGTCGGGAAGCTCAAGCGGAGCGTGAGCGATGATATCGGCGCCGTTTTCCAAAAGCTCGGGCTCGTCGCGAAAGCCCCAGGTAACACCCACCGCGGTAACGCCCGCCGCCTTGGCGGTCTTCATATCGGTGCTGCTGTCGCCCACGAAGAAGGCGTTTTCGGGAGCCGTTTCCGTCCGCTCTAAAATGTGGAGAGCCGCCGCGGGATCGGGCTTGCGCGGAAAGGCGTCAGACTGCCCCATAACGCCGTCGAAAAGGTCGCCGAAATAGTGAGCGGCGATCATTTTGGTGTTGGGATCGGGCTTGTTTGAAAGCACCCACACGGAAAATCCCTTTGCTTTAAGTGCCGTAACCGCCTCTTCGATGTTATCGTAGGGAGCGGTCTTGTTAAACTGATTTTTGGTGTATATCCCATTATATATCTTTAAAAGACGGTCGATGCTTTCATCGTCCTTTTTCCCCTCGGGAAGCACGCCTCTTGCAAGCTCTCTCACGCCGTTTCCCACGAAATAGCGGTATTTTTCGGTCGCATAGCCCGAAAATCCCAAAATGCGAAGACTCTCGTTCATCGAGTCGGCAAGATCGGAGAGGGTATTAAGTAAGGTGCCGTCGAGGTCAAAGATTACGGTCTTGTTCATTTACGTCAGTCCTTTGATCTATATGTGTTTTTTAGCGTTCCTATGCCCGAAACGGTAATTTCCACCGTTTCGCCGTCACGCGCCTCGCCTATTCCGGGAGGAGTACCCGTTGAAACGATATCGCCGGGCAAAAGCGTCATAATTCCCGAGGCGAATGATACCAAGGTAGCCGCGTCCCATATCATATCGGCGGTTGTGCCGTGCTGGACGGTAACGCCGTCCTTTTTCGCGGTTATCTTAAGACTTTTGGTGTCAAGCTCCGTTTCGATAACGGGACCTAACGGGCAATAGCCGTCAAAGCCCTTGGCTCTGGTCCACTGACCGTCCTTTTTCTGAAGGACGCGTGCGGTAACGTCGTTCAAAACGGTGTAGCCGAGAATATATTCGCCTATTTTGTCGGGCGAAACGTTTCTACATTCCTTTTTTATAACGACTGCAAGCTCTGCCTCGTAATCGGTCCTGCCTGCGCTTTTGTAGATAGGCACGTCGTCAAACGGTGCGATAACGGAGGTGGAGGGCTTAATAAAGAAAAGCGGCTCCGAGGGCTCCTTTTCCGAAAGCTCCTTGGTGTGAGCGCGGTAGTTAAGACCTGCCGCAACTATCTTGCTCGGAGCCGACGGTGCAAGCAGCTTTATCTCCGAAAGGGGAACGCTTATTCCCAGATAAACCGGGTCGCTCTCAAAGGGAGAGGAGATGACTCTGGCAACGTCGTTTTGCAAAACGCCGTATAATATTTCGTTTTTAAATTCAAATCTTACAATTTTCATAATATAAACATTATACGATATTTCGCCGTTTATTTCAAGTAGAAATTTTAAGGAGGCAAAAACGGCAGGGATTTTCCGCTAAAGTCGCGTGCCACGGCTTGCACGGATTTTAGGGGTGGGTGAGGTGCGCAACAGTTTAATTTTTTTCTTCGCTCGAGCCGTGGGGACTACCGTCCTTTTGAAACCTTGCGCATCTTTTGGAAACGCAGCAAAAGAGGGGTAGATGCAAGCGACCAGCCCTCTTTCGCCTTTTGTGTAAACTTTCCTTTCGCATAAGAAATGCATAGGAAGCTTTTGCTTCCGTATGCTTTTCGCCGAAGCGAAAGGAGCTTTTTGTTTTCCTTTCTCTCGCGAGCATAGGGGAAACCTCCCCTTAAAAAAGATTCTTTTCTCCCTTTTCTCATCTTTGAGAAAAGGGGAGCCTCGCGGCTCGAGCGGTAAAGCCCCGCGGCTTGAGCGGAGAAAAACTCCTTAACGGTCTTTTGCGGTAAAAAATTTTTCTCCGATTTTCTGTTTTGCAAAAAATTGCTCTCAAAACCGGAAAAACAGCAATTTGTTTTCGGCTTTTTGCACAAATCGTCTGCAGATTTTTATGCAAACTGAACAAAAATGCGGCATTTATGTGAAAACTGCTTGATTTTTTATTTGAGCGCGCATATAATATATATAATAAATTGCCGCAAGGCAAACAGAAAGGATAAAACACAATGAAAAAGATTTTAGCAATCGCACTTACCCTTACTCTCGTGCTTGCTCTCGGTCTTTCCGCATCCGCTGCTCTTCCCGCAGGCTGGGTTACCGTAAACGGTACCACTGATGACCAGCACAAAATCAATGCAGACGGTTCTCTCTCAATGTATTGGGGCGATCCCGCTATCGGTGCAAACCTCACCGTAGGCTACGACGTTTCGGCATTTAACAACAACTACACCGCAACCGTTGAGGCTTATCTTCCCGAAAAGACCATCATAAGCGGCACTTTCGTTACCGGTGCAAACGTAGTTTCCGTTAAGGCAACCGATCCTGCAAACGGAATGTGGCTCTACGGCTACGCTCTTAAGGTAATAAATTATGAGGGTCATCCGGCAGGAACTCCCGACAACTTTGCAGCTTGGGGCGGCACCTATTGCGTTATAGAAGGCTTTGACAGCCTTAATCCTCTTGCAGCTGCTTGTGCATCTTACGCAGACCTCAACATCAAGGCAGGCGATTGGAATACCATAAAGGTTGTCGTTGAAGGCAATAAGGTTTCCTACTACGTAAACGGCGCTCTTGCAAGTACCAGTGATTCCGTAGCTTCCAGCGGTAATTTCTTCTGCCTTGCAAATAACGGCGACGGCGGAAATCCCGCATTCAAGAACCTCGTTATCAAATCCAACAACGGCTCTGTTGCAGACGTTACCGCATTTACCGTTACCAATGCAGGCCCCGCTGACATCGAAGTAGTTGCTATCGCAGGCGCAATGATCGTTGCTCTCATGGCAGCAGCTTTCGTTGTAAAGGCTCGCAAGGCATAAGCTTAAATTAACAAAAATAAAAGATCCACCCACACGGGTGGATCTTTTTCTTTTCACTACGCGTGGGGCACTACTTCGGCTCGAGCCACGGCGGCACCTTTTTCTTTCCACTGCGCGTGGGGAGCCTCTTCCCGCTCAAGCCGCGGTGGCTCCCATTTTCTCAAAGATGAGAAAATGGGGAAAAGAATCTTTTTAAGGGGAAGGCTCCCCTATGCTCGCGAGAATACAATAATCACAATCCGCCTTACGCTTAAGCGAAATGCAAACGTCGCTTCGCGCCCTTTGCTATTTCTTATGCGTAAGGCAAGAACTCACAAAGCCAAAGGCTCTTACCTCGCTCGCATCTACCCCTCTTTTGGTGCGCGTCCACACTCGGTTTCTTGCCCGAGGGGTGAGGTGAGTGACGCAATACATTGTGTTTTGCAGAGTGTTCCTTTCGCCTTCACACCTTCGCAGGCGCAAAGCGCCAAGAGGTGTGCGAGTGAAAGGGGATTTTTGCTTTTCTTACTCTCACGAACCGAGGGGAAGCTCCCCCTCAATAAAGGATTTTCTTTTCCTGTTTCTTGTATCCTTACAAGAAACAGGCGCCCTGCGCGCAGCGGGAAAAAGGTGCCCTTTGCGGCTCGAGCGGCAAAGCCCCACGCGTAGTGGAAAAAAGGAGACCTTCGCGGCTTGAGCGGTAAAGCCCCGCGCGCAGCGGGAAAAAGGAGCCCCGCGGCTTGAGCGGCAAAGCCCCACGCGTAGCGGAGAGAAAAAAGGCGCTACGCGGTCTTTTACGGAAACAGAATAAAACTTAATTACTCTGCACAAACTAAAAAATCCCTTTGCCGAGAGCAAAGGGATTTTTGATTATTCAATATTGATCTTCGCCGTGTTCAGATACTTCAAAAGCGCGTTTGAGGAAAGCCGAAGCGGAAGTCCGAGCCTCTTTAGAAGCTCGTGACGGCGACATTCGCTGTTTTCTCTGCCGAAATATCCGAGCTCGTAAAGGCGCGCCTTCGTTAACGGAATAAAATCCCTTACGTCGCGCTCGCTTTCGCCCTTCGGCAAGGCGTTTAAAAGCGAATCTCTTATTATTTCGCAGTCAATGCCCTCGGCGCCGAGAAGTCCCTCCTTGCCGGGTGCGCTCTTTCGCTTTTCCTTGCCCTTTACCGACGGCAGATAGGCGTGATACACCTTGCCCTCGGTTATAGAGCCGCCGATATAGGAGCGTATCTTAAAGCCGGCGGCGTCGGGATCGGTGAGGATTATAATTCCTCTCTCAACGGCGAGCCTTCTTATATAATCGAGAAGCTCCTTACTTTTGAAGATGCCAAAGCCGCCGCACTCGACTATAAGGGCGTCGGTAACGGCCTCGAGCTTTATTTTGTCGTATCTTCCCTCAACGACTATTGCCTGACTTATCTCAAGCCTTTGCATCTCTTCTCCTTGCCGCCGCCCTGCCTATCAGCGCTTCGATACGGGCGCGCTTGTCTATTGATTTGCTTTTTATGTCGCTGTCGCACTCAACGCAGTCGGTAAGACATTCCGAAATATAGGAAATGGGAAGATCCTTAACTACCGTCATATATTTTTTGCAGGCAAAGGGAGGGATCTTTGCAATTGCGGCTATCTTTTGAGCGTCCCTTCCCGATACGGCGCCCGCCTTTACGGCAAGCAGCTCGGAAAAAGCGCGGTAGACCGACGCGGCGATAACGGTGTCGTCAAGCTTCATTTCGTAAAGCTCGTCGATAAGCTTAAAAGCCCTTTTGGTATCGTTTGAGATAACCGCCTCGGTAAGCTGCCAGCCCTTGCTGTCAACAGACGGGACGACCATCTCGTCTATATCCTCGCGGCGAATTTCCGTTCTGTCGCACCGCGCTATAAGCTTGTCGCACTCGTTTTTGATAAGATCCTGCACGGCGGGGAGATAGGAAACGAGAAGCTCGGCGTTTTGCCTTGAAATATTCTTTTTCGCCGCCGCGAAATAGCGGATTATCCAATCGGTCTGCTCCGCCTCCTTAAGCGGATCGAAGGAGCAGACGACGGCGCCCGTGTCCTTCTGAAAGCGAGTTACCTCGGAGGCAGTCGCCTTGACGGTGGGCTGTTCCTCGCAGATAATAACGGTGGCGCTGTCGGGCACGCCCTCCTTGGTAAGATACGCCACTATCTCGTTGGACTTTGCAAGAGAGAGGTCCTTGATAACGGTGAGCTTGCGGCTTGCGGCAAAGGGAAAGGCGGTAACCGACTCGTCAAGCTCGGCGGCGGTGAGCTTTTTGCCCTCGAATACGGTGAGATCCATCTCCTCGAAGCCGCAAAGTATCTTCCCCTTCACGAGAGAAAGATAGTGGCGCATAAGGTAGTTTTCCTCGCCCACGAAAAGATAGAGCGGGGCAAATTCACCCGTTTTTATGTGATTTTTAAGGTCATTAAGACTCATTTTTCAAACCTCTTATTCAAAATAGACCACCGCTTTTTCGCCGTAGGTCATATCGGAAAATTCAATGCCGTAGCCGCTGCTTATCTCCTCGAGATAATTTCTGTAAGCAAGAGAATATTCAAAGGTAAAAAGCTTTTTCGTAAAGCTGTAACGCAAAAAATAATCGTCCTTTAAAATTCCCTCACAGATAATTATATCATAAAAGGCGGTTTTGTAAAGTTCCTTTAACGAAAAACCGTCGGGTAAAACGGCAATATTTTGCTTTTTGCCCTCAATAACAAGGGAAAAACCGCCGTTTGACTCGTAAAAGTAAAGAGTGAGCGCACCAACCCTTACCGTTTCGGGAGGAGGCGCATTGTCTGTCGGCAGGACGGAGAGAATGCAGTTTGAAAAGCCGTTTGAAATTAGAAATTCCGAAACGGGAGAGGGAACGTCGGGCGCCGAAAAGGCGTATAAAAAGCTCTCGTTTTCGCTTTTTACCGCAACTGCCTTTATGCCGTTTCCGTAAAACAGCGTGAGCTTTGCTCTGTCGCTTGCACCCGAGTTAAATATCCCCGCGGAGAGCAAAATGAGCGACAGAGCCGAGCAAACTGCCACGAGACGATATCTTCTTTTAAAGATAAGAAGGAGCGCCGTTCCGAAGAGCAGGCAGGAGAATATCACGAATATCATAAGCTCGGGCGAGAGATAGAGCCTTGCATTCGGGAGAGAGGCAATGAGCCTCGATATCGCGACCAAAAGCTTCATAAGCACGCGGACGATATACGCCGCGAGATCGGAAACTGCCGGAATATAAAAGAGAAAGGAAAGGGCAAGCAGAAAGACGAAAAGCACCGACACCAAAAATGATGAGAGCAGATTTGCCAAAAGGGAATAGAGCGGAAGATATCCGAAGAACAAAAGCAGGGCGGGAGAGGTAAAGGCGGCGGCAAAAAGCGAAATAAATACGGGAGAAAGCAGGGCAGACACCGTCTTTTGCACTCTGTATCGTTTTGAAACGGCTTTTGAAACGGAAAAGACCGCCTTTGAGCCAAGGCAAATACCGAAAACCGCGGAAAATGAGAGAATAAAGGAAACGGAGTAGATAAGAAAAGGATTAAAGGTAAGAAACAAAACGGCGGTAAATGAAACGGTTGACAAAAGAGAGCTTCTCTTTACGAAAACAAAGGAGAGAGCCATAATAAGACACATAACCGCCGCTCTTACGACCGAGGGAGTGAGGTCTGCAAAGAAACAGGCAAAGAGTAAAACGGGAATTATTATAAAAAGAGCAGTCTTGCGGGAGGCGCCCAAAAGCTCTGTCAAAAACAGCACGACAGAGCATAGCACCGAAATATGAAAGCCCGAAACGGCAAAATAGTGTGAGATACCCGCCGTGCGAAGCGATTCCGAGGCGTCGGTAAGCTCAAGACCGTTTCCCGTAAGCATTGCGGCGGCAAGCACGCCCTCCTCCGAGCCGACGGCGGCACGGACGGCGTTTACCACGGCGGTGCGAAGAGAAGATATCGCTCTTAACAGGGGAAGGCTGTCGGTGTCTTTTATCAAAACGCCGTCTGTAAGCAGGCAGCTTATGTAAATTCCCTCCGAGGCAAGAGAGAGCCTTCTTTCGTTCCCCTTAATGCCAACCGCCTCGGCAACGATTGTATTTCCCACCGAAACGCGCTCAAGAAGGGTGATATCCTCGCTTTCGACCAAAATGCTTCCGAGGGTAACGGCACTGTCCCTTACCCTGAAGCTTACGGTTCCGTTTTTATAGACAGGCTCTGATATCACGGTGGCGTTTAAGCTAAAAACGGTGTCGCAAAGCTTATCGCTCTTTTTCATTTCGCCAAGCGAAATACCGCAAAGGAGCGACGAGATGCAAATTACCGCAAGAGTTACCGAAACAACGGTAAGCCTTGCTCTTTTTGAAATGAAAAAGAGTGAAAAAAGAAAAATCGCCGCAGAGATTGCGGCGATAATAAAGGCAACTGTGGCGCTTTGCACTGTTAAAAGAGCAATAAGCGGCAGAAAAACTGCCGCTGTAAAAGCTATAGGATGCTTTATCTTAAACGCTTTATTGCTTATTTGCATAGACAAAAGCTATTGCAACGACTGCGGCAACGGCACCTACGCCGACCACAGAGATAATGACGTTTGCAACTACCTCACCGGTGCTCATAGCGGGAGCGGAGGAGGTGCTGCTCGAGGTAGAGCTTGAGGCGGAGCCGGAGCTTGCCGAGCCCGATGATGCGGAGTCTGACGATGCTGCCTCCGAGGAGGTTACCTCAGAAGAAGCGGGTTCAGACGGTTCGCCCTCTGCAAAAGCAACGACGGAGAGAGTCATTATAACCAAAATCGAAGTGAGTATGATAAGAAATTTTTTCATTTGTTTTGCCTCCGTAAATTTTTACCTTAATATATTAACCTATTTCGGTGAGAATTTCAACTGTTTTTTAAAAATTAGTTTACCGATCTGCCCTTTAGCGTGGGAGAAAATACCGAATCGGATATCTTTTTCACTCTTTCGCTCTCAACGATATCGCAAAGACGCTCCGATATCTGCTTTATCGGAAGCTGGTTTATAAAGTTAAGAAGCGCCTCTCTCATAAATTCGTCGTCGGGATGCTCGGTAAACGTTACCGATATCTTTCCGTGAGGAAGAAGGGTAACGGTGAGAAAGCGGACGTTTGACGCCTCGAGAAAGGAAAACCTGAAATTGAGAACGGTATTTCCATTCCCGTCACGCAAGACGCTTCCTCTCACCGCAATGTGATATTTTTCGCCTAGGCAGTCGTAGACCGAGCGCTCGGTCGAGTAAAAGCCTACGGGAAAGCGGTAATCTCTGCCGTTTTCAACAAAGTGGATATAAAAGCGGCGGTTTTTCACCGAAAAAGAAAGCTCTTTTATACCGTCGGTATAATAATTTCTTATTCCGCCGAGAATAAACGGCATAAGCCCTGCGGGCGAGCTTTTGCCGCCGTTTAAAATATAGCGCTTGCCGTTTAGAGAGGAAAGCTCTTTAGGATATTTCAAAAGCAGGTGAGGCTTATAATTTTTAAGACCGCGCAGCGTGCGCGCAAGATAAGCGCTTTCGGAAATCGGGCTTTTGCATTTAGGCAAGGAGGAGCCGAAATATCGGTTGCAGACAGAATAGAAGGGACCCTGCTGAAAGGTCTCGCCGTTTGCGGCGTTTGCCACTATAATTATTTCATTTTCGGGGTAGATGAGCATATTTTGCCCAAACATTCCGTTAAACAAAATGCTTTCGGTGCCTCTGCCCGTCCAGATATGGTAGCCGTAATCGAAATCGCCGTTTCCCGTGGGAGAAAGCTTTTTTGAGGTAGCCTCGCGAAGATAATCGGCGGGAACTATCTGTCTGCCCTCCCATTTTCCGCCGTTCAAAACGAGCAGACCGAGGCGCGCCATATCCTCGGGAAAGATATATAGCCCGAAGCCGCCGCACTCGATATCCTCGGGGCTTTTTTCCCAATAACAGCCGTTTATTCCGAGCGGCTTGAAAAGACGCTCGCTTGTGAATTCGGAAAGCGTCTGTCCCGAAACCTCACGGACTATCGCCGAGAGGACATAGCTGTTCATGCTGTTGTAGTCAAACGACCTGCCGAGAGGAAATTTTCTTGCCGACTCGAAAAACGCCTTTAGCCAGTCCTCCTCGGTAACGGCGCCTATCTCGTTAAAGACCGCTCCCGTGCTCATGGTAAGCAGATGCTTTACCGTCATATTCCCCGCAGAGAGCCGCAGAAGCGGACCGAGCCTTGAGTAAAGAAGCCGGGAAACCTTGCTGTCAAGCGAAAGCTTGCCGTCGCCTATCAAAATGCCTATTACGAGAGAAAGCACGCTCTTGCACTCGGAGTGAGTCATTTTCCGCATATTCAGGGAGTAGTCGCCCCACTCCGCGCGGCACACGACCTCGCCTCCTTTAACGATAAGCACCGATTGCATATCGAGCCTTTCGTTATCGGAAAGCTCCTTTAAAAAGTTGGCAAGGTGTGCGGGTGAAATACCCGACAGTGCGGCAGGGCGCGCAGGCAGCAAAGAGGGCTTATCGGAGGGGTTGAAATCGGGCTTTTTGGGCACGAAGGGAAAAACTCCCTTGGTGGGATTTTCGGTATCGAGAAATCTCGTTATAAGCTTAAGCGCGTTTGCCTGAAAAGAAATATCCATTTAAGTCCCTCCCCAAAATTTTCCTTTACTCTATTATACCATCTTTTTCGTTGCAAAAACCACATAATTTTTTAAATTTTTATAAACCGTTATATTTTTTTGTTGCCGCGCATAGCCTTATAAAAAACGAAAGGAAGAAGCATTATGGTTGAAGAAAAAAAGATAAAGAAGGCTCACTCGGCGGTGCTTGAATGCCGAAGGAAGCTTACACTCACGGGCGTTTCGGAGGTTGAGGATTTCGATGCGGCGCACGTTTCGGCGGCAACCGATTACGGAGTGGTAACGGTGCGCGGAAGCGAGCTGAAAATAGGAAAGCTTTCGGTTGAGGCGGGAGAGCTTTCGGTTGAGGGGAAAATAGAGGCGGTATTTTACAGCGAGGAAGCCGAGGAGAAAAAGAGCTTCCTTTCAAGGCTTTTCAAATAGCGGAGAGCAAAAATAAATGACTCACACCGTTTTCGGCGAAAGCGCCGTTATAATACAAAGCGTGATATTCGGTCTTATTGCGGGACTTTTGTTTGAGCTTTTTCGCTCGCTTCGCTCGGTCACGCCGACAAACGCCGCTCTGGTGGCGCTTGAGGACGTTGTCTTTTGGATCATCTTTGCCTTTTCGTCGGTGGTCTTTTTCGTGAAGATATACTCGGGCAGGCTCGAGCTTTTTCCCGTTTTTGCCGTGCTTTCGGGATTTTTGCTTTTCTATTCTCTTTTCGGAAGACTCGGCACCCGTCTGCGAACGAGAGCCGTTTTGCCTCTTAAACGGCGTATTGCGCGTTTTTTGCAAAAGAAAAGAACAAGAGAAAAGAAACAAAAGGGCAAATCTTTGAATATTTTCAACAAAATTAAAAGAAAAGTAATTTTTTTTAAAAAAAGCTCTTCCAAAAAACCGAAAAATGATATAAAATGATATACGGAAAAATTTGAACGCATCTTAAACGGGAAGGGAGCGGCTTTTCGTGTTTGGCAAGGCGGCTGTAAAAAAGCTGATACAGATAGTAGCCATAGCCTTTTTGGCGGTAATGGTCTTTACCGTTATAAAGGGCACGGTCGACGTTGCCGAAAAGCAGTCGGAGATAGAGGACCTTAAGGCTATCTACCTCTCACTCGAAAACGAAAAGGCGGAGCTTTCCGATCTTCTCACGGCAGACGAGCGCGACATTATCGAGCGCTACGCCCGTATGAAGTATAACTACTCCTATCCTGGTGAGACCGTTTATAACGACATCACAAAAAGATAAATTATTTTTCGGAGGCAATTTTTTCTTTATGGTTTTGGAAATCGGACAGATTCAAGAGGGTAAGGTTACCGGCATAACCAAATTCGGCGTTTTCGTAGCGCTCGATTCAACCACCACGGGTATGGTGCATATCTCGGAGGTGTCGAAGGATTACGTTAAGGATCTTAACGACTACGTCAAGGTAGGCGACACCGTAAGAGTAAAGGTAATAGGCAACGAAAAGGGAAAGATATCACTTTCGATGTCGAAGGCGATTCCCGAGGTTAAAAAGACAGAGTCGTTTGAGGATATGCTTTTGAAATTCAAGCAGAGAAGCGACGATAAAATGTCTGATCTTAAGCGCTCAACCGATTCAAAGCGTGGCGGCGGAAGAAGCAGGGGCTCTAAAAAGTTTTGACATAAACCGTTATACCGCGCGGTATAACGGTTTTGTTTTAGGGAAGATTATTGCAAAAGGAGTGTTTACCGTGAAAAAGGCGGCAGTTATAGGCGGCGGTCCCGCAGGGCTTACGGCGGCGCTCTATCTTGCTCGTGCAGGAATAGAGGCTTTCGTTTTCGAGGGGAATTTTGCGGGCGGAAAAATGAACGATACCCCCGAAATAGAAAATTATCCCGGATTTTTGTCGGTCTCGGGCTTCGAGCTTTCCGAAAGCATTTCAAGGCAGGCGCAGAGCGCGGGCGCGGTGCTTGTTTCCGAGGCGGTAACCGATATAAAGAAGGAGGGAAAGGGATTTATTCTCACCTCCCATTCGGGTGAAAACCTCTTTGACGCGGTGGTTTACGCCGCAGGCACCGAAAAGAGAAGGCTCGGAATTGCTGGCGAGGAGAAATTTTTCGGAAGAGGCATCTCCTATTGCGCTCTTTGCGACGGCGGCTTTTACAAGGGTAAAACGGTATTCGTAATAGGCGGCGGAAACACCGCCGTGAGCGACGCGATATATCTTTCAAGGCTTTGCAAGCAGGTGTTTTTGGTCCACAGAAGAGATGAATTTCGCGCCGAAAAGCATCTTACCTCATTGGCAAGGAAAATTGAAAATATAACGCTGCTTCTCTCTGCCGTGCCTACCGAGATAAAGGGCGACAAAAGGGTAAGCGCGATAGTAATCAAGGATAAGAACGGCGAAAGAGAATACGCGACCGACGGAGTATTTACCGCAATCGGCGCAGATCCCGTAACGGCGCTTTTAAAGCCGTTTGGAGTAACCGACGGAAGCGGCTATATAATTGCGGACCGTGAGGGAGTAACCTCGGTTGAGGGTCTTTTTGCGGCGGGCGACGCTGTGGCGAAGAAATGTCGCCAGATAGCAACCGCCGTGGGCGACGGAGCCGCCGCGGCAACGTCCGCAACGGAATATCTCGAGAGATTGGAGGAATAAGCTGTGAATTTTATAAACGCGAAAATATTTGACGGCGAAAAGATGATCGAAAAGGGCTACCTTTCATTTTCAAACGGCGTAATAACCGCCGTGGGAGAGATGAAGGATTTTGAGGGAGAGGGAACCGATATGACGGGAAAATTCATTTTCCCCGGTCTTATCGACGCCCACACCCACATCGGTATGTGGGGCGACTCGCTCGGCTTTGAGGGCGACGACGGCAACGAGGATACCGACCCGATAACTCCCCATCTTCTCGGAAGCGACGGCGTAAAGATATTCGACCGCTGCTTTTCAGAGGCGCTCGAGGCGGGTGTGACCACGGTGCTTACGGGTCCGGGAAGCGCAAATCCCGCAGGCGGCATCTACGCGGTATATCAAACGGCGGGCGCGCCCGACGGACGCTTATATAAGGAATATGCAGGTCTTAAGATCGCCTTCGGTGAAAATCCCAAGGGCTGTTATAAGGGCAAGGAGAGAGGTCCCGTTACCCGAATGGCAACGGCGGCGCTCCTTCGCGAGATGCTTGAAAAGGCAAAGAGATACGAAAATGACTGCAAAAAGGCTGAAGCGGATAGCGAGCTTGACGCTCCCGACTACGATATAAAGCTTGAGACGGTTTCGAGGGTAATGAGGGAAAGACTTCCCGTTTTTGCCCACGCCCATCAGGCAGAGGATATACTCTCCGCAATAAAGCTTGCAAAGGAATTTTGCTTAAACCTCGTTATCGTTCACGGAACAGACGGTGCGGCGGTAAAGGATATCCTTGCAAGAGAGAAAATATCGGTGCTTTCGGGTCCCGTTCTTTGCGACAGAAGCAAGCCCGAGTTAAAAAGCCTTTCGCCCAAAACGGCGGGAGAGCTTAACCGTGCGGGAGTTAAAACGGCAATAATAACCGACCACCCCGTTATTCCCATACAGTATCTGCCTCTTTGCGCCGCGGTTTCGGTAAAGCACGGGCTTGACAAAATCGAAGCCTATAAGGCGCTTACCTCAAATCCCGCAGAGATTTGCGGCATAGAGAAAAAGGGCAGACTCAAGGAGGGCTTCGATGCCGATATCGCCGTATTTTCGGGCGATCCGCTCGACGTTATGACCTCCTGCGAGCAGGCTTACATAAAAGGAAATAAGGTGCTTTAAAATAACGGCTTCGCCATATCGGCGAAGCCGTTTACGGTAATTTGAGTCGTCCCGATTAAGAATTTTGAGCCGTTTACCCTTATTTTACAATATAAAACTTGCTTTTGGAGATAAAATATTGTAAAATAGATTATTATTAAATTACCGAATGGGAGATATATTATGTTTAAGAAATTATTTTTGATTTTAACCGCGCTTATGCTTGTCTGCGGTCTTGCCGCATGTAACGGCGATAACGGCGGAGATCCCTCGAGCGATCCCGCATCGTCCGTCGTTTCGATAACGCTTGATGCAGATCAGGAAACTGCGTTTGACGATTTTCTTTCCGCTATTTCGGTAAGAGGCTCGTATATGGACGTTTTGATAAAGAGAGATTACACCGAGGGCGACGTTACCTTGAATACCGAGCTCTCCTTCTTTCAGCCGCAGGGCCCCGGCTACTTTACCTTCGGTAAGGTAACGAAGAAAAACGGCGAGATATTCTTAAAGGAGCATTTCGGCGGTACCACCAACTACACCTACTCCTGCGGCGACGATTTCGTTACCATTGCATCTACCGGCTTTGCAGGTCCCATACTCGAGAGAATTGCCTACGACGAGGTGGCTCACACCAGAATAAAGCTCGAGGGCGACTTCGATTACGAGGAACTTACAATTACCGCCTTCTCTCACAGCTATGCTGACGGCATTTTGAAGGTAGATATCACCTTTGCCGAGGCGCGTGACGGCGAGCTTTTGAAGGAATACGGCAGCGAGGGCGAATACTACGCCAAGGATATTAACTTAAAGGCGGAAATAAACGATTCCGAAACTATCGTTCTCGAGGAGATAACCTACACTCTCGTCAAGGTGTCTGACGGCAGCAGCGTAAGCTGTAAGATAGTAACCGAAACGGTGCCCGATGCTGTTAAGGGAGTACCCGAGGCAGTTTGATTTTCCTGCTTAAATTCTTGATTTATTGGAGATAATTATGGTTGAATTCGACGAACTCAGACTAACACTCGTTAATATGAAGGAAGAGCTTTCAATGCTCGGCACCGCCATCGGCATAGACAAGGTCAAGGCGGAGATAGAGCGTCTTGAAAAGCAAACTGCCGACGAATCCTTCTGGCAGAATATGGAGGAGGGTCAAAAGACGCTAAAGCTCCTCAAGAATATGAAGGATAAGCTTTTGGAATACGAAAATCTTTGCAAGATGTACGACGACGCCTTTGCCTTCGTTGAGCTTTGCATAGAGTTTGACGACGAGGGCGAGCTTCCCGCCGTCAAGAAGGCTGTTGAGGATTTTGAGAAGGAATACGAAAAGCAAAAGCTTTCAACTCTTCTTTCGGGCGAATACGATAACAGCAACGCCATCATCACCTTCCACGCGGGTGCGGGCGGCACCGAGGCGCAGGACTGGGCGGAGATGCTTTACAGAATGTATACCCGCTTTGCAGAGAGAAGCGGCTTTGATTACAAGATACTTGACTACACCGACGGCGACGAGGCGGGAATAAAGAGCGCGAGCATACTCATCGAGGGTCAGAACGCCTACGGCTTTTTGAAGAGCGAGGCGGGAATTCACCGTCTTGTCCGCGTTTCTCCCTTCGATTCCTCGGGAAGAAGACACACCTCCTTTGCATCGGTTGACGTTATGCCCGAGATCGACGACTCGGTTGAGGTAGACATAAAGCCCGACGATATAAAGGTGGATACCTACCGCTCGAGCGGTGCGGGCGGTCAGAAGGTCAACAAGACCGACTCCGCCGTAAGAATTACCCATATTCCCACGGGAATAGTCTGCGCCTGTCAGGTTGAGCGAAGCCAGCATCAGAACCGCGAGGTCGCAATGAGAATGCTGCGCTCAAAGCTCATCGAGATAAAGGAAAGAGAGCATCTTGAAAAGATAGAGGATATAAGAGGCACCCACAAGGATATTGCCTGGGGCAGCCAGATACGCTCCTACGTCTTTATGCCCTACACTCTTGCAAAGGACCACAGAACAGATTTTGAAATGGGCAACATCAACGCCGTTATGGACGGCGAGATAGACGGCTTTATAAACGCCTATCTCCAGATGGAAAACCATAAGAAAATAGGCAAGGCGGAATAATGGAACTTCAAACAAGACTTCTTGAAAAGCTTCTCAATGCGGTAAAGGGCGCCTTTTCGGGCACCTCGTTGCCGTTTATGAGAAAGGGTCAGGAGCGTCTTGGCGCTTTGGGAGTCCGCTCCCTTGGCGACAGCGTTTTCTTTACTTCGGAAAAATTTGAAAATTTCGAGGCGGCGTTTGCCTGCCCTATTGATGCAAAAAGCGATATCGCGGTGCTTTACCTTCACGGCGGCGCCTACGTTTCGGGCGGCATAAGCTATGCAAAAAGCTTCGGCGGCGCTCTTGCGGCGTTGCTTTTTGCACCCGTTTTGTGCGTAAACTACCGAAAGGCTCCCGAGCATCCATACCCCGCCGCCCTTGAGGACGCCTTCGCGGCGTATCTCCGATTAAGAGAAGCATACCCGAATAAGAGAATTGCCGTTATAGGCGAGTCTGCCGGCGGCGGACTTTCCCTTGCGCTCGGTCTTAAAATAAAGGAGCAAAAGGGAATAATGCCCGACCTTTTTGCAGTTATCTCGCCGTGGAGCGACCTTTCCTTTTCGGGCGTTTCCTATATGACAAACACCAAGACAGATCCCACCTTAAACGAGGAGAGCCTTAAGCACTTTGCAAGCCTCTATATCGCGAATGACGACCCGAAAAATCCATTTATCTCCCCGATATACGGCGATTTCAGCGGCTTTCCGCCCGTTCTTATCATTGCGGGCACCGAGGAGCTTTTGCACTCCGACAGCCTGCTTACCGCATCGGCGCTCATTAAGAGCGGCGTAAAGCACGAGCTTTATCTCGAGAAGGGAATGTGGCACGTTTATCCCCTTTATCCCACTCCCGAGGCAGAGCGCGCAAAAGAAAAGATTAAGGAATTTGTATTTAATGAAGGATAACCGACAGTCTAAAAACTGGATGAAGCTCGATAACGCGGCAAAGATATATCCTGCCTCACGCTCGGGGGGCTGGATGGCCACCTTTCGCCTTTCTGCGTCGCTTACCGAGGAGATAGACCCCGTTATTCTCGCGGCGGCAGAGGAGAGAACGGCAAGGAGATTTCCCTCCTTTTGTCTGCGACTTCGCCGCGGTTTCTTTTGGTATTATCTTGAAACGATAGACACTCCGCCCATACCGGAAAAGGACGTTAAAAACCCCTGTGCAAACTTCGATTTTGAAAAAACGGGCGGATATTGCTTTCGCGTCCGCTACCACGAAAACCGAATAGCGCTCGAGTTTTTCCACGTTATAACCGACGGCACGGGAGGTCTTGTATTTTTAAAAACGCTCGTTGCAGAATATCTCGAGCTTAAATACGGCGTTAAGATACCGCGCGGCGACGAAATACTCGATTGCAACGAGGCTCCGCGTCCCGAGGAGCTTGAGGACTGCTATCTTAAGCACGCCCGCAAGGTAAGACTCAAGAGAAGGGACGAAAGCTCTTATCGCCAAAAGGGCGAAAAAGAGGAAAAGGGAATAATAAACGTCGTTACCGCCATTACCGAAACGGAAGGGCTTCTCAAAAAGGCAAAGAGCTGCGGAGCAACCGTTACCGAGTATTTAACGGCGCATCTTATTGCGGCTTACCGCACCGTTCAGCTCACCGAGAAAAAGAAGAGCGAGCGCATAAAGCCGATAAAGATATGCATTCCCGTAAATTTAAGAAGGTTTTACGGCGCAAAGACTCTTCGCAACTTTGCCGAATTCGTAAACGTGGGCATTGACTGCCGTCTCGGCGAATATGAATTTAACGAGATAATAAAGACCGTCCATCATCAGATGGGGCTTTATATTAACGAAAAATATTTAAACAGCAAAATTTCGGCAAACGTCGGCGACGAGAGAAACGCCCTCGTGAGAGTGGTGCCGCTCTTTATAAAGGATATGGTCCTGAAGATCGCCTTCAAGAAGAACGGCGACAGAACGTCGGCAACGACGCTCTCAAATCTCGGAAGGATAGTCTTGCCCGACGAGATGTCGCGCTATATTACCCGATTTGACTTTATGCTCGGTGCCCTTTCGAAAAATCCGTCGGCATTTGCAACGGTGAGCTACGGAGAAAGCACCGTGATAAATATGGTCCGCTCGATAGTCGAGGCGGACGTTGAAAGAGAATTCTGCCGCCGTCTTGTTAAGGACGGAATTCACATCAAGGTAGAAAGCAACAGATAGAGGTGAGGAAATGAGCTATTGCGTAAACTGCGGAGTTGAGCTTGCAAACACCGAAAAAAGCTGTCCGCTTTGCAACACTCCCGTAATAAATCCCGTTTCTCCGTGGAAGGAGCCCGAAAAAAAGCCCTATCCCGAGAGGATAGACAACATAATGAAAAAGATAGACTTCAAGTTCGGCGTGCGCCTTGCATCTCTTTTGCTTATTCTCCCCGCCGCCGTTACCGTTTTGTGTAATATTGCGGTAAACCGTAAGCTTGATTGGTCGCTTTACGTCGTCGGAGCGCTTGCCTGCCTATTCGTCTACGTTCTGCTTCCGCTTCTTTTTAAAAGACACCGCCCCTATCTCTTCGTGGTTATGAACACGGTGGCGACCTCCGTTTACGTTGCTATGATAGCGTGGTTAAACGGCGGCTTTAATTGGTATTTCGAGCTTGCGGCGCCTGTTATCTGCATCACCTTTGCCGCCGCGATGATACTCACCTTCGTCTACGGTAAAAAGAATGTGGCGCCTCTTCACAAGGTTGCAACGACCTCGCTTGTTATCGGAGCCGTTGCGGTGGCTGTGGAAACGGCAGTCGACCTCTTCGTTTTCGAAAAGGTGCTTTTTCACTGGTCGCTTTACGTTATGATAGTCTGTGCCGTATTTGCTGCCGCCTTTGCTCTTTTGCAAAGCAAAAGACAGTGGAAGGAAGAAATAAGAAAAAGGCTTTTTTATTAAAATATGCAAAATAAAATCCACCCTCTGCGTACCTGCCATAGAGCAGGTACGCAACGAAATTTGCCCTTTCGGGCAAGTGAAATCGCTTTGCGGTGAAATATTTGCTCCGCAAATGTGAAATGTCCGCTTGCGCGGACGTGGGCAAATTTCATTTCACATCGAGCAAGGCGAGATATTTCACAATGTGCGGTAGCACATTATTTCACGTTTTGCGGAAGCAAAACATTTCACTATATGCATTTGTGTCTTCAAATGCAGTGCTTCGTATGTATTAACTAAAGGCTACAACAAAATTATTATCTGTTGACTAAACAAAAAAGTTAACACAAAATGAGCCTTCTCCCACAGGAGAAGGCTTTTTTACATTCCGCGCTACATATAAAGAGGACAGAGAACGCAAAGCATCCTCTGTCCTCCTGTCGGTCGGTATAAAAAGGCACTTATGGCGGTTTTGTCATAAGTGCCTTTGCGTTGCTTTTGTCATAGTAAGGACTGGGGGATTTCTGTTTTGTTAATTGTTTTGCTTTTTGAATCAAATTCGGGGAAACAAAGCAAAAAGTAGTCGCATTCGTCGCAACAGCATTCAAATCCTTGCTCTCCGTTGCCAAGACAAACGGCAGGCTCTCCGGGCGTAAGTTCTACTCCGGTAATGTCTATGATCTTTTCTTGCATATTCTTGTTCATAGATTCCCCCCATCAGCATATAAAAAAGTGCGCCCCAAAAGGGACGCACCGAAAAAATGCTTCCCCTTAGTTTGTTGTCACACAAATGCTCTCCCAACGAAGGTATGAGGAAAAGGAGAAAACACTTTTTACCAAAAGTATTTTCCCTTCGTTGGTTAGAATATATGCAATTTGTGTGACGAGTATATTTTACCACATCTCTGTCGGTTTGTCAATAAAGCTTGAGGATTTGACAAAACTTTGGTGTCTTTAATTAAATCAGTGCTTGTCAAGAAAAAAAGACGAGGAATTTTTGCAATTCTTCGTCCTTTTCCTGTTGGTAGGTATTTTGATTTTTATACTGCTCTATCGCAGATCCCCCTCGGGGGTGGATTTATTTTTTGTTTAGGTTTCGATTCCGGCGAACTGATCCATATAGAGCTTGCGGTAGTAGCCGCCCTTCTGAAGAAGCTCCTCGTGGTTGCCCGATTCGCATATCCTGCCGCCGTCGAGGACGATTATCTTGTCAACGTCGCGTATCGTCGAAAGACGGTGAGCTATAATGAGGCTCGTTCTGTCCTTCATAAGATTAAGCATAGCCTCCTGTATGTGAAGCTCGGTGGTGGTATCGACGGAGCTTGTCGCCTCGTCGAGAATGAGTATCTTGGGGTCGGCGATTATCGCTCTCGCGATGGAGAGGAGCTGACGCTGTCCCGCAGAGAGATTTGCGCCCGACTCGGAGAGAACGGTGTCGTAGCCGTCGGGCAGCTTGCTTATAAAGCTGTGGGCGTTTGCAAGACGTGCGGCGGCGATTATCTCCTCGTCGGTGGCGTCCTCTCTGCCGTATTTTATGTTGTTTTTAACGGTGTCGGAGAAAAGGACGGTGTCCTGCAAAACTATTGCAATGTTTTTGCGAAGCTCCGCCTTGGGAAAATCAAATAAATCGGTGCCGTCGACGGTTATCGAGCCGCCCTGAATATCGTAAAAGCGGGTGAGCAGATTTACAACGGTGGTCTTTCCGGCGCCCGTTTTACCCACTATCGCAATGCGATTGCCTTTGTTTACGTGAATATCGAAATCGTTAAGCACCGGCTCGCCCTCCTTGTAGGCAAAAGCCACGTGTGAAAAGTCAAGCTCGCCGTCTACCTTGGCGTCGCTCTTTCCCTCGTCGGCTTCAAGGGGTGAGTCCATAACGGCGAAGATACGCTCCGCGCCCGCAATAGCTGTCTGAATGGTTGCCCACTGGTTTCCAAGCTCGTTTATCGGGCGGGTAAACTGCTTCGAATAGAGTAAAAACGACTGTATAACGCTAAGCGGCATACCCGATGAAACTGAGAAAAATCCGCCTGCCGCCGCAATGAGAATATAGTTTAAGTTTCCGAGGGTATTCATTATCGGACCCATCATACCGCCGAGGAGCTGTGCCGTTACGGCGGTGTTTTTGAGATTGTCGGCGCTTAAGTCAAAATCGGCTATCTCGCTGTCCTCAAGCGAATAGGCGGCAACGGTGCGGTATTCGGTAATTGCCTCCTCGCTTATGCCGTTTAATTCTCCGTTTAACGCCTGCTGACGCTTGAAGTATTTCCTCATGACCTTGCCCATAAGAAGAGTTGCCATAAAGGAGAGGGGAACGGTTATAAAGGAGATGAGTGTCATCTGCCAATTGAGAATAAACATTACCGTAAGCACGCCCGTTATCGTAAGCACGCCCGAAACGACGACGGTAAGCGACATCGAAATGGTGTTTGAAACGGTCTCAACATCGTTGGTCATACGGCTCATTATGTCGCCGTGACGGTGGGTATCGAAGAATTTTACGGGGAGCCTTGCAAGGTGATTGAAAAGGTCCCTTCTCATATCGCGGACGGTGTTTCTTGCAAGACGGACGGCGATAAGCCCCTGAATAAAGGTAAAGAGTG
Source organism: Clostridia bacterium (assembly GCA_017504945.1). Lineage (GTDB taxonomy): Bacteria > Bacillota > Clostridia > Oscillospirales > RGIG5299 > RGIG5299. The sequence goes on from JAFVQJ010000014.1 coordinate 38,320, forward strand.
AGTTTACGATATAGGCCGCCGCCAGAAGTCCCACGTAGATAAAGAGCTTGTTGAAATCAACTCTTTCGCCCTCCAGAATGTCGAGCACGTCGACAGAGATGCCCTGAAAATAGGGGGCGGCAAGACCTGCAAGAGAAATGAAAACAACCGAAACGAAGAGCCCCAAAAGGAGATATTTGCTTTTTCCGATGTATTTTATAAGACGGGAAACGGTGCCCTTGGCGTCCTTCGGCTTTTCAAAGGGCATTCCGTGGCGCATAGGACCGCCGCCTCTGCCGGGCGGATGCATCTGAACGCCCTGCGGTTTTCTGTTATCTGCCATCGGTCTCATCTCCCTTCTTGAGCTGAGAGTTATATATGGTTTGATAAGCCTCGCAGCTCTCAAGCAGCCTTTCGTGGTTGTCGTTGCCTACTATCGTGCCGTTTTCGAGAATTATTATTCTGTCGGCGGTCATAACGGTGGCAACGCGCTGTGCTACCATAATGACGGTGGTGTCGGAAAGCTCTTTTTTGAGTGCTTTTCGGAGGCGCGCGTCGGTCGAGAGGTCGAGTGCCGACATAGAGTCGTCCATTATCATTATCTCGGGGCATCTTATAACGCCTCGCGCAATGGAAACGCGCTGACGCTGACCGCCCGAGAGCTTCATGCCCTTTTCGCCCACGTCGCTCTCAATACCCTCCTCAAACGAGTCGATAAACTCCTTTGCCTGCGCCACGGTTATTGCTCTTTCTATCTCCGCGTCGCTTGCATCGGGCTTTCCCTGAAGGATATTGTGACGTATCGAGCCCGAGAAGAGCTCTGTCTTTTGAGAAACCACGGAAATGCGCTTGCGAAGAGCGGCGAGGGTGTATTCCTTAACGTTTACTCCGTCGACGAATACCTCACCCTCGGTTGCATCGTAAAAGCGGGGAATAAGGTTTATAAGAGAGGTCTTTCCGCTTCCCGTTGCTCCCATTATCGCAACAGTTTCGCCCCTTTTAACGTCAAACGAGATGTTTGAAAGCACCGGCTCGCCCGACGACGAGGGATAGGCAAAGGTTACGTTTTTAAATGAAACGGTACCCCTTTCGGTGCCCTCGGTTACGGTGCCGTCCTTGATAACGGGCTCGGTGTCGAGCACCTCGTTTACACGTCTTACCGAGGCAAAGGCTCTCGTTATGTGCTGTGCCATATTGCCTACCATAATAAACGACATAAGCACCATTGTAAGATAGGTCATCGCCGACATTATAGCGCCTACCTTCATATTGCCCGCATCGACCTCAAAGCCGCCCACGGTGATGACCGCAACGACGGTGAGATTCATTATTATCATAATGATAGGCATCATAAAGGTGAGTATCTTCTGAACGCGGTATGAGGTGTTTACAAGGTCGACGTTTGCTTCATCAAAGCGCTTTATCTCGTGCTCCTCGCGGACGTACGCCTTAACGACTCTTGCGCCCGTTACGTTTTCCTGCACCACGTTGTTTACTTTATCGAGCTTTTTCTGCACGACAGAAAAAAGCGGAGTGGCTTTGCGAAGAAAGAGGAAAAAGGTAAGAAGCAAAAGAGGGCAGGCGATGGCGAGAATAAGACCGAAATCGCCCGACATGGTAATAAGCATATAAAGTCCGCCGACAAGCATAAAGGGCGAGCGTATAAACATACGAAGCGCCATCGTTACGAAATCTGTGACCATGGTTATATCGTTTGAAAGACGGGTAACGAGCGAGCCGGTGGTAAATTTGTCGGTCTGCTCAAAAGAGAGATGCATAATTTTGCCAAACGCCTTTTTGCGAAGGTCGCGTCCGAAGCTCTGCGAAGCCTTTGCCGCGAAAAAGGAGGAAGACATTCCGCCCATTGCGCCAAGTAACCCCAAAAGAAGCATAAGACCGCCTATCGAAAGCACCGTTTCAAGCTTTTCGGTGCCGCTTAAGAGGGGATTGTTTATGCCCTCGTCGACTATCCTGCTCATAAGATTGGGAAGCTGAAGGTCGCAAATAACCTCGACCATCATGGCAAGAGGCGAGAGGATCGCCCAGAACCAATATTTTTTAAGACCCTTAAATATTTTCATTTTTTACCGCTCCTCCCTCCGTGCTGATAAGTATTTTTCGGAGAATATCCTCCGTAAAGCGCTTTTCCTCATCGGAAAGCACCGATATCATCGCCGCTTCCTTCTTTATGAGAAGCTCGAAGATCTCCCTGTCTGCCGCCACGCCCTTTTCGGTGAGCGAAACGTAGCATTTTCGGGCGTCAACGCTGTCCTTTTCTCTTGTAATAAGACCCTCTTGCTCCATTTTCAAAAGAGTTATGCTCATCGTGGGAGCCGTTACCTTGCAAAAGGCGGCAAGCTCGCGCTGTGTTACACGCTCGCCCTCCTTGAGATGAGAGAGTATAAACAAAACGTGGCGCATTCCGCAGCCGAGCCCGAGCCTGCGACACTCCTCGTCCATAGAGCTGCTGAAGGTGCGGTGTATGTTTCTTATAAGCATGGGAATATTCATATTCTTCGGCGGCGGCACGAGCTTCTGCCGAGCGATGCTTTTATCCTTCAAAATGCTTCCTCCTTAAAATTAGTTAGAAAACTAACAATTATTATACCACAAAAAAGCTGCTTGTCAATAAAGTGAGAGCAATTTTCACAAAAAGGTCAGGGGAGAGGTAAAAGCGGCGGTATTCTCTGCGAAAATTCGCGCCTTCACAGCTTTTTTACAGAATTATTATTGTTTTTTCCTTTAAAATGTTTTATAATAAGATGATGACTTATATATTTAAGCGAACGCAGGTGCCTTTATGCTTGAATTCTTGCAAAGATTTTTTGAAAATCTCGGAATGACCTTCGGCTCGACGGTTGTCGAGTTTCTCTATAATCTCATATATATTTTGCCGATAGTAATAATATCGCTCACTCTTCACGAGCTTTTTCACGCCCTTGCCTCGCATCTGCTGGGCGACCCCACTGCGAAAAACGAGGGAAGGCTCACTTTAAATCCCTTAAAGCATATCGACCCACTTGGCTTTATTATGATAGTTTTGTTCGGCTTTGGCTGGGCAAAGCCCGTGCCGGTAAGACTTCAGTGGTTTGAAAAGCCAAAAAGAGATTTTGCACTCACCGCCGCGGCGGGACCTGCCGCAAACCTTCTTCTCGCACTTTTCGGAGTTATACTTTACGGAATTGCGCTTGCGTTGGGCGAGCTTACTAAGATAAACGCGGCAACGCTTTACTTTTTGTCGTTTTCATTTTATTTTATTCACATAAACGTGGGACTTGCCCTTTTTAACCTTATTCCCGTGCCGCCGCTTGACGGCTCCCGAATAATTATGAGCTTTTTGCCAAACAGAATTTATTTTAACGTCCTCAAATACGAGAGAGTGATAATGATAGCGCTGTTTATCGTAATTGCGCTCGGCATTTTCGACGGACCGTTAAACTATCTTATCAACACGGTAGCCTCGCCGCTTTTCGCGTTGGGGAGTGAGCTTGGCATATTTATTATCAAAATATTCTCGTAAAGGAGAGTGAAAAATGGTTTTATCGTATCAGATAGGCGACTTTGCAGGCCCTCTTGACCTGCTTCTTACCCTCATTGCAAAAAATAAAATAGACATTTTCGATATTCCCATTTCGCTCGTCCTCGAGCAGTATTACGAGTATATCGACAAAATGAAGGAGGAAAAGCTTGAGGTTACCGCCGAGTTTCTGGCGATGGCGGCAGAGCTTGTCTATATAAAATCGCGGATGATGCTCCCCGTTCCCGAGGACGAGGAGGAGGGCGAGGACCCGAGAGAGCGTCTTGTGAGAATGCTTCTCGAGTACAAGCGCTACAAGGAGGTAATGGGCGATTTCGCTCGCGTTTCGGAGGGCTGGGTGCTTTCCTATACCAAGCAGCCCGATCCGCCTCCCGCAAAGATAGACTACACCTTCACACACGAAACGGAAGAGCTTTCCGAGGCTTATTTGAGGCTATATATGGCGCAGGGCAGAAAGGCTCCGCCGCCGGTAACCTCCTTTAAGGGCATAGTGGGAAGACAGCCCGTTTCCGTCTATTCGAGAGTTATGGCAATACTTCGCAAGCTCTACGGAAGGGCGAAAATGAAGTTTTCCGAGCTTTTTTCGGGCGCGAGATCGAGAAGCGAGGTGGTCGCCACCTTTTTGGCAGTTTTGGAAATGTCGAAGGGCAACACCGTTATCGTTGACGGCGAGGGCGAAAACTGCACCGTAAAGCTTGCAAAGGAAAAAAAGTCATCACGGTTTAAAAAGAGTGAAAACGGAGAATAATTATGGATATAAACGAGTTAAAGGGCATACTCGAAAGCGTTATTTTTGCAGTGGGTGACGCCGTCTCGGCGTCCTTCCTTGCCGACGTAACGGGAACCTCTCCCAAGGAGGTAAACGAGGCGCTTTCTCTTCTTGCCGCAGAGCTTCTTGAGAGCGGCAGAGGCATTCGCCTTGCCAAAATGGAGGATAAATATCAGCTTTGCACCAAGGAGCAAAACGGCGATTACGTTAAAAGAGCGCTTCAGGGCAGAAAAAATTCACCCCTTTCAAACGCCGCTCTTGAGGTGCTTGCGATAATTGCCTACAATCAGCCCACCACCAAGGCTTACGTCGAGCAGATAAGAGGCGTTGAGTCGGGACAGGTAATAGCAAACCTCGTCTCGAAGGAGCTTATTGAGGAAAAGGGCAGGCTCGACGCCCCCGGCAGACCTATCCTCTACGCCACCACCACCGAGTTTTTGAGATGCTTTAAGATAAAAAGTCTTTCGGAGCTTCCCGAGCTTCCCGTCATCGGCGGCGATAACGAGACTCTCTTCGTGCAAGAGGTAATTCCCGGCACGGAGGACGTAGCCGAAAACTGATTTTTGGGGGTATTTCCCTTTGGAGATTTTTTTAACCGTGCTTGCGGTTTTGGGGATAACGGTCGCGGCGTTGCTGCTTATCGCTGTCATAATAATTCTCTTTTGCTACTGTAAGCTGCATTTCAGCTATTCCGAGGAAAAGGGAGTATATCTTGCGGTAGAAACAGCAAAAATAAGAATTACTCTTTTACCGAAAAAGGAAAAAAAGAAAAAGCGCGAGAAAAAGAAAAATGAGAAAAAGGAAAGTAAGCTCTCGTCGCTTGTCCCGAAGGATAATAAAAGCAGGCTGTTGCTTATTTTCGAGCTTTTGAAATGCATATCTCTTAAATTCAAGCTTTTCAAATTCGATTTTTATCTTCTCTACGGCACGGGTGATGCCGCCAAGACGGCTATCGACATCGGCAAGATGCACGCCTTTTTCGGCTCCTTCTTCGGCGCGGCACAAAATATTATCTACGTAAATAAGCCCGAAATAGTTTTAACTCCCGAATATCTTGAAAAAACGGTAAAGATACAAACGGAAATAATTCTGGGCCTTAAAATAACGTCGGCGCTCGGTACTTTGATAAGATGGTACAGAGCAGCCGTGAAATTCAGTAAAAAGGAAAGTGAAACGAAATGAGCGAACCTATTTCTTCAATTTTGGGAACCACTATGCAGAATATCAAGGAGATGGTGGATGTTAACACCATCATCGGCGAGCCCATAACCGCACCCGACGGAAGCATTATAATCCCCGTTTCCAAGGTTGCCTTCGGCTTTGCCTCGGGCGGCAGCGAGTTTGCCGCAAAGAACGATAAAATGCCCTTCGGCGGCGGCGCGGGCGCAGGCGTGAACATCACACCCATTGCCTTTCTCGTTATTGCAAACGGCAACGTAAGACTTTTGCAGATAGGCGAGTGCTCGGGAAGCCTTGACAGACTTATCTCGATGATACCCGATATAGCCGATAAGGTAAAAGACTTTATTCCCTCGAAGAAGGACGACGAGGAGCTTTATTAAAGGCTCCGCTACATAGGTGACGTTATGAAAAATCAAAGGGTACAGCTTACCTTTTTTGCCGTCGCGCTGGTTTTTGCGGCGGCGTCGGCGCTCTGCGGAATTGCGGCGTTCTTCTTTGTGGTGCCCCGCGCGGCAATGCTTGCCTTTATAATTCCCACGGCGGTGCTTTGCGTTATCGCGGCGGTGTCTGCCGTGAAAAACAGAGGAGCTTATAACAAAAAAATTCTGCAGTACGTTGATATTGCGCTCTTTTTCCTGCTCGCCGCAGTAGTTTTGTGGGCGGGAATAAACCACTTTTTATTTGCCGACGTCATTGCGGGCGGCTCCGCCGTCTCGCTTCCCGACGGATACCATCTGGTAAGCCGCGGCGAGATAGTTGCAAATATCACCAAGGCGCAGTTTATTGAGATATCGCTTGCCGAGATAAAGCTCATAATGAGCGAGTGCGCGGCGTTTTCGTTTATTGCGGCGTTTTTGTTTAAAATAAGCGCAAATTATTTGAAAAGATCGGGTTCTCCCGTTTAAAGAGATAAAAGCGGAGGAAGAAAAAATTGCCTATTAAAATAAACAACGAGCTTCCCGCCAAGGAAAGACTTGAGGCGGAAAATATTTTCGTTATGACGGAAAAAAGAGCGGAAAAACAGGATATCCGCCCCTTAAAAATTGCATTTTTAAATCTTATGCCCACCAAGATCGACACCGAAACGCAGTTTATGCGCCTGCTCGGAAACACTCCTCTTCAGGTGGATATAGAGCTTTTACAGATGAAGAGCCACGTTTCGAAAAACACGTCGGCAGAGCATCTTATGAAGTTTTATAAATGCTTCGATGACGTTAAAAACGAAAAGTACGACGGACTTATAGTAACCGGTGCGCCGGTAGAGAATATGCCGTTTGAGGAGGTCGACTATTGGAAGGAGCTTACCGAGATATTCGACTGGGCGGAGCATAACGTCTATTCCTCTCTCTTCGTTTGCTGGGGCGCGCAGGCGGCACTCAACTACTATTACGGCGTGCCGAAATATCCCCTTCCCGAGAAGATGTTCGGCATCTTTCCCCATAAGCGACTTTCCTATAAAAACCCCCTTATGCGCGGCTTTGACGAGGTGTTTTTGGCACCTCACTCACGTCATACCGAGGTAAAAAGGGAGGATATCGAAAGCAAAAAGGGTCTTAAGATACTTGCCGAATCGGAGCTTGCGGGCGTTTACATCGTCGAGGGCAAAAAGGGCAGACAGATATTCGTAACGGGCCACTGCGAGTACGATTACGATACTCTCTCCAAAGAGTATTTCAGAGACGTTGATAAGGGACTTCAGATAAAGATACCCTATAATTATTTTCCGAACGACGACCCGTCGAAGAAGCCGCCGCTTACCTGGCGAAGCCACGGAAGCCTGCTCTTCTCCAACTGGTTAAACTATTTCGTATATCAGGCAACGCCGTATGACCAGACCAAGATTCGTTAAAATTTCAAAACGGATCGCAAGCGCCGCAATCTGCGTGGCGCTAATGCTTCTTTGCGCCTCCTGCACCAAGGCTCAAAGGGTATCGGACGGTATGAAAAGCCTATACGCCACCTTAAAGGATGTGCAGTCGGCAGAGTACAGAAAGAGCGTTTTCGCTGTTATGCACACCTCGCGCGGAAGCTACGAGATGGAATACGAGATCATCTCGGCGCATATCGCAAACGGCAACAGCGTAAACGAGATATCGGCGCGCCAGATGGATAAAGAGGTAAGTCTTACCTCTTTCTCAAACGGAGGCTACACCTTCACTCCTCTTTATTCCGATTTTTACGTAAAAAGAGCGGCGCAGACGGTATCGCTCGAGTCGCTCGTGCCTTATCCCGAAAAGAGCTTTGGTTCGGTAAGGAGCGGCTTTTACGAGAGCCGTCCCGCTTACGAGGCAAAGAGCAGCTCCGAGAATTTAAGGGCATACACCGCCGCGCAGCTTATAGGCTGTGTGAATTTCGCCGACTTCACGGGGCTAGACTGGGATGACGCCGACTTCGGCGAAATGACCTTTTTTATCTCAAGCGACAGCAAAACGCCGTTTTTCGCAATTTGCGGCAGCTTTTCCTTTGAGGAAAAGGACGTCAGCGTTGATTATACGGTGGAGTTCGATCTTATTTCGGTAAACAGCCTCGAGGACGTTGTATTTCCGCTCGAGGAGGGCAAGCTCGAAGAGGTCTTGCTATATTCCGACTTTATAAAAACGCTTGAGCCGATAGCTCCGCTTATAACGCAGAGTCAGTGGGCGGTGCTTTTGGGATATACCCCCGAAAACGAGTTTGATTTTTACTCGTTTGAGTTTGACGAATACGCTTACCCTCTCTACTGGGAGGAGTTCTTTGACGTGATACTTTAAGAAACGCCCGCGAGGGCGTTTTTCGGCTTTTAATTTGGAAAAAGTGAGCAAAATTTGACAAATCTCTTTACATAACAGATTAAAAGTGTTAAAATAATAGATACGCAAAATATATTTAATTTATAATATACGGAGGACTAAAACTATGGCAAGAAAAATGAAGACCATGGACGGAAATACAGCTGCCGCCCACGTCAGCTACGCCTTCACCGAGGTTGCGGCGATCTACCCCATCACCCCCTCGTCTGTTATGGCTGAGCTTACCGACAGCTGGTCTGCCAACGGTCAGAAAAACATCTTCGGTCAGGAAGTAAAGGTTGTTGAAATGCAGTCCGAGGCAGGTGCCGCAGGCGCCGTTCACGGCTCTCTTTCCGCAGGTGCTTTAACCACCACCTTCACCGCATCTCAGGGACTTTTGCTCATGATCCCCAATATGTATAAGATCGCGGGCGAGCTTCTCCCCGGCGTTATCCACTGCTCCGCAAGAGCTTTGGCTACCCACGCACTTTCGATCTTCGGCGACCATTCCGACGTTATGGCTTGTCGCCAGACCGGCTTTGCAATGCTCGCTTCCTCAAATCCCCAGGAGGTTATGGACCTCGGCGCAGTAGCGCATCTTTCCGCAATCAAGGGAAGAGTTCCTTTCCTTCACTTCTTCGACGGCTTCCGCACCTCTCACGAGATACAGAAGATCGAGGTATGGGATTACAAGGATCTCGCAGATATGGTAGATATGGATGCCGTTAACGCATTCCGTAAGACCGCTTTAAACCCCGAGCGTCCCATAATGAAGGGCTCTGCACAGAACCCCGACATCTTCTTCCAGGCAAGAGAAGCCTGCAACCCCTATTACGATGCACTTCCCGCAGTCGTTGAGGAGTATATGGGCAAGGTAAACGAGAAGCTCGGAACCGACTACAAGCTCTTTAACTACTACGGCGCACCCGATGCAGAGAAGGTCATCGTTGCAATGGGCTCCGTTTGCGACACCGCAGAGGAGACCATCGACTATATGCTTGCAAAGGGAGAGAAGGTAGGTCTTGTCAAGGTAAGACTTTACAGACCCTTCGTAAGCTCCAAGTTCGTTGCGGCTCTTCCCAAGACCGTTAAGAAGATAGCCGTTCTTGACAGAAGCAAGGAGCCCGGCTCGATAGGCGAGCCCCTCTACCTCGACGTTATGACCGCACTTAATCGCGAGGGCGTTAAGGTCGACACCGTCGTAGGCGGACGTTACGGCCTCGGCTCGAAGGACACCACTCCCGCTTGCATCGTTGCGGCATACAGAAACCTCGATGCAGCCGCTCCCAAGAACGACTTCACCGTCGGTATAGTCGACGACGTTACCGGTCACTCCCTCGATATGAGCGAGAATCCCGATACCGCACCCGCAGGCACCATCTCCTGCAAATTCTGGGGTCTTGGCGGCGACGGCACCGTCGGTGCAAACAAGAACTCCATTAAGATAATCGGCGACCATACCGATATGTATGCACAGGCATACTTCGCATACGACTCAAAGAAGACCGGCGGCGTTACCATCTCTCACCTCCGCTTCGGTAAGTCACCCATCAAATCCACCTATTACGTCACCAAGGCAGACTTCGTTGCTTGCCACAACCCCTCTTACCTCGGCCGTTACGATATGGTATCCGACGTTAAGAAGGGCGGTACCTTCCTCCTTAACTGTCAGTGGAGCGCAGAGGAGCTTGAGGCTCATCTCCCCGCAGACGTAAAGAGATATATCGCGGAAAACGATATCAACTTCTACACCGTTAACGCTATCGAGAAGGCTCGCGAGATAGGTCTTGGCAAGAGAACCAACACCATTTTGCAGTCTGCATTCTTTACCCTTGCAAACATCATTCCCATGGACGATGCTATCAAGTTCATGAAGGAAGCCGCATACAAGTCGTTTGCCAAGAAGGGCGACGAGATCGTCAACCAGAACTACAAGGCTATCGACGCAGGTAAGGATGCTATCGTTAAGATAAACGTTCCCGCAGAGTGGAAAAACGCAAAGGACGAGCCCGTTGTTGCCGAGATAAAGACCGACGATGAGGTGCTCAAATCCTTCGCAGAGACCATTCTTATGCCCGTTAACGCTCAGAAGGGCGATACCTTACCCGTATCCACCTTCGTAAAGTCGGTTGACGGTATGTTCCCCAACGGACTCTCCGCCTTCGAGAAGAGAGGCGTTGCCGTTGACGTTCCCACCTGGATCCCCGAAAACTGTATCCAGTGTAACCAGTGTGCTATAGTTTGCCCCCACGCCGCAGTACGTCCCTTCGTTCTTTCGGCGGCAGAGCTTGAGGCGGCACCCGCAGGCTACAAGGCAAAGAAGATGAACGGCAAGGGCGTTGAGGAGTACAGCTTCTCCATCACCGTTTCTCCCCTCGATTGTATGGGTTGCGCACTTTGCGCAAAGGCTTGTCCCTCCAAGAATAAGGCTCTCGTAATGAAGCCTATCGGCGACGAGCTTAAGGAGCAGGCTTCCTTCGATTACGCAGTTGCAAAGATTTCCGATAAAGAGCTTCCCTTCGACGTTAACACCGTTAAAGGCAGCCAGTTCAAGCAGCCCCTCCTTCAGTTCTCCGGCGCTTGCGCAGGCTGTGTTGAGCCCATCTATGCAAAGCTCATCACCCAGCTCTTCGGCGACAGAATGTATATCGCCAACGCAACCGGCTGCTCTTCCATCTGGGGCGGCAGCGCACCCTCCACTCCTTACTGCAAGAATAAGAAGGGTCACGGTCCCGCTTGGGCAAACTCTCTCTTTGAGGATAACGCAGAATACGGTCTCGGTATGTTCGTAGGTCAGAAGCAGCTTCGCGAAAGACTTAAGGGCTACGTAACCGAGCTTGAAGCAACGGCTTGCAACGAGGCAGTTAAGGCAGCTTGCGCAGATTATCTTGCAACCTATGAGGACAGCAAGACAAACGCCGCGGCATCCGAGAAGCTCGTTGAGGCTTTGAAGGCTTGCGCTTGCGAAAACGACCTTAAGAAGAACATTCTCGAAAACAGCGAATACCTCTCCAAGAAGTCCGTTTGGATCTTCGGTGGCGACGGTTGGGCATACGATATCGGCTTCGGCGGTCTTGACCACGTTATCGCATCGGGTGAGAACGTAAACATCATGGTATTCGATACCGAGGTCTATTCCAACACCGGCGGTCAGGCTTCCAAGGCATCGCAGACCGGTCAGCAGGCACTCTTTGCCGCAGGCGGTAAGGCGATGGGCAAAAAGGACCTCGCCGCTATCGCGATGAGCTACGGCAACGTTTACGTTGCACAGATCGGTATCGGTGCAAACGTTCAGCAGACTCTTAAGGCTCTTATCGAGGCTGAAAGCTACGACGGTCCCTCCATCATCATCGGCTACGCTCCCTGCGAGATGCACGGTGTTAAGGGCGGTATGACCAACTCTCAGTCGGAGATCAAGAACGCCGTTGAGGCAGGCTACTGGCACCTCTTCCGCTACGATCCCAGAGCTGCGGCTGAAGGAAAGAATCCCTTCACCCTCGACTCCAAGGAGCCTACCGGAAATTATAAGGACTTCATCAGAAACGAGGTCCGCTACACCGCACTCGAGCGCGCATTCCCCGAGAGAGCAGAGGTTCTCTTCGAGAAGGCAGAGCAGAGAGCAAAGGATAAGTACGAAAGACTTTCCAAGAAAGCCTCCGAATAATAATAAAAACGAGATCCCATCTGTGAAAGCAGATGGGATCTTTTTATTTATTAAAACTTTTTTAAATATTTTTTCGAAAAAACTTTACTATATTCGACAAATATGTTATAATTCAGTCAAATACTTTACAGAAAAGGATGTTAATTATGGTTGGTACTTTTTGGGCATTCGTGCCTGCGATAGTAGCCATCGTTTTGGCACTCGTGTCAAAGCAGGTCTACGTATCGCTCTTCATCGGTATCCTTACCGGTGCGCTTATGTACACCGGCGGCAATCCCTTGCAGGCTCTCGGTACTCTTTATACCGCAATGAGCGATGCTATCGGCGGAAACGCGCCTATCCTCGTTTTTCTCGTAGTGCTAGGCATTTTTGTAATACTTATGCAGAAATCCGGCGGCTCGAGAGCATACGGCGATTGGGCAAGAAAGAAGATAAGCTCCAAGAGCGGCGCCTTGGCTGCAACAGCAGGTCTTGGCTGTCTTATTTTCGTTGACGACTATTTCAACTGCCTCACCGTCGGCTCCGTTATGCGTCCCGTAACCGACAAGTTCAAGGTATCGCACTCCAAGCTCGCTTGGATAATCGACTCCACCGCGGCTCCCATCTGCATAATCGCTCCCATTTCCTCTTGGGCGGCGGCTGTTTCGGGTCAGCTCGATGGCAACGGCTTTACCGTATTTATCCAGACCATTCCCTTTAACGTTTACGCTATACTCACCATTATAATGGTATTTGCATTCTGCTTCCTCAAGCTCGACTTCGGCAAAATGAAGAAAAACGAGCTTATTGCAGAGTCCACCGGCGACCTCAACGCAGGAGAGACCGATCTCCCCACCGATGAGGACACTTCGATAATTTCAAACCCCAACGGCAAGGTACGTCATCTTATAATCCCCGTTATCATTCTCATCGCCTGCTGCGTAGGCGGAATGATCTATTCAGGCTTCTTCTACGATTGGGAGACCTACACCTACGGCACTGCCGTTCAGTCTGCAAACGTTATTGAGGCCTTTGCAAACTGCGATGCAGGCACCTCGCTCGCTATCGGCTCAACGGTTGCGCTTGTCCTCGTTATGATCTACTATATGGCAACCAAGACCATCAGTTTCAAAGAGATAACCGACAGCTTCACCCAGGGCTTCAAAACTATGGTTCCCGCAATTCTCATTCTCACCTTTGCATGGACCATTTCCTCTATCATGGGCGCAAAGGGCGGCTATCTCGATGCCAAGGCATTCGTTGAGGCAAATATGGCTGCAATTCCCGCAACCGTTACCGCCTTCTTCCCCGCAATATTCTTTGTTTTGGCTTGCGGCATAGCCTTTGCTACGGGTACCTCTTGGGGCACCTTCGGCGTTTTGGTTCCCGTTGCCGTTGCAATACTCGGCGGAAGCGGAACTCAGGTTTTCCTCACCGTTTCGGCAACGCTTGGCGGCGCAGTATTCGGCGACCACGTTTCGCCCATCTCCGATACCACTATCCTCTCCTCCACGGGCGGCAACTGCAACCATCTTGACCACGTAAGGACACAGCTTCCCTATGCGGGTCTTATTGCGGGAATCGCCTTCGTTTCCTACATCGTTGCAGGCTTTATGACCTCCTTCGGCTCGTTGGTAACCTGCCTCGTTATGTGGGCGGTAGCACTTGCTATCTTTGCGGCTGTGGTCATCATTATGAAGGTAAAAAAGAAATAATTATCCTGTAAAATAAAAAAACAGCACCGAGCGGTGCTGTTTTTTTATTTTATCAGTCGTAAACGGGGAGCCAATCCTTGTGAGCCTCGATGAGATCGTCGCAAAGCGATCTGATATCGTCAAGCGAAAGCTCTGCCTTGGTGTGCGGATCGAGATAAGCCGCCATATAAACGTCCGCTCTCTTGTGGCTTACCGCCGCCTTTATCGTCATAAGCTGAACGTCGATATTTGTGTTGCAAAGGGCGGCAAGCTGAATGGGAAGCTCGCCCACGAAGCAGGGATTTATGCCGTTGTTATCGACCATTATCGGAACCTCAACGCAGGCGTTTCCGTTTAGGTTGGTAATAAGCCCCGTGTTTAAAACGTTGCCGTGTATCCTGCAGGGAACGCCCGTTTCACACGCCTCTATTATGCGCGAGCCGTATTCCTTCGAGCGGGTATGAGTTACCTCGCTGCCGTTGTATATCTCCTCCCACTGCTTTTTCCAGCCTGCTATCTGGCTCACACAGCGGCGGGGATATTCGTCGAGCGGAATATTGTATTTTTCAATAAGCTCGGGATATTTATCCTTTATATAATAGGGGTGATATTCCGCGGTATGCTCGCTCGACTCGGTGTTGTAATATCCGAAGCGGTTCATCATATCAAGACGTACGAGGTCGCCCTTCGGCATTTTCTCGTTAAAGCGCTCCTTTAATTCGGGGTAAAGGTCAACGCCGTTTTTGTCCTTAAGCTCAAGCAGCCAAGCCATATGGTTTATGCCCGCTATCTTCCAATCGGCGTCGTTTAATTTCGGCATATCGAGCGATCTTGCAAGATCGGGAACGCAGGACTGGACAGAGTGGCAAAGTCCCACCGTTTTTATCTTGGTGTATCTCTGCATATAGCCGGTGAGGATAGCCATGGGGTTGACGTAGTTTAGAAGAAGAACGTCTGGACATACCTTTTCCATAATTTCGGCGTATTTTTTCATTACCTCGATGGTGCGAAGTCCTCTGAAAATGCCGCCTATGCCGAGCGTGTCGGCAATGGTCTGACGAAGCCCGTATTTTTTGGGTATTTCAAAATCGGTAACGGTGCAGGGCTCGTAGCCGCCTACCTGAATGGCGTTGATTATGTAATTTGCATCGGTAAAGGCTGAAACGGGGTCGAGATGCTTTTCTATTTTAACGGTGGGATTGTATCTGTCGCGAAGCGCCGAAATGACGGCGTATGACTCGCCGAGCCTTTCCTCGTCGATATCGTAGAGCGCTATCTCGAAATCCTTGAGATTTTCACTCAGCATACAGTCGCCCAAGACGTTTTTTGCAAAAACGGTGGAGCCTGCGCCCAAAAAGGTTATTTTCATTTTGATATCTCCTTTTGACGTTATAAAAAGATTATAGCATTTTAAAAAGAAAAATGCAATATTTAAAATGACCTCTGCCAAGACAGAGGTCATTGTTTTTATTTTGAAATAAAGGTCGCGGTGCCGCCGTAGAGATACTGCTGTGCCGAAGCGCCTAAAAGCGCGGCGTCGTCAGCGGCGGTGCGATCGCAGTCAAGACCGTTTATGATATCGGCAAAATATGCGATAAAGAGGTCTCCGTTTACCGTTATCCTCTGCCCCTTAAGGCTTGCTACCGACTCTGAAACGGTGAGTCTTACGGTGTTGTAGTTTACCTTTTCAAGAGCCGTTACGGTGTAGCCGTCAAGCGAGATATCCTTTTTGTCGGGGCTTATTGCAAGCATGGGGAAGCACTCTCCGCCGAAGGTAACGTCAACAGTATTGTTGCCCGACTTTACCGCGGTGGCGTTTATATCGGGAATAAACTGAAGGAAATCCATTTCGATGGAGCCGCCCGATGACGAGGGCTTGTAAATGAGAAGTATATCGGTCATATTTCCCGCTATCTGCTCGCTTGAGAGGGGAAGGAGGTAAACGCCTGCGCCGTTTATCTTTATCTCTTTACTCTGCGTTACACCCTCCGCGGTTTTATACTGACAGTATAAAACGCCCTTTGCATCGTTTGCAACGCTTACTACCGCCTGATTGTAGCAGTAGCCGTTTATGGGAAGAGTAAGGAGCGTTGCTGCCGTTTTGCCCTCTGCGGTAAGAATTGCCTTTCCGCCCGAAACGTTGAAGCTACCGGTGTGGGCAACAAAGCCCTCGCCGTTTCCGTCCTTATTAAAGGAGAACCTCGTGCGGTATTCGGTGAGATATTTCGTGGTATTGCCCGAAATTACGGTGCCGCCCAAATTTCCCTGCTCGCCCAAATTTCCGTAGAACTTCGTCTTGCCGCCGTTTGCTCTTTCGGGAGAAAAGAAGAAGTTATCGGTGAGGAAAATATTGTCTTTGCCGTTTTTGTTGTAAAGGATCACGTCGAAATTATAGCCCGCGTTTTTGGTTCTTCTCATATTTCCGTAGAAGAGGTTACGGGAAAGAGTTATCGAATCGTGAGCCTGCGGATCGGGAAGCTGCATAAAGAGTATGCCGCCCGAATCGTTGTGGTGAAGAACGTTGTCGATGAAGTTGATGTGATTGCAGGCGTATTCAAAGTCGAAGCCGCAACCGTCGTTTTCGCCGAGATTGTATTCATAGGCAAATTCGCAGTTTGAAACGGTAACGTTGTCAACGTCTCCGAGGAAGCTGCCGCAGGTGCCGCCGAAGAAGGTGTAATTCTCGCTGCCACCCATAAGCCTTGCTCTGTTTACCGTTATATTTTTGCAGTTTGCCGAAAAACGCACGATGCCGCCGTAGGAGCCGGTATTGATAACGTCGTGGATATTTACGTTATCCATACGGATTCCCTCAATGCCGACGACGGCGTTATCCATAACCACGTTGTATATCTCAACGTCGGAAAAGATCTTGCTGCTGTGGCCCGAGAAGCGAATTGCCGTTGCAAGAAGCCATTCGCCCGCGCCGCCGCCCGTGGGCTCGACCTTCATCGAGTTTTTGTTTACCTTGGGAAGATCGCCCTTGGGAAGATCGCCAAGCTCGTTCATCTTGTCAACGCTGCCGCCGTTTTCCGTTGCAAGCTGACGGAGTATCTCGTCGCACCAGATCTCCGCGATGTCGCAGTTTCTGATAATGAGCCCCTTGTTTTCAGCCGACATCTCCTCTCTTACGTAGATGCCGAGGTAGGCGTTTCGAAGGTCAAGCTCTTCAACGATGATGTTGGTGTTGGCGTTGAGCTTTTCAAACTCGCTGTCGCCTCCGCCGAAAACGTTGATATCGGAGATGAGCAGACAGATATCGTTGATGGTATTGTTAAGCTTGATGATAGGCTTGGGAGCCTTTTTGTCGCCGTAGGAGGAAACGGTAACGGGATTTTTCTCGTCGCCGCCGCCGTATATCTCAAGGCGCTCGTTCCACACGTCGCCGCGCTTTAAAAGGACCTTGTCGCCGGGCTGTAAAACGAGGCTGTTTATCTTCTCAAAGCTTTTCCATGCGCTTCCCTTCGAGGTGCCGCTGTTTGAGTCGTTACCCGAGGACGAGCTGATATAATAGGTGGTTCCCGCAGATGAGCACGAGGTCGACATTATCATCACTCCAAGCAAGGTAGAAATAAGTAAAATTGCCGAAAGAAAAAGCGAAATGAATCTTTTTTGCAATGCGATCTTTCCTTTCCGAATGTTAATAAATGAATTATAACAGAAAAAAATATCAAAAACAAGGGCAAAAAAGCAAATGAGCAATTTTTTAACATAAAGAGCAATAAAGTGTAAAAAACTCGAATGGCGGCAAGGGGGTATGCCGCACAAAACAAGACGCGGTGACAAATTGGTAAATAATGGTAAACGCTATAGCAAAGCAAAAGGAGAGTTATGCCATATTGCATAAAAATCGGGGCAAAAAGGCAAGAAAGCTATGGCTTTATCAGTAGCATAAAAAGAGGAAAATCAGTTTGGTATTTTGTAAAAATATGGTAAAATTCAGTTCACAGTAAAAAAATTGTGAAAGAGTGGTAGATTATGCAAAAATTCAAGGTAGTTATTCTCGACGACAGCACGACCTTCAGAAATCAAATGTCAATAGAGCTTCACCGAAAGGGAATAGAGGTGGTGGGAGCCAGCGGCAACGGCGAGGAGGGAGTTAAGCTGATAAGAGAGGAGCGTCCCGACGTCGTTGTTACCGACATACTTCTTTCGGGCATCGACGGCATAGGCGTTATCAAAAGGGTAAAGGAGGAAAACCTTCGCCGCGCACCGGTATTTATAATTGCAACAAAGCTCTCGAGCGATTATCTTATGAAGGAGGCAAACGTTCTCGGAGTGGGATACTATCTTTTAAAGCCGTTTGACGCCGAAACGCTCTGCGAGAGGATCGAGAAGCTTATGGGAGCAAGGCAGGGAAAGGAGATAACGGAAATTGAATCGGCGTTTACGGGTGAGATAGAGCGCGAGGTCACCGATTGCATTCTGGAGCTCGGTATTCCCGCCCATATTAAAGGATATTATTACATAAGAACGGCAATAATTATGTCGGTTGAAAATCCCGAGCTGCTCCACGCGGTAACGAAGATACTATATCCCACCATTGCAAAGAAGTTTCAAACGACGCCCTCGCGCGTTGAACGCGCAATACGCCACGCGATAGAGGTATCGTGGGAGAGAGGCGATATTGAAAAGCTGCAGTCGGTGTTCGGCTACACCGTTTCGGTAAACAAGGGAAAGCCCACAAATTCGGAGTTTATCGCCCTTCTTGCCGATAAATTAAGACTAAAGCATAAAATAGCGGTTTAAGAAGCTCCCGTCGGAATATCCGACGGGATTTTTTTGTTGCAATGAAAAGTGAAATATGATATTATATAACCATAAAAAGATCGGAGAAAGAAGAAATGAAAAGCATAAACGGAAGATCTCTCGTTTTTTCGGCTGTGTTTTTTCTCATAATTTCAGTTTTGCCCGTGGCAATGATAAAGCTCATAGGCTTTTTGTTTACGGACGAGGTGGCCTCGGTGCTTTTGCAGCTTACAGACTCGTTTACCGTCCCGCCCTTTGCAGTTTCGCTTTTACTTGCGGCGATATTTTATCTTTTCAATGCAAAAAAAGAAGCTCGAAAATGGCAAAAGGCGGTTTTTTATCCTGTGTTTTGCCTTATCTCTTTTGCGGTATCGCTTCTTCTGACCACCGTTAACGGCGTGCCCGTTTTCGTGGTCTTAAAGGCGGCTGTGGAGGTGTTTATATGAAAAAGGCGGCATTGATAATTATCTCTCTTGTTCTTCTCTTTTCGCTCTTTTCGGGCTGTGCCGTTAACAGCGGCATAAGCGGCTTTTCCGAAAAAGGAGAAAGCTTTTTTGCGGGCTTCGGAAAGTGCGAGATAAAAATACCCGATTACGAGCCCTTGTATATTGCCGGTTACCGAAACGGCTACGAAATAACGGGGGTGCTTGACCCGCTTTATTCCCGTGCAGTTGCCCTTTCGGTGGGCGGTAAAACAATCGTTGCCGTCGCAGTCGATTGCGTGGGACTTGTTTCCGGCACGGTAAATGATATAAAGCGCGAAATGAAAAAGAACCCCTTGCTTTCAGAGGTTGAAATAACGGTAAGCGCCACCCACACTCACGCGGGAATCGATACGATGGGTCTTTGGGGAAAAGTCGCAGAGGACGGTAAAAGCCCCGCTTTTATGGAAGCGGTAAAGGCGTCTGCGGTGGCTGCGGCGGTTGCGGCTGCTTCCGATATGAGAGAGGGAAGCCTTTATTTTTCAAAGGCCTCGGTAAAGGAGCTCCTTTACGATTCAAGAATGCCAAAGGCTTATGATGAAAACGTCTATCAGATAAGATTTGAGCCGAGTGACGGCGTTGCGGGCTTTCGCATAATAAATCTCGGGGCGCACGCCGAGGCGCTTCGCTCTGAAAACACCCTCGCAAGTCCCGATTATCCCGCACACACGGGCAAATATATCTTCGAAAAAACGGGTGACGAATATATTTATTTCGCAGGGGCGCTCGGAGGTCTTATCTATACGAAAATGCAAAAGGACGCAAACGGCGTCGAGCTTGCCCCAACCGAAAACGTGAAGAAAACGGGAGAAAGGATAGGGGCGGCGCTCCTTTCGGTAACGGAGGAAAGGAAGCTTTCTCCGACCCTTTCCTTTGCAACGGTGTCGGTGACGCTTCCGATTGAAAACAACACCTTCGTTGCCCTTCGTGCCCTCGGAGTTCTCGAAAACGAGTTTGTTTACAACGGCGCGGGCAAGCTCGGAGTGTCGGCAAAAAGCAGACTTTCGCTTTTGAGAATAGGGGAGGTAACGGCGGCGTTGGTTCCCGGAGAGCTTTTCCCCGAGCTTGCCTACGGACTTCCCGAATTCACCGAGTTTTATCCGGTGAACGGACGTGTTAAAAACCCAAAAACCTTCAAGGAGATTTTAAATACCGACGAATTTCTCGTTTTCGGTCTTACCGACGACGAAATAGGGTATATCGTGCCGCCCAATGATTTTCTTCTTCACGAAAGCTCTCCCTATCTGGAGGAGGCGCGTGACGGCTACGGCAGAAATCATTACGAGGAAACGAATTCGCTTTCTCCACACACCGCGGGGCTTATTGCAAAAGCCCTTGAAGAGCTTGCGGCATCGCCCTTTATGAGTAAAAGAGGCTGATAAACCCGAAAAATTTTCATTTGTCCACGTTTTTTCAATGGTTGAAATTCACAAAAAATATGTTATAATGAAACCAAAGGAGATGATATTATGAAAAAGCTATTTGCTTTATTGGTTGGGCTTACAATGGTCGCTGTCACGGCGGCGTGCACAGTTACCGAGGGCGGAAGCTCTCTTCCCGTTGGCTCCGAAGCCTCGTCGGAGGCAGGCTCCTCGGGGGTAGCTTCTTCAGAGGTATCGTCGTCTGAGGTAAATTCGTCGGCTTCAAGCGGAAGCGGCGGCTCCGAGCTTGAGGTAAAAAGCAGCTTCTCCACTCCCGAGGAGATGGGCGCGCATATCGTAAGATGCTTTAACGAAAAGCGCTTTGATATTCTCGCAAGCTCCTTTCCCGAATGGAAATACGATCCGTCGGGCTATCCCGATTTCACAACCACGCCCGTAACGGCGGATTACTCGGCGCTCTCGACGCTAAAAGGGATAACTGCCTCTTATGAGATAGTGAAGAAAGATGGGAACGACGGTTATATTTGCCTTGCCTTAAACGTTCCGGACCCGAAGGATACAAGTCTTTTCATCGGAGAAAATAAAATAATAATTGAATATCTTTACGATAACGACAGCGAAAGCTATGTGAAGGGCTTTGCTTACAGAAAAGCCGTTGACGGCATTGATCTTGAAAAAATTCTCGGAGAAGATTTCTGGAGCTTTGATTTTCTCGTTAATTTTACCGATTCGGCGGAATTTGAGTCGATAGATGAAATTTCTCCCATTGCAATAATGATTATAGTAAGTCAGGAGATAGGCGTGGAATACGGGGTTGACGAGATAAACGCCGCGGTTTACAAATATTTCGGTGTAAGCGGCTTTTATAAAGAGGAAGGCGGGAAGATAGTCGACCGAAACGGCAATGAGTTTGCCTGGACGGGCCCCGGCGGCTCCTACGGCATAGCATACGGCGGCGCTGGATATTACTCGTATTCCGTTTCGGGAGATACCGTAAAAATAATGGTCTTAGACACCTCCGACCCGCTGGGACTGTTTATCGGCGGAGGCTGTGAATATACAATAAAGCTTGTTCAGGACGGCTATAACGTAATTTCTGCCGAAAAGCTTTCGGCTGCCGACGTTATTTTAACGGTAAAAAGCTATTTTTCCACTCCAAAGGAAATGGGAGATTATATCGTAAGATGCTTTGATGAAAAGCGCTTTGATATTCTTGCAAAGGCGTTTTCGCCAAGCTATGACATTTACGATTATTCGGTGCTTTCCTCGCTTGACGGTATCGAGGTATCGTATGAGGTCAAAGCCGCAGATGATTACTACGCGACGGTTTACCTGATGCTGAACGTTCCCGATCCGAAAAATACCGCAATGATTGCGGGAATGAATAAAATAACGCTTAATCTGCACAATTACGGCGACGGTTTTTACCTGTTGGCCGCAACGAGAGAGCCAAACGAGCCGGTTGATCTTGCGGCGGCGCTTGGCGTGTCGCACGTGTGGGATACCATTCCTTTTACCGAATTTTTGGATCACACCAAGCTAAAAACCTTTGATTCCACCGCAGAGCTTACAATTAACGATATAGAATCGGCGATTTGCTACTTGATTGACAATCCGGATAATCTCGATAAGGTAAACAACGCCATTTATGAATATTTCGGCATTGAAAACTATTGCAGTATGGAAAACGGCTTGATTGTTGACAAAAACGGTATGGAGTTCCTCGGCGTTGGTCTTACGATTACCGGAATAAACTCAAGCCGCGGTGCATCGTATTACTCTTACACCACCTCGGGCAAGATGGTTACGATAAGAATTTTGGCAACCCTTGACCCGCTTGGATTATTCCTCGATGAGTTTGTTGACTATACGGTAGAGCTTTCTGAAAACAGCTACAGAATAATCTCCGCGGTGTCAGTTCCCGTAACCGAGCTTTTAAATTAAAACCCACAAATTTAACCGCAGGCAGAAGCCTGCGGTTTGAATTTGTGAAAATCAGTAAAAAAGTTGCTGAAAATGGAAAATTGCGGTTGTCTTTTAAACAGAATTGTGATATACTTTTATATTATAATAAATATGAAAGGGAGGCGTGATTTTGGCGATATCAACAGAGAAGGAATTTCGGCACGAGCTGAAATACTTTGTGAACAATTCAGATATCTGGCAGCTCAAAAACAGACTGCGCTTCGTTATGCAAAAGGATAAAAACGTTTCGCAAGACGGGCGCTACAAAATAAAGAGCCTTTATTTTGATAACGTCTATAACGACGCCCTCGTTGAAAAGCTCGACGGTATTTCCGACCGCGAAAAGTTCCGAATAAGGACCTATAACGATGACGACAGCTTTATAAGGCTTGAAAAAAAGCTCAAGCACAACGGCCTTAACGAAAAGGTAAGCGCACGGCTCACTCGCGAGCAGGTAGAGCTCATAATGAAGGGCGACTACGATTGGCTCAAGGCGAGCGACAATAATTTATTGGCGGAATTTTACTATAATTTGCGCGTTAAGGGTTTAAGACCCAAAACAATAGTGCAATATATAAGAGAACCTTATATTTACCGCTACGGCAACGTAAGAGTCACGATAGACAGCGACGTGCGAACGGGTCTTAACAACACCGACCTTTTCGATAAAAGCATTCTCACCGTCCCCGTGCTCGAAACGGGCAAGACGATACTCGAGATAAAATACGACGAGTATTTGCCCGATATAATAAAAACGATCACCCAAGTCGGCTCGCGCGAGCGCACACAGGCTTCGAAATACGCCGCATGCCGCATATATTTATAAAAAGAGGTTAGAAAAATGGTTTACGCAGCATCATTCGCAGATATCTTTAAAAACAGCTTTCTCAATAACTTTGAGAGCATCGATCCTTGGCAGATAGCTCTTGCATTTGCCGCCTCGCTCCTTTTGGGCATAGGCATCTTCTTCGTCTATAAGCATACCTTTGCGGGCGTGCTCTATTCAAAGAGCCTCGGCTTTTCCTTCATAATGCTCGCTCTCGTTACCACCCTCGTAATTATGGCGGTATCGTCCAATATGGTTCTTTCACTCGGTATGGTCGGTGCGCTCTCTATCGTCCGCTTCCGCTCCGCCATCAAGGAGCCTGTAGACATTGCCTTTATCTTCTGGGCACTTGCGGTAGGTATCGTTAACGGCGCAGGCCTTGTAGGTCTTTCCGTTGCAGGCTCGGTAATAATCGGCGCAACGGTTATCATCTTCGCAAACTTCAAAACGAAATATCATCCCTACGTTCTCGTCATCGACCTTGAGCCCGAATACGACGAGGCAAAGATAAATGCATTACTCAAGGCGAAATGCAAGAAATTTTCCGTTAAATCGAAAACTCTCGGTCAGAACGGTGCAGATATGACCGTTGAGGTAAGACTCGAGGAAAAGGACCTCAAGATAGTAAACGAGCTCAACCGCTTCTCCTTCGTAAGAAATGCGGCGCTCATCAGCTTCAACGGAGATTACGCAGGCTAATTTGAATTTTAAGGGGAAACGAAAGTTGAAAAAGTTTTCATCTGTAATTAAAAAGGCAGTGTCGGCGCTTTTGGCGGCGGCAATG
Source organism: Clostridia bacterium (assembly GCA_017504945.1). Lineage (GTDB taxonomy): Bacteria > Bacillota > Clostridia > Oscillospirales > RGIG5299 > RGIG5299. The sequence goes on from JAFVQJ010000014.1 coordinate 62,081, forward strand.
CTGCTTTGCGTTTCCTGCGGTAGCGTTGGCTCGGTCATTACGGGCGCCATTCTCGATAAGGAGATATACGTGAGCGAATTTATGGCGCTCAATACCTCCACCATCATTGATATGGACGGCGACCCCGAGGACTGGATCGAAATTAAAAACAATACCGATAAGGATATAAACCTTAAGGGTTATACTCTTTCCGACGATCCCGAAAAGCCTTATAAATGGGAATTTCCCGATTGCACCGTCAAGGCAAACGGTCATATCATCGTATTTGCCTCGGGCAAAAATAAAGAGATAAACGGCGAGCTTCACACCAACTTTGCCCTTTCTTCATCGGGCGAGAGAATAATTCTCACAACCGACAGCGGCAGAGTAGTGTCCGATATCGAATACGGCAAGCAAAACGCCGATATCTCAACGGGCGTTTTTGAGGAAAACGGCAAAAGAAAGCTCGTGAACTTCTATGAAGCGACTCCCGGTCTTGAAAACGCGGGCGATTATATCGACGTCGGCGCGGTCATCGAGCAGTCTGACTTCACTCTCGCGATAAACGAGATAACCCCAAGAAATGCATACAGCCACTACACCCAGAGCGGCACCTACGAGCAGTGGGTGGAGATAATAAACAAATCGAGCGGCGACGTTAAGATATCCGAATATTATCTTTCGGACGACGCCGAAAAGCTGCTCAAATACCGTTTGCCCGACGTTACCTTGAAGGCGGGCGAGGTAATAGTGATATTCATTACCGGCGAAGCCGCGTCCTATGCGGATATAGGCGAATATCACACCAATTTCTCAATGAGTGCAGAGGAAAACGTGATTTTCCTTTCTCATATTTCGGGCGCGATAGCCGACTCGGCAGAGATATCTGCCGATATGCGCAAAAACAACAGCTACGGCAGAAGCCCCGACGATTTTGACAAGTGGGTGTACTTTGCACGTCCCACTCCCAATAAGCCCAATACAACGGAACAGTTCGAAACTTTAACAAAGGCGGCGGAGTTAAACTCTTCGTCGCTTATTGTAACTGAGGTGTCAACTGCAAACGTTTCGGGATTGCAGCTTACAAACAAGACCTACGGTAAAAAATACGGTCTTGTTTACTCTTTTATGTATTACGCCGACTGGATAGAGCTCTATAACCCCACAGATAAGGAGATCTCTCTTTCCGACTATATGCTCGGCAACGATAAATCGCTTCTCACCACCTTCGCCCTCTTGCCCGACTATAAGATAGGCGCAGGCGAATATAAGGTCATCTTCATAGGTCTTGAGGAGGATTATTACGTTAAGAAAAGTCAAGAGATAGGCTCAATACTTCACCTTTCCGCAGAGGGCGACACCGTTTTTCTCGTTGAGAAGGAGAGCGGCGAGGTAGTCGATTTTATGGACACCGGCAGGCAGTTTGACTACGTAACCGTTGGCAGAAAGGGAATGACCGACTCTGCCGCCTACTATTTCCAAAAGGCAACGCCCGGTGAGGAAAATATCTATGAGGGCGTAAACAAGGTGAGCCGTCAGCCCGAGTTTTCACATGACGGCGGTCCCGTTGAGGCAGGCACCGTTATAACTCTTAAGGCTCCCACCGACAGTGCAAAGATATACTACACCACCGACGGCAGTATGCCAAACGCCACCTCGAAGATTTATACCGACGGTATAAAAATAGACAAGACCACCGTTATAAGAGCGGTAGCGCTCGAGGAGGGCAAGCTCGTTTCGATAGACGTTACCCGCACCTTCTTCGTAAACTTCAACCATAAGGTCGCGGTGCTTTCGGTCGCGGGCGATCCCGATGGCTTCTACAATAAAGAATACGGCCTTTTCGGCTATCCCTACGATGGCGTTTCCACTACTCACGGCGGCTATATAACCAAGCTCAAAAACAGAGGACTAAAGAGTGTTAAGACATCGGGCAGCATTGAATTTTATAAGGACGGCAACTTAAACCTTCAGCTCGATGCAGAGCTTTCACTCTTCGGTCAGTACAGCCTCGTTACCGATCAGAAATCCTTTAAGGTCGAGCTTAAGAGTAAATACGGAATCGACGAGATAAATTATCCCCTCATTGAGACCAACGAGGTAACGGTTTATAACGATTTCGTGCTCCGTCAGGGCGGCTACCCCGACAGCTCGCGCACCAGAATTTTGGACCTCACCTTTGCAAGGCTTGCAAAGACCTCGATAGATATCGACGTTATGGACGGTATCCCCGTAGTAGTCTATATAAACGGCGAATACCACGGCATCTACAATCTCCGCGAGAGATTTGACGTTGACTATATAGTAAATCACTTCGGCGCAGACCCCGAAAACGTCGATATGATAAAGGGCAACAAAACGATACTTTACGGCTCGCTTGCCGACTACAACGCCCTCAAGAGCTACGTTACCACTCACGACCTTCGCGTGCCCGAATATTACGAATACGTTTGCTCGCAGGTCGATATCGAGAGCCTTATGAACTGGTGGGCGATGGAGAGCTTCCTCGTAAACACCGACTCGGGAAACATCAAATTCTTCCGCGATAAAGAAAACGGCAAGTGGCGGTGGTTCCTGTTTGATCTCGACTGGTCTCTCTTTGGCTCAAACTACACCGGAAAATACGATATGCTCAAGCAATTTGCCTTCGATCCGAAGGGCCACGGCATAGGCAACGGCTTTGAAACGTGGCTTATGTGCGGCCTCGTTGAAAACGAGGATTTCAGAGAGCGCTTTATCCACAATTATATGTACGTTATCCACTACGTTTTCGAGGAAGATCGCGTAAGCGATACGGTGGACTATCTTGCCTCGCTTATCGAGGAGGAGATCCCCAACCACATCGAAAGATGGAAGACCAACAACGAAAACTACGCAAATAACGAATACCGCTCCTCGCCCGGTTCACTTTCGGGCTGGAAAAATGCGGTAGAGGGCATAAAGACACGTATTGAAAAGAGAAAGCCCTACGCGCTTAAGGAGATAAAAAACTTCTTTAAGCTAACCGATAAGCAAATGGAGTATTACGCCACCTACGATATAAACGGTGAGCCCTACGTGCTTTACGATATGCACGGAAATCCCGTAACGGCGGAGGGGTAATATGCTAAAAAAGCAGAAGATTGCGGTCGTGGCGGTAATTGCCGTTTTTATCCTCGTTTTAACGGTTGGATTTTTCGCATTTTCCGGTACCAACGAGATAATCATTGCCGAATTCAGCGGCAAAAAGGTGCTTCTCGGCGACTATGACTGCTTTATCGAGTTTAACCGTCGCATAGAGATAAGAGAAAAGCGCGATTATATTCTGAAAAGCCTTAAATTCTCTCATTATCTTGCCAAAAAAGAGGTGAGAATAACAGAAGAGGATATCAATAAGGCTTATGCCGAGCTTGCAAAGGAATACTTCGGTGAAAAAGAAAATTTTACAGATTATTACATTCCGATTGCAAAATCCGCAAAAATAGATTATAATAGTTTAAAGGAATCGTTAAGATACTACGCCGGCGCAGTCGCCGCGACCAACGCCTTTAAGAATTACGCCAAAGCGCAGTTTGAGGCGCAGGATAAGACGGCGGATGACTACAATCCCGAGCTCGACGGCTTTACCTTTGCCCTCGAAAAAGAGGCGGTAAAGGAGCAGGCGGCAATCGTTACCTCCTTTGCCGAATCGAAAAACGAGTTTGGCGTTTCGAACTACGAAAAGCACTACGATTGCTTCGTTGCCTTTGCGGCGGCGGCAAGCAAATTCGAAACGGTGCAGTCGATAGCTCTCTACAAGGGTATCGACGAGCTCTATGGCAAGGAAGCCGATATAACCGAGCTTGAGGCGTATCTTGAAACGATATTCGGCGGAATAAGACGTATCGACGGCTACGAGGGTATCCTCACCGATATGAACGCCACCGAATTTGAATTTTTCGCGCAGGCGAGAAAATTTTACCGCAACGTCTACGTTTACGAGCAGCTCACGAAGGGGTATTTTTCAGAGAAATACCATCTTAAAAAGACGGCGGGAACTCTTCCCGAGGGCGTTGAAACACTTGAGGACTACGCCGCCTATATTCTCATCGACACGGCGCTTAAGTGCAAGGTGGTAACCACCGATTTTGAATGGAACAATCAGAAATAAAGATAAAAGGATGAAAAAAATGACGTCAAAGGAAAGCGAAAAAATCTTCGGCAACGAAAAATCCGTAGCAAGACTCGGCATCATTGCTCTTGAGGGCACCGAGGAGCTTGCAAAAAAGATCGACTATTATCTTACCAACTGGTCGGATAATCTCGATGAGCCCGTTGAAACCTTTTTGATCGAGGCAAGCTGTCCCCGTTTCTCTTCGGGTGATGCAAAGGGCATAATCAAGCAGCCGGTAAGAGGTCTTGACCTTTACATTCTCGTGGACGTAGCCAACTACAGCTGCACCTACAATATGTTCGGATTTGAGAATAATATGTCGCCCGACGATCACTATCAGAACCTCAAGAGAATAATTCAGGCGGTTTCGGGCAAGGCGCACAGAATAAACGTAATTATGCCGGTGCTTTACGGCGGACGTCAGCACAGAAGAAACTACCGCGAGTCGCTCGACTGCGCCGTAGCCCTTCAGGAGCTTCAGGCAATGGGCGTTTCAAACGTCCTCACCGTCGACGCGCACGACCCCAAGGTAAACAACGCCGTTCCCCTCATGGGCTTTGATAACATTATGCCCGTTTACCAGACTCTTAAGACCATCTTCCGCACCGTGCCCGACATCAACTTTGATAAGGATCACTTTATGGTAGTAAGCCCCGACGAAGGCGCCATAAACCGCAATATGTATTACGCATCGGTCTTGGGCGTTGATCTCGGTATGTTCTATAAAAGGCGTGACTATTCCAGAATAGTAAACGGCAGAAACCCCATCGTTGCCCACGAATACCTCGGAAACTCGGTTGAGGGTAAGGACGTATTTATCGCCGACGATATGATATCCTCGGGCGAGTCAATGCTCGACCTTGCCTATGAGCTTAAAAAGCGCAAGGCAAACAAGATCTTCTCATACGTAACCTACGGCTTCTTTACCAACGGTCTCGAGAAATTCGATAAGGCGTATGCCGACGGCGTTCTTTCGGGCGTTTACGCAACCAACCTCACCTACCGTATGCCCGAGCTTCTCGAAAGACCCTGGTTCCACGAGGTAGACGTTTCGAAGTACCTTTCCTATTATATAGCGTCTCTTAATCACGACCTTTCCATCGGTAAGGTAATAGATCCCCACCAGAAGATAAAAGCGCTTCTTGAGAAAAATAAGAAATAATAAATAAGAAAAACGATCCCGCCATTTTGGCGGGATCTTTGCTTTTTGTTTACGATGCGGAGGTTTTTTCATAAAAATTGCCGTTTGTAAAAAAATATGTTATAATAATAAAAAACTTCTCTTTTTGGGTAGCATTTTTAGAAAAAACCGTAGTATATAGGTGAAGGGGGAATTGAAATGACGGACGAACGAATAATAGAGCTGTTTTTTGAACGCTCGGAAACGGCAATTTCGGAGCTTGAGAAAAAATACGGCAAGCTTCTTTATGCGGTATCAAATAACGTTCTTAATGATAGCGAGGACGCGCGCGAGTGCGTAAACGACACCTATCTTGCAACATGGAACGCCATTCCGCCAACAAACCCCAATCCGTTGGTTGCCTTTGTTTGCAAAATTACGCGCAACCTTTCGCTTAAAAGGCACAGACAAAATGCCGCAAAAAAGAGAAACAGCGCTTATGACCTTTCTCTTTCGGAGATTGGCGATTTTGTTTCTGCAAAGGAAAACGTTGAGGCGGAAAACGAAAGAAAAGAGCTTTTGGCGGCGGTTGAAGGCTTTTTGAAAACGCTTTCAACCGAAAACCGAGTGATCTTTATGCGCCGCTACTGGTTTTTCGACAGCTATGCCGACATCTCCAAAAGGGTGGGAATTTCGGAAAAGAACGTTTCTGTCCGGCTTGTAAGGCTGCGCGACCAACTGCGTAGCTATTTAAAGGAAAGAGAGGTAATAATATGAATAACAAGGAATTTTTAAGCTCGCTTAACGAAATTGAAGCGAAATTTATTGAAGAAGCCGCCGATTACAAGGCAAAAAATAACCGAAATACCCTTGTGAGATGGATTTCGATTGCGGCTTGTATCTGCCTTGTTGCCACCGCGATAGGATATGCCTTTTTGGGTAAGCCGAAAATAATACAAGGAACCTTTGAATTAACACCGAGTGAGAATTTGATTTACACATCAAATTCTGAAAACTTGTCTTTTTCTAAACGCCATGACTCCTATGAGGAGTGGGAAAAGATTGCAATAGAGCTCGGACAAACTTTACTGAGATTTGAGGTGGTCGGTGAGAGCTTCAATACTTTTGAAAACGATTATATGGATACCGAAATATTATCAAGATGTGCAACGCTTACTCCTGTTAAAATAAAAGAAATATATCATCTTGGAAAAGATTCAACGTTAAAAGTCGGAGATATAATTTATTTATCGTTAAAATACATCTATGTAGACGAAGATGTTCGTAACGCCTGCTATTCCGCTATACACCGTGAAGAAAAAAGCACCGCCGGCAAAATCAAAGTTGGCAATTATATTCATTGGGGCGGAGACCCACAGCGCACAAATTTCGTTTTTCTCAAAATAGGAGAAGAATATTTTGCAAGTGTATCTCTTGGTTATCTTAGGAGGAGAAACAACGAGGAAACATGGGACAGCAGTTACGTATGTGATTTTGAAAAAGACGGCATAAAATTTCAATTTTATCAGGAAGTTACCGATGCGGGTCCCATGCCTCTCACAGAGGAGATAAACCGCGAAAACTACACCCCGTATTATCTGACTCTCTACGACGGCTTTATAGAAAAATACGGCAACAAGGAAATTCATTCGTAACAAAACAAAAATCCCCGCCTCAAACGAGGCGGGGATTTCGTTTATTTGCACAAATGAAAAGGGCGGATTTTATGCACAGTGCCGAAATTTTGCCTGCCGATATAAATTTATTGACGGGCGGTGGGTAGTATGCTACAATGGAAATGGAGAAATCTTACTCAAATTTTTGAAATGGTTAAGTCCAATGGGTCGTTTGGAAAATGAAGAATAATCAATATTACAAAATTTAGTTAAAGAAAAGAGTCATAGCAAATATGAAAAAGATAATAATAAGCACGGTTTCAGCGGTACTGATACTTTTGATTCTTTTTACCGTTATTATTTTTACAAATCCCGTAAACGTTACTACGGTGAAGCTTTATATGATCTCAAAGCAAAGTTTTATTCAAAAAGAAACATTTGAAGAATATAAACAATCACTCGATACCGTAGTCGAATTTATTGAGGGTTATCGGGATAAGGTGCCTGAAAACGGAAGAATATATTTCGGAATAGAAAGTAGTGTTTTGAAAAACAAATATATATCGCTTCGTTCAGACGAAGAAAGCATAAAAATAACGCTTACCGACGCGCAACACCAAGCTTTTACAGACGTTTCCGATTTATTCTACGATTTCGGCGGCTACGTAGAAACAATATATTTTTACTCCGACGGAACGATATGGTTTTCAAATTTTAAATATCGTGAGGATATCGTTTATTCACCGAACAAAAGACCGAGTAAATTTCACAGCGAAAACGTAACCGGTGTGCCGGTGGTTCATAAAATGGATTCCGATTGGTATACAATATCGCTTTCGGGCAGCTTTTGGGATTTGATCAAAGCATTGGTTTCAAATACCTTTAAATAATTTTCTCTCCCCAAAGTTACCAAATATAAATTTATCCGCTAATAAAATCCCCGCCTTTTTCGAGGCGGGGGGTCATTTTTTTATTTATGGTCGTTTTTTCTTATTTCCGCGCGCTTTATCTTGCCCGATATGGTCTTGGGAAGCTCGTCGACGAATTCGATGATCCTCGGATATTTGTAGGGCGCGGTGGTGCGCTTGACGTGGTCCTGAAGCTCTTTCTTAAGCTCGTCGGAGGGGGTGTATCCCTTTGCGAGAATTATAGTCGCCTTAACTATCTGACCTCTTACGGGGTCGGGGACCGCGGTGATCGCCGTTTCCAAAACGGCGGGATGCTCAAGCAGCGCCGATTCTACCTCGAAGGGACCTATGCGATAGCCCGAGGACTTAATAACGTCGTCGGTCCTGCCGACAAACCAGAAATAGCCCTCTTCGTCAAACCAGGCGACGTCGCCGGTGTGATAATATCCGTCGTACATAACGGAGGAGGTCTTTTCCTCGTCGTTTGCATAGCCCGTGAAAAGTCCGTAGGGATGCATTTCAGTCATATCAATACAAAGCTCGCCCTCTTCACCGACCTCGCAGGGATCGCCCTTATCGTTTAAAAGGGTGGTGTTGAAATGAGGTGAGGGCTTGCCCATCGAGCCGGGCTTTGCGTCTATCCAAGGATAAGTTGCCGCCAAGACCGCAGTTTCGGTCTGACCGTAGCCCTCGCGAAGCTCGAGTCCCGTAAGCTTTTTCCATTGCTTAAAGACCTCTGCGTTTAACGGCTCGCCCGCAATATAGGTTGCGCGAAGGGAGGAGAGGTCGATTCCCGTGAGATCCTCTTTAATAAGGAAACGGAAAACGGTGGGCGGAGCGCAGAAGGTGGTGATCTTGTGCGATTCTATCATTTTTGCCATTTCAAGCGGTAAAAAGCGGGTATCGTAATCGTAAACGAATACCGAAGCGCCGCATATCCACTGACCGAATATCTTGCCCCACGAGCATTTTGCCCAGCCCGTTTCGGCAAGCGAGAAGTGGAGATCGGTCTCCTTTAAATTCTGCCAGAAGCCTGCGGTGAGAATGTGACCCAAGGGATAGAAAAAGTTGTGGGTAACCATTTTGGGCATTCCCGTGGTGCCCGAGGTGAAATAGATTATCATATTGCCGTTCGGATCGATATCGCGGCGGGCAAAATCCTCCGATGCGGCATCGACCTCGGCGTCGAAATCAACTCTGTTTTTTGCTTTTTCCGAAACGGTTGCCAAAATAACGCTGTGGTCAAACTCCTTTTCCGCTTCGGTAAGAGATACCTCAAAGGCGTCGTCGGTAACGTAGAGCACCATTTTGGCGTTCGAGCTGTTTACACGGTAAACGATATCCTTCTTGGTGAGCTGATGAGTGGCGGGAATGAGAGTTGCGCCGAGCCTGCAAAGAGCGGGGACGATATACCAATACTGATAACGGCGCTTAACTATAACGAGCACCTTGTCGCCCCTTGTAACACCGAGCTTTTCAAAGGCGTTTGCCGCCTTTTTTGAAAGACGTGAAATGTCGCCGAAGGAGAAGGTCTTGCTCTCGCCCTTGTCGTTTGCCCAGACCAAAGCTCTCTGATCGGGAGACTCTGCGGCGTAAACGTCGATTACGTCGCTTGCGAAATTGAAGTTATCGGGTGCGGTTATACGGAAATTTTTGCGAAAATCCTCGTAGCTTTTAAAATTTTCATTGCAAAAGCGTGATAAAAGTCTCATAAATTTAACAATTCCTTATTTTAGATTACTATGACTAAAATCTTCGCATCGTTTTCGTTAGCCGCCTTCATGGCGTGAGGATATGAAGAGTCGAAATAAAGGCTGTCGCCCTCACCGAGCAATATCTCCTTGCCGTCAATGCAGATCTTATAGCTTCCCTCGAGGCAGTAGTGATACTCCTGACCTCTGTGGAAGTTAAAATGATAGTCCTCCTTGCGCTTTGCGCCGGGGATGGTTACCAAAAGGGGCTCTATCTTTCTGTCGGCGAAATGAAATGCGAGATTCTGATAAATATACGCGTCGTTTCTGTCAACCGCGAGTCCTCTGCTTTTGCGGACTACGGAGAAGTTGTGCAGCTTGGGCGTATCGCCTGTAAGAAGCTCTGTCATAGATAATTTAAGCTCGTTACAGATATCGTATAAAAGGCTCACCGGTATATCTTTTTCTCCGCTTTCATAGGCGAGATATTCTTCGGGAGCCATGCCCACTCGCACCGCCATTTCTTCGGGCGCAATGTCGGAAAGCTCTCTTATTGCCTTCATTCTCTCTGCGATCTCAATGTTTTTAACAGACATATCCTAAAAGCTCCTTTCGGAAGATATTTTTTGTTTTACTCGGCGTAGTTGTAGCCGATGTCGAAAGCCCTGTTGTTTCTTTCGGTTATTTCGGGAAGATTTTTCTTGTTGTTCTTCTCCAAAGCCTTCAAAACGGTCTCTTTGGGGAGGAAGGGGTATTCCTTGCATATCTTGCCGAGCATTACGATGTTTGCAAGACCCTTAAGTCCGTTTTCGTTTGCAAGGCTCGTTGCGGGAATATAGAAAACGCTTATATCGGTTCTCTCGGATTTGGAGGAAACGAGAGAGCTGTCGATAAAGGTGTAGCCGCCTGCTACGGTAGCCTTGTCGAATTTATCGAAGGAGGGCTGATTCATAACCACGAGGCAGGAGGGGGTAAGAACCTGAGGAGAGCCTATCTCCTCATCGGAAACGGTAACGGAGCAGTTACAGGTACCGCCTCTCATTTCGGGGCCGTAGGAGGGAAGCCAGGAAAGCTCCTTATCCTCTAAAAGTCCCGCAACGGCAATGGCTTTGCCGAGGAAGAGTATGCCCTGACCGCCGAAGCCTGCGAGTAAGAAAGTATGAGTGGTGTTGTTCATTTCAATATACCTCCTTATTCCTTATCCTTGTAGCAGCCCAAGGGGTAGTAGCTCTCCATATTTTCCTTGAGCCACTTAATAGCGTCCTTGGGAGTCATGCCCCAGTTGGTGGGACAGGTAGAAAGAACCTCAACGAAGGAAAGACCCTTGCCTGCCTTCTGAGTTTCAAATGCTTTTCTTATAGCCTTTTTGGCGTTCATAATTCCGGGAACGCCGTCGATGGCAACGCGCTCTGCGTAGGCAACGCCGTCAAGAGTTGCAAGCATCTCGCAAACTCTTATGGGATAGCCCTGAGTAGCAACGTTTCTGCCGTAGGGAGAGGTCTGGGTGACCTGACCGGGAAGGGTAGTGGGAGCCATCTGACCGCCGGTCATACCGTAGATAGCGTTGTTGATGAATATAACGGTGATGTTCTCGCCTCTCGTGCCGACGTGAACAGTCTCGTTGGTGCCGATAGCGGCAAGGTCGCCGTCGCCCTGATAGGTGAATACGAAGCGGTCGGGTCTTGCTCTCTTAACACCGGTTGCAACTGCGGGCGCTCTGCCGTGGGGAGCCTGAATAACGTCGCAGTTAAAATAATCGTATGCGAAAACGGAGCAGCCTACGGGTGCAACGCCGATAGTCTCTCCTTCAATGCCCATTTCGTCAAGAACCTCGGCAACCAGGCGGTGAACTATACCGTGGGTGCAGCCGGGGCAGTAGTGAAGGGGCTTATCTGTAAGCGCGTGAGGCTTTTTGAATACGGTAGCCATTATTTATTACCTCCGTTAAGTCTTACTATCTCGTTGAATACCTCGTCGGTGGTGGGGACCATACCGCCGGTACGTCCGAAAAATTCAACGGGAGCCTTGAATTCGGCGGCAAGCTTTACGTCCTCTACCATCTGACCCATTGAAAGCTCAACGGTGAGGAACGCCTTTACCTTGTCTGCCTTTTCCTTAATAGCTTCTGCGGGGAAGGGCCAAAGGGTTATGGGACGGATAAGTCCTGCTTTTATGCCTGCCGCTCTTGCATTTCTGACCGCGCTCTTTGCAACACGGGCTGCAATGCCGTAGGCAACGACGATAACGTCGGCGTCGTCGGTCATAAAGTTTTCAACGCGGGTCTCGTTTTTCTTGATCTCCTCGTACTTTTCAAATCTCTCTTTAACTATTCTCTCAAGCTCGTCGGGCTGAATGTAGAGAGAGTTTACTATGTTGTGAGCTCTCTTATTCTCGTGGCCGTTGGTTGCCCAGGGCTTTTCGGGGGGAGTTATCTCCTTGTCCTCGAAAACAACGGGCTCCATCATCTGACCGAGTGCGCCGTCGCCGAGTATCATAGCGGGCATACGGTATTTATCGGCAAGATCGAAGGCGTCGGTAACGAGAGTTACCATCTCCTGAACGGAAGCGGGAGCGAAAACGAGCATATGCGCGTCGCCGTGATCGGGAGAACGGGTAGCCTGAAAATAGTCTGCCTGCGAGGGCTGGATACCGCCGAGACCGGGGCCGCCTCTCTGAATGTTAAGAATAACGCAGGGAAGGTCGGAGCCGATTATGTAGGAAATGGCCTCCTGCTTGAGGGAGATGCCGGGGGAGGAGGACGAGGTCATCGTTCTCACACCTGCGCTTGCGGCGCCGAGCACCATATTTGCGGCGGCAATCTCACTTTCCGCCTGAAGAAAAACACCGCCTATTTTGGGCATCTTCTTTGCCATATAAGCGGAAACCTCGGTTTGAGGAGTGATGGGGTAGCCGAAGAAATGTCTGCAACCTGCTCTTATAGCGGCCTCGGCAATAGCTTCGTTGCCCTTCATAAGTACTTTTTCAGCCATTGTTATCTTCCTTTCAGTTCTTCTCGACGGTGATCACGCAGTCGGGACACATTCTTGCGCACATTGCGCAGGCAATACATTTTGCCATATCCTCATCGGATACCTCGGCAACGTTGTAGCCCTTTGCGTTAAGCTTGTCGGGATTGAGCTTTACGATCTTTTTGGGACAGGCTTCCTCGCAAAGACCGCAGCCCTTGCAAAGATCTGTTTTAAACGTAACTTTATTCATTATAGGTACCTCCTAAAAAAGTCTTTTTGTGTATATCTCTATGGGGAGAATATCCCCGAGCGTTTCCTTTTCGCCGTCCGAAAGGGTGGCAAGGACGTCCTTCTTCACAGCCGTGTATAAAAGCGGCTTGCCCGAAAGGCGCGAAACCTCCTTTGCATAGCAAGCCGACGCCAAAACGGTCTCGCCGTCGGTGTCGTCGCCGAGGGAGGAGGTGTTAACGAGCCCCGTTACCTTAAGCCTTGAGGTAGCCTCAATGGAGGCTATCATCTCGGCGGCGTCCTTCGGATCCTTCGTAAAAGGACGGTAGCGGCTTATAACACATATCATCTCATAGCCCGCGGCGGCTATCTTCTCGGCGTAGCGCCCTAAAACTATTGCGCCGTCATCGTCGCCCCCGATGTCGAGGTAGGCGTTTCCGTCGTAGCGAAAAAGCTTTTCGACCTCGGGCGGAAGATAGACCGATTCGAGATTTGAGTTTGCGCCGTAGGGAATTATCGCCTCTATGCCGAGCTCCTCAAGGAGCGGAAGCGAGTCTGCCGTGCGAAAAAAGGGATTTACAATATCAAGGTCGGCAATGGCGGTCTTTTTGCCGCTTTTTGCCGAATTGACGGCAAGGTTTAACGAAAGGGTAGTCTTACCGCTGCCGTAATGACCCGTTATGATGGTGAGCATAATAATCCTTCTTTAAACAGTAAAACGCCCGTTATAAAACGGGCATTTTCGGTAAATGACCATTATTTCGATTCGAGATTGTTGATAATAAGATCGCAAAGCGCGTCAACAGCGGCTTCCTCGTCGGAGCCGTTTGCGATAATAGTTATTTCCATTCCTTTAACGACACCGAGCGAAAGAACGCCGAGAAGACTTTTTGCGTTAACGCGTCTGCCCTCTCTCATAATGTCGATATTGGACTTGAATTCGTTTGCCTTCTGGATAAAATAGGTTGCGGGACGTGCGTGAAGTCCGTAGGGATGCTCAACTGTGATTTTTTTAGAGATCATTGTTTTATCTCCTTTGGTAATATAGTTTTCGTATATTAAAGTATAACATAAAAAAACGGTAGATTTCAAGCCGCAATTTGTACTTTTTTTACATATATTGCTCCTCGATTTTGTGCATTTTGTCAATAAATACAATATGATAACTAAATACGCGCGTGTGAAGGCGGTTCTTACAGCAAAAGCCGCGGAGAATATTTCTTCTTTCCACTGCGCGCGGGGCGCCTGTTTCTTGTAAGGATACAAGAAACAGGCGCC